>RQOG01000094.1 GCA_003854985.1 Calditrichota bacterium
AATTCAACCGTTTCTTCATCGTAGAGATTTTCAATAAGATTCAAATCAACGGACTTTTTACAATGTGGACAAATTTTAGCCGATTCCGGTAATGCTTCCGCACAATAAGGGCAATATTCCATAATTTCACTTCTCCTTTCTTCAGGTCTGCGCTAATTTTAATAAGTTGAATTGAAAAATCAAAAATTTATTGGAATAAAATGATAATTAAATCGTTCCAGTATAAAAAACGGAGGAATTATGAGTATGAGGATTATTATGGTGATATTTATGTTTGGCCTTTTCGGATTATCAACCGCAGGCGAATTGCTGAAACCAGGCGACAAAGCGCCGGATTTTGAATTGAAAGACTCCAATGGGAAAATCCATCGTCTTTCGGATTATAAAGGTAAAACTGTTGTATTGTATTTTTATCCAAAAGATGATACGCCGGGTTGTACCGCCCAGGCCTGCAATCTACGGGATAATTTTGATGTACTCAAGGATAAGGGACTGGTTGTTTTGGGCGTTAGTCAGGATGACCCGAAATCACATGATGCCTTTACGAAAAAATATAATCTGCCCTTTACTTTGCTGGCGGATACATCCAAAAAAGTCATTAAAGCGTATGGGGCGGACGGGGGAATTACCAGAATATTCATGCCTAAACGGATAACCTATCTTATCGATAACAAGGGCCTGATTTTACACCGATTTGATAATGTGAACGCTTCGAATCATACTAAACAAATACTGGATGTTCTGGAAATTAAAAAATAAAACATTTGTAATAAAAGCCTGCCGGTGATTATGAATTAAAATGCCGGCGGGTTTGATTTATTTTAATCACTGCATTTAATTTCATATCTTTGGCTTTGAATAAATCTGATTTATATTTGTAGGCAACAATAAATCGCCAAAAAAGGAGGAACTATGGCTCAACAAAAAGAATTTGATTTAAGCAATTTGAGGCCGCCCAATATATCGATCAGAAAGATTACAATTGCGATTGTCGGCTTTCTGATCATTGTATTTGTGTATTCCAGCTGGTTTATCGTGGACAGGGAAGAGGTGGCTATTGTACAGCGTTTTGGAAAATATGTAAGGACAGCCGAGAACGGGCTGAATTTTAAACTGCCTTACCCGATTGAAAAATATACCAAAGTGCCAATTGAGGAGCAATTAAAGGAAGAGTTTGGATTCAGAACACTGAGAGCCGGCATCCGGTCCGAATATGAGCAGGGTGATTTTCTGGAAGAATCGCTGATGATGACCGGCGACTTAAATCTTGTGGTTGTGGAATGGATTGTTCAATATCGTATCAAGGAGCCATATCAGTTCCTTTTTAAAGTCAGGGAAGCTCAAAGAACCTTTCGTGATATTAATGAAGCGGTCATGCGCGAGATTGTCGGCGATAGAACCGAGAATGAGGTTATTACCGTAGGCAGGCAGGAAATAGCCTTTGCGGTCGAAGAAAAAGTTCAGGCGCTTTGCGATATCTATGAAACCGGTATCCGTGTTGACCAGATAATACTTCAGGATGTTAATCCGCCGGATGAAGTGCGTCCGTCGTTTAATGAGGTAAATGAAGCCGAACAGGAAAAGGATAAATTAATTAATCAGGCAAAAACGGAGTATAACCGGGTTATCCCCAAAGCCAGCGGCGAAGCGCAACGCCAGATAGAAGAAGCGCGTGGTTACGCATTAGAGCGGGTCAACCAGGCCAAAGGAGAGGCTTCCAGATTTACTTCTCTCTATAATGAATACGCCAAGGCCAGGGAAGTAACCAGACGCAGAATATACCTGGAAACCATGAATGAAATACTATCGAAGGTGGGTAAAAAGCTCATAACCGAAGAAGACGCTTCGGGTATCCTGCCTCTGTTTAATTTTAATGAAGGAGGGCAGGTAAAATGAAGAAGAGTGTAATTATTGGAATCGTTGTCATTTTTGTCTTTTTGGGCCTACTGGCTTCTGCCTATACCGTCGATGAAACGGAACAGGTCATAATAACCATGTTTAAAGAACCTCAGCGGGTAATTACCGATCCGGGTCTGCATTTTAAAATTCCGTTTTTTGAGCAGGTGGTTGTTTTTGAAAAGAGATTTCTGGAATGGGATGGCGACGCCGATGAAATACCTATCAGCGATAAACAGTATATTTTTGTTGATATTTATGCCCGGTGGCGTATATCGGATGTATTTCTTTATTTTCAGAGATTCCAGAGCGAAGCCAGAGCCCAGTCCCGCCTGGACGATATCCTGGATGGCGAGACAAGAAATGCGGTCGCTAAACATAAACTGGCCGAAATTATCCGCAGCACCAACAGAATTTTAAGCGTTAAACCCGATTCTCTTTTGAAAGATGATATGGACGCCAATTTATATCCGGAAATTGCCATCGGCAGATCGCAGATTACCAGGGATATTTTGGCGGCTACCCAGGCGAGGGTGAAAGATTTGGGCATCGAAATCTTAGACCTGCAATTTAAGCGGATTAATTACAGGGAAAGCGTCAGGCAAAAAGTTTATGACCGAATGATTTCCGAAAGAAAACGGATTGCCGATAAATTCCGCTCGGAAGGTCAGGGCGAAGCCTCTAAAATTCTTGGTGATAAAGAGAGAGAATTAAAAAGTATTCAATCGGATGCCTACCGTCAGGCGCAGGAGATAATCGGTAAAGCCGACGCCGAAGCGACAACTATCTACGCCAGGGCTTACGACCGCAGCGCCGATACCCGTGATTTCTATCGTTTCCTGAAGACGCTTGAATCCTATAAAAACACGTTGTCCGAAAAAGATATCCTGATCTTATCAACTAAAAGCGACTTTTTCAGGTACCTGGAATCCGAATCCGGAAGATAAAAATAAAGGCTGGTCTTTTGGGCCAGCCTCTTTTTGATTTTTCTTATTTTTTTGCGACAGATGCTTTACTCAGAGGTTTCTTCTGCAGCTTGATCCAGTCTGCGGCCAAATTTCTGATCCAGCATAAACAGGGCGGTGCTTTTGTCGCCAACCCATTTTAATTGATCAACTATTTCTTTGGCTGTTTTTTCCTCTTCCACCTGTTCCCCGATAAACCATTGCAGCATAACCTGAGAAGGATAATCATTTTCCTTTACAGCCAATGTGTACAGGTTGTTTATCATGGCCGTTACTTTTTTTTCATGTTCCAATACCTGCTCAAAAACGTCAAGAATGTTTTTAAAACCGCTTTTTGGTTTATCGATCTGATCCAATATTACTTTGCCATCCCTGTCATGAAGATAATTGTAAAATTTCATGGCATGAGCATATTCCTCCTGTGCCTGCAAATTCAGCCAATTCGCGAATCCGGGCAGGCTTTTTTCTTCGCAATAGGCGGACATATTTAAATAAAAATAGGCGGAGTATAACTCGGCATTAATTTGATTGTTGATAGCAGTTTCCATTTTTTTAGACAGCATATAACCTCCTCGTTTATATTATTGAATTTATAGTCTCTAACTAAATATTAGTACATTTTATTCTTGTGTTAACTATAGAATTTTGTTTGATTGGATTCATTTTTTATTTTGCTTAAATTTTAACTTTTTAAGAAAAAATGAAATAAAGGAAATATAGGTATGAAATGGATTAGATTTATCCTGATTGCCCTGGTTTTTATCAGCGGCCGGACCGGGCTTTTGGCCGAAGAAGGAATGTATCCGTTAACCGAACTGGATAAACTGGATTTGCGTAAAATGGGATTTGAGTTAGAAGCCGCCGACATTTTCAGCGAAGGGCAGACAAGTCTGTCTGATGCGGTTGTAAAGCTTGGCGGTTGTACCGGCGCTTTTATATCGGCGGAAGGATTGATTCTTACCAATCATCACTGCTCTTACGGCGCGGTTCAGAAAGCCAGTAATGAGGAAAATGATTATTTGAAGAATGGTTTTATTGCCCAATCGGCAGAAGAAGAGGTGGAAGCGAAAGGATTTACGGTTCGCATAGTGGATTCCTATAAGGATGTATCGCAGGAAGTATTAAGCGCCCTGCATGATACGATGAGTTTTCAGCAGAAAAAACAGGCTATACAAAAAAAGGAAAAGGAAATTATAAAGAGAACCGAAGAGGAAAATCCCGGCAAACGCGCCGAAGTATCGGAAATGTTCCGCGGTGAGAAATATATGCTGTTTATATACACTTATATCAAAGATGTGCGGCTGGTGTATGTGCCGCCGGTTGCGTTGGGTGAATTTGGCGGCGATGTTGATAACTGGGAATGGCCGAGACATACAGCGGATTTTTCCCTGCTAAGAGCTTACGTGGCGCCGGACGGATCGCCGGCGGATTATGCGCAGGACAATGTGCCTTTTACACCCAAAAAGTTTTTAAAAGTGAATCCGGATGGCGTTGAGGAAGAAGATTTTGTTTTTATCTTAGGTTACCCCGGCCGCACCTACCGGCATTATACGGCAAGTTACCTGGATTATGAACAAAACTATCGGATGCCGTTTATCGTGGATTGGGATCAAAAACAGATCTCGGTTATGCAGGAAATGAGTCAGATGAACCGCGACGTGGCGCTTAAACACAGCGCGCGGATAAAAGGCCTGGCGAATACCGAAAAGAATTATCGCGGAAAACTAACCGGTCTGCATAGGCTGAACCTGGTTGAGAAAAAACGAGCTCAGGAAAAGGAGATCGGAAAATTTATTGATAACGATGATCAGCTGCAGAAACAATACGGACAGGTCCTGGACGATATTAATAAAATATATAATGAAATAAAATGTGCTATGGAACAGGAACTGATTCTAAGCTATCTGACGCGGAATATTGTTTTATTAAATGTTGCCAAAAGCGTTGTCACCTCTGCGGAAGAAAGGCAGAAAGAAGACCTGGAACGGCAATCCGCCTACATGGATCGCAATTTTGAACAGACTAAAAAATCGGCGCTAAGATCTGTCGGTGATTATTATGAGCCCACCGATAAAATTCTTCTAAAAGAGCTCATATCAAAAGCCAATCAACGGCCGGCCGATTTGAAAATAGAAGCACTTGATAAGATTTTCCGACTGAAAACAAATGAATCCCCTTCTGAAAAGTATATTGATGAAGCCTTTTCCGGAACACAGCTGGCAGATAAAGATTTTGTTGAAAAGGCTTTTAATATTACGCCGGAAGAGATCGCTGAGCTTAACGATCCTTTGATTAACTGGTACATTAAACTAAAGCCGGAATATGAGAAAATTAAAAAAATAAATGAAGAACGGAACGGCGCTTTGGACGCGCTTTATGCCAAATGGAACGAGGTGAAAAAGCTGTATTTAAAAAAGGATTTTATCCCCGACGCTAACGGCACTTTCCGGATGACCTATGGACATATCCGGGGGTATTCTCCAAGGGATGCGGTCTATTGTTTGCCGATAACTACATTACAGGGCGTCGTGGAAAAAACGACCGGTCAGGAACCTTTTAATACCCCTCAGAATGTTATCGATTTATTTTATAAAAAAGACTTTGGCCGGTTTAAAAGCGCTAACCTTGATTGCATTCCGGTTTGTCTTTTATATGATATGGATACAACCGGAGGAAATTCCGGCAGTCCGGTTTTGAATGCCCGGGGAGAGTTGATCGGTTTGAATTTTGACCGTACATTCGAAGCGACCATTAATGATTACGCCTGGAGCGAAACATACAGCAGGTCCATCGGGGTGGATATACGATATATCCTTTGGATCATAGAAAAAGTCGGCGGCGCTGATCATTTAATAAAAGAAATGGAGATATAGACCTGCGGCTTCTTAGGTCAAACGCCGTTAAAAAACTTAGGATTACTAATCGAATAAAAATAAAGGAAAATTATGTTCACCTGGGATGTTGATCCGGAAATATTCAGTATCGAAATTCTGTCCTTCCATCTGTCATTGCGCTGGTACAGCCTGATGTTCATGATTTCATTTACGCTCGGGTTTTTGATTTTCCGCTGGATTTATAAATATAAGGAATTCAAGCCGCTTAAAGACCTCGATCCTCTGCTGATGACTATGATGATTGGCACGGTAGTAGGAGCCCGGCTCGGTCATTGTCTTTTTTATGATCCGGTTTATTATTTGAGTAACCCGCTTAAGATTTTAATGGTCTGGGAAGGCGGACTGGCCAGCCACGGCGCGGCCATCGGTATTCTTTTGGCGTTATATTATTATGCCCGTAAACGTCCGGATCAGCCGTTTATGTGGTTGGTGGACCGCATAGTCATTACCGTTGCCCTGGCCGGGTTTTTTATTCGTCTCGGAAACCTTTTTAATTCGGAAATTATCGGTAAAGCAGCGGATGTGCCCTGGGCGATTTTATTGCCCAGAGTGGATATGCCTCCGATACCTCGGCATCCTACCCAGGTTTACGAAGCGCTGGCTTACCTGTTAATATTTTTTATTTTGTTCCGGATTTACCGTAAAAGAACCGTTCTGACACCGAGAGGATTATTGCTTGGCTTGTTTATGACGCTTGTTTTCGGCGCACGCTTCTTCATTGAATTCTATAAAGAAAACCAGGAAGCCTTTGAACAGGGCATGCTGTTGAACATGGGGCAGATTCTGAGTATTCCATTGGTGCTGGCAGGCATCGTTTTGATAATGAAAGCCAGAGAACCCGATGAAGTAGAATTGAAATCGAGCGAAGCCAAAATAAGAAAAGATAAAAAATAATCCCGGTAATTAGAAAGGAATTATTGAATGTCCTACCGCTGGACTGAATGGGCGCAAAAATTACAGTCGATTGCCCAAAATGGATTGACCTATTCACAAAATGATTTTGATAAGGATCGTTACAGGCAAATCCAGCTTATTGCTGCGGAAATCATCGCCGAACATACCAATCATCAACCTGAAGAAATCCTGGATTATTTTTCCAGGGATAATGGTTACGCCACTCCGAAAGTGGATACCAGGGGCTTTATAATCCGGGAGGATAAAGTACTGCTGGTCAATGAAAAAATTGATGGTCTGTGGACGCTGCCAGGCGGCTGGGCGGATCCCTGGGCTACTCCAAGTGAAAACGTTGAAAGGGAAGTGTTTGAGGAAGCGGGTTATATGGTCAAAGCAAAAAAACTATTAGCCGTGTATGACCGTGAAAAACAGGGACATTTACCCAAATTACCTTACAGGGTCTACAAAATGTTTTTTTATTGCGAAATTACCGGCGGCCGGCCAACTCCGAGCATGGAAACCACGGATGTAAAATTCTTTCCGCTCACCAATCTTCCGCAACTTTCCCTTTCCCGGGTTACCGCTGTGCAAATCCGGAGAATGGCGGAGCTTGTCTCCAAGCCCGAACTGCCCGTGGACTTTGATTAATAATTCTTGAATCATAAAAATAATCATTTTAATTTTAGCCTAAACTGACCTAAGTATTAATTCAGCTAAATAGTGAGGTTAACATGAGTCGAAAACCATTATTCTGGATTCTGTTCACGGTATTTACCATAGCCTGTGGATTTTTTGCTGTGGAGTTTTTCCCGAAAGCCTATCCGATTGTCGCGATGAATGTTGAAATGGATCGGGATCAGGCGATTCGGAAAGCAATAGAATTAGCCGAAGCGAATGGCTGGGCCTGGGGGGACGGCCGGAATTCAGCTTCCTTTCGAACCGCCCACCGGGTGCAAAATTACGTGGAACTTGAAGCCGGCGGCGCTGAAGCCTTTCGGGCGATGATTCAGGATACGCTTTATTCTCCTTATTTTTG
Organism: Calditrichota bacterium; assembly: GCA_003854985.1. GTDB lineage: Bacteria > Calditrichota > Calditrichia > Calditrichales > Calditrichaceae > Zgenome-0002. The sequence continues at coordinate 7,686 of RQOG01000094.1, forward strand.
GACCGTACGTTTGTTTAAACCTTCAGAGACCAAAGAAACTGAAATCTATTTTGATCCAAAAGGCGATTTCATCGGTTTTGAAGAAAAAGTACCGGAAGATGAGGAGGGCGGCGCCTTGTCTGCCGATTCAGCGCTTAGTATTGTTCATGAACAGATTATTCAAAAATGGCGTTTCCGTTTACCTTCCTATGAATTGATCGAGAAAGCCCAGCAGGTAAGACCCGCCGGAAGAATCGACCATACTTTTACTTATGAACTGAAAGACCAAAAGATCGGCGAAGGCACTTATCGTTATGAAATAGGCGTCAGCGGAGATAAACTGACAAAAATCAAACCGTATATTAAAATTCCCGAAACCTTTGATTTGAAATATGAGGAATTGCGCTCTGCAAATGAAACGATAGCCACAGGGGCCGTGATCGCCATAGTTTTACTTTATGTATTCGGTGGAATCTTATTCGGATTGTTTTATCTGCTTAAACAACGCTGGTTAGTCTGGAAAAAGGCGCTGATATGGGGCGGAATAGTCGGATTTCTGCAGGCGATGACTTTATTAAATGAATGGCCATTAATGTGGATGGATTACGATACCGCGCTTGCCATAAACGGGTTTATTTCACGGCAAATTATCATGATTGTACTGCAGTTTATTGGTTACACAGGTTTATTTACCCTAATTTTCATGGTTGCAGAAAGTTTAACCAGAAAAGCCTTTCCCAATCATATCCAGTTATGGAAAGTATGGAATACAAAAACGGCCGCATCAAAATCTGTCCTGGGGCAGACAATCGGAGCCTATTACGGAGTGGCTATTTTCTTTGCGGTGGATATTGCCTTTTACTTTTTCGCAACCAATGTACTGGGATGGTGGACGCCATCATCAGCGCTTACTGATCCTGATGTTTTGGCCACTTATTTTCCCTGGCTTCCGCCCATAGGCATTTCGCTTCAGGCCGGTTTTATGGAAGAATGTTTGTTCCGCGCTATTCCGATTGCCGGAGCGGCTTTGTTAGGAAAAAAATATGGTCATCCCAAAACATGGCTGATAACGGCCTTTGTTATCCAGGCAGCAATATTTGGGGCCGGTCATGCCAATTACGCCAACCAGCCCGCTTATGCCAGGCTGGTGGAACTAATCATTCCTTCAATAGGTTTGGGACTTGTATATTACTATCTGGGTTTGCTTCCCGGTATAATCACTCATTTTGTATATGATGTCGTCTGGTTTGCTTTACCCGTTTTTGCCAGTTCCGCATCGGGAATCTGGCTGGATCAGACGGTGATTGTTATATTAGCTGCAATTCCTATAATCGTTATCCTGTATGCCCTTATCCGCTTAAAGAAATGTACTGAAGTGGAAACCGAAGATTTAAATAGCGCCTTTATGCCTCCGCCGCCTGTTGAGGAAAAAAGGGATGCGGAGCAGTTAATCCGTTCCGTAGAAATGAATGCCCGGGAAAGATACAGTTTAATCGCGCTGGGTTTAATCGGCTTGATTTTATGGTTTTTCCTGACCGATTTCAGCGCTATTATCAAGGAATTTAAACCTGGCCGTGATCAGGCGGAAGCGGCTGCCATCGCAGAATTGGAAAAAATGAATTTTACTGTGGATAAACCCTGGGAAATTATCAGTTGTATTATTGATAATCCGGATTTAAACGACCGTTTTGCCTATCAGACCGGCGGAGATTCAGTCTATCGGGACTTGCTGGGTGACTTTATCGATCCGCCCCGGTGGAAAGTGCGCTTTGCCCGGTTCAGCGGTACAAAAGAAGAAATTGCCGAGGAATATCATGTTTATGTTGATCCGCAGGGCAAGGTCAGGAATGTCTATCATAAATTAGCCGAATCAACCGCCGGCGACAGTCTGAATGCGGATTCGGCCAGGACAATAGCCCGCAACTATCTGAAAACTTATTTTAACCGGGATCCCGGTTTGTTAACGGAAATTACCGCAAAGCCTAAAGAACATCCCAATCGCACGGATTGGACCTTTGAATTCGCAGATAGCCTGGCTTATCCTTTAAAGGAAGGGCAGGGCAGATACCAGATTCGGATTGCCGGAAACGATATCGTTAATGCCATCAAATATATCCACATTCCGGAAGATTACGAAAGGCAAATTCGCAATGAAGAAAACCAGGAACTGATTATGTCTATCGCCGGCTCTGTATTCAAAATCGGGCTTTATATTGCGGCTGCGGTTTTAGCGATTATGGCCTGGAGCCGTAAAAAATTTGCCGTTAAGCCGTTTATCATTGTTTCATCGTTTGTATTTATAATTTCACTGATAGAAATAATAAACAACTGGTCCTGTGTGAAAATACTTTTTTCAACGGCACAACCCCTGATGTTCCAACAGATTACCGTCATCGGCGTGTCTGTTATAGGATTATTGTTCTTAGCGGTTCTTTTGGGATTAATCAGCGGCTATATTCCCATATTAAATGTATCGCCGTTATCCAAAAAATGGCGTTTTGAATGGCTGGCTGCGGGTCTGTTAATTGCCGGAATTACAGTTGTTATCCAGTTAATTGTGCCGGATGTTACGCCCGTTTGGCCGTCTCTGGAACACTTAACACAAGCCGTTCCCTTTCTGGGATTTATTTCTCCGGTTACCGGTTTTATGCTGAGAGTTTCTCTTTTTATGTTCTTATTTGTCGCTTTGGATATACTGACCTCAGGCTGGACAAAGAAAACGATTTTATACGGCAGTTTATTTGTTCTGTATTTCATCCTCACCTCGGAAATCACCATTACCGCCTGGGGCATGTGTTTACTTTCCGGGCTAATCAAAGGTTTGTTATATTTAGGCCTTTATATTGTTTTCTTTAAGAAAAACATGATGTATATACCGCTTACTTTCTTAGTGGTTTTTATACTGGAGCAGATTAAGACAGCCGTTACAGGCATATTTCCCGGCATTGAAGTGATTGCCGTTTTTTCGATATTACTTTTAGCTGTAGTTGCCGTTTACTGGACGCAAATATTAATCAAGGCTGGTGAAAAACAGGAATAAAAAATAAAAGTATCATTCTTCCGGTGATTTATTTGAGTCACCGGAAGATTTTTAAATAAAAGATTTGAATAATATTCGATATCACCTGTATTATTCTGAAAATTCTGTAAGAAAATTACACCTGAATATATCAAAGGAAGTAATGAAACTTATTCGATGAAAACTATGTATTTGATTCCAATTTAACAAAACAAAGGAAAAGTATGAAAATACTTGAAGTCGAAAACATTACAAAAAAATTCGGTGATTATGTCGCTGTAAACAGCGTTTCGTTAAAAGCCGAAAAGGGTAAAATCTTAGGCGTTTTGGGACCAAATGGCGCCGGTAAAACAACAACCATTCGTATGATTATGGATATTATCGCGCCTGATTCCGGGACAATTACCTTTAATAACGGTTTATCAAAAGAATCGATGAAAGACAGGATTGGTTATCTGCCCGAAGAGAGGGGACTGTATAAAAAAATGAAGATTGATGAATTGCTTCGGTTCCAGGGCAGACTAAAATCATTATCAGGGAAAGAGGCTGATCGCCGGGCAGATATGTGGCTGGAGAGAATGGAAATTACGGATTGGAAAAAGAAAAAGGTAGAAGAACTTTCCAAAGGCATGCAGCAAAAAATTCAGTTCATCGGTACGATATTTCATAATCCGGATCTGCTGATTCTGGACGAGCCCTTTGGCGGTCTGGATCCGATTAATGCAAACCTGATAAAGGATATTATTCTGGAATTAAAAAAGCAGGGCGCCGCAATCCTTTTTTCCACTCATATCATGGAAAGCGCAGAGAAGCTTTGCGACGAAATCATACTGATAAATAAAGGTGAGTTAATTTTATCGGGTCCGCTTTCAAAAGTAAAAGAGCAGTTCAATAAAAATAATATTCTTCTGGACTATACCGGACCGGATGGTTTTCTGAACGAAAACGCCATGATATATAAGTATAATAATTATGGAAATCATGTTGAGATTGAATTAAACGAGCATATCAAACCGCAGGATTTTCTTAAAAAAATAATTGATCGGGTGGAAATAAGAAAGTTTGAATTACGCGAGCCATCCCTGAACGATATTTTTATTGAAGCCGTCGGAAAAAAGAATAACGGAGACAGGGTATGAGTAAAAAAATATTTGCTATTATCTGGCGTGAATATGTCACGAGAGTGCGTACAAAAGGTTTTATCATCGGCACTTTAATTACGCCCGTTTTTATGGCCATCGCTTTTGGCGGTATATTTATTTTTGCTTTATTGTTCACACCGGAAACCAAAAAAATTACGGTGATTGATGAAAGCGGTCAGATATACAATAAAATGATTTCGATGCTTAACGATACCTTAAAAGGCGGTATCCCGGAATATGAATGGGTTCTTTATAAAACCGATACGGTTAGTGCCGATTCGGCTGCGTTACATCTCCAGCGCATGGTTATGTCCAAGGAAATTGATGCTTATCTGAATATTCCCGAAAACATTTATACAGAAAAAAAAGTAAGATATTCTGCCCGCAGTGTAAGCGATTGGGAAGAACTGGCTAAAATTGACCGGGCAATTTCCCGGATTGTCACCGATCATTATCTGACACTGAAAGGCGTTTCACCCGATTCAATCCGGGCGGTATTTGAAAAAGGTAAAATTGAGTTGATTACGCACCAGGTTACGGATGAAGGAGAAGTCTCCAAGGGCAGCGTTTCCAGTTTTATTTTGACTTACATATTGGCTTATCTGCTGTTTCTTCTGGTCATGATTTACGGGCAGATAGTTTCCCGCAGCGTGATTGAAGAAAAGTCGCAGCGCATCACGGAAACCATTGTCTCTTCGGTGAAACCGGTAGATTTGCTTGTCGGAAAAGTTACGGGAATCTGTCTGTTAGGCCTGACACAGTTATTTATTATCGGTTTGTTTTTTCTTCTGGCGTCGGCCTATGCCGCTTATGGTTTTATGAGTTTTGGCATCAATTCACCGGAATTAATGGAAATAATGAATGAAATGAAATTTTCTGTTCCCGTTTTCGGATTCCTTTTGCTGTACTTTCTACTAGGTTTCTTATTTTATGCGACCATTTACGCCGGCATCGGATCAATTGTAAATACGGAAGATGAAGCCCAGCAGGCCCAGATGGCGCTGATATTTGTGATCATCATCAGCTTCTTCCTGATGTTCTCCGCGGCAAAAGCTCCCGAGTCAACCATGGCTTATTGGATTTCCATTGTGCCGTTATTCAGCCCGGTTGTGGGATTTGCCAGGGTTGCCGTTACCGATCCCATGCTTCCGGATGGCATTATTATCTCGGTGATAGTTTTGATTCTTTCCGTAATCGGCACCATCTGGCTGGTTTCGAAGATATACAGAGTCGGCATTCTGATGTATGGTAAAAAACCCGGAATAAGAGAAATTATCAGGTGGATGAAACACAATTGATCGTTTAAATGAAAAAGGCTGCCCGGTTTAGAGCAGCCTTTTTGCTTTATAATATTCAAAGATAAAAGAATTATTTCTTTTAAATCAACCGGGATTTTATTTAACGAGTAACATTTTTCGTTGCAGCACTTGCGTATTGTCCTGAGAATTGATATACAGGCGGTAGAAGTAAACGCCGCTGGCATGATTGGCCCCGGTCCATTTTACTTCATGATAACCGGCAGGCTGAGCGGTATTTACGAGTGTTTCTATTTTCTGACCAAGTGCATTATAAATTACAAGTTCTATTTGGCCTGCATTCTCTAACTTGTATGCAATTGTAGTAGACGGATTAAAAGGATTGGGGAAGTTCTGCAGCAGGGCAAAAGACTGAGCTATTTCAGTTTCGGTTTTTATTGCGCTCGGATCGTGTAACAGTTGTATCAATTCAATGCCATCTCCGGTTTCCAGATTTCTTGTATATTTTTTGTTAACTGCATCGTTCCAATGTTCGTGGACGCCAAGACTGGCAAATAGTTCTCCGGTGCTGTCAGGATCATAAATGATTCCATCCGCCCAGTTGCTGGAGTCTGCAGCCTGATGCAGATAATCATCGGTTCCGTCCATTTGCACATAGAGACCTTCTCCGCGTTCTTCGGTGAATTCGCTTCTTAAAAAATCATATCCGACCGATTCGATTGCAACAGGATCCATTGATGCAAATATAGACGACATATAGTCTTCGTTAAAAGGCGCCATCGACCATTTAATCGGTTTACCGAGTTCATGATCTGTGGCCCAAAGGGCATCCATAATATAAATAAGATTCTTTTTGCCCAGTAATGAGTGGCTCATTAAATCCACCTGTATGCGGTATAAACCATATCCCGGACGGGTTACACCATTTTCCATTTCCATGGGCGCAAGCAGGCCGTTATGCAAATGAGCCGCGTCGCCACGGATATGTGAGCCGAAATGGTTTTTGGCAAACATAGTAACGCCGGCGCGCTTATGCCCTTTGAGCATGGGCAGGTTAATCATATATTCCGCTTCTTTAAAAATGGCATAAAGATTATCGTTATGAACCGGAACATCTGTGCCAGGATTATAGGGATACCATACGCCTTCCCGCAGAACGCTTCCATTATCGGAATAATAAATTTTAGCTGTTGTGCTGGTTGTAACCTGTTCCCGGCCTAAACCTGAATAATCATCATTATCAAGGTAATGAACATTAGGAAACTCGGCATGCCATAAATCATAATTATGTTTATAGATGTGTTTCATCGGGTCGCCGATATAAATATCAGCCTGGGCAACGCCTACCACATTTGTAAGATGGCGAAGAACTGCTGTAACAATGGCGGGAGACGTTTCGGATACGGCATAGTAACTATTATTTTTATCGGATAGATCATAGGTGTTGAAATTTCCATCCCAGGCGCTTGTCGCATTTAATTTGATAAAAATCTTTTCTCCTGATGCATAATTAACTGCGCCTTTATCCCGCACTACGCTGTTATGATATTCAAATACCACTCTCCATGCGGCACTGTCCGTAGTTTCTCCGGTTAAAGCTTGTAATACCTCAGAGAGCATTCCATCCACGATGATCTGGTTATAATTATTTGAATGATACCAGGTATCGCCAAACGTGCTCGGATTACAGTTTTCGTTGGTGGCGTCGGGATTCCATGACCAGACTACCCGTCCGGGGAATACGCCCTGGGCTTCGCCGATAGGCTGATTTACAGGCGGATCATCCGCCATTTTTGCTTTGGCTGGGAAAGCAGAATTAATAAAAAACCAGCCGGACAGACTAAGAAAAACAACCAGGGCCAGGGAACCTGAAACATATTTGGCTTTATTAAACTGGACCTTCATTATCCGAAAAGCTGTAATTGATCCCAGTAAACCTATTATATAAACCACAAAACTTGAAGCCAGCGGCGCGGCTACCTGCATACAGGGATAAGAGGCTCTGGAAGGTTTCGGAATAACTCTGACTAAAAACCATATCAAAGAAGCTAATCCGATAAACGGGAAAAATAATTTCAGCCAGAAATCTCTGCTGCTAATACGTCTGAAAAGATTCTTAAAAAACATAATGCCCGCTCCTGTTTATATTTTTTTATTTTATTACCTGATTCATCATTAAAAAAAGTATGAAGACCGCGGTAACTACAATATCTGTAATTCTTTCGAGCAATATAATCAATAAGACTTTATACTACAAAATCAATTATTTTATATACATTTCTTACTTGTTTTGAAGTAATCTTAAATAAAATTTGTATTAAGCTTAAATAATCATCAGTAAAGAAGAATAAAAAAAAGGCCATCCCTGCCGGGACAGCCTTTTTATTATTTCAGTAAGACCAATTTAATTACCTTTATTTGATTGGCTGCAGAAATAACAGCATGATATAGTCCGCTCGCAATATCGGAGCCCTGATTATTTTTACCGGTCCAGACAATATCATATTTTCCTTTCATCAGATCAGCATTCAATAACTCATTTACCAGTTGTCCGTTAATACTATAAATCTTTATGCGCACCTGTGAAGCGACTGGCAATTCGAATTTTATGTGGGTCGTCATGTTGAATGGATTTGGGAAAGCAGGCGAAACTATAAAATTATCGGCCAGAACAGGATTATCGGTTTTAATGGAACTGGAGGATATAGTTAACTTGGATAATCCTCCCGCTGTAGCGAACCACACAATATTACCGGGAGCGGGTTCAATATCTCTTACATCATCAGAGATCAGGCCATTCCCGGTTGTGAAATTATTCCAGGAGCTATTGTAAAACCTGGAAACGCCGCCTGATGTACCTATCCACATTGCAGAATCGGAATCCTGCGCTAATGCCTGTACATTATTATGTACCAGGCCGGAATTAACATTGTACCATGTGTATGATCTTAAATTTGGTCCGGTATGATATGTAACCCCTCGCGGTGTACCATACCACCTATCACCATCTTCTTCAATGAATACAGCCTGCACCGTATCTGAAATAAGATTCCACGGCTCAAGCAGCCAGGTTGCACTGGTTATAGCGTCTGAGGAACCATTATTAGTATATCCTAATATATAGACGCCTAATCCCTTTGTTCCGAAATGCTGCCAGTAGGTGGGTTGTTTATTAACGGAAATGAATGGAAAAACACCGCCTAAGCTAAATAATTCCCAGGAATTATCCGGTTTCATTAAACTGACCCCGCTATCCGTGCCAAACCATTTATTACCGAGGCTGTCGATGTTGCTGGTAAAAATCATATCTCTTGCTAATCCTGAATTCTTAGTATTCAGAGGCGTTGACCAGTTTATATTATCGTAGGTTGTTATTTCTCCACCGGATAGCCCTTTGGGACCTGATAGTACAATATCTTGATCCGAGATTAAAATATCATTGATCTGATCATCAGCGAGGCTATCCGTATTGGAAGTCGTATAGGTAATCCATGCCGAACCATTAAATCCGGTTAATCCGGAATCACTGCCAATCCACAAAACTTCATTTTCATCAATATGCAGCGCGCGTAAACTATTATCGGGTAAAGGAGAATTTTCCTTGGTGAAAGATTCCCATTGAAAACTTTGGCTCAATACCGTATTTAAAGAAAACAGGGCAAGTACAATTAAAAGTCTGAGTTTCATTACAATTCTTCCTTAACTTTACTATTTAACAAGCAGCATCTTTTTCTGCATGATTTGTTTTTGGTTGTTTGAATTAACAATCAAGCGGTAGAAATACACGCCGCTTGGCCTGTTAGCCCCATTCCATTTTACTTCTTTATATCCAGTTGGCTGGTTGGAATTTATCAATGTTTCTATTTTTTGACCCAATTCATTATAAACTGAAAGTTCCACATGTCCGGCTTCTTTTAATTGAAAGGCAATGGACGTAGACGGATTGAATGGATTAGGGAAGTTCTGGTACAGAGCAAAACCAGCGGCATATACAGGTTCGGTTTTAATAGTGCTCGGGTCGTGAAGGATTTTGACGAGTTCGATGCCATTGCCCGTTTGTAAATCTCTGCTGTATTGTTTGTCGTCCGCATTGTTCCAGTGTTCATGAACACCCAGAGATTTTAAAGGCGTGCCGTCATCTTCAGGATCATAGGTGATATCATCAGGCCAGAAGGAACTGTCCGCCGCCTGTTGTAAATAATCATCTGTTCCATCATAGTTTGGATAAGCTTCATCGTCCCAATCTTCGGAATTATACTCTGTTCGCAGGAAATCATGAGCTACGGATGAGATGGCGACATTATCAATGGAAGCGAAAATGGAAGAAGTATAGTCGCCGTTAAACGGTTCCATATCCCATTTTCTTGGTTTTTCAAGTTCATTAGGCGCGCCGCCCCATAAAGCGTCCAGTATAAAAAGCATCGTTTTTCCGCCGACTTCCTTATGACCCATTAAATCGACCAGGACACGATATTTTCCATAGCCGTAATTCCCTGCCATCCATGGAAAATCAATTCCATATGGCCGGGGTAAACCGGGGTGGAGATGAGATGCGGCGGATCTGGTATGTGAGCCGAAATGGCTTTTTTCGAATAAGGTAATACCTCCGCGAACATGTGATTTTAGAGAAGCAATATTAATCATGTAAGTTGCGTCGTACATTTGCTGGTAAATTTTATCGGTTGTTTCATCAAGCACCGTACCTTTGTCCGAATAAAAAATGACATTCTGGTCGGTTGGAACGGAAAGAGTTCGGCCATAGGCTTCGCAATCGACAATGGCATCAGAGTTAACGCTCAGGTAATGGACATCGGGAAATTCAGCGCTCATAATATCGTAAAAAACATCATTAATACAGATATGAGGATCGCCCACATAAATCATGTCCTGGGGAACGCCGGCTTTGTTGACAAGCTGATCCAATATAGCCAAAGTTGCCTGAGGAGAAGTAGCGGCCATATGCGGTGGAAATGATCCCCATACATCGCCGTCTTCTTGCGATAAATCTGCATTCATGGTATGCGGCAGTCCCACACCCTGGTTATTGGTTTTAATAAAGATTTTTTCGTCAGTAGTATATCCGGCTGTAATGCCTCTGATATCCCGGTTATAATAATGAAAAATAGAATCCCACGCGGCTGTGTCGTTGTCTGTGCCGGTCAGAGATCTTAAAACTTCAGACATCATATCTTTAATTATGTCCATATTATTATTTTTTGCCAGGTAATAAACATCATCGGAATTATTGATAACGCCGTCTTTATTTACCGTATTTGCGCAGTTTTCATTCGTTGCTTCGGGATTCCATGACCAAACGACTCTGCCGGGGAAAATACCTCTGGCCTCACCGACAGGTTCATTAGCGGGTAATTGATCAAGAATTTTTGCTTTGGCAGGGAAAGCGGAGTCCATTACGAACCAGCCCGAAATACTTAAAAATACGGCTAAAGCCAATGCGCCGGTTAAGTATTTTGCCTGATTAAACTGAATTTTAGCGAATCTGAACGCCGTTATGGATCCTAATAAACCAAGTACATATATTACAAAACTCGAAGCGATTGGCGCGGCTATCTGCATACAGGGATAAGTTGCCCGGGACGGTTTGGGAATAACCCGGATTAAAAACCAGATTAATGACGCTATGCCTAAAAAAGGGAAAAAGAGTTTCATCCAGAAATCTTTGCTGCTAATGCGTTTCACAAAGTTCTTAAATAACATGACATCCACCTCTATTCTTTACTATTTTAACTTTTTTCAATTACGGGCTATCCCGTTAGATAATCCCGGGAAAAACGCGGCGATTGAAATAATTTCTTCCAGCTTAATATAATAAATTGGACTTTATAATACAAAGCCAATTACTGTTATATCTCGTTCTTTTTATATTATTCTTAAATAAAATTCAAATTAATCACGCGGATTGCGTTTATAATGACCACTTTGCGGGTGGAGTTCTTTTTTACCGTATACAAAAGCCCTTGTCCATTCAGCCAGACGTCTGCCTAATCTATGACAGGCTTCTTTTATTTATAAAGGCGGGGTCCTCCGTTCTGAATAGGGCCTGAGTGTGCGGTAAACTGACGGCCCGAATAGTCGGGGATGCCGAAAACCTTGAATCCAAAATTTAGCATGATGGTCATCAGGGACTGGCAGGTAAGCATTCCAACGCTGCCCCAGCCGCCTTGCGAACTGAACGTACCGTCTGTTTTCCCATCAATTTTCTGTCACAAAGGTAAAAAAGCTTTCCAAAATTTTTTATTTCCAACGCAACCATTCCAAGATAGGCAGGATATCCGAGAGCCATTCCATCGTACCATCGAATATCATTCTGGCCGGTTTCTTCTATGGCTTTCATTCTGACAGAAGTTTCCGAAATCTGCTTTGCTCCTTCCGCGACCAGAGCAGCCATTTTTTTGTGATGTCGTCTTTGTTTAATATAGAACAAAGATTTTATTCATTGTTTAACCTCATTTATTATTGAAAGCTACAAATTGAAAGCTACAAATCAGCATGAAGTAAATAATTATACGAGTCAATAAATTTTATTTCATTTAATGGGATTAACGTGTAAATTGCGCACTTATTTATTCAATTAAATGCAATGACAATAACATTGTCAATAGATCGGACAGATTGATCCGGGTTGGTTAATGTTTTGCTTTTGATGTTCAAATGAGGAGAAAAAATTCATGAATGGCGAAAATCAATCCGCGACGAATATGGTGGCGAAAGATAGAATCCCGGCTAGTACAAAATTTTCATATGGTTTAGGCACCGCATTGGATATGTGGGGATTTTGGCTTTACCCTGCCGTAGCTTTTGCCGTTTTTAATATTTATTTAGGCGTTGAACCCTGGCTGGTTGGTCTTGCTTTAACCGTGATACGATTATATGACGCTGTCTCCGATCCGGTTGCAGGCTGGATATCCGATAATTTCCGTTCAAAATTTGGCCGTAGACGGCCGTTTATCCTGGTCTTCGGTATTTTGGGAGGTCTTGGTTTACCACTGTTGTTTTTTGTATCGCCTTCCTGGATAAATGTTACTTTTCTTGGCGCATCCGTATTATTCTGGTATATGATTGTTTCTTCCGTTATTTACATACCAATCATGAGTATTTATACGGTTCCCTATAATAGTCTTGGCGCTGAAATGAGTCCGGATTATGACGAGCGCACATCAATTATGACGTATCGTAGCACCATGCAGAAATTTTTTGAAGTTGGGAATTTTTATGCGCTTCGTTTTACCAATCTATCATGGTTTCTTCTTCCGGAAGTTGGAAAGAAAAATACATTATTGGGCATCCAGGTATATACGGCAATTCTCGGGGCTATGATGATAATCTTTGCCGTCATTATTTTTATTCGGGTTAAGGAACGGTATTATGATAAAGTCGTGGTAAAAATTAAAGAACATATCTCAATTAAAAGTTCATTATATGAAACATTAAAAAACAGGCCCTTCCGGATCATGATGGGCGTTGGCGCTTCATTTACTTTGGGTACGAGTATGGTTGGCTCACTGGGTTATTATGCAACGGTATATTATGTATGTGCCGGAAACACTATTGACGGTGATAATTGGAATTTCTGGATGGGCATTGCTTTTATGATTGGAGGTTTGTTAGGCGCTCCGATATTGGGAAAGGTTGCGCGTTTTATTGATAAAAAGCATTCTGTGATGGTTGCCGCCTGTATTGGCATGATCGGATATGGAGGTTCCTGGTTTTTATATACGCCATTAATCCCCTGGCTGCAAACGATTGCTTCGGGAATAATGGCATTTGCCGCTTCCGGATTATGGATGCTCCACGGCTCCATTGGCGCCGATATCATTGATCACGATGAGCTTAATACGGGAAAACGGCGTGAAGGATCCTTTACTGCCTGCGGATCGTACATTCTTAAATTAGGCAATTCATTAGGCTATTTTGTTTCCGGTTTAATTCTCGGATGGGCCGGATTTGATTCAAATGTAATGGTGCAAACGCCCGATACTATTTTTTGGATAAGAGCGATGTTAGCGGGTATTCCTGTAGCCGGTTTAATTGCAGTCATCTTATTTGTTTCAAGATTGGAACTTACGAAACAGAAATGTGCTGAGATAAGAATAACTCTTGAGCAGAGAAGAGGAACCGTATAATTATATAAAATGAGGTTTTATATGAATAAACTGATTGCATTCCTGTTACTATTTTGTTCGCTGGCCGCGATCGTTGGTATGTTTATAAATGTATTAGTTTACTGGTTTGTCGTAGATATCCTGATTATTCTTATTTGTGGTTTTAGCGGCATATATCTGCTGGTTAATTCAAAGCAGGACAGATAAAAATTCATTTGTAAAAGATAGCTCTGATTGAATTCAGTTATCCGACAGGTAATTAAAGGTATCATTATGGCTTTTTATAAAAATATTGAAAGGGGAAATAAATGATATACTTTTCAAATATTTTTTTTAATAAGTTTAATATATTTTTTTTCTTACTGGTTTTTTTATACTTGTCGTGTGAGGACAAAAGTACAGATTCGCAAAATCAAAATCCGCCGGTAACCAGCGCCGATACTCTAAAAGATATCGATGGCAATATTTATGAAACGGTCAAAATCGGCAATCAGGTATGGATGGCTGAAAATCTCAAAGTAACCCGTTTTCGTAACGGTGATACCATACCGTATATAGCGGCTGACACAGCCTGGTCAAAACTAACTGATGCGGCATGCTGCGGTTATAATAATAGCGTCGATACTATTGAAATCTTTGGTTTGTTATACAATTGGTATGCGGTGGCAGATTCCCGCCATGTGGCGCCCGAAGGCTGGCATATTCCAACCGATGAAGACTGGAAAGCGCGTGAAATATTTCTGGGGATGAGCGCCGAAGCAGCCGATGAAATGGGTAATCGGGGTACCAATGAAGGAGGCAAGCTGAAAGATACGGGTACAATATACTGGGAAAGCCCAAATTTAGGAGCGACTGATGAAACAGGCTTTTCCGCTTTGCCGGGCGGTTATCGGTTTGGTTATGGGATATTTAATAACATAGGGTATTTATGTGGTTTCTGGGTCGCATCAGATTACAATGTATCAAACGCATGGTCGCGTTTTTTAGGGTATAACTATGCTTATGTTTTCAGGCACTATTATGATAAAAAACATGGGTATTCTATTCGCTGTGTAAAGGATGCACCTGCAGAATAAATTCAGCCTATAGAGAATAATAATACAGCCATAATAAGATGTATAGGATAGTATTTTGAGTTAAACATAAAAACTCCCTTATACAATAAGACTCAGCGCTTATTTAAATTTTATTTAAAAAAGTAATTTTATTAAATCAAAAAAATAAAAATCAGGTAAAGAATATTTTTAAATAGTTTGAGTTTTATCTGATAAATAATTATAATTAAAATGTTAGGTAAAGTGATAAGTAAAAAATGAGTATCCATGCCCATTGAATATTACATAGATCATGAACGTAAACGCATTATGGCCACAGCAAAAGGTGCAATATCGGAGAGTGATCTTTTTGATTATCAAAAAACCGCCTGGTCTGATCCGTCGCTGACCGGTTATGACGAAATATTTGACGTAACACAGGTCGAGAACATTCAGGATATCACATCGGCCAGTTTAAGGCAGCTATCGCGCTATGCCGCCTCGATGGATAAAGCGGAAAAAACAACCAGACTGGCCATTGTCGCTTCCAAATCGCTTTTCTATGGTCTGGCCAGAATGTACGAAACCTTTCGCGGAAGTATTAATCACACCTTAAAGGAAATATCGGTATTTCGCTTTATAGAGGATGCCGAACAGTGGCTGGATATGGAGAATAAATGATCATAGTTGAATATTGATGTTTGCATTTTTCTAATATATTAATGACTTCACAAAATTGATTATTCAAGAAAATTTCCTGAAATCAAACATATTATTTACATAAACTGAAATATCAAGCTCACCTTTTCTAATAGACTTTAACTTAATGCCGATAATTAGTATAAAAAGTAAAATGATATAGAATTTATTAAACGGATAGTAAAGGTGGGGGGCGATATGAAAAAATTAACAAATCTATACTCGTTATTTTTAACCATTCCGATTATTCTCAATGCCCAATGGATTCAGACAGGTCTTAATCCAGGCATCGGATACTGTCTATATTCAAATGATACTACGATATACGCAGGGACAAACGAAGGTGTATTTTATACCAATGATATTGGAGATCCATGGTACAGTATAGGCCCGGAAGATTTGATTCTTTCATTAATAACTGCAGGAAATACCTTAATTGCCGGAAGCGATGCGCACGGTATCTGGATTTCATCCAACATGGGAGAAGATTGGGCACATCCGGCTGGAATGGATAATAAATCCATCCGGGCCTTTTGTAAAAATGATAGTTTTATCTTTGCCGGAACTTGGGGTAACGGTGTTTTCAGGTCCAGGGACAATGGCAATTCATGGCAATATACTGGTCTTGATGAACAGGCCGTTGAGGCATTGTATGCAACAGGTGATACCATATTTGCCGGCGGGGAATATACGGATGGCGTTAAAGTAAATTTTTCATTCAATAATGGCAATTCATGGGATTACCGTTTTTTGCCATGGCCGGCTTCAAGAGTATATTGTTTAACGTATAAAGACGGAAAGATTTTTGCCGGGTCAGACGGTATTTATGCAAGCACTGATATGGGCGATAGCTGGTCTCTGGAATATGGGGTTACTTTTGATACAAGCGGAAATGTAACCGATTGGAAAATATTTAAAGAATTAATGGTTTATGATAATTATCTGATTGCCGCCTTGTTAGCTAATAGCATCTGGATATCTTCAGATAACGGTAAAAACTGGACAGATTTTAATACAGGCCTGATGTCTGACTGGACTTTTGAAGGCTTAGCTGTTAAAGGTACCGATTTATGGGCCTTAAGATCGGGATTTGGTAATGCCTACAGAAGATCGGTTACTGAACTTTCCACTGGTATATACAGCGAAAGAAACAATATGCCGGAAGACTATCTGTTATTTCAAAACTATCCTAATCCTTTTAATTCATCAACGATTATAGAATATAAGATTCCGGATAAGGGCTATGTTTCTTTGAAAATATATGATCTCCTGGGTCATGAGATTGCTACCTTAGTCAATGAAGTTAAATCAAAGGGCGTATATCAGATAAGTTTTAAATCAGATTACTTAACCAGTGGAACATATTTTTATATTCTGAAAATTGGTGAAAAATATTCCGAAGCCAAAAAAATGTTATTGTTAAAATAAAAACTAAAATGAAAATAACGTGAAATGATTAATAGCCGGTATACAATAAATCATAAATCCGGGCTAAAACTAATAATAAAGTTTTAATACTATTTTCGGTTATTCTTCGGAACCAGATTTGAAGAAAGAATGCTTTACTGAAATTTTTCCACTTATGTTTTCATTTAGTCTGATTTTAGCTAAAATAATTCCGGCATTATTCCGGTTTGAATCCAATTCTGCGCAGTTTTAAGCGATTTAAATAATTGAAATTCATATCCTGTGGTTTCGCCGTGCATTAACTGGAACATTCGTCCCATGCCAAAATCCACATCCCGATCTTTATTAACCACCCAGGCGACTCTGCCGTTGCTATATTTATTACGAAATTTATAAACCATCGCCGCCGCTTCTTTTACTTCTTCGGTTGTCAGGTGATCCAGCGTACATTTACGGGCATCTAATAAAACATGCGCTTGTGTTTTCCAATGACGGCTCATCAGCAATTCCAGAATACACTTTTCCATTATTTTTTTCTGGAAGGGGCCTTGAAGTTCGATGATAAAATAGGGTATTTCCCAGTCTGTCATGATCTGGTATTTCATAGTTTTACTTCCCGAAAATAGTAAAATACAGAGTTTCTATGAATTAAACTGATACTAAACTATAATCGCCAGTACATGCCAGGAAATTAGTAAAAAAATTAGCATTCTAAAATCTGCATTAAACCGGATATTGGAATAAAATCCGGTATTTACTCATTAACGTTTTAAGACCACAAAATAAACGTTAATAACTGGTTGATTCCAATTTTACCTTGCCACGGAATATTCTGTATATGGTTATGGTATACGCTAAAACAAATGGCATACCTATTCCGGCTATTATCAGCATTATTTTCAGTGTTTTCTGCGATGAGGCGGCGTTATAAATATTCAAACTAAATTCAGGATTCGGATCGGATAAAACAAGGTTCGGGAAAATGCCAATGGCAAATAAAATCATTAGTGTCAAGATAACCAGCGATGAAAAAACAAAAGCCCGGCTTTCCTGACTATGATATGTTTCCCGGACGGTGTAGACTATAGCCAGTAAGTTAAGGATAACCGCGATAAAAAGAAGCGGACAGTTCATCAGATTATCGGTCATTTTAGGATAAAAAACTATTGTAGCGCCGGTAAGCGTAATAAAACAGATTATGAAAAAGATGGCTGCGTTTTTACTCCACTTTCTCACAAGGCCCTGAAGGAGATCTTCCGTTTTCAGCGTTAAATAAATTGTTCCGTGCATCATGAAAAGAGCCACTGTAGTAATGCCCACCAGAACGGTGTAAGGTGAAATTAAATCCAGGAACGTACCGGCAAATTCCATGTCGGCGCCGAGAGGTATGCCGGTGACTATATTGCCCAGCGCAATGCCCATCAGGAAGGCAATTAAAATACTGGCGATACTGAAAAATCTGTCCCACATGTTCCGCCACCACTTCATTGGTTGTTTACTGCGGAATTCGATGGCTACCGCCCGAAAGATCAGCATAAAGAGCAACAGCATAAAGGCCGTATAAAAGCCGGAAAAAACGGTTGCATAAACATGAGGGAAGGCGGCAAATAACGCGCCCCCTCCGGTTACAAGCCATACCTCGTTACCATCCCACACGGGGCCGATGGAGTTCAGGGCCAGCCGGCGGTTATCATCGACTTTTATCAATAGATAAACGGATCCGACGCCTAAATCAAAACCATCCAGAATGGCATAGCCGCTTAATAAAATGCCGATCAATATAAACCAGATTGTATTCAAATCAAATGTAAATTCCATGATTTTACCTGCCTTTATTCACTATGGTTTTTTGATATCTATATTCGGAAGAAAGCTCATCTGCCCTTTCCGGTCCGTGCTGAATCTTATTATTCAGCAAAAAGAGGAAAAGCGCAAAAAGAAAGATATAAATGATGGCAAAAAGTATAAGTGAGAACAAAACCTGTCCCGCATCTACGGCTTTGGAAAGCGCGTCTGATGTTCTGAGTAAATTGTATACAATCCAGGGCTGCCGGCCTACTTCTGCGGAAATCCAGCCCAATTGATTAGCCGCCTGCGGAAGCAGTACTGAAAAAACAAGTATATACAGATACCATTTTGTCTTTTCAAGACGTTTGCGCTGCCATAAAAATAATCCCAGCAGGCTGATGCCGATTAACGCAAATCCTATGGCCACCATCAAATGATACGTTTGAAATACAATATTCACCGGTGGACGGTCCGCGGGATCAAAAGCATTTAATCCGGTTACCGGATGATTAAAATCCCCGGATATCAGGAAACTGAGCAGCCCGGGAATAGCAACGCCGAATTTTACTTCCTGCTGGTCATCTTCAACCCATCCGAACAGGTAAAGCGCCGCCGCTGCGGAAGAATCATAATGCGCTTCGAGGGCGGCTAATTTTGCCGGCTGGGTTTCGCTGACGCCGATTGCGCTTTGATGTCCCGTATACAACTGAAATAAAGACGCGAAAGCCGCCAGAATCAGCGCAATTTTAATGGATTTCAATGATAAATCGATATGTCTGTTTTTAAGGACATAATAGGCGCTGACGCTAAGCACAAGAAACGCGCCGGCTTGCCAGCAACCTGATAAAACATGAGTTAGGCGGTCTATGGATGAAGGATTAAAAACCATTTCCCAAAAATCGGTAATTTCAGCCCGGGCCTGCATACCTTCCCCGACGATATGATAACCCGCGGGCGTTTGCTGCCAGGAATTGGCTACTACAATCCATACGGCGCTGAGCATTGATCCCAGAGCTACCATAATCGTTGAGAAAAAATGCATTTTAGGACTTACCTTATTCCAGCCAAAAACCAGAATAGCCAGGAAGCCGGATTCCAGGAAGAATGCAAATATGCCTTCAGCCGCCAGGGCGCTGCCAAAAATATCACCCACATACCGGGAATAGGTAGCCCAGTTTGTTCCGAACTCAAATTCCATCACGATGCCGGTGGCTACACCGATGGCAAATGTTAGCGAAAATATTTTTACCCAAAATTTGGTCATGGTTTCGTAGACTTTATTGCCGGTTTTAAGAAACATACCTTCCATAATAACCAGCAGAACCCCAAGACCAATGCTTAACGGCGGGTAGATGTAATGAAAACCAATGGTGACGGCGAATTGTAAACGGGCTAAGATTTCAACATCCATTATACACCTCATTTTCTAATAGATTTCAATCCTGGATAAAATAATGTTTTAAGTTATAAAAGGATTCAATCATTCTCAAATTCAAAAATTATTTTTTTCTTTTTAATTTTGTTTTCAAACAAATTGTCAATTACATTTATTTCAATTTTTTAACACAAATAGTCATACACGGAAGAAACCATTAAAAAGAGGATTAAAATTATGAAAAAAAGTATTGGGTTTTTCTTTTGTTTCCTCCTTATCCCATTTTTACTCAACGCTCAGAATTCTCTTCTGATTAAAACTGATGAGGGGAGAGATATTATTAATAAAAACATTTATGGCCATTTCGCCGAACATCTCGGCCGCTGCATTTATGGCGGAATCTGGGTGGGTAAAGATTCGCAAATTCCCAATACCCGCGGTTTACGCAATGACGTTTTAGAAGCCCTGAAAGAAATGAGCGTGCCGGTTATTCGCTGGCCCGGCGGTTGTTTCGCGGATACCTATCACTGGAAGGACGGTATTGGCCCGGCGGAAAAAAGACCGAAATTCGTCAATACCAACTGGGGCGGCGTGGTGGAAGATAACAGTTTCGGCACCCATGAATTTCTTGATTTTTGTGAACTGATCGGTGCCGAGCCATATATTAATATAAACGTTGGCTCAGGAACGGTTCAGGAAGCCCGCGAATGGGTTGAGTATATTAATTCCGATAATGAAAGTCCTATGGCCAATTTACGCCGGCAGAACGGCCGCGAGAAACCCTGGAATGTAAAATACTGGGGCATAGGCAACGAAACCTGGGGCTGCGGCGGACATATGTCCCCGGAATTCAACGTTGATATCTTTAAAAAATTTGCAACATTTTGTCCCGGGAAATTTAAAATCCTCTCCGGAGGCACTTCCGATGATCTGAACTGGACAGAAGTCAGTATGAAAAATATTTTAACCGGACGCGGCGCGCATCTTATGCAGGGCTATTCGTATCATTATTATACAATTTGCCACGATTGGTCCAAAAAAGGCTCCGCCGTTAATTTTGATGAAAGCGAATGGTTCAGCACCATGAAGAAAACCTGGTGGGTGGATGAAAACCTAAAGCAGCATACGGACATAATGGATAAATACGATCCGGAAAAGAAAGTCGCCCTTCTGGCTGATGAATACGGTAACTGGTTTGATGTGGAACCGGGTGAGAATCCGTCATTCTTATACCAGCAGAACACCCTGCGCGACGCGGTCACCGCCGCCTTGTATCTGAATATTTTTAATAACCATTGCGACAGGGTCCGCATGGCTAATATTGCCCAGACGGTCAATGTTTTGCAGGCGGTATTATTAACCAAAGATAATGAAATTGTAAAAACCCCGACCTATTATGTTTTTAAGATGTTTAAGCCGCACCAGGATGCGGTGATGCTGCCCTTTGATCTGACCAGCGCGGATTATACCAGCGGCACTGAAAAAATAAAAGCGCTTAGTGTTTCCGCTTCCAAAGATAAAACCGGTAAAATCCATATCAGTATTGCCAACCTGGACCCCGTAAATCAGCAGGAAATAAGCTGCACCATTCAGGGGGCGGATATCAAAAAGGTCTCCGGCGAAATCATTACCGCCGAAAAAATGAATGCCTTGAATGATTTTGGCAAAGGGGAAGAAGTTAATATAAAAACTTTTGAAGATGTTACTCTAAAAAATGGAAAATTAACCGCTAAATTACCCGCAAAATCGGTGGTCATGCTTATGATTGAATAAATATTTTCATGGTGGAACTCAAGGTAAAAATACATAAGTATTTATAAATGAATAAACCCGGTCCTAAAATTACAGAGCCGGGTTTATTTTAATCTTACATACCAAAAAATGAAGAGAAAAGATTGGTTAATGCTATAGCAAGGACGCAGTAGATAATCCATAAAATCACTATAGGCATAGCCGCTTTGGAAGTAGTGGTTTTATAAAAAACAGAAAGCGCTATTGTCCATAAAATCAACTGCCAGATGGTGAACAAATCAAACCGCGCCAGAATAAGGTGCATAAGGGTTTGCGGTTCGCCCGGCGCTAAACCTGGGAGTAAAACCGATAGATCGGTGCCAACGCCTTTGGCGGTTCCCTTATTTAAAATCATGAACGTTGATAAAGGTATGCTTATAATTCCTAATATGCCCGACCAGGAAATCATAGAAAGAATCTTTTTATAAGTTGATGTTCCGCCTAACATCAGGTTGCCGGCCAGTAGAAAAATACCGGCTAAAATCAGCCAGACAACAAGCACGCCTATCGGAGCCATGATCAGGCCGAGATATTTGAATGGAGAATTCATCTGTGATTCAACAGTACTTAGTTCTTCGGCCGTTATACCTTTGGCTTCCATAGCGGCCAACTGGTCTTTGATTCCAATATCCATGACTAATAACTGCATTCCGATTACCAGCACAACGGTAATGATGTATGGAATGAGCCAGTCGGGTTTGCGGTCAATACTTTCAAATACTTCCCTGGGAGAGGTAAAAATTCCGATAATCCGTTGAAAAACGTTCATTTCCTGCTCCTGAGTGGGTGATAATTCTTCGCTCATTTAAATCCTCCTGTTTTTAATATGGTGTTTATTTGAATAAGTGGTATTTCCTTACGTAAAATATTTTTATAGGTTTGATTTATTTTTTTCTATATTATTACAACATGTTTGTTGAATTAGTTAAATGTACAGATAATTTTTATAAAAATTCAACGAATGATGAAATTTTTCAAACTGTCAGGAAGTTGGCACTTCATATACAGGCCATAATTAACTTGCAAAATTCACAGGGGGCATTATGAAAAGTATTTTTTATATATTTCTTTTTACAATTTCAGTTTATGAAATTCAGGCGGCGGATGAAAGCTGGATGGTATTTGACGATACAGAGGTAGCGGAAATTAAGGTTACCATGGATACTTCGGCGCTTAACTGGATGATGGCTGATGAGAATGTGGAAAGTGATTCCATGCATTTAGCGCATTTTACCTTCTCAAATAAATGGGTTGATGAAGCCATGGACTCGATAGGCATTCGTCTGCGCGGCAATACCTCCCGTGAATCAGGGAAGAAATCGTTTAAACTGTCGTTTAACACATTTATCCGCGGTCAGGAGTTTTATGATCTTGATAAAATGAATATCAACGGAGAACACAACGATCCTTCGGTGGTGCGCAGTAAACTGTGCTGGGATTTATTCAATAAAACGGGACTGACCGCCAGCCGTGCCTTCTATGCGGCTTTGTATATTAATGAGGAGTATTTCGGATTGTATATCGTGGTTGAGCATATCGACGATGAGTTTCTGAATAAAAATTATGCGGATGACAGCGGCAATCTATGGAAATGCCTATGGCCGGCCGACCTGGTCTTTATCGACTCCGATCCGGATGCCTATAAATATTTTAATGAAACTTCAAACCGCTATCCCTATGAATTAAAAACCAATGAAGAAATCAATGATTATACCCAATTAGCCCGGTTCATTGATATTCTGAATAACACTCCGGAGGGTGCGATTAAGGATTCACTTGAAAGGATTATATATCCGGAAGAAGTATTAAAATACATGGCGGTCAATGTTCTAACCGGAAGCTGGGATGATTATTGGTACAACCAAAACAATTTCTATATTTACCATGAACCGGCCGCCGATCGTTTTCATCTGATTCCCTATGATTATGACAACACTTTTGGCATATCATGGTTCAGCACGGACTGGACGGATATAAATCCCTATTATTTTGCTGAATTTGAAGGTCAGCAGGGTAGCCGTCCTCTGATCGACAGGATTCTGAATATTCCGTCCTATCGCAATTTATACACCCATTTTCTTGAACATTACCTGCTAAATGTCTTCAACCTGGATATCATGGAAGACCGTATAGATTCATTGCACACTTTAATCGAAGATCCCTGGGTTATGAATGATCCTTTTTATCCGAATTCTTATGGATTTACCATCGATGATTTTAATAATTCCTATTCGGAAGCCGGATATTATTTTGATCCGCATGTCCGGCGGGGACTGAAGGAATACATAAATCTCAGAGTCGCCTCCTTAAATTCCCAGCTGGAATATGTTTCTGCACCTCCCGCGCTGTATCATCCATCCTGGTCAACCTTAAATCCGGCTCCGGATGAATCCGTTTTTGTTGATATTTCCATCTTCGACTCCGATGGGATACACAATGCGGCTGTTGTCCTTATGATTGGCGGGGGAACTTCATCTTATATCTTATCCGAAAATAAAATTCCGGGATCTTCCCGGGTGGAACTGGCCGACCGCTGGTCCGGTTCTATTCCTCCGGTAGGAGAGGGATTCAGCGGTGGGTTTTATTTTATAGCTCAGGATAAAAAAGGGCAAACCACAAGGTATCCCGTCTCAGGATTTTTTCCTCTTTTAACCGGAACTTCGGCGGGAGAGGGATTGGTAATTAATGAATTTTTAGCGGATAATGTATCATCAAATACGGATCAGGATGACGAATTTGATGACTGGCTGGAGCTGTTCAATACCGGTGATGATTCTGTGTTGATCAGCGGAAAATACCTTTCGGATAATCCTTTAAGCCTGAATAAATGGCAAATTCCCGGTGATAATGTGTATCTGCATTTGGGGGAGTATTTATTAGTATGGTGTGATGAAGACGACCAGCAGGGATTGCATGCCAATTTTAAATTGTCAAAAAGCGGTGAGTTTATTGCCCTGACCGCCAGCGATGGCATAACAGTACTGGACTCGATCACCTTTGGTCCTCAGGATACCGATATGACTTTCGGCCGGTCGCCCGATGGAAGCGAAAACTGGGTTAAAATGACGCCGACGCCAGGCGCGGCAAATATATCGACGGCAATAAAGCAAAGCGAAGAATACTTACCGGGTCGGTTTAGTCTTAAACTTTATCCTAATCCGTTTAACAGCACGGTGATTATGGAATACGATCTTCCAAAAACCGGATCGGTGCAATTAGAGGTCTTCAATACTCTGGGGCAAATGGTTCGTGCGGAAAATCTCGGTTATAAAGAAGCCGGATCGCACAAATTACCGGTTTCGATGGAACAAGCATCTTCCGGAATGTATTTTCTGCATCTGAAGGCCGGCAGTCAAAAGATCGTAAGGAAAATACTTCTTATTCGTTAGAACCGGTTTATAAATATGACTGATGGAATAGTCAGGGTCTGTTGTCAATTACCGATTTACGATTGAATTGCATCAAATTATTGTTCGTCCTAAATTGACAGCGGAGGTTTTATGCTGAAAGTGATATTGTACACTATATTCATCAGTTTAACCGGAATCATAGCTTTCTTTATATATTTAAATTATTTACTGCATCGTTCCTTCAATATTTATCATATACATTGTGAGAAAACGCCGGAAGATTATGGATTAAAGTATACCGGTAAACTTATACCTGCTCTGCATGGCAAGAAAATAGAATTGTGGGATTTGAATCCCGGTTTTCCGGGTCCGGTGATCATTGGTCTCCATGGATGGGAAATTGCGGCGGATTCATTACTTCCGCTGGCTGAAACACTTCAGGAACAATGGCGTATTCTTCTCATAAATGCACGAAACCATGGTCAAAGTGATGATGAGAAATATTCTACCATTGTCAATTATGCGGAAGACGTGGAAAGTACAATTCGTTATATTAGGAATAATATCGGTAAAACCGAACCAATCGCGCTTGTCGGACACTCATTGGGAGGCGCGGCTTCCATTTATACCGCTTCCCGCAGTTCCGATGTCAGCGCCGTTGTCTCAATCAGCGCTTTCGCCGAACAGGAAGAGGTTATGAAAGCGGCTTTTGTGAGAGGAAAGATGCCTTCCTGGTTTATCTCCAGTATGCTGGTTTATATCGAGTTCCGTCTTGGCGAAAAAATGGAAAAATTATCCCCGGGTTATCTGATTAACTGTTTTGATAAACCTGTATTACTGGTACATGGAACAAAAGATGAAGTGATTCATGTTTCAAATATGGATCGTATTGCCGGTTCTGCGAATCGTTCGAATGTTGAAAAGTATATCATGGAAAATGAAACGCATTCATCATTGTTATCACAGCCGGTTTTAGCCGGTCGCATTAATCAGTTTTTAAAGTCCTGTTTAAAATAATTTTTCGTACAAAGAAATAAAATGCATTTTTGATTTGATTATATAATTAATATAAATTTTAATCTAAATTTTAAAAGGAGTGGATTTTGCATAATTCTAAAATTACCGGGGTTGGAAAATATCTTCCCGAGAAAATTGTTACCAATTTTGATCTCGAAAAAATAATGGATACATCGGACGCCTGGATAAGAGAACGAACAGGTATAATTGAAAGACGGTTTGTTAATCCCGATATAGAAACGACTTCCTATATGGGCGCCGAAGCTTCAAAAAAGGCGCTTAAGATGGCCGGCCTTAAACCGCAGGATATTGATTTTATAATTTTTGCTACGTTAAGCGCAGACTATTTTTTCCCGGGCGCCGGTTGTCCGATGCAGATTCATTTAGGTATACCGGGTATCGGCGCAATGGATATCCGCAATCAATGCACGGGATTTTTATATGGTTTAGCCACAGCGGATCAGTTTATAAAAACCGGTATGTATAAGAATATACTTGTTGTGGGTTCGGAATCGCACAGCGCGGGTCTGAACATGACCACACAGGGCAGAGATGTGGCCGTTCTTTTTGGCGATGGCGCGGGGGCGGTCGTGCTAAGCGCCACGGATGAGAAGAACAAAGGCATTCTTGTCAATAAACTGCATGCCGATGGGACTTATGCCAGAGAATTATGCGTTATTAATCCCGGAAGCTTTACGCATCCCATTGTGTCGCACAAAGATATCGATGAGGGTACTATCTATCCGTATATGAACGGTAAATATGTTTTCAAACATGCGATCACCAGGTTTCCGGAGGTTATTTTGGAATCACTGGAAAGCGCCGGGCTTACGATCGGCGAAGTGGATCTGGTTATTCCGCATCAGGCGAATCAAAGGATTACGGAGGCGGTTCAGATACGATTAGGACTGCCAAAAGAAAAAGTTTACAGCAACATTCACAAATACGGCAATACCACCGCCGCGTCCATACCGATTGCTATGACTGACGCGCTTGAAGAAGGTTTGATTCATGATAACGATCTTATCTCCTTAGCCTCATTCGGCAGCGGATTCACATGGGCCGCCTCGCTGTTAAAATGGTAAAGATGAGGGAAAAAATTGGCTAAAAAAACTGATCTGTCCAACATAGAAAAAAACACTTATCTGCGCCGGCCGGAGTGGCTTAAAATTAAATTAGGAAGCGATTCAAATTACAGCTCTGTCCGAAAATTAATAAAAAGGCAAAAACTGCACACCGTCTGCGAAAGCGCCCGTTGCCCCAATATCGGTGAGTGCTGGGCCAGAAGAACCGCTACATTCATGATCCTTGGCAACATCTGTACCCGTAGTTGCAGATTCTGTAATATCCGGACCGGCAAACCTACCGAATATGATCTTGAAGAGCCTTTGCGCGTAGCTGAAGCCGTGGCGGAACTTGGCCTGCGTCATGCCGTGATTACTTCGGTGGCCCGGGATGATCTGAGTGATGGGGGTGCATCAATCTTTGCGGAAACGATAAGACAAATAAACAGCCATGCGCCGGGATGCAATGTAGAAGTGTTAATTCCGGATTTTAAGGGTGATCTGGACGACCTGGATAAAGTGCTGGATGCTAAACCACAGATTCTCAATCACAACCTGGAAACGGTTGAACGACTACAAAAACCGGTCCGTGTTCAGGCTTTTTATGAAAGATCGTTATCCGTGTTATCCCATGCCAAAAAAAGAGGATTTATCATCAAATCCGGAATGATGGTCGGATTAGGCGAAACATCCATTGAAGTTATTCAAACGATGAAGGATTTGCGCGCCATTGATTGTGATATAATTACCATCGGGCAGTATCTGCCGCCGACAAAAATGCATTACCCGATTGACCGCTTTTACTCACCGCAGGAATTTGACGAGTTTAAAGAAACCGCCATTCAGCTCGGCTTTAAACATGTGGAATCCGGACCGTTGGTGCGCAGTTCCTATCACGCCGATGAACAGGTTATCAAATGATCACGGGTTATTCGTCTTTTATTTCCAGTTTTAGTTGTTCAATGTATTTTATCATCTTTTCGTAATGCGCGCCCTGCCAGTATATTTTCCCGCAGTTTTTACACCGGTAAAAATGACTGAATGACGCTTCAGTCCGGGGTTTCAGTTGACCGCGGATTTTAGCTTTCGAAGTTTTTACGATCAATCCGTTGCAGTCCATACAGCGCGAAAATGGCCGGATCAGATTCAGCAGGTCAAATTTCCTGATGATTTCAGGCAGTTGTTCATGAATGTTTGTATGCCGCACCCAGTATCCACGATCCACTTTACCGGTTTTCAGTAATCCCTGGTCGCGGGTCAGAATGATCCGTTTTTCCATGAAGGCCGTTTCAATAATCT
Source organism: Calditrichota bacterium (assembly GCA_003854985.1). GTDB lineage: Bacteria > Calditrichota > Calditrichia > Calditrichales > Calditrichaceae > Zgenome-0002. The sequence goes on from RQOG01000094.1 coordinate 36,029, forward strand.
GATCATCGGAAAAATTATTTTTATACAAAACGTCAAAGCCCAGCATGCGCAGCTTTTTAGCCAGTCTGCCCAAATTTACGTCAAGAATGAATTTCGGCCTGCGTAAAGGTTTTGGCCTTAGCCTAGTAATGCCTGATACATCGTACAGTTCATATTCGGGATAGACGGAAATGCGGTCATTATCCTTCAGACGATAGGAAAAATCCACCGAATTACCATTAACCAAAATAAGGTCGACTTCGGGATGCGGTACGCCGATGGCTTCTATGGCGTCTTTAACCGACGGCGCCAGGCTGAATTCATAGGCAAAAGATATCTGTTTTTTAGCGGCAGGCAAAAAATCATTCAGTTCCGCATAAAATCTAAACCAGGCTTTTTTATGCGTGTCTTGATTCATCGTTTATAATTTTTCCATTACAAAAGATACAACAATAATTATCTTCAATGGATAATCTGCGGCCGGTGTTTTATTTTTTTACGCGTCGGAAAGCGGCAGACTGGCTTCAATCATCCTGAAATAGTTATTCAGTTCCTTTTTTCTTTCTGCGCTCAGATCATGCCAGCGTACATCCTGAATAGCGCCTTCCAGCGCACAGAGTGTATTAAAACAGGCGGTTTCATCAATCATTTTAAGTTTGATGAAAGCGTTTTCACTGCCGGTCGATTTTAAAATTTCCGGACTTGTTATACCTGCCTTTATCAGTTTTTCCGCCAGAACCGGGCCGATATTTTTTAATTTGATCAGATTGTTCATCGTTACCTCCGTTAGTAATATAAACATATTATACCCCGATGGGGGGATATTTTAATTCCGGCGTTTCTGCGGAAAGCAGATTTTCAATCTCTTCTTTTTTTATCTCCATAAGTTCCAGTTTATCTACGATCAGGTTAGTTTCTCCGGGTATACGCGACTGTACCCGTCCCGTAACTAAAAAAGGCCCGTGGGAGCGCGCCAGGTGTCCATACTGATTATAAACCGCGGGAAAAAGTACGGCTTCGCATAAACCGCGCCGGTCTTCCAGGGTCAGGAATTTCATAAACTGTTTTTTGGAAGTGGCCGCCCGGCGGGAAGTGACCAGCCAGCCGCAAAACAAAACGACCTGTCCCTTATGCTTTTCCAGTTCACCGGAAAAAACGAGTTTTTTCTGATGCAGTTGGTCCCGGTAAATTGCCAGCGGATGATCGGTGACCGCAAAATCCAGTATTTCCATTTCATTAATAATCTTTTGATAGATGTTAAAAGGGGGCAGGGAAAGGCCGTTACTGACAAATTGCGCCAAAGGCGCTTTTTTGTTGTTTTTAAAGAACAGCCGGTTAAGTAGAATCAGATGAGGGGCGCTGGGGTGGATCGAAGAAAAGGCGCCGGCCTTGATAAGATGCTCTGTTTCTTTCTCTCCGGCCCGGGTGCGCCTGATAAAATCGTACAAATCTGAAAAAGGCTTTAGACCGCGCGCCCTGATTGTCGCCTCAATGGTGCGGACGGTCAGCTCGAACACGGGATCCAGACCAACGCGGATGGCCTGTCCTTCGCAGGTAAAATTTCTTTGGGAAATATTAACGTCGGGCGGTAAAATTGTAATCCCCATTCGGCGGACTTCTTCGATATAAGCCATCCGGGAATAAAATCCGCCCTGATTATTTAAAACCGCGCACATGTATTCAACCGGAAAATAGAATTTGAGAAAAGCGGTTTGATAGGCGATTGTCCCGTAAGTGGCCGAATGCGCTTTATTGAATCCGTATCCGACAAACTGGGAAAGGAAGGTCCATACGGTTTCCGCCTGATCAGCCGAAAGACCTCTGCTGCTGGCGCCGTCGATAAAAGCGTCGTGCATGCGCATAAATTCATTTTTCACCCGTGATTTTGTCATCGCCCGGCGCAGGGTGTCGGCCTGACCCAGACTTAAGCCGGCGACATAATGCGCCACCTGCAAGACCTGCTCCTGATAAATAATCACGCCGTAGGTGTCTTCAAGAGCCGAAGCCATGCGGGGATGTATATAAGAAGTTTTTTCAAGCCCCGCTCTTCGCCGGATGTAAATTTCCTTCATGCCGCTGCCGGAAGCGCCGGGCCGGATTAAGGCCACCGCCGTGATGATATCGTTGATATGCTCAATTTTCATTTTTTTTAATAATCCGCGCATGGCCGGACTTTCCAGTTGAAAACATCCCATGGTGCGGCCGGAACGGATATAGGCGGTTACTTTGGGATCATCGCAGGGAATCGCCTGCAAATCAAGGGGTGAAAGTTCTTCCGCCTTTTTAAGCATAAAATCCGCCCGCACCGGGGAAGATAACAAACCGGTTACCAAACGGCTGCGCACCGATTTAAGGCAATCGGTGATAACGCTCAGCGAACGTACGCCTAATAAATCCATTTTAACCAGGCCTAATTTTTCGATGGAATACATATCGTATTGGGAAATAACAAAATCTTTCCCGGCTTTTTCCAGCGGCGTATGATAAGTGATCCGGTCCGGCGCGATAATCACTCCGCCGGGATGAATGGAAAGATGGCGCGGGAAATCGGCGATACGGCGGGAAGTACGTATAATTTCTTCATACAAACCGATATTATGGCGCAAATCTTTTAATTCCGGTAAAGTGTTTACCGCCTCTTCGATTTCATCAATTGCCCGGTGCGGTAAATATTTTGTGATTTTGGAAATTTCATCCTCGCCCAGACCATGGGCTTTGGCCACATCGCGTACCGAAGAACGATTTTGAAACGTATTGTAAGTGCAGATCATCGCCGTACGGTCATGGCCGAAACGTTCATAAACATATTCAAGCACTTTATCCCGGCTTTTCCAGCAAATATCCAGATCGATATCCGGCGGATCGCTGCGCTCGGGATTTAAAAAACGTTCGAAATACAGATTATGATAAACAGGGTCCGCCTGGGTAATACCCAATACATAGGAAACCAGACTGTCGGCGGCGGAACCTCTTCCAATACAGGGAATATGTTCCCGGCGGCAATAGTCGGCGATGTCTTTGACAATTAAAAAATATTCCGCAAATCCCAGACTGCTGATGATCCGTAATTCATATTCAAGTCTTTTGGTTACGGTATTGGTCAACGGCTGATAACGGCTGGTGGCGCCCTTAAAACAAAGTTTCCATAAGTGGGAAAAACTGCTTTCGCCTTCAGGCAATTCAATAGATGGAAAAACCGGCCGGCCCAGTTCAAAATTAAAATTACAGGCGTCGGCAATTTTTCGGCTGGCGCTGACGGCGAGCGGAAAATCCTTAAAAAGCTCCCGCATCTGCTTTTCGGTTTTAAAGTATTGTTCCGATTCTCCGGCGCTGTTAACCTTATCCAGGGTTGTGTTTTGGTCAATGGCATGCATCAGTCTTCGCAGGTGCCAGTCTTTAGCGGTGATAAAATGCACGTCGTTTGTGGCTGTAAGTCCGGCTTTTGTCCCGAAAGCAAGGTCACGCAGGCGTAGATTTACCAGTGTATCCTGGGCCGAAAAATGCTGGATTTCCAGATAAAAATCTTCCCCGAACAGGGTTTGCATTCGGCGGATTTCCTGGTGCGCTTCGCTTAATTTTCGTTTTCGCAGCAGATGATAAATTTTTCCTTTGCGCCCTCCGGAAAGAATGATTAACCCGTTTTTACTGTTTCTAAAATCATCGATCGAAAGCAGGAATTGATTGTGCCCGCCGTTTAGACGGCCTGTGGAAATAAGCTGGCACAGGTTGCGGTATCCGCCGGTATCTTTGATCAGGACAACAATATTAAAACCATCTTCTAAGGTCAGTTCCGAACCGATAATGGGCTTAATATCATATTCGCGGGCTTTCTGATAAAATTCCACAGCACCGTAAAGCCCGTTGTGATCGGTAAGCGCCAGAGCCTTCATACCGGCTTTTTTCGCGGCCAGAACCAGTTCTTCCGGCGAAGCCGTGCCATCAAGCAGACTGAAATAACTATGTGTATGCAAATGTATAAACATATTTTCTTATTATATACAAACGTACACCTAAAATAAGAAATCATAAAAGTAAAATCAATTAAATGAACAGATCACCTGGGTATAAATAATATGGAGAAAATTTAATTTATTTAATTACAACCGGATTCCGGGCCGGATTATTTATAAATATCTCATGCGGCGATACCGGTATAATCCATGCCTTGCGTTAAGGGGTGCGGTTTTCGTCCGGGACATTGCATGAATGAATTTTTCAGGTTAGCAAATATCCATGATTAAAATGTTGTCAGATTAATATTTATTCATTAAAAATTATAAAGAAAATATCCAATATGACGATCATTTTTTTTAAATAAGAGATTTAATAGCAAGATTATAAACATCAGTTAAATATATATATGGGAATGATGAAACAGATATTCTTGAAAACGGTTTATACCATATGCCTTTTTATGTTTACGCCTTTAATGGTACAGGCCTATAATTATCAGTTTGACCGTTTGTCGATTGAAGACGGTTTATCCCATAATTCGGTTATTGAAATTTTCCAGGATCAGACAGGATTTCTATGGTTTGGGACGGAAGACGGTCTTAATAAATATGACGGATATAATTTTACCGTGTACAGGTTCCAGGAAGGAAATGAATCCTCAATAAGCAATAATTTTATTAGTATAATTTTTGAAGATAAAAGAGGTAATCTGTGGATTGGCACCCGGAATGGACTGAACAGGTATAATAAGGAAACCGATAAATTTATCCGGTATATGGCAAAGCCCGGGGAAAAGGGATTTTTACAGAATAATTCCATTGAATCGATTTATCAGGACCGGCAGAATACCATTTGGGTGGGGACCAGCAGAGGCTTTTTACACCGCTATAATTATGAAACAGACAGTTTCGAAAACTTTCAGATTCAGGCCAATGATTATACGTATTTTTCCATAGTTGATATTTTTGAAGACAGCAGACATAATCTATGGATTGGCACAATCAGCGCAAAGTTGTTTTTGTTTGACCGGGAAAATCAAAGATTTATACCAAAATTTCGCAAAATTCTCTTCAGTTATTCGGTGAAAGGTATAAAAGAAGATAAAGACCGTTTGTTATGGGTGGGAACCAATTTAGGCTTGTATAAAATCAATCCGGTCACGGAAAAACATACATTTTACAGACATGATCCGAATAATCCGGGTAGCCTGTCTAACGGTAAAATCACTTATATTTACAGAGATCAGGATGACCGCATGTGGATTGGCACAGGCGGCAATGGCGTTAATATCTACAATCCGGAGACCGATTCATTTGAACATATTTCTCACGAACCTACTAATCCCAATAGTCTGAGTCATAATTTTATACGCGGCATCTATCAGGACCGTTCGGGTATTATCTGGATTGGCACGGACTTCGGCGGCGTCAATAAATTAAATATGCGGGCAGTTAATTTTGTGCATTTTCATAATTGGTTTGGCGAATTAAACCCACTCTATAATAATGATGTCCGGGCTTTATGTGAAGACAGAAAAGGTCAAATATGGATAGGCACTCGGGGCGGCGGCGTTTATTGCTATAACCGGAAGGATAATTCCTATAAACATTATTCCAATGTTTTCAGAAACCGGCAGACATTGCGTCATAATTCAATATGGACGATTATAGAAGACAGCCATGGATATTTGTGGTTTGGCACGGACGGTGGAGGAGTAAACCGTTTGGATCCTGCAACCGGGAAATTCAGACATTTTTCCGTATTTCCTTTCAGTAAGCCTGTTATCAGCAATAATTATATCTATGCACTGATGGAAGATAGTGAAGGATCAATCTGGCTGGGCAGCTGGGGCGGAGGCGTTGATAGAATAGATGTTGAATCGAATAAATGTATTTCTTATAAAAATGATCCGGCCAATCCTAACAGCCTGAGCAGCAATGTCATTAAGTGCCTTCATCAGGACAAAGAAGGCATGATCTGGATTGGCACGTTGGACGGAGGATTAAATAAGTTCAATCCGGCAACTCAGTCATTTGTTCGTTATCAGTATGATTCGGCCAACAAATATAGTATCAGCAGTAATGACATTTATTCCATTTACGAAGGCAGCGATGGTATTTTATGGCTGGGCACCGGTAACGGATTAAACAGTTTCAATAAACAGAAGGAACTTTTTACCCGTTATGATAAGGAAGATGGCCTGAGCAATAATTTAATATACGGCGTCATGGAAGATGACAACAATAATTTATGGCTCACCAGCAATACGGGTTTGTCCAAATTTAACACTAATACAAAAAAGTTTAAGAATTTTGATGTCACGGAGGGCTTACAGAGAACCGGATATAATATCGGTTCTTATACCAAGTTAAAAGACGGTTCGCTGGCTATCGGCGGCACCGATGGTTTCAACATTTTTAATCCCAGGGAAATCATGAATAATCCGTTTATTCCGCCCGTGGTAATTACGGACCTGAAAATTTTCAATAAATCCATCGATATCGGCAAGGAATTGAACGGCAGAATTATTCTTGATAAGAGTATTACATTTACCGATGAGTTAACGCTGTCTCACGGTGAAAACTTCTTTTCAATTGAATTTGCCGCCCTGGATTATACGGTGCCCGGAAAAAATCAATATGCCTACAAACTTGAAAATTTCAATGAAGACTGGATTTACGTAAACAGCGCCAATCGCAGTCCGAATTTTACTAATCTGAGCGGCGGCGAATATACCTTTATGGTAAAAGCATCTAATAACGATGGTCTGTGGAATCCCGAAGTCACAAGATTAAGAATAACTATCAAACCTCCATTTTTCGGCACAGCCTGGTTTAAAATTTTAGCGATAATGGTGATTTTTAGTATGGTTTTTGGATTCTATTTTATCCGCACTTATCCGATTAAACGAAAAAATACCGAACTGGAAGTTATTAACGCCAAATTGAATAAGGAAATTCTGGACAGGAAGAAAGCGGAAGAAGAAGCCAATAATGAGAAAGAGAAATTAAAGGTTACGCTACGTTCCATTGGTGAAGGCGTAATAACGATCAGCATTGACGGCACGGTGCTGCTGATGAATCCTATCAGCGAAGATTTGACCGGCTGGAAGCAGGAAGAAGCGGTGGGACGCGGCCTGCATGAAATATTCAAAGTAAAGAGTCTTGTGCTTGATGATCTGTTTAGTAAATACAGTCTGGATACCCTGGTTAATATGTCAGAATCCGAGTTTGACGACCGGGCCATACTATTTACCCGTAACGGGGAAGATAAAATTATCACGCATACATGGGCGCCTATTAAAGATCCATCCGACAAAACCATAGGATTTGTCCTGATATTCAGGGATATCACGGAACGTGAAAACCTGGAACGCGAGTTACAGAAAACCCAGAGACTGGAATCACTCGGAATGCTGGCCGGCGGCCTGGCGCATGATTTTAATAATGCCTTAACCGCCATATTGGGCAATATCTCTCTGGCTATTGAACCTTCTATTCCCGAAGAGAAAAGATCGGTTATATTAAAACGGGCGGAAAAAGCAACTTTCCAGGCTCAAAATCTTACCCAGCAGCTACTTACTTTTTCCAAAGGCGGTTCGCCGATGCTGGAAGCCACGCCGGTAGAAGAATTAATCCGCGAAAGAATTCTGTTCACAATGGCCGGGTCAAAGATTAAATGTAAATTCAATATACAGAATGATCTTCAACCGGTTGATATTGATAAAACACAAATCTGCCAGGTATTGGATAATCTGGTTTTGAACGCCAAGGAATCCATGCCGTCGGGCGGAACCATTGAAATCAGCGCCCAGAATATGAAGACCAATAAATTCAATAAATATGACAAAAAGAGTGCAGAATATATCCAGATAAAGGTCAAAGACCATGGCGTCGGCATCCCTGAATCGGATCTGGATAAAATTTTTGATCCTTTTTACACTACTAAGAATGCGGGAAACGGTTTAGGATTATCGGTATCGTATTCGATTATAAAGAAACACAATGGTCAGATCACGGTTGACTCCCAGTTAGGTAAGGGTTCTGTTTTCAGTATTTATCTGCCGGTGTCCAAGAAACGGATTACACGGGCCAAAGACGAACAGGGCAGCAAAATCCGGAAAGGCCAGGGTAAAATATTAATGATGGACGATGAAAAAGATATTCTTGAGGTGGGAAGCGAGATACTATCCTTTCTGGGATACAATGTAGTCACGGTGAAAGACGGCAGTGATGCTCTTAAGGAATATAAAAGAGCTTTGAATAATGGCGGTAAATTTGATGTTGTTATCCTGGATATTACCATTCCCGGCGGCATGGGTGGAAGGGAAACCATCGAGAAACTCAGGGAAATCGATCCGGAAATCAACGCTATAATTTCCAGCGGATACACCAATGATGAAATGCTTGTTAATTATAAGGCCTTCGGATTTAAAGAAGCGGTTGTCAAACCTTATACCATCGAACAATTAAGCAAGGCGATCGAAGATATTTTGAATTAAAACTATGTTCAAATATCTATTTTCATTCCTGCCTATCAAATCACAAAAATACTCTTTTACCCTTATATTTATCTGTCATAATTTCTACTTTCATTCTTAAATACTTTGATGCGTATTATCGGCCTGCTTATATTGTGCCGGTCAACTGGATTATTGATGCAATTGGCAAATAATTGAACCGGGCGATTGATAACAAGGGATAGAACACAAAACAAAAATGGAGAAAAATATGCTTAAGCGATTAAATAAATATATTGCGGCCATGTCTCCGCTGTTCATTTTTTCAGTTTTATCCGCTCAGCTACAAGTCAGTTATTCAATCGATCTGCTGACGGATTCTACGCCAATCAGTCCTTATATCTATGGCACAAATAAGGACTTTGATCCCGCAGTGAACTGGACAGCCTTCCGGCAGGGCGGAAACCGGCTAACCGGTTACAACTGGGAAAATAATGCGTCCAACGCCGGAAAGGATTGGCATCATGTCAGCGATAATTATCTGGCGGGCATCGCTGGTATATCCGATAGCAGCGCTCCGGGTAAGGTAACCACAACGTTTCTTGATGATGCTTTGGAGAAAAACGCCTATAGTATTGTCACCCTGCAAATGGCCGGGTATGCGGCAAGAGATAAAAAAGGACCGGTGAGCGCAGAACAATCGGCGCCGTCTGAACGGTGGGCGGAAGTGGTATTTACAAAAAGCGAAACATTTTCCTTGAAGCCCGATCAGGATGATAATTATGTCTATATGGATGAATATGTAAATTTTTTGATCAATAGATACGGCCTGGCCAATACAGGTAAAGGTGTTAAGGCATATTCTCTTGATAATGAACCTGCTTTATGGTCGGAAACTCATCCCCGGATTCATCCTGATAAAGTTTTGTGTTCAGAGCTTATTAAACGATCAATTGCTTTAAGCAAAGCGGTAAAAAACGTTGATTCTCATGCCGAGATATATGGCCCGGCGCTATATGGATTTAATGCATTTTTGTCTTTACAGGACGCTCCGGATTGGCTGGCTGAGAAGAACAGCGCCGGCTATGATTGGTTTATCGATTATTATCTTGATAAAATGAAAATGGCAGAAAATGAAGCCGGTTTCCGATTACTGGATGTTCTGGATTTACATTGGTATTCGGAGGCCAGAGGGGACAACCGTATTACCGAAAATTTTGCCGGCACACATAAAGACGCTTTAGCCAGGGTTCAGGCCCCGCGAACCTTATGGGATCCTGATTATCAGGAAAACAGTTGGATTTGTGAAAATTATAAGTCTTATCTGCCCTTAATTCCCAGAGTTCAGGCTTCGATAAATAAATATTATCCCGGAACCAGGATTGCTTTCGCGGAAATCAATTATGGCGGCGGCAATCATATTTCGGGGGCGATTGCCATTGCGGATATGCTTGGAATTATGGCAAAGTACCAGGTTTACCTGGCGGCGCTGTGGCCGTTAAGCGATCAAAATGCCTTCCATTCAGCCGCTTATAAAATGTACCGGAATTACGATGGCAAAAATTCAGCTTTCGGTGATTTGTATGTTTCTTACAGTTCAGGCGATATTGAAAACAGTTCTTTGTATGTATCCTGTATGACAGGTCAAACTCAGCTTAACCTGGTGGTCATCAATAAATCTTTTGATCAGTTTATAAACGGTTCATTCTCGTTAAACGCCGCGGATACGATTGTATCGGGAGAAGTATGGCGGTTAGATAGTCTCAGTTCGGCAATCTCTAAAGTTGATCCCGTAAAGGATATTGACGGTAATACATTCAGATATAAGATTCCGGCCGCTTCCGTGTGCCATATTATTTTGAAATTAAAATCCGGATCGGGCGTCATTAAAACCAGGAAAGAAAAATCTTTTGGCGGCGCTAAGCTGGAGAACAGGCTAAATCAATTCAATCCTTTTTTTAAAATAATCTTCAGTTCAAATGATCAGGGTTAAACGCCGGCGTTGAGAATACTTTATTTATTATTAAATGGTAGATATAAAAAAACTTGTTAAAAGATTTTAGAAAATAGGCGGCTCATATTCTTTTGTTTAACGTCATTAATATTGTGGAAATAATAGAAAAGGGGAGCGATATGCGTGTCATTTTGATTGGTTTTGTGATTTTAACTTTATTTTTTGCCTGCACAAAAATTAAGCATAACAAAAAAAGTCCAGTTGCCGTCCTTCCGCCGCTGAGTTTTGAGGAAGCAGATCTAAGAGCGGATTCGGTTTTGGCAAAACTTAGCCTGAATGAAAAAATCGAAATGATCGGCGGACACAATATGTTTTATATAAAAGGATACCCTGAGCATGGTATTCCTCAGTTATATCTTTCCGACGCCACACAAGGCGTTAATATCCGCAGGCACCTGCCGGATCAGTTGGAAAAATCTACCGCATTTCCCTGTCCCATTGGATTGACAGCAACATGGAATATTAATCTGGCGCATCAGTACGCTAAGGCTATAGGCGAAGAATGCCGCGCCGGGGGTATAGCCGTCCTGCTTGGACCGGGTATGAATATGTATCGCATTTCCCAGGGCGGCCGAAATTTTGAATATTTTGGAGAAGGCCCTTTTTTAGCCTCTCAAATGATCGGAAATTATGTTGAAGGTCTTCAAAGCACAGGCACCATAGCCACCTTAAAACACTTTTTCTGCAATAATACGGATCATAACCGCCGAACCAGCAACTCGATTGTGGATGAAAGAACCTTGCACGAAATTTATCTGCCTGCGTTTAAAGCCGGTATCGATGCCGGGGCCCGGGCCGTAATGACCTCCTATAATCAGGTTAACGGTGAATGGGCCGGGCAGAGTGACTATGTAATCAATAAGCTGTTGAGACAGGATTTGGGATTTAAGTGGCTTGTGATGACCGATTGGTGGTCGGTATGGGATCCCGTAAAAGTAATAAAATCCGGGATGGATTTGGATATGCCCGGGGAAGCTTTTGAATGGATGCCTTCTTTAAAATCGTTGGGAGATATCTATGTAAGAAACAGTGCTATGAGGCTTCTGCAGGAAAACAAGATTGCCGAAGAGGATATAAACCGGATGGTAAAAAGCATTATAAGGACTTCCGTTTCTATGGGATTATACGACAGACCGATTAAAGACGAATATTTTTTATCCAAATACGAGGAGCATGAACAAGTCGCCCTGAAATCGGCCCGCGAAGCCATTGTTCTGCTACGGAATGACAACAACATTTTACCTTTAGACAAAGGCGCCGGTAAACAAATACTGGTTACCGGGGAATTCCTGGAAGAAATTTACGCCGGCGGCGGAGCGGCCAGGGTAGAGGGATATAACCACATCACCATGAAAAAAGCCTTGCAGGATGAATTCGGGGAATCGGTAAAATTTGATGAATCGCCTTCCAATGAGAAAATTCAAAAAGCCGATATTGTTCTGTTAAGTGTTGGAACCCGGGACAGCGAAGGTTACGACAGAAGTTTTAACCTGCCGGAAGAAATGGAGAATAAAATAATCAAAGTTGCTTCACTTAATCCGAATGCGATTGTGATCGTGAATAGCGGCGGCGGCATAAAAATGACAGACTGGAATGAAAAGGTCGCGGCAATACTTTACGCCTGGTATCCCGGACAAACAGGTCACAGAGCGTTGGCGGAGATTATTTCCGGAAAGGTAAATCCTTCGGGGAAACTGCCCATTACCATCGAGAAAAGATTCGAAGACTCACCCGGCTATCCATACATTCCGGAAGGTGATTATCTGAGGTCGAACTGGGACGATGATTTGAATATGGATTTACCGGTTTACGATATCCATTACGATGAAGGCGTTTTTATCGGTTATCGCTGGTACGAAGCGCAAAAAATCGATCCGCTTTATCCTTTCGGTTTCGGATTATCATACACTTCTTTTGAATACTCTGATTTTAAAGTATCAAACGCTACAATAAATAAAGGCGATTCAATTAGCGTTTCATTTGCCATCCGAAATAGCGGGGCAATAGCCGGCGCTGAAATTGCCCAGTTGTATATCCGGGATGTAAAATCATCGGTTTCCAGGCCTTTAAAAGAATTAAAAGGTTTCGGTAAAGTTTTCCTGGAGCCTGGTGAGAGTAAAATCATCAGCATCGCTTTAACTGAAAAAGAATTTTCCTTTTATGATGAAAAAATTCATAGCTGGAGGGTGGAACCGGGTGAATTTCAAATACTGATCGGAAGTTCTTCAACAGATATTCGTCAGCAAGTAAAAGTAACTTTTCTATAAACGATTTCAACTGATTTTCTGGGGAAATTTTTCAGACAGAGGATTGCAGTTATGGAGTTAATAACTTTAATGTTTCTATCGTAAATTTACGCTAACGAATATACGTTAGAATCACCGGACAAAAAGATCGTTATTGAGATTAAAGATGAAAATGATATTCATTGGTCCGTTAAATACAATAGTGATAAGCGGATGTTTTGAAGCCATAATACGGAAAAAATAAAAGCAATTAATTGTTAAATAAATTAAGGTCTTCGAATAATTTAAAGAATGAAAAAGACAGAAGAATTACCGAATAAAAAAACACTGCCGCGCGTGCTTTTATTGTTGGAGACCTCACGCGCCTTTGGCCGGGAACTGCTTTACGGCATTGCACGGTATTCCCGGCTTCATGGTCCGTGGGCTTTTTACCGGGAGCACAGAGGGTTAACGACGGCGATTCCCAGAATAAAAAACTGGCAGGCCAACGGGATTATTATGCGGAATTCTTCAATAACCCGGCAATTAATCGGTCTGAATATTCCTACCATTTTAGCCATTCATAATGTAAAAGCCGCCAATGATCCCGACTGGCCGGATTATTTACCTACCCTGACTACGGATAATAAAAATATTTCCCGCATGGCCGCAGAACATCTGTTGCATAGAGGATTTAAAAACTATGCCTATTGCGGCTTCGATGAATTTCTGTGGTCTAAAGACAGGGGGGGGCATTTTAAAAAAATATTAGATGAACGGAATTATAGAGTCCATTACTATCCGTATTCTTTAAAATATAAATCATGGGATACGGAATTGCCTTACATGGTTAAATGGCTGAACAGGTTGCCAAAGCCAGTGGGAATAATGACCTGCAATGACGACAGGGGACAACAGGTTATCGAAGCCTGTAAACAGGCCGGTCTGGATGTACCGGAAGAAGTATCCATAATCGGTGTTGATAATGATGCCCTGTTCTGCGAGTTGTGCGATCCGCCTTTAACAAGCGTTGCTCTTAATATTGAACAGGGCGGATATATGGCGGCGGAATTATTAAACCGGCTGATGCAGGGTGAAGCGATGAAAGGACAGCAAATTGTTCTGAGTCCGACGCACATTGTACGCAGGCAGTCTACCGATATCCTTTCTATGGATGATAAAGAAGTGACGGCAGCGATTCGTTATATCCGTCAGAATGCCCGTGAATGTATTAAAGTCGATGATGTGGTGAATGCGACGGCTCTTTCCCGGCGTAGTCTGGAATTGCGCTTCAGGAAAACCTTATCACGTTCTATCCAGAAAGAAATACAGCGCATCCGGGCCGAACTGATCGCGCAGATGTTGATTGAAACGGAAATGTCCATATCTGAAATTGCCAGCTCATTAAAATTTGCAGATATTGAACATATCTCCCGATATTTCCGCAAAGAAAAGGGTATGGGATTAAGAGAATTCCGTAAAATGCACCGATGATCTATTTTTATAAAAAATTGTGCGGATATTTATCATAATCAAAGACATAAATAATATTTTAAATTATTAATGCCGATTGATGTTAGTAGTATGGGGGATTTTAGACGCATAATCCAAAGCGCAGGATACTATATGGAAGATAGTTATGAAGATCGAAGGAGATTTCCCCGCGTTCTTTTTTCTGTTTCAGACGGTGTTTATGGACAGTATTTTATTAAGGGCAGAAAACAGGAATTACATACGGCTTATATTCTTAATCTGAGCGAAGACGGATTGTTTTTCACTACACGTAAGGATAATGTACCCACGTTTCAGAAAGATGATATCTTAAATTTTCTTACCTTAAAAATCTGGAAAGCCAAACAATTAATCATCAATATCGAAATGAAAGTTGCCTGGGTTGGTCAGGTCGATGATTATGACGACAATGTCGGTGTTGGATGCCGGTTTACTAAAATTTCCGATGCCAGCCGGGAAAGTATCAGGAAAATCGTTGAGTTAAAAACCGGCCTGTAAAATCACAGCCCCTGATTTAGCTTACAAAAGCAGATTCAAATATCTAATGTTATTTTGCGATTTAAATATCAAAAAAAATAATCCGCATAATCCTTTTTTTATCGTGAACGAACTCCCATTTAGGGCAATGACAGCAGATTGTTGTATTTAGAAAAATTAGTGGTGAAGCAACCTTGGGTACAAAAAGTGCTTGCTTTTCTATACTACCACTTCAGCATTTTTTCCCCTGTATAAAAAAACTCAGATAAAATTGCCTTTCAAACAGGCCCTATTAAACGATCTATGAATAAGTCGTAATATTTATTTAACCAATCTGCAAATACTTAATTAAAAAACAGTACAAATGCTAAATATTCTTTTAAGGAAATTAATAAAAGGCCGAATATAATATTAAAGTATTTTTAAACTAAATAATTTATACTCCAAATCAACGATTCATTGGAGGGCGTCATGCATAAGAAGGTTAATAAACATCATTATGTCGATGGAAGACATAATGAGACGGCTGACCAATCATTAAAGGACGAAGTTAAAAGGTTAAAACAACAGGTTGCCGAACTGGAGAAAGAGCACTTTATGTTCCAGGGACTATTGGAAACAATCCCTGATCTTATATATTTCAAGGATCGGGAAAGCCGTTTTACCCGCATAAGTAAAGCGATGGAACACAGGTTTAAATACAGAAATAAAATAGATAATGTGCTCGGAAAAACTGATTTCGACATGTATTCAGAAGAGCATGCCCGGCAGGCATACGATGATGAACAAAATATTATGGGATCCGGGGAATCAATGATTAATAAAGAAGAAAAGGA
The DNA here is from genome assembly GCA_003854985.1 of Calditrichota bacterium. GTDB lineage: Bacteria > Calditrichota > Calditrichia > Calditrichales > Calditrichaceae > Zgenome-0002. The sequence continues at coordinate 51,485 of RQOG01000094.1, forward strand.
AACATGGGAAGACGGATCGGTTACCTGGGCTTCCAGCACAAAAGTGCCGTTATACGATAAGAATAAAGATATTATCGGTATTGTGGGAATTTCCCGGGATATCACGGAACGTAAAGAGAATGAAGCAAAATTAAAAGAATACCGGGAAAATCTGGAAGCAGCTAAAGAAGAAACCGATAATATTCTGGCCAACGTGGATGAAGGGCTTTTTCTGCTGGATAAAAGCCTGAAACTCGGATCACAGTATTCAAAAGAGCTGGAATCAATACTATTTGAAACAAAATTATCAGCCAGACCACTAATTAATATTTTAAAGAATAAGATATCCGAAAAAGACCTGGATTCTGTCAACAGATTTTTAAATCTGTTATTTGAAGAACAGCAGGATGGAGATATGCTTCAGGAATTAAATCCTTTGGTGAAAACGCTTGCACAAATTGACGGACTGGAAAAATACCTTACCTTTAAATTTAAACGTATTTTTAATAAAAATGGAAATATATCTCATCTGATAACCACTGTAAATGACGTTACCCGAGAAGTTATGCTGTCGAAATCTCTGGAAGAATCAAGAGCGGAAAATAAAAGAAAAATGGATTGGATGATTTCAATACTTAATGTTGATCCGATGTTGCTGAATGATTTTATTAATTCTGCAGAACAAGAACTTAAAAATGCGGCAGCCGGTCTTAATGATTTAGAAGATAATCCTTCAAAATCGGAGTTTTTGGATCTCATTTATCGCTCGGTTCATACCATAAAAGGAAATGCCAGTCTGCTCGATCTCGATTTTTTTGCTGAAACTGCCCATAAAGCCGAAAACGACCTCAGTCAGTTAAAAGAACATCAATCCGATAGAGAAGAAAACCTGAATAGATTTAAAAATAACTTTTTTTTATTGAAGAAAATATTTGAAGAATTAAAAAGCCTGATAAACCAGATAAGCGGTATTCATAATCAATTTCGTCCCCGCCGGAATCAGGAGCACAAAATGCTCATTCATTCGCTGGAAAAACTGGCAAAACGGCTTTGCGGAGAAGCGGATAAAAATATTACGCTTACTTTTAAAGGATTCGATGATAACCATATTCCTTATGAATATAAATTGATGATCCGGGATATTTTGGTACAAATGGTCAGAAATTCCATAATTCATGGCATTGAACCATCAAAAGAGCGTTTAAGCAAAGGCAAAACGGAATCGGGTAACATTTGGATATCGGTTGATTCCGATGATGCGCGTTTTAAAATGACCTTTAAAGATGATGGGCAAGGCCTGAATTTAGAGGCATTAAAGACAAAAGCGCTCGGTTCAAAAAAATGGACACAAACAGAAATTGATAGGATGAATGCTCAACAGATAGGCGAAATTATTTTCGAACCCGGTATTTCAACGGTAGAATCCACGGATCTCAATGCAGGGCGCGGTGTAGGCATGGACATAATCAGAAAAAAAATAGAAGAAGCAGGCGGAATGATAACATTCGAAACTAAAACAGATTCGTTTACTTCGTTTTCTATTGAATTGCCTTTAAAGAAGCAGGAAAATTAATTCTAATTATCCAATATCGTATTTGAAATTTGGCCTTTATTCCGGAAAGGAACTCCCAAGAGAATTTTGGAATTTGGAATTTTTAATTTGGAATTTTGTCAGGTGCTTAGTCCTTAAAAAAATATTCTTTAGTTTAATATTACCGACAATTTTGCGTAAAGTGGTTAGTAATAAACGCATTTTGGCTTTTTTTTTATCTTTAAAACTCTTAAACTTGCATCTATTAATTTATGTACCAGCAATGTTACCGAAACAGGAGGTCATTGTATGAGATTATTATCTTTATTTCTTATTACTTTTCTATTTACGCTTTCAAGCTGTCAAAATGAAACAAAGGAGCAATCCGGTATGAAAAAAGAATTATTTGGCAAGATGCCCGATGGAAAAGAAGTCTATCTGTATTCGATTTCCAACAAAGCCGGCGCCACGATGAATGTCATCAATTACGGAGCTATTATTCAGTCGCTGACCATGCCGGATAAAAACGGTAAGTTCCAGGATATTGTGCTGGGTTACGATAATCTGGAAGGTTATCTGAGGAATAATCCGTATTTTGGCGCCATTGTCGGCCGCTTTGGCAACAGGATTGGCAAAGGCCAGTTTGAACTGGATGGAAAGGCTTACCAGTTATCCGTTAATGACGGACCGAATCACCTGCATGGCGGCATAGCAGGGTTTGATAAGAAATACTGGAATTTAGAAGAAATTACCGTTCCAAACGGCCTTGGCGTCCAGGCTACCTATTTAAGCCCGGACGGGGAAATGGGTTATCCGGGAAATCTCACGATAAAAATTAATATAATTTTGACTGATCAGAATGAATTACGATTTGAGTACGAAGCTGAAACCGATCAACCGACAATCCTGAATCCGACTCATCATGCTTATTTTAATTTAACCGGTTTGATGGATAATTTGATTCTGGATCATAAACTGACGATTGATGCGGATTATATCACTCCGACAGACTCCGGATTAATTCCGACCGGTGAACTTTTACCTGTCGAAGGAACCCCGATGGATTTCAGACAGCCCAAGTTAATCGGCGAAGATATTAATATGGATTATGTACCGCTCAAACTGGCCAAAGGATATGATCATAACTGGGTGCTTAATAATTACGAAAAGGACGTCGTGAGAAAGGTCGCCACGCTCTGTGATTCCGTCAGCGGCCGGGTTATGGAAGTCTATTCGGATCAGCCCGGTATTCAGTTCTATTCGGGAAATTTTCTTAACGGTACGATTAAGGGTAAAGGCGGCGTAGTTTATAAATTCCGTTCCGGTTTGTGCCTGGAAACCCAGCATTTTCCGGATTCTCCGAATAAACCGGATTTTCCATCCGTTGTCTTAAGACCGGGAGAAGTATATAAACAAGTGACATCTTATAAATTTTCAGTTAAATAGAAATTGTTACATAAAATTTTTACCTGAAAGGATTAGGTTATGTCTTCAACACTACAGACTTTGGACTGGTTGGTTATTGCAGGTTATTTTTTAATTATCCTGGGACTGGCCTGGTGGGTGATTAAACAGCGGCAGGATAATTCCACCGATTACTTTTTGGCCGGAAGGCATCTGGGCTGGTTTATCGTTGGCGCATCTATTTTTGCTTCTAATATCGGCTCTGAGCATCTTGTCGGTCTGGCCGGTTCCGGCGCTACGGATGGCGTGGCGATGGCACATTACGAACTGCATGCCTGGTGTCTGCTTGTTTTGGGCTGGGTAATGGCCCCTTTTTATATGCGTTCCAAGGTATTTACGATGCCTGAATTCCTGGAAAGAAGGTTCTCACCGTCGGCACGCACAGTGTTATCGCTTATCTCTCTTGTCGCCTATGTGCTGACTAAAATTGCCGTGGGAATTTTTGCCGGCGGCATCGTATTCAGCGTTTTACTTCCGGAATTAAACTTTTTAGGTATGGACAGTTTCTGGATTGGTTCTATTCTTGTTATTGTATTAACCGGTATTTACACGATTTTAGGCGGCATGCGAGCGGTGGCCTATACGGAAGCCCTGCAAACCATCGTCCTTGTATTTGGTTCGATTTTAGTAACGATTTACGGACTGGAAGCTTTAGGC
>RQOG01000095.1 GCA_003854985.1 Calditrichota bacterium
GTATCGATCGTGTTTGAATTATTAGGGGGTGCCGTTGCCTTATCTGCTATAAAAATTGCTCAGAGCGCACAGGGATTGTCCGGTTTTTCGGATTATATCAATTCCAGCCGGGCTATGATTATTATATTTGGTATATTATTATCAATTATCGTTGCCTTTATCAGTGGAGCTCTGATTCAATTCATCAGCCGGTCAATTTTCAGCTTTAATTATATCAAGAGTCTTAAACGATATGGCGCGATCTGGGGAGGAATCGCTTTAGCATTAATCACCAATTTTATTCTGGTAAAAGGAGCAAAAAATGCTTCCTTCATTACGGAAGAGCAGGTGTTATGGATAAAGGAAAATGCGACGCTGTTATTGTTTTATATTTTTATTGTATCCGCTGTCATTCTCCAAATTCTGCTTTTTTTTAAAATAAATATATTTAAAATTGTTGTTTTAATCGGAACATTCGCTCTGGCCATGGCCTTTGCCGCCAATGATCTTGTCAATTTTATCGGTGTACCAATAGCTGGTTTTCATGCCTATAATACAGCCATCGGCGCAGATTCTCCTTTAACCGTGACCATGGAAGCCTTAGGAAAAGAAGTAACCACCGCGCCTTATATGTTAATTATTGCCGGCGTCATTATGGTTCTTACTTTATGGATATCTAAAAAAGCGCGTACGGTTTCCCAGACAGAGCTCAGTTTGGGCTTTCAGGGTGAAAACGAAGAAAAATATGAATCGGTATTTTTATCGCGGGCTATTGTTCGCATGTTTATCGCCTTTTTCAGTTTTATAAGTTCAATCATTCCCTTATCAATCCGGTCTGCGTTTAATCGTCGTTTCGATACAACGCATTATTCATCCGAAGCAGATACCGGACAACGACCTTCCTTTGACCTGCTGCGGGCGTCGGTAAATTTAATGGTTGCAAGCGCTCTTATTTCTTATGCAACATCCTTTAAACTGCCTCTTTCCACAACTTATGTAACTTTTATGGTGTCTATGGGCTCTTCTTTTGCCGATAAAGCCTGGGGAAGGGAAAGCGCCGTTTACCGCATAACGGGTGTGCTGACGGTAATCAGCGGATGGTTCTTAACCGCTTTGATTGCCTTCACTTTTTCATGTCTGACTGCGTTATTTATTTATTACACGGAAATTTATGGTATTATAACCATGCTGATTGTAGTCGGATTAATCGTCTGGCATAATCATCGTCGCCATTTGGAGAGGGTAAGATACTCGGAGAAAGACACCATATTCAATTTAAGGAAGATAACCGATATCAGGGAATCCGTGATCATTACCTTTGAACAAATGGGACTTTTAATAAAAGAAATTCGTGAATCCCTGGAAACTACTCTTAACGCTTTATATATTCAGAATGGATTTGCATTACGCAAAGAAAGAAAGAGCACCAAATGCATTCAGCATTGGTCAAATGTTATAAGCGCTAATGTTTTTAAAGTTATCCGGTTAATGGAAAAAGATCATATCGAACTCTCCAATGGATACGGACAGACTATCCGCCGGCTGCAAAAAGTAGTCGACGGCCACCGTGACGCTATTATGCGCTCCTATGTTCATGTAAGTAATCACCACAAAGGACTTTTGGATGTACAGATCGCCGAGCTTAAGCAGGCTCAGAGCCTCATGTTAAACATTTTAGCCGATGTTGAGTACGCATTGGCAAATAAGGATATGGATATTCGTTCCAAAGCCGATAAAAAATTAAATCAACTCAGAGATTTATCGGAAAAGTTTAACAAAAACCAGGTTGAGCGTATTCGCAATGATAGTTCGAAAACCCGCTTAAGTATTTTGTTCTATGCCTTTTTGGGTAATTTTATGATGCTTTCCAAGCAGAGTATTAAACTATTAGAGGTATTTTCTATCACCTTAAGCGAAGCCAGCAGGTATATGGTAAAATTCGACCTGGATTAAACTTCCTGTTCATTATGTTTATAATGGCAGGCATTAAAAAGAATGCAAAAAGATTATATAGTAATCCTTTGAGACTCAAATTCATCGATCATATAAAGCAAACAGATTTTCGCCAATCGATATTCGTTATTTGATTTTAAATATTAGAAAAGAATAATAAAAATCTAACACCAAATAATGATTTAAGAAGTAATTTTCACCAGGGAATTAGAAAGGCTTTCCCTGAAGTTTTTTTCAAATTAAAAACAATCTATTAACGTATTTTTATTTTTTATCTTGCCGTTTTGTTTTTGTCAATTAAATTTAACCACAGCATTATTAAAGAAAGAATTAACAACGCCGAAAAATACAACATATGTCAAAGCGCATAATTATTTGTTTTTCAATCATTTTAACGGTATTCGGTTTTACAGTATTCGTTAATGCACAACCCGATATTATCTTCGATCATATCACGGTGGCTGACGGATTATCGCAATCGACTGTAAAGACTATTTTCCAGGATTCAAAAGGATTTATGTGGTTTGGCACCAACCGCGGCGGCGTTAACCGGTATGACGGATATGAATTTAAGGTCTATGAACGAAGTGACGAAACGTCAAACAGTATTGGTAATAATACCATTCATGTCTTTTATGAGGACGAACAAGGCAATATCTGGATCGGCACAAACAGCGGTTTAAGCATCCTTGACCGGAAGAAAGAAACCATTACAAACGACCTTATCAAAATAAAAGACTCTACGATCGTCATCGAATCAGCGGTGCACGCTATTGTTAAAGACGCTTATAATAATCTATGGATTGGCACCGGTAAAACCGGTCTGATCAAAATCAATCTTGAAACCGGCCGTCATGTAACCTATACTTATGATCCCGGTAATCCGAACTCGTTATCAGAAAACCTGGTTGGAGTAGTATTTATTGACAGTAAAGGCCGATTATGGGTTGGTACCTATTTTGGCGGCGTAAATTTATATCATTACGAAAGCGATTCTTTTACCAGATTTCAGCCTGAAGCAGGTAACCCGGAAAGCTTAAGCAGTCTGAATATTGTGGGTATTAAAGAGGATTATTCAGGTGATATCTGGGTAGGAACCCGAATACACGGCTTATGCCGGATAAGAACCCTAGACGACAGTACTTTTAAAATTAAACGTTATCAACATCATGAATTTAAAAACAGCATTAGTAAAAACTCGGTTATGGCGATTCTACCAGACCACAAAAGAAAAGCATTATGGATAGCAATCGAAAACGGCAGTTTAAATTACTTTGATCTGGAAAAAGAGTATTTCTACAAATACAAAGTCGATGTTCTGGATAAAACCGCATTGAATGATAATTCGATCTGGTCACTTTTCTTTGATAAAATTGGTAATCTATGGATCGGCACCTATTCCGGTGGCATAAATTACGTCAATTTCAGCACGCCATGGATCATGCAGTTTCATAGTCATCCGCTTGATCCGACAAAATTAGCCAACAATAATGTGTCTACCTTTTTGGAAGATTCGGAAGGCCTGATCTGGGTGGCTACCGATGGAGGCGGTCTACATCGCTTTGACAGAAAAACAGGTATTTTTAAAAGATATACCAAACACAATTCAGGTCTCCCCGGTGATGAAATTACCTCAATTTGTGAAGATCACAATAAGAACCTCTGGATTGGGACATGGGGCGAAGGCGTCTGTAAATTTAATAAAAGAACCGGACAATTTGATATCTTTAAATTCGGAGATCACGGCATTTTGAACAGAAATGTAGGCGCTATCCGAATTGATCGTGACAAAAATATCTGGATTGGCGGATCAAGAGGACTGATAAAGTATAATCCGGAAACAACAGCTTATCAACATATTGATCCCAAATTATCTGAATTACAGGCAACTTATATACACCTGATGGAATTTGACGCTTCTGGTAATCTAATCTTAGGGACTTGGGATGGATTCTGTATTTATGATCCTGTTAAGGAGACCTTCCGGACATTTAGACATGATCCAAACGATTCCAATTCTGTAAGCGAAAATAGCATAAATTATATATTTGTAGAAAATGATTCGATTTTATGGATAGGTACCTTATCTGGCCTTAATCGTTTTAACATGCATACGAATACCTTTACCCGGTATTATGAAAAAGACGGGTTGTTAAGCAACGATTGCCGGGGAGTACTGAAAGATCAGCATGGACAATTATGGATCAGCTCAAATTTAGGGCTGTCAAAATTAAATCCCGTAACAAATGAAATTGTGAATTACCGTTTTACTTCCGGTCAGTTTATTAATGAGTTTAAACAGAACAGCGCTTACCTTCTAAGGGACGGCGCTTTGTTATTTGGCGGGTATAATGGTTTTAATATGATCTTTCCGGACAGAATTTCAATTAATCATAATATACCGCCCGTAATAATCACGGAATTACAAATTTTCAACAAACCTGTTGCTATCGGAGGACCGGACTCGCCGCTGTCACAATCTATCAGCGAAACCAAACATCTCATTCTTGATTATAGTCAGAATGTTTTTACACTGAAATATACGGCGCTCAATTACCTGGCACCGCATAACAATCGGTTTGCTTATATGCTGGAAGGATTTGATAAAGACTGGAACATGGCCGGTTCCAAACGTGCTGTAACTTATATGAACCTGGAACCCGATACATACAGATTCAGGGTAAAAGCTTCCAATAACGACGGAATCTGGAACGAAGAGGGCGCATCCCTGCTGATTACCATTAATCCGCCATACTGGCAAACCTTTTGGTTCAGATTATTGATGATAGGTTCCATTGTTTTCATTCTTTTTGTCGCTTATCGTTTGCGCACTTACGATATGGTCAATAAAAACAAAGAACTGGAGGAAATGAATATCCGGCTGCGTGAGAGTGAAGGAAATATCCGGGCTATCTTTAAATACTCACCTATCGGTATTTTTCATTATAATAAAGACGGTATTATCACAAATAGTAATGATCAGTTAACCAGGATATTTGATCTGCCTGCAAACCAAATTATCGGTCTTAACCTGTTTGATACTTTGGAAAACAACGATTTTAAGGATGCCATAAAAAAAGCATTAGAAAAAGGTTCCGGTGCTTATGAGGGCCGATTGAGCATTAAAAACAAAAAAGCGAATAAATACATCCGGGTATTAACCAGCGGTATTTTTATTTCGGATAACGAAATAAATTCTGCCGTGGGACTGGTTGAAGACGTCACCCAATTCCGGCATTTACAGCACCAGTTGCACCAGGCTCAGAAGATGGAATCCATTGGTACGCTGGCCGGAGGTGTTGCCCATGATTTTAACAATTTACTAACCGTGATAAACGGGCATGCCGACATGGCGTTAATAAAATTAGAAAAAAAGCAGCGCATCATTAATGATATTATTGCCATTAAAACGGCGGGAAAAAGAGCAGCCAATTTAACCAAACAGCTTTTAGCTTTCAGCCGTAAACAAATCTATGAACCTCAGGTGCTTGAAATTAATAAAGAGATTAAGGACCTGAAGAAGATATTGGACCGGTTAATTGGCGAAGATATTCATGTCGATATCATTCATGGAAATAAACCGATGTACGTGAAGGGAGATCCGGCACAGATCGAACAAATATTAATCAATTTAATTGTAAATGCCCGCGATGCCATTAACGAAAAAACAACCGTTGCTTCAGAGAAAAAAATTACAATCGAAACAGACCTGGTAAACCTCGATGAAAATTATGTAAAAAATCATCCTGAAACCAATCCGGGTGCTTATACGCTTATCGCCGTGAGCGATAACGGCAAAGGCATGCCTGAGAATATATTACAGAATATTTTTGATCCTTTCTTTACAACCAAACCTCGGGGACAGGGAACCGGTTTAGGTTTGTCGACGGTATATGGTATTATAAAACAAAATCAGGGTAACGTTACCGTATACAGTGAATTGGAGAAAGGCACTACTTTTAAGATTTACTGGCCTGCAACGGAAGCGCCGCCTGAGCCGGACACAACCATTAACGAATCATCCGCCCAGACTCCCGAAAGAACTGAAACGGTTCTTATTGTCGAAGACGATCATGGCGTAAGAGAATTCGGCGCTACACTGCTCAGAAATCTTAATTATAATGTATTTCAGGCGGCTGATGGCAACACGGCTTTGGAGATTATCCGGAAAAAGGAGCCTGAGATTGACCTCGTTATAACAGACCTGGTCATGCCCCAGATGAACGGCAAGGAACTGGCTAAAAAAATTAAAGAACTCGATCCCGGTATTAAAATACTTTTCACCTCCGGCTATACGGAAAACCACATTGTTCATAGTGGCGCACTGGAAAAAGGCGTCAATTTTCTTAACAAACCTTATAACCTGGAATTATTAGGCAACAAAGTGCGTCAGGTTCTGGATCAGACAGAGTAATAGATTATCGTTTTTGATCTGGAATTATTGTATTTCGATGACGACGATGAGCGCGTTAAACTATCATGACGAAGCGATAAATTCCAAATCTCAAATGACATACAAATGCCAAATATCAAAGCCTAAATGACGATTAGCGCTATTCAAATCTAATTATAAATTTGCAAGTCTTATTTCACAATTAAACATTATAATTCCGGTATTACCCAAAGCCCATAGTGTTGATAGATTAATAAGCGTAATGATATCCCTCAAAATTCTAAATCCCGGCGGAGTGGATTTTTTTACCCGTTTAGGAGAACGAATACGTTCAAGGCTTAATGAACTATTATAGAAATGGCAAGGCTGATAACTATTTCCAGTTCTTTTCAAAATATTCTATCGGATCATAATAGTATTTATGCAGCTTTTCTTTGGAATAGCAAATCAGGGTATAGGAATTATAACGCCTTTCCGGTAAGGCAGAATCAATTTTTAATTTTTGCGGTTTCGTCTTTAATATCTCAAAATGCAGATGATCAAACTGCCAGCCAAAACGATCTAATTCCTCCCTATTCATAAACCTGGCAACTGGCTGGTTATAATAAACACTATCCCCGACAGAGATTTTTATGCCGGCAATGTGTTCATATACCGTCCAGACGGTTTCATCCAAAAATATATGTTCGATTATAAGCTGGGCATAAGGTCCGTCTTCTCTTTTACTGATAACTCTGCCGTCAGCCATAGGAAAAATAACCGCATTATCATCATTATCCGAAGGACGTTTAATATCAATCCCGGTGTGAAAATGACCGGGAATGCCCTGTCTGTCCTGCCGCCATCGGCCAAACCGGCCAATATCGGTGAGCATCAGCGCTTCAAATGAACAGCGGTTATGAGTATCAATTGGTAAATATATATCCGCTCTATTTTCAGAAAATTCAAAAATAAAGATCAGACCTGTCAAAATAGCCGGGAAAAGAATCATATTAACCTTATTTATATTTTAAATTCCAATCATAAAGACAATTAAGAATATTTATACATTTTACTGTAAATTTATTTGCATTTTTACGATGATGTATTAAATTTGCCCAAAACACATTTAAAGATCAAGATGCTTATGCAGATTTTAAATATAGAATTACCTCATTTCCCACTGCTCTCACCCCCTGGGGGTGCAGCTTATCTTTTTTTTCGACGACGATAGTAATATCGTTCTAAGCCGCAATGGCTTAGATAGTAAAGACGAATTGTAAGACATCAATTAATAATTTCAACGTGTAGGATTTTTTATTTTTGGAGGAATATGGTGCGAGTAAACATTGCGCAACCTGAACATGCTAAATGGGCAATCGATATTTGTAAGTTGCTTGAAGATGCGGCTCAGGTCAAAGGTACCGGAATTGCTAAGCGTTCTCCGGCTTATATTGCAGAAAAAATCAGGCAGGGCAAAGCGATCATTGCCATTTCCGAAGACGGAAAAGTTGCCGGCTTTTGTTACATTGAAACATGGGAACACGGCAAATATGTGGCGAATTCCGGTTTAATTGTACATCCCAAGTTTCGTAATCTGGGTTTGGCCAAGCGGATCAAGGAAGCCGCTTTCAAATTATCCCGTAAAAAATACCCCAAAGCAAAAGTATTCGGGATAACAACGAGTTCGGCGGTAATGAAAATCAATACTTACCTGGGATACAGGCCTGTTCCCCTTTCCGAATTAACCACAGACGATGAATTCTGGAAGGGATGCGAAAGTTGTAAAAACTATGATATCCTGACCAGAACAAACAGGACATTATGCCTGTGTACGGGTATGTTGTTTGATCCCATGGAAAAAGTAAAAAAATATACTGAAGAAAGTGTAAAACAGGATGAAAAAGAAAGCCATATTAGCGTTTAGCGGCGGACTGGATACTTCTTACTGCGTAAAATATTTATCCTCTGAAAAAAATCTTGAGGTCTATTCCATTACGGTAAATACCGGCGGCTTTTCAGAAGATGAGCTAAATAAAATCAAAGCTACCGCTGAATTGCTCGGTGTAACAAAACATATCAACATTGATAAAACCGAAGATTTCTATTGGCAGTGTCTGCGTTATCTGGTTTACGGAAATATATTAAAAAACGGAACCTATCCCCTATCGGTCAGCGCCGAAAGAGTTTTTCAGGCCGTGGCCATTGCCCGTTACGCCAAAGAAATTAACGCCGATTATATTGCTCATGGCAGCACAGGCGCGGGGAATGATCAGGTTCGTTTTGACATGATCTTTTCCATTATCATTCCCGATATAGAAATATTAACGCCGATCCGGGATCAGAAACTTTCACGGCAGGAAGAGATTGAATATCTTGCCGGGCATGGCATCAAAATGGACTGGAAAAAATTACAGTACTCCATCAATCAGGGATTATGGGGAACGACCATAGGAGGCAGGGAAACATTAACCTCCAATCTGGCCCTGCCGGAAGAAGCATATCCGGGTAAAGTAAGCGGGAAAAAAACGCAAAATCTTAAATTGAACTTTATTAATGGCCAGATAGCCGGGATTAACAATGAAAAGTTTAAATCACCGGTACAGGCCATACAAACCCTCAACCGGCTTGGTGAAAAATTCGGCATCGGCAGGGATATTCATGTAGGCGATACAATCATCGGCATAAAAGGCCGGGTGGCTTTTGAAGCTCCGGCTCCGATTCTGCTGATCAATGCCCACCGCGCTCTTGAAAAACATACGCTTACCAAATGGCAGATTTACTGGAAAGACCAGTTATCCGGGTGGTACGGTATGATGCTACATGAGGGACAATTTCTTGACCCGGTGATGAGGGATATAGAAGTTTATCTTGAAAATTCCCAGAAACAGGTCAGCGGAGAGGTGCTTTTATCACTTCACCCCTATTATTACCGGATACAGGGTATTGAAAGTAAGCATGATTTGATGAACGCCAGATTCGGCAGCTACGGCGAAGAGAACCTGGCCTGGAATGGAAATGACGTACGCGGTTTTGCCAAAATTACCGCCAATCAATCCAGAATTTATCACAGTGTAAACGAAACGGAGTTCAAATGATCAGAGCAGGAATAATAGGCGGCGCAGGATTCACCGGCGGCGAAATGACGCGGATTCTGTTAAGACATCCCGAATGTGAATTAGCCTTTGTGCAGAGCAATAGTCAGGCCGGAAAAATGATCTCCTCAACTCATACGGATCTTGTCGGTGAGACCGATATGAAATTCGTTAAAGAAACGGACTATGACGTGGATTGTCTTTTTTTGTGCCTGGCGCACGGGGATTCGGTCAAATACGTCCGGAATAATAATATCCCCGAAAATACGGCTATCATAGACCTGAGTCAGGATTTCAGGTTAAAACATATAAACCAGCCTCATAATTATGTGTATGGTCTGCCGGAAGCTTACAGGGAACAGATTAAATCGACAAAACAACTGGCCAATCCCGGATGCTTTGCTACGGGTATTGAACTGGCTTTTTTACCTTTGGCGGCAAATAAACTCTTATCCGGTAACATCCATGTTACGGCCGTGACCGGTTCTACCGGCGCCGGTCAAAAGCTGTCGGACACCGTGCATTTTACCTGGCGGTCGTCCAACGTATCTTTCTATAAAATTTTCGAGCATCAGCATCAAAGGGAAATCGGACAAATACTTGGCAGTCTTCAACCGGACTGGTCGGATAATGTGTATTTTGTGCCCATGCGTGGAAATTTTACGCGCGGTATACTAACCGGTCTTTATACAAAATGTTCTCTATCGATTGAAGAGATAACCGATATATATAAAAATCATTACGCCGGTCATCCTTTCACCATTGTGGTTGACAAAGAGCCTGATATCAAGCAGATCGTAAATACCAATAAATGCCTGGTGCATCTTAAGAAAAAAGATGACATTCTGTTTGTAACCACCGTAATCGACAACCTGATTAAAGGCGCTTCCGGACAGGCCGTTCAAAATATGAATTTAATGTTCGGACTGGATGAAACATGCGGTTTATATTCAAAACCGGTCGCTTTTTAGGATAGCATTTTATGCAGAAACTGACTGTTGTAAAAATAGGCGGAAAGCTGATCGATGACCAGCAGCTATTGAAGGCTGCGCTGACAAAATTTGCTCAATTAGCCGGTTATAAAATTTTAATACATGGCGGCGGAAAGATTGCCTCTGATATTCTTAACCGGATGGGCATTAAACCTAAAATGATTAACGGCCGCCGGATTACGGATGAGCAGACGCTTCAGGTTGTTAAAATGGTGTATGCCGGATTGATAAACAAAGATATGGTCGCCGCGCTTCAGGCGCTGAACTGTAACGCGCTGGGCATGTGCGGCGCCGACGGATCGTCGATTCTGGCACACAAACGTCCGGTTAAGGATATCGATTACGGCTTTGCCGGCGATGTGGACAAGGTTAATTTTGAAGTTCTTTCAGCGATTATTAACTGCGGGCTGGTTCCCGTTTTCTGCGCTTTAACCCATGACGGCAAGGGACAAATACTGAATACCAATGCTGATACGATTGCCACCGAAATCAGCATCGCTCTGGCCCGGAAATTCAATGTCACTTCTATCTTTACCTTAGAAAAAAACGGTGTTCTGGAAGACCTGGACGATGAAAACAGCGTCATCGGGCATATAAATGAATCGCTGTATGAAAAGCTGAAAAATCAGGGTAAAATCAGCGAAGGCATGATTCCAAAACTCGATAATATTTTCCGGGCGCTAAAAACCGGGGTCGAAGAAATTTATGTCACAAGCTGGCTGGATGCTGTGGAGGGCACACGGGTCACGCTCAATTAATTAAAAAAGTAATTACAGGTATTTTAATAATAATGATAAATATCGGAAACATTAAAAAACTATTTGATTGTTATGAATCAGGAAATTAAAACATTAAAACAGGAAGCCATACAACTCTTAAAAGAACTGATCGCCACGCCGTCATTAAGCGGGGAAGAAGATAAAACCGCTTTGCTGATCGGTCAGTACATTAAAAAAAGAGGCATTCCGTATAAACAGAAGCACAATAATATCTGGGCTAAAAACCTGCATTTTGATCCCGACAAACTGACTCTGCTTTTCAATTCGCATCATGATACCGTGCCGGCAAATTCCGGTTGGAAAAAAGACCCGTGGACACCGGTTACGGAAGACGGCAAGTTATTCGGGCTTGGCAGTAACGACGCCGGCGCTTCGCTTGTTTCACTGCTGGCTTGTTTTATTCATTTTTATGATCAGCGCGATCTGGCCTACAACCTGATTTTTTCCGGAACCGCCGAAGAAGAAACTACCGGCGATAAAAGCATTGTTTCCATTCTGAACGACATAGGAAAAATCGATCTGGCGATTGTAGGCGAGCCTACCGGGATGCAAATGGCCGTGGCGGAAAAGGGTCTGATGGTACTTCATTGCCGGGCGAAAGGCGTTGCCGGACATGCGGCGCGCGATATCGGCGAAAATGCGATTCTTAAAGCCATGGGCGATATCGAGTGGTTTAGCCGGTATAAATTTCCTAAAATATCGGAAACCCTGGGCCCTGTAAAAATGACCGTAAGTAAAATAAACGGAGGCGTCCGTCATAATATTATTCCCGACACCTGTGAATACCTGGTGGATGTGAGAACAACCGATGTATATACGCACGAAGAAATACTGGATATTATCAACGCGAACATTTCATCGGAAATATACAAGCTATCCAACCGGCTGAATCCTTCTTCCATCCCGATGGATCATCCGCTGGTAAAAGCGGCAGAAATGCTTAATATTAAAACCTTCGGCTCCCCCACCCTTTCGGATCAGGCGCAGATTCCGGCACCTTCGGTGAAAATGGGACCGGGTTTATCGGAAAGGTCGCATACGGCGGATGAATTCGTCTATCTCAGTGAAATTGAAGCCGGCATTGACGGATACATTGCTTTATTATCCAAACTATTGGTTAGTTAAATGAATAAAAAACAGGACATCAATAAAAAACTATGGCAGAAAGGCAATAAAACCGAGCCGCTCATCGAGTCTTTTACTACAGGAAAAGACAAGATTTTCGACCGGAAATTAGCCCGGTATGATGTGCTTGGTTCCCTGGCACACGCCCAGATGCTGGCAGAAACCGGTATTATCACCCGGGAAGAGGGTAACGCTTTAATGAAATCCCTGCTTCGTATATATGCGGAAATTGAACAGTATAGCCTGGCGATAGAAGACGGCGTCGAGGATATACATTCACAGATCGAACGGATGTTAACGAAAGAAACCGGAGAAACGGGCAAAAAAATTCATACCGGCCGTTCGCGGAACGACCAGGTATTACTTGATCTGCGGCTTTATTTTCGAGAAGAGATTGAAAAGTTAACCACGCAAATCCATACACTGTTTAAAATCCTGATCGATCTTAGCGAAAAAAATAAGGAAACACTTCTGCCCGGATACACCCATTTTCAGGCGGCCATGCCTTCTTCATTCGGATTGTGGTTCGCCGCTTACGCCGAAAGCCTGCTCGATGATACCATTCTGCTGCAGGCTGTTTACAGGATCATCAACAAAAATCCATTAGGGTCGGCTGCGGGATACGGATCATCTTTTCCGCTTAAACGCTCCATAACCACGAGACTGCTCGGTTTCGAAGATATGAATTATAATTCGGTTTATGCGCAGATGGGCAGAGGTAAAACCGAACGGTTAATCGCTCAGGTTTTGAGCGGTTTTGCCGCTACCATCGGTAAAATGGCTATGGATATCTGCCTGTTCAACAGTCAGAATTTTAATTTTCTTCAACTCCCGGATTCGATGACCACAGGCTCGAGTATTATGCCGCATAAAAAAAATCCGGATGTATTCGAACTGATCCGGGCCAGATGCAACGCCATGCAGGCTTTGCCGAACACCATAACCATGATTGGCGCTAACCTGCCGTCCGGCTATCACCGGGACTGGCAGATTTTAAAGGAATATATCTTTCCGGCCCTGGAAGAAATGTACGAATGCCTGGAATTAATGATCTTTGCTTTGCCGAAAATTATCGTTAACAAAGATATTATGCGGGATGCTAAGTATGATTTATGCTTTAGCGTTGACGCGGTAAATGAACTGGTTAAAAACGGGACGCCGTTCCGGGACGCTTATCACCTGGTCGCAGAACAGATACAAAAGCAGACTTTTAAAAAACCGGCGCAACTGGACCATACCCACGAAGGCAGTATGGGTAATTTATGCAATGATGTATTAAAGAAAAATATGCGGAATATACTTGACGGATTTGGGTTTAAAAAAGTAAAACAGACCTTGCAACAACTACTGGAAAAAAAATGAGGTAAAAACTATTGATGTACAACGATAAAAAATCGAAGGGATTATACGATCCGCGCTATGAACATGATTCCTGCGGCGTTGGTTTTGTTGTCAACATTGACGGAACTACCGCGCACTCCATTATAGAAGAAGGTCTGCAGATTTTAGCCAACCTGGAACACCGCGGAGCAGTGGGCGGCGATATGAAAACCGGAGACGGCGCAGGTATGCTGACCCAGATTCCCGATGCTTTTTTCCGGAATCATACCAGGCTGGATTTACCCAAACACGGAAAATACGGCGTAGGATTTCTATTTCTGCCTCCCCAGCCTCAGCAATTAAAATCAGCCAAAGCAATGGTGGAAAATATCATTGCCCGGGAAGGTGGAAAATTAATCGGCTGGAGGGAAACGCCCGTTCAGCC
Organism: Calditrichota bacterium; assembly: GCA_003854985.1. Taxonomy (GTDB): domain Bacteria; phylum Calditrichota; class Calditrichia; order Calditrichales; family Calditrichaceae; genus Zgenome-0002. The sequence continues at coordinate 14,061 of RQOG01000095.1, forward strand.
CGATTGTCTTGGCGATTTTGCCATAAAATCCATGCCGGCATTCTGGCAGGTATTTGTAAAATTCGATGATTATACCGGTGAAAACCTGGAGCGCAAACTGTATATCCTGCGCAAATGTCTGGAAAATGAGGCAAAAAAAACCGGCTGGGATATTAACCGGTTTTATGTAGCCTCATTATCTTCCCAAATTATCGTATACAAAGGTATGTTTGTATCACAGCAGTTTTTTTCATTTTATCCGGATCTGGCGGAAAAGGATTTTACAAGCGCTCTGGCTCTTGTGCACCAGCGATACAGCACCAACACCTTTCCCTCCTGGCCGCTGGCTCAGCCGTTCCGTTATATAGCGCATAACGGCGAAATTAACACCATCAGGGGAAATGTAAATAAACTAAAAGCCCGGGACGCTACACTTTCCTGCCCATTTTTCGGCAAGGAGATAAAGAAAATTTTTCCCATAATTGATCCCACAGCCAGCGATTCTTCGATATTCGATAACGCATTTGAATTGCTTGTAATGGGCGGCCGGTCCATGGAACATACGATGATGATGATGGTTCCCGAAGCCTTTGGTTTCAAATATCACATCAGCGAAGACAAACGCGCTTTTTATGATTACCACGCTGCGATTATGGATCCCTGGGACGGTCCGGCGGCATTGGCTTTTACCGATGGCATCAAAATCGGCGCTTACTTAGATCGGAACGGATTAAGACCCGGCCGCTATCTGATTACTAAAAGCGGTAAATTTGTGATGGCTTCGGAAACGGGTGTGCTCGATATCGATCCGGCGGATGTCCGTGAAAAGGGCCGTCTGGCTCCGGGCAAAATGTTTGTTGTGGATACGGCACGGCAACGATTCATCCGCGATAACGAAATAAAAGCTACGGTCACCCGCTGGAAACCCTACCGCCGCTGGCTGGATGAAAACAAGATCAATTTAAAAGGTTTATTCCAGGTGCCGAGCAAGGTTATCTCTGATAAGGATACCTTTGCTTTCAGGCTAAGAACTTTCGGCTATACGCTGGAAGACTTAAAAATGATTATTCTGCCAATGGTTAAAAATGCCCAGGAACCGGTGGGTTCAATGGGTAATGACAGTTCTCCGGCGGTGCTCTCGGAAAAACCGCAGCTGCTCTATAATTATTTTAAGCAAATGTTTGCCCAGGTAACCAATCCTCCGATTGATCCCTACCGCGAAAACCTGGTGATGTCGCTGACCAGCTGGGTAGGACGCCAGAGCAATATGTTAGAAGAGTCTCCCGAACATTGCAAACAGATCAAACTGGATCATCCCGTGTTTACAAACGATGATATCGAACGTTTGAAAAACTCGGAAATAGCAGGCTTAAAAGTCTGCTCGATAGATATGCTGTTTGACGCCACAAACTCATCCATGGAAAAAGATTTGACCAAACTATGTCTTAAAGCGGAACAAAAAGTGGATGAAGGAAATGCGATGCTTATTCTCAGCGATCGGGCAATTGACAAAGAACACGCACCGATTCCGGCCCTTCTGGCTGTTTCCGCTGTGCATCAGCATCTGATCAAAAAGAATAAAAGACACCTTACGGCGCTTGTTTTGGAAACCGGTGAAGCCCGCGAAGTACATCATTTCGCCACTTTGATTTCCTACGGAGCAAGCGGTATCAATCCTTACATGGTTTTCGAAACGATTATCGAAATAAAAGAACGGGGATACATAGAACAGGAAATGTCGTTGGAATCGGCTTACCTGAATTATATCACCGCGGTTAATAAAGGCCTGCTTAAGGTGATGTCCAAAATGGGTATTTCCACCCTGCGCAGTTACCGCTTTGCGCAGACTTTCGAAGCAATCGGCCTGAGTCAAAAGCTTATCGATCGTTATTTTCCGGGCACGGCTTCCCTGATAAACGGCATCGGGATAACCGTAATTGAAAAGGAAACTCTTGCCCGTCATAAACTGGCTTACGAAAGAGCCTTCAAACGGCGCGAATACCTGGATTCCGGCGGGCAGTATCATTACCGGCAATTTTCAGAAAAACATTTACTATCGCCGGAGGCTGTGATTCTGTTACAAAAAGCCGTCCGTGAGCAGGATTATCTAACCTTTAAAAAGTACACCGGCGAGGTGAACGACGCTTCCAGGCGTTTATGCACGTTACGCAGTCTGTTTAAATTCAAACCCGGTAAGTCCATACCGATTTCACAGGTTGAACCGGCAGAGGAAATCGTCAAAAGGTTTGTCACTTCGGCTATGTCTTTTGGTTCTATAAGCAAAGAAGCACATGAGACCATGGCTATAGCCATGAACCGCATCGGGGCAAAAAGCAATTCCGGAGAAGGCGGCGAAGATGAAGAACGCTATAAACCTTTGCCAAACGGCGACTCGGCTAAGAGTAAAGTAAAACAGGTTGCTTCCGCCAGATTCGGCGTTACCAGCAATTATCTGGTTAATTCGGAAGAACTGCAAATCAAAATGGCGCAGGGCGCAAAACCCGGGGAAGGCGGCCAATTGCCGGGATTTAAAGTGGACGATATGATCGCCAAAGTAAGACACGCCACACCCGGCGTGATGCTGATATCGCCGCCTCCGCATCATGACATTTATTCGATAGAAGACCTGGCGCAGCTTATTTATGATCTCAAATGCGGTAATCCGCGGGCCAGAATTTCCGTAAAACTTGTGTCGGAAACCGGCGTTGGAACCGTAGCTGCCGGCGTGGCCAAAGCCAAGGCCGATATGGTTTTAATCAGCGGCAACGACGGCGGGACAGGCGCCTCTCCGCTTTCTTCTATTAAACATGCGGGCTCCAACTGGGAGATCGGTCTGGCGGAAGCCCAGCAGGTTCTTGTAATGAACAAACTACGTGAGCGTATCCGCGTTCAGGTGGACGGCCAGCTGCGCACCGGACGTGATGTTGTTATCGGCGCTTTGCTTGGCGCAGAGGAATTCGGTTTTGGCACCGCTTCCCTGCTGGCCATGGGTTGTATCATGATGCGCAAATGTCATCTAAATACCTGCCCGGTCGGCGTGGCTACCCAGGATCCCGAATTGCGCAAGCGTTTTCGTGGCCAGCCGAATCATGTGATTAATTTTATGATGTATATCGGCCAGGAAGTGCGGGAAATTATGGCCGAATTGGGATTCCGGAAATTTGATGATATGGTAGGACGCAGTGATCTGCTGGAAATTAACCACGCCATACAGCATTTTAAGTCTAAAGGCCTTGATTTCTCCAGGGTTTTTTACAGACCGGAGGAAGCTTCGACCGGCCCTACCCGTTGTATATCTAAACAAAATCAGGATTTCCGGCTTTCGTTAGACGGCGATATTATCAAAGAAGCGCAGCCGGCCATTCAAAATAAACAACCGGTAAAACTGGAACGGATGATCAGGAATTTTAACCGCACTGTCGGGGCGACTTTGAGCTCGGAAATATCGCTTAAATACGGCTCAGCCGGTTTACCCGATAATGCCATTCAAATAAAGTTCAAGGGTTCCGCAGGCCAGAGTTTCGGCGCATTTCTGGCGCCCGGCATCACATTTATGCTCGAAGGCGACACCAATGATTATCTTGGCAAAGGGCTTTCGGGAGGAATAATTGTAGTAAAGCCGCCGATCGGATCAACATTTTCCGCGCATAAGAATATCATCAGCGGTAATGTTAACCTGTTTGGCGCCACCAGCGGAGAAGCTTTTATCAACGGTCAGGCCGGCGAACGATTCTGTGTGCGCAACAGCGGCGCTATCGCCGTTGTGGAGGGCGTGGGCGATCATGGCTGTGAATATATGACCGGCGGCAGAGTAATTGTGCTGGGAAAAACGGGCGTTAATTTCGCCGCGGGTATGAGCGGTGGCATCGCTTATATTCTTGACGAAAACCAGTTGTTCGATACCCGCTGTAATCTGGAAATGGTCGATGTCGAGCAGGTTACCAGCAAAGATGATATAGAATTCCTGCATTCCTACATTCACAAACACCATGAATTAACAGGCAGTCAGCTGGCTTCCGGTATTCTTGATAACTGGGATGAGATGCTGCCTTATTTTGTCCGGGTGATGCCGGTTGATTACCGCAGGGCGCTGCAACGTATTGAAGAGCAAAAACTCAAGGAAGACGGACGCGTTGCTATGACTGAGGAGGTTTACGCGTAAAATGGGAAAAACAACGGGATTTTTAGAATATAAACGTCAAACCGGTAAATATCAGCCGGTTAAGGAACGTATAAAACATTATAGAGAATTTACAATTCTTCCTGACCCTGACGAATTATCAAGACAAGGCGCCCGCTGTATGGATTGCGGTATTCCGTTTTGTCATTCCGCCAGCGGGTGTCCGGTGGCCAACCTGATTCCCGAATGGAATGATCTTGTTTATAACGGGCTCTGGAGAGAAGCTTATGAGCGACTGGAACTGACTAATAATTTCCCTGAATTTACCGGTCGGGTTTGTCCCGCTCCATGCGAAACCGCCTGTACACTGGCCATTAACGACAGCCCGGTTTCCATCAAACAAATTGAATTAGCTATTATAGAAAGGGCATTTAGCGAAGGATGGGTAAAACCTCAGCCCGCGCCGGAAAAAACCGGCAAAAAAATTGCCGTTATCGGCAGCGGCCCGGCTGGTTTAGCCGCCGCCCAGCAGCTTAGCAGGTCGGGGCATGAGGTTACGGTATATGAAAAATCACCGGCCATCGGCGGACTACTTCGCTACGGCATACCAGATTTTAAACTGGAAAAAAATATTTTGGACCGCCGGCTCAAACAAATGAGCGCGGAAGGCACTATTTTTAAAACCGGTATTGAAATCGGCGAGGACTTATCAGCCCGGTATTTGAAAAACTCATTTGATGTAATCCTGTTAACAATGGGCGCCGGTCAGCCGCGCGACCTGACTGTGCCAGGCAGGGATTTGAAAAGTATTCACTTTGCTATGGACTACCTGACAAAATCAAATTTATTTGTGCAGGGGACTATACCCGAAAGCGAATTAATTTCGGCCAGAAATAAAAACGTTCTGGTCATTGGCGGAGGGGATACCGGCGCGGATTGCGTCGGAACGGCTAACCGGCAAAGAGCCAAAAATATTTACCAGATGGAGATATTACCAAAACCGAAAATATGGAATGAAACCTGGAACCCGGAATGGCCATTCTGGCCGAATATCTTACGCACAAGTTCTTCCCATGAAGAAGGCTGTGGGCGGGATTGGGCGGTTACAACCGTTCGGTTTGAAGGCCAAAACGGGCAGGTTTCCAAGGCAAATTTCAGGCGCGTGGAATGGCAGCCTGCCAAAAACGGAAAATCACCGGTTATAAAGGAAATAGCCGGTTCGGATTTCGAACTGCCTGTTGATCTGGTACTTTTGGCTATGGGATTCATTCATGTGACGCATAATCGTCTGCTTAAAGACTGGGATATTAATTTCGATGAACGCGGTAATATTATTGTCGACCAAAAATATATGACCAGTCAGAAAGGCGTGTTTTGCGCAGGAGACGCCTGCAGTGGCGCGTCTCTGGTAGTAAAAGCGATTTTTCAGGGGCGGCAGGCGGCCCAGACGATAGATGAGTATCTCAAATAAAGTGAACTTTAAATGTATCCGAAATAAAACCGGTATAAACCTAACCATTGACTTAATATATAAAGGAATTAAAACATGAAAGCAGAGTATAAAATCGCCATTATCGGCGCAGGAAACATCGGCTTAGCCATAGCCGAAGGATTAATTGCATCAAAAGTAACTAAATCCAAAAACATCACTTTAACCAGAAGAAAACATCATCTGCTCGACCAATATGAACAACTGGGATTTATCACTACAAAAAATAATATTAAAGCCGTTCAAAATTCAGATATTATTATTTTATCTGTTGAACCGAGTCAGGCGGACGGGGTTTTGGATGAGATAGCCGAAGGCGTTGAAGAGAACCATCACCTGCTTATTTCCGTGGTTTCGGGACTGGGTATTAAACACATTAAAAAACGTCTCGGGAAAAATATCGATATCGTAAGAGCCATGCCCAATACCGCCATTGCCATCAAAGATTCGATGACCTGTCTGGCTTCTACCTCTTCAAACGGCAACTCGCTTAAAACAGCCGCGGCAATTTTTAATACGCTTGGTTTGACGAAAGTAATCCGGGAAGAACAGATGGCGCCTGCAACAGCCTTAGCCGCCTGTGGTCTGGCGTTCTTTTTACGCGCTACCCGGGCCGCTTCCCAGGGCGGGATTGAAATCGGTTTTCATGCCGAAGATGCCATTGAAATTGCATCCCAGACAGCCAAAGGCGCGGCCGGTTTGCTGTTGTGTAACAGAAATCATCCGGAATTTGAAATTGATAAGGTAACCACGCCGCGCGGCGTAACCATTTCCGGTCTGAACCAGATGGAGCATGACGGATTCAGTTCGGCTATGATCCGCGGCATCGTAACCTCGGCGGAAAAAGCGTCCAGATTATACGTAACGGAAGAAGACGACGAAGAATAATTGTGATTCTAAATTAGACAAAAAGCAAGAATAAGCCCGGTTGCCCGGGCTTTTTTTTATCTCTATAACTTATCCGGAAAGCGGTTTATTCAACCGCGGATCTTTAGTATTACTTTCGGGCATAAACAACCATAATTTTCGTCATGTTCAACGACATAAATTATATCATACCATTTTATTCATTTCGTTTATCAAATATCTTTTATCTTAGAAAAGTATAAGGCGCTTCCGGAGAAGAGAAGTAAAATTAAAAACACATAATACACAATTAAAAATAAAACATGAGGTATCTGAAACAGCAGCAGAATCGAAAGACCGGGAATGGATAAAAGCAAGGTTACTGCCGACGACTTTAATAAATCCTGAATTTGTTTTTCATCATACCAGTCAACAATTTTTTGTTTATGCTTTAAAAATAGCCAATAGAAAATAGCCAGGCCATAAGGTGTTAAAAACATAATATAGAAAGGTATAAGCACCCAAAATTTTTCAATAAGCAGTTTTACATCTACAAACTGAACCATATGTAAAGTAAATAATAAGCCGGCAATGCCGGAAAAAAATCCTAAAAAATTGGCCAGAATAAAATATTCCTCATCTATAACAACATTTTTTACGGTATCACCGGAAACGATTATTCTTGTTTTTAAAAGAAAAACAAACAGCGTAACGATAAAAATAATATTAATCATATAGGCCAGATTAAGTATACTTAATTCGCCGATATTCAATCCGTATCCATGACGGTATTCTCTGGCTATTTCATCGATCATGATTTTTTCAACGCCAATGGAAAACAATGAAATGATACCGGCGATTATCAAAACAATGGTAAACGGTTTAAGCGCCGAAGATTGTCTGAAATGTATCAAAAGGTAAATAAGGGCATATAGATTAACAAGTAAAATAAACAAATGGCTGAAAATCATTAAGTAATCTGTTTCGGAAAGTTCCGGATGAAATATATTAATGGCAGTAACAATATCCGTATTTATTTGATACAGGATATATATAATTCCTGCAAGAGCCAAAACGCTGAATACCAGCAGGATATTATAATGTCTTTTCATAGCTTTTTTCATGTTTTAATTTCCTTATATTTTTTATGGTTTAGAATTAATTCTCATCGTGCAGATAAAAAATTTCCTCAACGGTTTTCCCAAAAAACTTTGCCAGTTTTAATGAAAGTAACGTCGACGGGACAAATTTCCCCTTTTCTATTGAATGAATGGTCAGCCTTGTCACGCCAACAGCGTTCGCCAGATCCTGCTGGGATATTTCATTATGTTCGTAACGGCAATGCCTTAGATTATTTCCAAGCTTCAAAAATTACCTCCCTGCGCATCGTTTTATTATTAAATTTTTTCGACCCTGACAAAGTAACATATTCTATACAATAAGTAAATTTAACTATACATATAGTATAGTTTTATATACATAATGTCAACTTTTTTTTCCGCAGATATTCAATTCAGTCGTTATAGGCTTTTAATATTCTACTTTAATTAATTATTTTCCCGCTTTGCTTTTATTTATTGTAATGCCTAACTTTTTCTGTGTGCCGAACATCCATCTGGAAAACGCAAGGCAGGTTTGATTACACCATGACAAAAATTGAGTCGCCTTAAAGTTCCAAGGCACAGTTAATTGTATGTTCCTTCAATAAAAGAAAGTGAGAATATGAATAACAGCAATTTACCAAAATGGTTCAAAATCTGGTGGATCATTAATATTTTTTTAGCAGTGGTATTTATAGTTTATTGGTATTCGGTAGACTTCAAATCAACTACTATATTATTTGTATTCATTATCTATAGCAATTTATGGGGACTTTGGGGTACAAAATACCGCAGAATTAAATAAACCAAAACTTGTATTCCTAAATATACATATTCCATGGCTTCAATTTTTATAGTCATTTATCCTCTTTGAAACGCATAATTTGCTTTTTCATAATCCGACGGTTTTACCTGATATTTAATTTTTTTTTATCCTGAGTAGTATGTAACTTCCTTCGAAATTACAGTTAATCAATGAGTATTATTTTCAATCAGGAGGCAGCGCATGGATCGGATACTTATCGGTAAGGGCGAACAACCTGTTAATTTGTTGGCTAAATACGGCAACCGTCACGGACTGGTGGCAGGAGCTACCGGAACCGGAAAAACAATATCTCTAATGGTGCTGGCGGAAGGCTTTTCCCGAATCGGCGTGCCGGTTTTTATGGCCGATGTTAAAGGCGATGTGGCCGGTTTAGCTATGGCCGGAGCGGCCAATGATAAAATCCGGCAGCGGATTGAACAAATCGGCATCGACGGTTATACCAATGAGGGAAGCCCGGTTATTTTCTGGGATGTATTCGGTAAATCCGGTCATCCGGTGCGCACCACGATCAGTGAAATAGGCCCTACTCTTTTAGGAAGAATTTTAGAAATTAATGATATACAGGCCGGGACGCTGGAAATCGTTTTTAAATTAGCGGACGACCAGGGACTGTTATTGCTTGATTTGGACGATCTGCGCGCTCTGCTTGGTTTCGTCGCTGATAACCGAAAAGAAATTTCAACGCAATATGGTCTGGTAAGCACGCTGTCCGTAGCCGCCATTCAACGGGCGCTTTTATCGCTGGAACGTGAAGGCGGAGAATTCTTCTTCGGCGAACCGGCTCTGGAACTAACAGATTTAATGCGCACGGATCTGAGCGGCCGCGGCATAATCAATATTCTTGCCGCAGATCAGCTTATTCTAAAACCGCGCCTTTATTCCAGTTTTCTGCTGTGGCTGTTATCGGAATTATATGAAAACCTGCCTGAAGTAGGCGATCTTGAAAAACCAAAACTTGTATTTTTCTTTGATGAAGCGCATTTGTTATTTGACGACGCTCCGTCTGCATTACGCCGGAAAGTTGAACAGGTCGTCCGGATCATCCGTTCCAAGGGCGTCGGCGTTTATTTTTGTTCCCAGTTCCCCGATGATATTCCGAATGAAATTTTAGGTCAGTTGGGCAACCGCATTCAGCATGCCTTAAGAGCCTATACGCCGCGTGACCAGAAAGCTGTGGAAACCGCCGCGGAAACATTCGCATCAAATCCGAAACTCAATGTCGCCGAGGTGATCTCCCGGCTCGGCGTCGGCGAAGCCCTTGTTTCCACTCTGCAGGAAAAAGGCATTCCCCTGCCCGTGGAACATACGTTAATCTGCCCTCCTCGCTGCCGGATGGGCGCTATCACGTCTGAAGAACGCGCCATAATCCGGGCGCGCAGTCCCATCGGCGGTAAGTATGATGCCCCTGTAAACCGGAAAACGGCATACGAGATTCTTAACCGCAGAACCCAGACAAAAGAAACCGGCAATCCGGTTACCGCTCCGCCCGAAGCCGAAAAACCAAGCGCCGGCGGAAGCATGTTCGGCGATATGATTTGGGGCACCAAACGCCGTCAGGGCATGGTGGAAACATTAGCCAAACAGACGGTTCGAACCGTCGGCAGCCAATTGGGAAGACAGATATTGCGCGGAATAATCGGCGGAATTTTAGGCGGATCAGGCCGGCGGTAGACATAGTCAATTTAATAAAATATATTTCCGGAGTATTAATCATTTCAAAAACCGCCATAGAATCAGTACAAACGCCATTAGGTAAAATACACCTTTTACAATTGCTCGGAAAGGGCAAATCCGGATACTCTTACCTGGCCAGTTGGAATGAACGCCCGGTGGTGTTCAAACGTATGCATAATGAACCATGTCCCTATTATCAATTTACCGGTAATAAAGTGGAAGCCGAGGTGCAGGCGTATCAACGTCTTCAGGCTATCGGAATTCCTTTGCCTGAACTGTTAGACTTTAATCCCGAACAGCAATATCTGATTAAAACTTATTGTGAAGGACTTTCCGGAGCCGAATGGCTGGCTAATGGCGGACAAGATGAAGATATTATCCAACAGCTTTTTCTGATGGCCCAAAAGCTGCGGATTCATAACCTCAACATCGACTATTTCCCCGCTAATTTTGTAATCAATCTGAAAAAGATTTACTATATTGATTACGAAGTCAACCCGTATCAGTATAAATGGAGCCTGGAACAATGGGGAATTTACTACTGGGCCAATCGGGAGGGCATGGCGGAGTATCACAACAGCGGAAACTGGCAGGGCATTAACCAGCGCGCCGGCTCCGGAATGCCCATCAAAGCCCCTTTTGAGAAGCAGGTTGAAAAGTGGAAAGCAAAGTATAAATAGATTCATTTGTATCATCTCCTGATTACATGAAACATTAAACATATTCTCCTGATAAATTGATTCCGGTATGAAAACCCGACAGGTTAATTAGCTGTTTATATAAAGATTGATAACAAGAACATAGTTTGATATATCATGAACAAATTTTTAATAATAGATTTTAGCAGTCATAAAGAACAGTAATTTTCACTGCCTGTAGCCAGTTTTATTAACGATTTTCCTTTTGACATACGTTTCCGTTATCGATATATTTATAGGAAGTCAGAATTGAAAGGAAACATATGTATACAGTAACAATTTCACCAAAATTTCAAGTCGTCATCCCAAAAGATGTTCGAAATAGGTTAAAATTAAAACCTGGTCAAAAACTTAAAATACTGCAGTTAGGAGATCGGATGGAATTTGTACCTGTCAAGGAGCTAAAGGAAATGAAGGGATTTTTGAAGGGTATCGATACAAATATTCAACGAGAAAAGGATCGGGTATGAATTTAGTCGATTCCTCTGGTTGGCTTGAATATTTTGCTGACGGGAAAAATGCCGAATTCTTTTCTTCGGCCATTGAAGATATCGATAGTCTGATCGTGTCAACAATCAATTTGTATGAAGTATATAAAAAGGTTTTAATTGAGAAAGATGAAGAAGCGGCAATTCAGGCTATCGCTTTAATGCAACAGGCAAGAATAGTTGATGTCAATATTCCCATTTCACTCACGGCAGCAAGACTAAGTTATGATTTAAAAATCCCAATGGCAGACGGCCTGATACTGAGTACGGCAAGATTGAACGATGCAACTCTCTGGACCCAGGATTCGGACTTTGAAAAAATTCCTGATGCAAAATTTATAAAAAGAAGTAAATAAACCTGCTAACAATGATTTCAACAATGACGCGGGCACGCGACGATTTTTTGAATTATGAAAGTTCATTGAAGTGCTCGCACAGGTTAAACCGTACGTTAGCTGGAAAATTTGTCAAAATATTCTTATTATATATGCACTTATATCTATAATAATTGGAGGAGTTAAAATGAAACTATTGAGTCTTTTTCTTTCATTTTCTATTTTATTATCTTGTAGCAGCATCCATTTTGTTGAAGAAAATGAATTAAATACAATTTTAATTGATAAAGATGTTAAGATTAAAACAAAAAAGTATTTCGAAACAATTCAGACTAAAAATATAAGAATTAATTCTGATTCTACTTCATGGTATAATAGCAGACTTCAAAATCAAGAAACCTATGTAAATAGTGATATTGAAGAAATATCTACCAGTAATCATATAAAAGGTGCATTACAAGGAATGGGTTTTGGCGCCGCAATTGGTATGATTATTGGAGGAATAGTAGCTTCAACGCAAAAAGATTCGGATTCACCGTTAGACGAGATATCGAAAACATCGATATTTATGATATGGAGTGCATCGGGAACTTTGGTCGGAGCATTAATTGGAGGAGTTAAAGGGAGTTCGGATATTTATAAATTTGAAACTAGACAAGTAATTGAATCCAAATAATATCCAGCTAACAAAATTAAGGTATTAAGTAGTGCGTCACATGCAAATAATCACCAAGTGGCCATTTTATAAGCCGGTATTTAATACCTAAGTTGCCTACCCGGTCTGACAGGTTATACTTTTCCAGCCTGGCGGCTAGAACGGGGACTTAGCCCCCAGGCTAAAATTTGCGTTATTGAGGATTACTCTTTGCTCATCTGGCTGGCACCGCCGGACATAATGATTAGTAATCTTAAATTTTGATTGGTCAGATTTATTCACTAAATTTCAAAAAGCATGGCGATACTTCGTCAACTTAAAAACTTAACACCGATCCGTTAGCTTAAAATAATTCAGGAGGAATCCTTATGAAAAATCTGTTTTTACTTTTCACATTGACTATTCTCATGCCGTTTAGCTTAGCCTTTTCACAAACGCTTGAAGACTATATCTTAGAAGTAAGAGGCGACACCCTTGTCATTAAAGATTATTATGACATGGGTAATGAACCTAATTCTTTATACCAGGTGCTCACTCTTGATACAGATGATTTACCGGAAGATCGTGTGTATGAGTTAAAAGCAAACGGATATTATCCGCTTTCAAGTAACCCAACTACCCTGAGAAACACGGTTATCGTCGGGGCAGACAATACAATTTTGGTAAACAATGACAATACAGAATCAAAACCACCGCTTATCTGCGGAGCCTTTTTGGAAGGAGGAGGTTACAATACTGGTACAATTATTTTTTCGCATAATCTTACGGTTAAAAATTGTAATATTGTTCCGGCAGCGGGTAATGATTATTTAGGCTGGACCTTTTTCGGTGCAAATGCTGACGGTAAAAAACTAACCGTTGAGAATTGTTTGTTCGAACATACTAAATGGACATTTATGGCAGGAAATTTTAGAACAAATTGCTCATGGCATATTAAGGATTGTTATTTTGTTAATCTGAGTGGATATCAGTACTGCCGACGCAATGGTGGAGTCTTCGACAATTTTGAACATCAGGACACCCTGCTGGTTGAGAACAGCACACATATTATGGGCCAGGGTATGATGTATAGATTGAGAACATATCCCTTTAACAGGGTGATTTTCAATCATAATACATTCATTAACGTATCCAATCTGGTAATCATGGATTTGGGATCACAAAGCGCAATGAGTGTAACCAATAATATATTTGTAAACTGCAATGTTCAGCCCTATGGTCCTGTGAATGCTGATCATGGTGAAGAAGATATTGATAAGCTGCCAATAGGTATCATTAATGTGTATCCTGACAGTACAATAATAATTGACAGAAAAATGTATGTTGATAAAAATGTAGTTTATTGGGATCCA
>RQOG01000001.1 GCA_003854985.1 Calditrichota bacterium
ATGAGCATAACCGCCCGTATCAAAGAAACCGCTTTCCGTAGGAGCGGCCGGATTGGAAATATCGATGATCCGCAAACCGTCACCGCCATCCGCCACATAAGCGCATGTATCGCTGACTGCCACGTCCATCGCATCACCGCCCGTATCAAAGAAGCCGCTTTCCGTTGGAGCGGCTGGATTGGAAATATCGATAATCCGCAAACCGCCATCGCTATCCGCCACATAGGCGTATGCGCCGCTGACCGAGACACCTCTGATAACCGATGGCAAAAGAATTTTTGCCAATTCAATCAGATTAGCCGGATTGGAAATATCTGCAATTTTCAGATAACCTCCGTTTCCGAAACAGGCAATATTACCGGACACATCAACGGCCTGGCATGGTCCGTTTGCCCAGCGTCCGATAAGGGTGGTATTGTGTGATGATTGCCCCAATAGTGTATTTGTCAGCACAAAGAAAAGGAAAAACAAATTTGTGGTCTTTGTAAACCGCATAGTCATTGTGACCTCCTGTGTGTTTAATATTCTGTAAATGGTTTTATGGAAATAACATCCATTAATAAGAATTTCTACTAAATATATCAAAACACATTTATACTATCAATCTTTCTATAAACAGGTACGTAACCTGTATGGTTTTTTTCTTTATAATATCACTACATCAGGCAACTATTCTTAATATATCCCGGAATCATGATGATGTATTTTTATGGTTATCCAACATTTAATAGATCAACAAAACGCATCAAACCGGACGCGGCGGTTGAACTTACCGAACCTGTGCAGGCTTTAAATAACAGAAATCAAATACGGCCCCAGATCGGCCGCTTGCGTTCTCAGGTTTTTTATAGCCACAGGTAAATTTTCTAAAATATCAGCGGCGGTTATACCGTCCTCGCCGGATTTTTCAGCGGCTAAATCGCCGGCGTAACCATGCACAAAAACGCCCATACGCGCAGCCTGTTCCGCATCGAAGCCCTGACCGGACATGGCTGCGATAACGCCGGTTAAAACATCCCCGCTGCCGGCGGTGGCCATGCCGGAATTGCCGCTCATATTGATATAAATGCGCTGGTCAGGGCAGGCGATCAGGCTGTGGGCGCCTTTCAGAATTATAGTGGCGTTCCATTCCCCGGAAAACTTCTGTAAAACGGAAAAAGGATCTTCATAAATCTGATCGCTGGTTAATTTTGATAAGCGGGAAAACTCGCCGCTGTGCGGGGTTAAAATAGTCGCGCCGGTCCTTTGGGAGAGAATTTCCGGGTTGTCTTTTATGGCGGTCAGCCCGTCGCCGTCTATCAGAACAGGCCCTTCATAAAGCCGGATAAATTCCCGCGCCAGTTTTTGCGTTTCTTCATTCAGGGATATGCCGGGACCGATTACGCAAAAATCGGTTTTTGCGGCCTGCTCTAACAGGTTGTCAAGATTCTCATAAGATGTGCTGCCTGCGCCGGTTGTTCTTTGCGGTAAAAACACCAGCTCTCTGCCTTTCGGCCCCACGGATTCTATAACGGGCTGCGGCGCCGCCAGGTAAGATAATCCGCCTCCGCATTTTAAATGAGCCATGGCCGAAAAATAAGGCGCGCCGAGATATCCGGCCGAGCCGGCGATAAATAAGGCTTTTCCAAACGAGCCTTTATGTCCGGAAGGATTTCTTGCGGGTAACGGCAGCGGATCGTTGGTTTCAAATTGCAGGTTTTTCTCCGCAATCATTTCCGGAGGAAAGGAAATATAGGTGACAAACAATTTCCCTCCGTGTTCAAAACCCGGATATAACAGGCTGCCGGTTTTGGGCAGGCCGAAGGTACAGGTGTAATTTGCCTTTACCGCTATGCCCATGACTTTACCGTTATTGCCGTTTATCCCGGAAGGAATATCCAGGCTGAATATCGGTTTTGCCGACTTATTAATGAGTTGGATGATTTCCTTGAATTTTCCTTCCACCGGGCGGTCCAGACCGGTGCCAAAGATAGCGTCGACGATGACGTCCGCTTTTAATATGTCCGGTTTGGCCTGTTCCGCAGACTGTAAATCTATGATTGAAATATTCATTTTCTGAATGGCCTGTAAATTCTGTAAGGCCGAACCCCGGTATTTATCCCTGCTGCCCAGAATGTAAACCGTGACAACTGCCCCGAATGAATGGAGTTTTCGGGCTACTACAAATCCATCGCCGGCATTGTTGCCCCCTCCGCAAAATATTGTAATTCGTTTATTTTTTATATCCAGGTTATTTTTAATCATCTGCGTGGCAGCCAGTCCGGCATTTTCCATCAAAATGTAGGAAGGAATTCCGTATTTGTCGGATGCGGTTTGGTCCAGGTCGCGCATTTGTTCCACATAACTTATTTTCATGATGTGCTCCAAAAAGTTCGTATAAATGCTGAAATATACCGATTCAGTTTATTCCGGGCAAAGCCGATATTTTAAGCCTGATTTCATTAATCAGCCTGGTCATAATATCAACGGCGCTGCCCTGGAGAAAACAATCGGTTATAGATTGTGTGTAATTGGTACTTTCGGGATTGATTTCGATGATATAGGCGCCGCTTTGTTTGGCGATTACCGGCAGTGATGATGCGGGATAAATCTCTCCGCTGGTTCCGATAACCAAAACCACATCGGCTGTCTCCATTTCGGAAAAAGAGAGCGTGCCGGCGGGTTCCGGGATGCCTTCCCCGAAGAAAATAAAATCCGGTTTTAAAAGTGCGCCGCAATTTTCACACACGGGAGGCAGGGTTTTAAACATCGCGGGATCAACCGGCACAACCGTATTACAACCGGTGCAGATAAGCTGGCGCGAATTTCCATGAAATTCAATGATATTAACGCTGCCGGCCCGCTGATAGAGATTGTCAATATTCTGGGTAATTATTGCTTTTAAACTTCCCATAGATTCCATCTCCGCCAAAGCCCGATGCGCGCCGTTGGGTTGGGCATGCTGAAACTGGTTGTAAAACAACTGAATGATTAACTGCCAGCTTTCGATGGGCTGCCTCATGAAATTCCGGATATCCAGCAGGGAGGGATCGTATTTTGTCCATAAACCGCCTTTGCCTCTGAAAGGGGAGATGCCGCTTTCAACGGAAATGCCCGCCCCGGTAAACGCAATCAAATGCTGCGCGTCAAGTATTTTACGAACCGCCATAGTAATTAATTCATCAGTCATCAGTCGCCGGTTACTACCTCCATTTTAGTATAATCGAATTCGGAACCCATGGTGCTATGTGGAATGGAAAACACAGCCAGTAATATAATCGCGGCAATAACCGCCATCCAGCGGCTGAACGCCTTTGCCTCATATTTCCAAACGACAAACAGGGCTATCAGCCAGGCGATAAAACCAAACAGGGTCTTGTTATCGGTTAAATCCCATCCGTGCGGAATGCCGGTCCAGTATTCACCAAAGGCATAGTTTTGGACGATCGGACCCAGAATCATGCCGCCGATCAACAGAAAAAAAGTCGTTAACAAAGAAAAAATAAAAACCGCCTTTGTTTTGGCCAGAGCTTCCAAAGCTGTCAGGTTGGATAAGAACATGGCGATAAACATCAACAGGGCATGAGGCAGGAGGACGCTGACCGGAACGGCGCCTTTAAAGCGCGTTATCACTGTTTTATCCGCGGGCGCCAGCCATTGCTGTTCCTTTTTTTCAATTTTTATATAATATTCCAGTTTTCCCGCCGGCGGCTGGTGCGGCAACTGCCCGCGCAAAAAATTTCCATCGCGCCACATCTGTTTTTTTGTCCATTCATCATCGGTCTTATAACGCTTATAGATCAGTTGTGCATTACAGGCGGTATCGGGGATCATTATTTCCACAAAATGGTCGCCTTCGCCGCCATGACTTCGTTTAAGTGTGTAATTAATTTCCCCGTTATCTGTTAATATCCTGCCGGTAAGCGGATAAGTGGGACCGGTAAGCCGCTGATAAATCGCGGCGCTGACGGTTATAATTATGGCTAAAATCCATCTTACATAAGCTTTTTTCAATACAGGTCTCCTGTCTTACGGGCCAGAGGCTTAACATGTTTTTTTATAACAACATCACTTCCCGGAATAAACCAGTTTAAGGATGTAATAAATGTTTTAAAGCAAATACATTCGGGAATATAATAAAAGCAAATAACCGAAAGCTCACATCAGCCGCCGCGAAATTTAACTTTTATATTCCTGCTTTGCAGATAATCCGCGATTTTATCCCGGTGGTCACCCTGAATTTCAATCACTTTATTTTTAAGCGTTCCTCCCGTTGCACAATGTTTTTGCAATTCTTTTTGCAGAGATTTCAGATCGCCGGATAGATTGCTGACCAGCGTAACTGTTTTTCCTCCGCGGTGTTTACTTTCCCGCTGAATATAGGCGGTCTGCCCGGACAGGGGAACAGACTGTTCCTCAATATCTTCTTCCGGCCGCCAGTCGGGATCCGTGGAGTACACAATATTCCGTTTATCCATATTTAGTGATCCGTCTGGTTTTCCAGGCGGGGAGGCAGATGTGTTTTTATCCACGCCTGATATTGCCCGTCATACTTAACCGGTTTTTGCATGTCCGTGATTGCCGTTTCGATTTTACCGATCTGTTCGGCGGACAGCATGGTTTCCTGTCT
This sequence comes from Calditrichota bacterium, assembly GCA_003854985.1. Classification (GTDB taxonomy): domain Bacteria; phylum Calditrichota; class Calditrichia; order Calditrichales; family Calditrichaceae; genus Zgenome-0002. Next base: position 4,610 of record RQOG01000001.1, read on the forward strand.
TAATGCTTCTAAAATCGATCCGATCCTTGCGGCTACCCTGTTTTCTGCACTGTCAAAAATTTCCTTATAATCTTCTTCCTTCCAGGCCAGGTATTGGTCTACAATGCTTTCGGATACCTGCCGGGAATGCATTTGAGACTGGCGGATGTTGCCGCGCCCTGTCACGGCATTACCCAGGGCGAAAACATTTTTTAATCCACGGATTTTTCCGGTAGCGATATTTTCCACATCATAAATTTCGCCTTTCATAGGAATACCGGGGATATGCTCCGGGATACTGCCAATGGCGGATATTACCAACGGGGTTTCCACTTCCGTCCGGCTTCCGGGTATATTGGTAAATTTACCATCCTTCTCTTGTGTTTTCTCGAAGACAATCCCGGTCAGCCGGCCGTCCCTGATGATTTTATCCACGGGAGCCATGTTAGGAATTATTTCGAAAGGAAATTTTTCCTGAACCTTGGCCAGTATTTTTTCTCTGGAAGCCATCGCTTTTTCAACTTCTTCGGCCGGAGCGTCTTCCGGGATGGACGTCAGCGGCATTCCGGTTATGCTGTGCCGCGTGAACAAACGGCAGCCTTTTAATCCGAGTTTTTCCAGACTTAATCCGTGATCTTCCAAGATTTTAACGACACCCTGGTGTTCAATAGTCAGCGCATTTTCTATGATGCCGCGTTCTTTAAGCGCATTTCTTACGCTTTCGATCAGGACGATTTTTGCCACGTCTAAGGAAGCCAGACCGCCGCCGATGATTATGGCCCCGTCAGCGATATCCATATCGGCTAAACCGGAGTCCGGATCATGATTATGATTGAACCAGTTGACCAGCGCGTTCATGTAATAAAGGCCTTTGTTGATATAGCTGTCGATTCCGGCAACAGGCAGCGGCCTGTCGCGCCAGGCGCCCGTCGCCAGAAGTATGGCGGTAAAACCCCAATGATCGTATATATCTTTAAAATCAACATCTTCTCCCAATTTTACATTTGGAACAAAACGGGATAAAGAATGCGCCAGTTTTTCATCAATTTTTTCTTCCTGCCGGTCCCGTAATTTATAATGCCATTTAGGTAAGCCGCTTTCCAGTTTGCCGTAGGGAAGGGCATTTTGATCGAAAACGACCGTACGAATGCCGTTGGCATTAAGTTCGCTCGCTGCTTCCGAGCCGGCTACTGCGCCGCCGAAAATTGCTATATAATATCCTGGTTTCATGGTGCCTTCCGTTTTTTAGTTCATGGTTCTATCGTTTAGATATAATTATTAAATTTATGATACATCCGGATTTTTTATTAACCAATAATGATATCCTCAAGTTTCCGTTTCGGAACGTGATGAACCTGTTCTTCATCGCGCCAGTATTTAATATCGCCGTCTTTTTTGACCTCTTCCAGTTGAATGATTTCTTTGGCCTTTCCAAGGGCGATTACGAGCAGGATTTTTAAATGATCGGGAAGATTAAGCTGTCTGTGGAGTTCTTCCCGGTTTACGGAAGCGATAATACATCCTGCAATTCCGCGCTCGGCCGCGGCTAATAGTATGGTTTGCGCCGCAATGCCATGATCGCAATCGATTTCACTTTTAATTTTTTGATCTAATAAAATCGTAATATAACCAGAAGGCCGTTCATCCGGCGCTGGTCCATCCCAGTCTTCCAGATAGCCCGCCCAGGCCAGACAGTCGAATATTTTTTCGTTCACCTCGGGCTCCACACTCAGGTGGTACTTTAACGGTTGCAAATTTGATGCAGACGGCGTTAGCCGGCCTATATCAACCAGTTCGCGCAGGATTTCAATGGTCAACGTAGAAGAATGATCGAAGCGGCGGCAGCTGCGGTTTTTTATAACCAGGTCTTTTATAGTCATTTTACATCCTTTATTTGGCCAGAAATTTCCGAACAATTTCTAAAAATTTATCAGGCGCCTCAACATGAAGCCAATGACCCGCTCCGGCAATGGTTGAGATTTCCGCCTGCGGAAATACGCTCATAATTTCTTTAATATCATGATCATTGATATAATCCGATTGGTCTCCGCGTAAAAATAAAACAGGACCGGGAAACGGAGATTTAAGATGAAGTCCTCCCACAATATGATCAAAATTTTGAGCGATGCTTTGCAGATTGATACGCCATTTAAATTGATTTTGCGGAGTCCGGTACAGATTTTTAAGTAAAAATTGCCGGATACGGAGTTGCGGTATTTTTTCAGACAAACGCGCATCCGCATCCGCACGGGATTTTAAAACGTCAGGATCGATCGATAAAAGCGCTTCAAGAAATGACCTGAAATGCGGATGATCGTAGGATCGTAATGCCATATCGGCGACAATCAGTTTATGGACGGTCTGCGGATATTTCTCTGCGTAGAGCAGAGCGGTTTTACCGCCCATGGAATGCCCTAAAAGATGGAATCCGTTTAAACGGTGCTGAGTACAGAAATCATATAAATCCTCAGCTAAAACAGGATAACTGAATTCAGCTGCATGGGGGGACTGACCATGATTTCTCTGATCTACCAGATAGACAGTAAAATCATCCGCCAGGTTTTTACCAATGGTCATCCAGTTATCCGACATACCGAAAAGGCCGTGAAGAATAACCAGCGGCTGTCCGTTTCCTGTTTTTTTATAGGCCAGATGCATGACACCCTTTTTATGCTTTGCCGATATGGGAAAATAAACATTTAAAAAAATTCAATCAATGGGTTTGGCCGCTAAATAATTTGGATGTTTGCACCTTTTATTTTGGTTTTTACAACCTGAAATCAACATAAAAAAATGCCATAACTTTTGCTTGTAAATAAATTTGTATTTATCTTTTGCGCTCTTAAATGTATGAGTTTGTATGGAATACTGGCTTCATTCATTCATAATAGTCTTAAGTATTTTAGCTCTCTGGTGGGGTGCCGTATGGGTAGTTGAATCGGCCTCTGCCATAGCCCTTAAATTAGGTTTGTCCGAACTTATCATCGGATTAACGGTAGTAGCCATAGGCACATCGGCTCCGGAATTTGCCGTAACCATTACAGCGGCAATAAGAGGACAGTCTGATATATCCGTGGGTAATGTGGTAGGCTCAAATGCTTTTAATATCGGATTTATTTTAGGGGCGATGGCATTGATCAAACCGGTACAAACAGGAAGAAAGCTATTCTCCAGAGATTGTATGATTATGATTGTTTCCGCAGGTTTTTTATTATTTATGATGAAAGATTTTATCCTGAACAGAATGGAAGGTATTCTGCTTTTTTCCTGTCTGGTATTATATCTTTTATATCTATTCATCAAAAAAGAAAAGTTAGAAGAAGAGATACCGCTGGAAAAATTCCGCTGGTACGAAATCCCAAAATTAATCGGAGGTTTAGTCCTGATTATCGGGGGAGGACATTTTTTAGTTGAATCTTCAATGGTTCTTGCCCGGGCCGTGGGAATATCGGAATGGGCGATTGGCGTGACGGTTGTAGCCGCAGGAACATCGGCTCCGGAATTTGCCACATCATTGATAGCCACGGCCAAAGGAAAACACGGTATTTCGGCCGGAAACCTGGTCGGCAGTAATCTGTTCAATTTATTCGGAGTGCTTGGTCTGGCGGGGATTATAAAAACTTTAACGATAGATAACAGCGCTTATCTGGATATTATCATACTAACCGTTTTGATATTAATCGCATCAATTTTCATAAGAACCAATTATAAAGTCTCAAGATTAGAAGGCGTTTTATTAATCATGATCGGTTTGGTTACCTGGTATATAAACATTCTATAAAACTCTATAGAAAAAAAGAATATAATTCTATGTGGAAAATGGTTAATTAATTTGATATATTCTATTGTTCGGTTTAATCGTGTTTAATAGATCGGGGGAATTATTATACAGATATTAACATTATAAGTGTTATTATTGTTTTTAATTACGGGAATTTGTTTTTTAAATTCTTAAAATCTGTTAACTTTAACTAAACCAAAGGAATATGAAGAGAAACAAGAAAATGAAGGGGATCAGCCGGATTGATTCCAAAAACACACACGGATGGTATGTTCGCATCTACGCTGACAGCGGCGTGTTCACGTCGAAATTATTCAGCGACAGGCTTTATGGCAGCAAAGACAATGCTTTAAAAAACGCAATTGCCTTCAGAGATCACAATCAGATGGTGGCCGATATTCATAAGGCCCAGTCTCCGCGCAAAGCCCGAAAGCCGTATTTTGAAAAGCCGGCAAAAAATAATACGAGCGGCATTGTCGGAGTTAATGAAGTAAAGACGACAATTAAGGGACGCGAAATTCATTATTTTCAATCCACCTGGAGCGAAGATGGCAAACCCAGGTCCAAAAAGTTTTATGTTAATTCAACCCGCACTTATGATGAAGCTAAAAAAATGGCCATCGAATATCGTAAAATGAAAGAAGATGAAATGAAATCGACTTATGAAAAAGTATAATCTATGGTTGGATAGTAACGTTTAATTTCATCTTAAGTAAAAAATGATTATGGATATGCTGTACTTAATCTGGTTGCCTGATTAGCAGTATATTTTAGAATTAAAGTAAATTAATCCAGGGAAAATTTGGTTTTTTAAATTCCGTCAAATAAAGCGAATAATAATTCGCGGGCCGTTTCGGCCTGGTTTTCATCTACCAGGAGGTTAACACCCTGGGATACGGAAACGGAGGAAACACCTAAAATACCGGGATCGGGTGATTGCAGAATACAATCAATATTTTTGCTTTTCAGAATACTTCTGGCCTGTTCTGCGAAAGCCCTGTTTGGAAAGTTTTTTATTAAGACAAGTTTTGCCATGTTTTTCATCTTGTAATTGAATTAAAACAATAATACAATATTTTTCAGATTATTTAAAGAGTATAAAATTTTATTTATTGGATTTTTATTGGTTTTATTCTTTTGTTTGTTAAAATTATTTTTTTGAGGTTAATGTATGAATGATCTGAAACAGGCTGCTCATACAGCTTTAACTATTTGCATGGGATTAAAATCCGGAGAATCCCTGCTTGTAATAACGGATGATAATAAGAAAATAATCGGCGAAGCGCTTTATATGGCAGGCCGGGAAATAACTTCGGACGTTCTGCTGGTGGTTATGCCACCGGCTGAGATTAACGGGCAGGAACCACGTCAATCCGTCGCCGAACTGATGAAGTCTTATAACGCTGTTATCTGTCCTACCACAAAATCGATAACGCATACGGATGCCAGGCGAAATGCCTGTGCGGCGGGCGCGCGTGTGGCTACCATGCCCGGAATTACAAAAGATATCATGAGCCGTACTCTGTATGCTGATTATAATGAAATTGCCAAACGAACTTTCCGGCTTACGGAAATTCTGGATAAAGGTAAACTAGCAAAGATTGTTACGGAAGCAGGCACCGATTTGGAACTGCCGATTAATGATATAAAAGCGATTTCTTCCACGGGATTAATACTGAATCCCGGCCAGGGGGGCAACCTGCCGAGCGGTGAATCGTTTATGATGCCTGAGGAAGGAAAATCACAGGGAAAACTGGTTATAGATGCTTCCGTCGCTTCTATTGGTAAAATTAAAGGCCGGCCTGTTGAAGTTGAAATTAAAGACGGTTATGCCGTAGAATTTAAGGGTGGCCCGCAGGCTAAACGATTGAAAAAGCTTTTGGAATCGTTTGGTAAACCGGGACTCAATGTGGCGGAACTGGGTATTGGCACGAACCATGCCGCCAGGATATCCGGGCAGATACTGGAAGATGAAAAAGTTATGGGCACCATTCATATCGCTTTTGGAAACAACATAAGCATGGGGGGAACATGTAATGTGGGCATTCATATTGACGGCGTCGTCTTGGAGCCAACGGTATATATTGATGGCCGGAAAATAATAGATAAAGGCCGGTTCTTAGTATAAAACGGAATTAATTGTATAATAAACGATTGAGGTTGATGTGCAAAAAACAAGCGGTTACCTGGAAATACATCAAAAAGGATTTGGATTTTTAAGAGATATTGAAAATAATTTTCATGCGGACGCAAATGATTGTTTTGTTTCAAATAATATTATCAGGGAATTCGGTTTAAGAAATGGTAACTATCTGGAAGGCCAGCAGGATGAGATTGTCCAAAATGACATCGTCAAATTTCAGCTTTCGAAACTAAATAAAATAAACGGATTAACACCTGCTAAATTTCAGAAAATAACTAACTGGAAACGACAGGTTTCGATAAATCCATTCGAAAGGATAAAGCTAACGCTGGACGATAATGATATTCTTGGAAAAGCATTGGATATAATCGTTCCTCATGGAAAAGGTCAGCGCGGTTTAATTATTTCACCGCCTAAAGCCGGTAAAACAACGATTTTAAAACATATCGCCAAAGCGGTTGAAAAAAATCATCCGGAAATCAAAGTGATTGTGCTTCTGGTAGACGAACGTCCCGAAGAAGTTACCGATTTCCGCAGAGCTCTTGAAAAGGCAAATGTTTTATCATCAAGCGCCGATGAAAGCGTCAGCAGTCATTTACGGATGACCGACATGGCGATGAATACGGCGATTTGCATGGCGGAAACCGGCGATGATGTTATTGTATTAATAGACTCGTTAACCCGCATGGGCAGGGCTTTTAATAAGGAGACAAACAGTCATGGCAGAACGCTTTCCGGCGGTTTGGCGGCCAATGCCCTGGACTTACCCCGTAAGTTTTTTGGCGCGGCAAGAAAAATTGAACACGGAGGTTCTTTAACCGTTGTGGCTTCAATTCTTGTGGATACCGGCAGCCGGATGGATGAAATTATCTTTCAGGAGTTTAAAGGCACAGGCAATATGGATTTGAGATTGTCTCAAAAATGCGCGGAACGAAGGGTTTTTCCGGCTTTTAACATCAACGAGTCCGGCACCAGAAAAGAAGAATTGATTGTTACAGAAGACGAATACCGGGAAATACTTAAACTCCGCCGTTTTTTCGGCCAGATGCAGGAAATCGAAGCGATGCAGTATTTTCTCGACTACCTGCATAATGATAAGAATTTATAGCCTCTATTTTTTATCGGATTACTATCATTTTAAACGGCTCGTATGCTGTCCCTATGATTTTTATTAACGGTTGATTTGGCCTGCGGTTGTTTTACAAAGATGTCTTCGTTATCTTATTGCGGTAATCATAAACTGGATATAACATGATTCTAATCCGGCTCTGTATGATCATATTTGTTATAGGTTTATTCAGTATTACCTGTACTGAGAAACCGGATATTGATTCTGTCGATTCGCTGATTACGTCCGCTAAATATAAACAGGCTCTGGAGATTTTAAGACGCGGTCAGCTTATGCCGGGATTAAATCCGGCGGAGAAATTACGGATTAAAACGCGGGTCGAAAAGGTCCAACGATTGCTTTTTTTTGAAAAGCTGAATCATCATATTACGGTTAATAACTGGGAAGCGGCCGGTAAACACGCCGATACGCTTAAATATAAAATCACATTATTACCGGAGAAATCAAAGGATCCCTATTATTTTGATTATTATCATTTAAAGAGTAAAACCGATTCTGCTTTGTCAGGCTTAGAAGCCTGGCAGATCAGCCTGGAAAAAGCAAATCAGTATTATACACCGGAATATCAGCAAGTTCAGGAGATTTATGAAAAACTTGCGTTTTATCATGCCAGGCGCGGTGAATTTGTTAAAGCCAGGGAAATGATGGATAAGTCTATGCGTAAAATGAACCTGAGCGTCATGGATTCTGCTTTAAGTAAGGTATATCAGCTATATATGGATGGTAAGTTCACTGAAGCCTGCGCTGAATTAAAGGACTTGAAGAATATAAATTTAGATGCGCATTGGCAGTCTGCGAGAAAGTTTTTAAATTTTTATGCGGATTCATTAACATTAGAAGACAGGTATAAATTGTGGTGAGGAAGGAATAATGAAAACAGGCATTGTAAAATCCTGGAACAGACAGCGTGGGTTTGGTTTTATTATCAGCGATGAGGATGAATATTTCGTAAATATAAACGATGTGCATATCACTTTAAAAAATAACGGGTTAAAAGAAGGCCAGCGGGTAACGTTTAATATTAAAAGCGATATGAAAGGCGACCGGGCGGTCAATGTAAAGGCAGGTTAAAATCATTATTTGCTGTATTAATCTTCCCTGTAATGGCACCCCATGCTTTTCTTGTTCTCCCAGGCCGCGGATGTAATGATGATGGCGCTTCGTACCGCATTGCGTAAACCGATCAAACTGTCCGTAACTCTTGACCTCCTGTAAAAGCGTTCAATTTCGCTTTCCAGGTTTCTTAGTTCACGCATGGCTCTTTCCAGCCGCCATCTGTTGCGGATCAATCCCACATAATTCCACATGATGTGTTTGATGTAACTCATATCCTGGCTGATTAACGCGGGATCCGGTTCGAATTTGCCAATGTCCTCCCAGGGCGGAATATCATCCGGATTGTGAAGCTTTTGTCTGGAGGTTTGCCTGCAAATATGATGCGCGGCTCTGTTTGCCCAAACCAATCCTTCTAACAGAGAGGTGCTTGCCAGTCGGTTTGCTCCGTGTACCCCGGTGCAGGATACTTCGCCAACGGCGTACAGATTGGATATGGTTGAAAGCCCCCATTCATCCACCCAGACACCGCCGCAGGCATAATGAGCCGCAGGAACAACCGGAACAAGCTGGGTCGTGATGTCAATGCCATATTCCAGACATTGTTTATATATATTCGGAAAATGCTGCCTGATTTTACGGACCGATATATAAGAAACTAAATCCAGATAAACATGATCCACTCCCTGGTCGAGCATTTCCTGATGGATGCTGCGTGAAACTATATCGCGCGGCGCTAAATCCTGCCATTTAGGATCGTATTTATGCATAAAAGTGTTACCTTGCCTGTCAACCAGCCTGGCACCTTCGCCCCGGACAGCTTCCGAGATCAGAAAATGCGGCGCCTGACTATGGAAGAAAGTCGTGGGATGAAACTGGATAAACTGGTTGTTTAAAACCCGGGCTCCCATGCGATTGGCCATCGCTAATCCATCGCCGCGGGCGCCGGCCGGATTGGTCGTGCGCAAAAAAATCTGACCCAGCCCGCCGGATGCCAGTATGGTTTTCCTGGCAATAATGCGCTTGACCGTCATGTTTTTTTGGTCTAAAACATAGGCGCCTACGCATGAGCGGTGTTGATAAACCTGTAACCTGTCAATTGAATGATGATGAGGGGCAAGTAAATCGATAACCGTATGACTTTTTAATATCTGAATATTTGCCTGCCGTGATATTGCTTTACAAAGCGCGTTTTGAATCGCCTTGCCGGTGGCGTCTGTTGTATGAATGATACGCGGAACGGAATGACCTCCTTCCGCCACTAAAGATAGTTTGCCGTTTTGTGTATCAAACTGAATATCCAAATGATCGATTAAAAATTTTTCAACAAGTTCCGGGCCTTCGCTGGCTAAAATTTTAACGGCTTTCGGATTACAATGATGGTCACCGGCATTAAGAATATCATTTTCCAATAATTTTCGCGAGTCGTTTTCACCTTTATAAATGATTCCGCCCTGGGCATAATAGGTATTGGTTTCGCAGATATTCTCCGCCCTGGAGATAAGAACGACATTTAATTCGGCTTCAGAAAGTTTTAAAGCTGTCGTGCTCCCGGAAATGCCGCTTCCGATTACCAGTACATCCGTAATTATGCAATCGTTTGCCATCAGCTTATTTCCAGCATTCTTTGGACTGATTTTAGAGCGCGTACTCTGATATCTTCCGGCACTTCGATGACATAACGCGTTTGTTTTAAAGCTTCTAAGGTATCCTCTAAGGTGATTTTATTCATGTACGGACAGCGGTGGCTGCATAAACGAAGCATCTCTTTTTCCGGATGGGCAGCGGCAATATTATCGCCCATGGAGCACTCTGTTAATAAGAGATATCGTGAGGCCTTGGTTTGTTCCACATACTTAATCATTGCCGAAGTGCTGCCGGAATAGTCGGAGGCCGCTGTCACTTCCGGGCTGCATTCGGGATGCGCTAAAATCACCACATCATCAAATTGTTTGCGCACAGAAGCAATATCTTCCACAGTAAAAAGTTCATGAACTTCGCATCGGCCCCTCCAGCCGATCATATCAGACGGCAGATCGGATTCCTTTATAACCGGTTTGCCTGCCACTATTTCGGGAAAGATAATCTTTTTGCCTGTTTCCCGGGCTACGTTTTTGGCCAGGTATTCATCAGGCAGAAAAATAATGCTGTCGCTTTCAAGAGATTTTACCACTTTGGAAGCATTCCCCGAAGTACAACATAAATCAACTTCAGCTTTTACATCGGCATAGGTATTAATATAGGCTACCACAGGAACTCCGGGAAACCGTTTTTTTAATTCCCGGACGTCCTGCGCCGTAATGCTTTCAGCTAATGAACAACCGGCCTTTTCGGAAGGGCATAATACAATTTTATCGGGATTCAGGATTTTTGCTGTTTCAGCCATAAACTTTACACCGCAGAAAACAATAATATCTTTATCCGTCTCAGCAGCCTTCCGGGCAAGCTCGAGCGAATCGCCCTGAATGTCCGGCACGAAGTGATAAAGCGCCGGCTCCATATAATTATGGCCTAAAATAACGGCATTGCGCTCCTTTTTGAGCTTGTTGATATGCCAGACCAGTTTGGCTTTTATCCGGATTTCAGGTTCGGATAAAAATCTGTTTAATTTATGATACATTTGCTGATAAATTTGTTCAACAGTCATGATAGTTTTTCCGAATGGTTTTATGAAATATTATGATAATAATAAACTTATATCAAGTGCAGGCGCGGAGTGAGTTAATTTTCCGACAGAAATGTAGTTGACACCGGTGGCGGCAATCGCGGACACATTATCCAGCGTGACATTTCCCGAAGCTTCCAATGGAATTTTACCGTTCACAATTCCAACGGCCTCTTTCATCGTTTCCAAATCCATATTGTCAAGCATGATGCGGTCGACTTTCAGCTTAATGGCTTCTTTCAATTCTTTTATGTTTTTCACTTCCACTTCGATCAATCGATTGTCACGATCGCCGTACCGCACTCTTTCGACGGCGGCAGTTATTCCGCCGCAAGCGTCTATATGATTATCCTTGATCAGTACCATATCAAAAAGGCCAATCCGGTGATTTTGACCTCCACCGATTTTTATCGCCCATTTGTCTATAATACGCAGCCCGGGAGCGGTTTTCCTGGTATCTAAGATTATCGAATTTGTACCGCTGACCCTGTCCGCAAATTCTCTGGTCATTGTGGCAATTCCGGACATTCGCTGTAAAAAATTCAACGCTGTCCGTTCACCGGTTAATATGCTCCGGCCGTCCCCGGTAATCTCAGCGATTAAATTTCCCGAACTAACCCGGTCGCCGTCTGTAAAGAAAGCATTAACCTGTATTTCCGGATTCAGCTTTTTAAAAATATAATTAACGACTTCCAATCCGGCGATAATTCCGTCTGCCTTGCTTATTAATTTTCCCTTAAGTTTTGCATCTTTTCTGATGGTGCATTCGCTGGTGATATCGCCTGAACCAATATCTTCACGCAAAGCGGTATCCACAACACCTTTTATTAAATCAATGGTAAATTCCAAATGATTTCCTTTTATGATAAACTCTTTTTTTAAATTCAGGCGGAATATACAGAGTCATTTAAAAAATCGAAAATTTTATTTTATGTAATTATTAAGGCCATTTTCAATATTTCGAAATATTATCTATATTTCATCATCATAATTAAACGAATGGAATCGGATGGTCAGGGAAGCATTAAAAGTAGTTATAATTTATCTCGTATTAATTCAATCGTGTTACTTCTATAGCTGTTCAACCCGTGTAAACGATCCGGATGATAATAATGTCGAAAAACCTTTGGTGGGACGTGTCGGTAGCTCTTCATCCTTTGAAATAGCCACCTGGAACATTGAGAATTTTCCCTTAAACGGAACCAGTACCATAACAAATCTGGGGCGGATGATCTCTGATCTGGATATCGATATTATCGGCGTTCAGGAAGTTGCCGATGTCAGCGCCTTTAATCTGATGATTTCAAATCTTCCGGAATGGCGCAGTGTTTTATCGGATGACGAGTATTCTCCCGGCAGTTATCAAAAAACGGGTATAATTTATCGTTTTTCACAAGTCAGTCTGAGCAATAAGCAGAATATTTTCACCGATGACAGCTATGCTTTTCCGCGGCCGCCGCTAACGGCTTATATGCAGGTGCGCGACGGGAGCGGCGTTAAATTCGATTTTAATCTGATCGTTCTGCATCTTAAAGCCTATTCAGATCCTGCGGCTATAGAGCGCCGGAAACAAGCCTGCGAAAAACTGGAAGGTTTTATCCGGGATCAGATTGATGCCGGCGCCGATCCGGATTTTATCGTTTTAGGCGACTGGAATGACCAATTGGAATTGAATGATCAGCGGGATGTATTCACGCCCTTCCTGAGCAGACAGGACATGTATCGCTTCCTCACTTTGCCATTAACCAATGGTTATTCATATATCTTTACGCCGTATCAGAATGTAATAGATCATATTCTTATTACCGCCGATGCGGAGGATGAATATGGCGTTGCCGGTGAAACAAGAATTCTGGAACTGGAAAAACAATACAGCAGCTATACGAATACTATATCGGATCACCGTCCTGTGGCGGCGATTTTTAAGGCTTTTTCTCTGGAATAAAGCCTTTGCGATTATAGATGTAAAAAAGAATTAAAGAAAAAACGATTATGCCTGCCGTGTCGGCCGCCCAATCCCAGATATCAGCGTATCGGCCGGGCACAAATGACTGATGCCATTCGTCTATTGCAGAAAAAAGTATACCCAGGATGATAATAAGGATATATCCGGTCAATTTATTGCTGACCAATGGCTGAAAATGAAATCCGCGCACCATCAGAATCCCTAAAAATCCAAAAACCACAAAATGAACAAGTTTATCCATTGGATCGAAACCGATATCAGGCAGTGCAATATCGGAGATAGACGACTGAACCGATATGGCTGCCATCATTAGTATCCATGGCAGGTGAGCTATGGCAAAACGTTTTATTTTCATCATTTTCTTCGGCAATATCCAAATTCTCCTTGCTTAATGATTGACATAGATCGGCGTTAATTCTAAATTAAAAAAATATTGGAGAAACACAATGGCCTGGCTAAAGGGTGGAAAATATTCTGAAATATTCCTGAGCAAACCCGAATACCTTGAAAAGGTAGAATCGATTACCTCCAGTATTGCCAGGGAAGCCGGCTTTAACGAATCGTCTTCGGATGATTTATCCATAGCCATCACCGAACTTTTTAACAACGCGATCCATCATGGCAACAGGAACGATCCGGGTAAAAAAATCTTTTTAAAATATGAATTTGACGGTAAGCGTTTAAAAATAACCGTAGAGGATGAAGGAAACGGCTTTGATCCTAAAACCATAAAAAATCCCTTAGCTCCAGAGAATTTGCTGTCGGACAGCGGACGGGGCATCTATCTTGTTAAGATGCTCATGGATGATCTGGATTTTAAGTTTGATAAAAACCGTTCCCGGGTAATTATTATAAAAAAATTATAGCATTCTGCCAGAGAATGCATAAATTTAGTGTTTAATGTTTATAAATGAAAGATCAAATAAACCGATAAGTTTCTGATAAAAAACGCACCAAAACAGGAGAACCAATATGCATAAAAAAAGTATTGAACTTCTTAATAAAGCGGTTGCGGATGAGTTAACCGCTGTTCACCAGTATATGTATTTTCATTTTCATTGCGACGACCAGGGATATGATTTACTTGCAGGACTTTTCAAACGCACCGCTATTGATGAAATGCTGCATGTGGAAAAGCTTGCCGAGCGTATTCTTTTTCTTAAAGGCGAAGTCGAGATGAAAGTTGGCGAAGAGGTTAAAAAAGTTCATGATGTAAAAGAAATGCTCAAAATGGCGTCCGATATGGAAGAAGCCAGCGCTAAGGATTACAATATCTGGGCCAATGAATGTTCTGCAAATGCGGATTCGGTATCCAAGCAGATCTTCGAGAGCCTGGTTGTTGATGAAGAACGGCATTTCGATCAATATGATACAGAGCTGGAAAACATGTCCAAATTTGGCGATAGATATCTGGCCCTGCAATCCATAGAAAGAAGCAGAGGAAGAGAAGCCGGCGCAGGAAAGGTCGAGTAGACAGTATTTTACAAATATTGTTATATCCGGAAAAGAACAGAACTTATACCTGTTAAAACTCCTATCAGCTCTTATTTTTGTTTAAGAAAGAAAAAATAATTATTTTCCAGTTAAAACTTAATAAATCTGCCTTCCCGGAATAATCCGGGGAGGTTGTTTATTATTATTAGATAGAAATTAATAATTTTAAATGTTTAATGAAATCTCAGAAAACAGTAGTTATAGCGATGAGCGGCGGGGTGGACAGCTCGGTCGCGGCTTTATTGCTTAAAGACAGAGGTTATAATTGTATCGGCATAACCATGAAACTGTGGGATTACGAGCAGACGGGCGGAAACCTGAATTATGAAAGCGGGTGCTGCTCAATGGATTCCATAAATGATGCCCGAATGGTCTGCGCGGCGATTGGTATTCCTCATTATGTTATGAATTTCAGCAGGGAATTCCATCAGGAGGTGGTGGATGATTTTGTTAATGAATATATGGCAGGCAGAACACCGAATCCCTGCGTGCTGTGTAATATGAAAATAAAGTGGGGTACTTTAATCGATAAAGCAAAAGAATTGGGCGCAGATTATATGGCTACGGGTCATTATGCCAGAGTAAAATACAATCAGGCCAGCGGGAAATACGAATTATTCAAAGGCGCTGATAAAGCAAAAGACCAGTCCTATGCTTTATGGGGTATAAGTCAGGGGAATCTGGCTAAAACAATTTTCCCTTTAGGGGAATTAACGAAAAAAGAGATACGGGATATCGCCCAAAAACATGGAATGCGGACGGCCGCTAAAAAGGAGAGTATGGAAATCTGCTTCGTGCCTGATAAGGACTACAATCGTTTTCTTAAACATACCGTTACGGGATTGGAAGAAAAAGTAGCGTCCGGTTCTTTGCTGAACATTGAAGGGAAAAAAATCGGTGAGCATAAAGGATATCCCTTTTATACAATCGGCCAGCGCCGTGGAATAGGAACAGGATTCGGGAAACCGATGTATGTGGTGGATATCAGGCCGGAAAAAAATGAAGTTGTTCTTGGGGAAGATAGTGATTTATTGTCTTCGGAATTAACTGCCAAAAATGTGAACATATTCAGTGGTATTCCGCCTGAAGACGGCACAGCGGTTCAGGCCAAAATCCGGTATAAATCTCCCGCTGAACCGGCGATGTTATTTAAACATAAAGACGCCGGACTAACTGTTAGATTTATGCAGCCGCAAAGAGCGATTACGCCGGGACAGTCTGTGGTTTTCTATGACGATGATAAGGTTCTTGGCGGCGGTATCATTGAAACATCAATAAAAGATAACTGAGAATAATAATTATGTCTGATGAAAAGCAAATCAAAAGGATTACGGTTCCCAAAATAAAAAAAATGAAAGAGAACAATCAGCCTATTGCCATGCTTACGGCCTATGATGCCACTATGGCTGAAATTCTGGATGAATGCGGCATTGATATTGTTTTGGTCGGTGACTCGGCGGGAATGGTTATTGCCGGTTATGAAAACACGCTTGCCGTTACCATGGAAGAGATGATATTCTTAACAAGGTCAGTAAGACGGGGTGTGAACAGGGCATTACTGGTGGCCGATATGCCGTTTTTATCTTACCAGGCAGGCATTGATGAGGCCGTGCGGAACGCAGGGCGTTTTTTACAGGAGGGCGGCGCCGAAGACGTTAAGGTAGAGGGCGGATCCGCAGTGGAAGCGGTGGTAAAAAGGATGGTTGATGTGGGAATACCGGTTATGGGTCATATCGGATTGACGCCGCAGTCGATTAATCAATTTGGCGGTTATGGCGTCAGAGGCCGGGAAGAGCTTGTGGCCCAGTCTTTGAAAGATGATGCCAGAATATTGGAGCAGGCGGGGGCATTTTCATTAGTCCTGGAAAAAGTACCTGCCGGGCTGGCCGGAGAAATTACTCAAAGTATAAATATTCCAACAATAGGCATTGGCGCCGGACCCGACTGCGACGGACAGGTGCTGGTAAGTTATGATATGCTTGGCATTTATGAGAAATTCAAACCAAAATTCGTGCGGCGTTATGCGGAAGTGGGAAAAATAATGCGTGAAGCTTTTATACAATATATTGAGGATGTCAAAGAAAAAAAATTCCCCGGCGAAAATGAAAGTTATTAAAAAAATTTCAGAAATACGGAACTGGTCTGCACAAGAGAGAAAAAGCGAAAAAACAATCGGATTTGTTCCAACTATGGGTTACCTGCATGAGGGACATCTCAGCCTGATCCGGGAAGCTAAAAAATATGCGGAGGATATAGTTGTTTCAATTTATGTGAATCCCGCGCAGTTTGCGCCCGGTGAAGATTTTGAGCGTTATCCGCGTGATTTTGAGCGGGACGAGAACTTATGCCGCAAAGAAGACGTTGCCGTGGTGTTCTATCCCGATGATCGGGAGATGTATGGTAAAAACCATAATACCTATGTTATCAATGAAGAATTAAGCAGGTTGTTATGCGGTAAATCCCGCCCGACTCATTTTCGCGGGGTGGCCACCGTCGTGGCAAAGTTATTCAATATTGTTCAGCCTCACCTGGCGGTATTCGGGCAGAAAGACGCCCAGCAGTTTGTTATTTTAAAAAAAATGGTGGATGATCTGAATTTTAATGTTAAAATGATGGCCGCGCCAATCGTCCGGGAGACGGATGGACTGGCCATGAGTTCCAGAAATAAATACCTGAACTCAACCGAGCGCAGGGAAGCGGTTGTTTTATATGAAAGCCTGAAAATGGCCGAAAAAGAATATGATTCCGGTAACATGGACTTCAACGATATCATAGCCCGAATGCATAAATATATTCAGCATAATTCATCTGCCCGCATCGACTATATCGAGTATGTAAATTATTCGGACCTCGGCCCTGTTGATCCGCAAAAAGCAGATACGCTGATTGCACTGGCGGCCTATTTTGGCAAAACAAGATTGATCGACAACACAATTCTTAAACAAAGATAATTTATATTGTCTGCTTTTTAAACGCGAAATAATTCTAAACAGAACTGGAAAGGAAATAGCTTTGAGTTCATTAGCAACGGTAATTATGGCTGCCGGTAAGGGTACACGAATGAAATCGGATTTGCCAAAAGTGCTTCATAAGATTAATCACCGGCCCATGGTTCATTATGTAATTGATCTGGCTAAAAAACTGAATTCGGATAAAACGGTGCTCATCATTGGTCATAAAAGGGAACTGGTTATTGAAGCCTGTTCAGACAGCGGCGTAGAATATGCTGTCCAGGCGGAACAATTAGGAACGGCGCATGCCGTACAAATGACGGAGCCTCATTTAAAGGATCATCAGGGAGATGTTCTTGTTCTTTCCGGAGATGTTCCTCTGCTTACGGAAGATACACTTAGAAATCTAATTTCAGAACATGAAAAAAGCGGCGCAACGGCCACCTTGCTAACATCCGATCTGGATGATCCCACCGGTTATGGACGGGTGATGCGCAATGCATCCGGATATGTTCAAAAGATTGTGGAACATAAGGATGCTTCGGAAGAAGAACGCCGGGTCAGGGAGATCAATGTCGGCATTTATGTTTTTAAGGGACCTGCCTTGTTTAAAGCCCTGAGAAAGGTTGATAATAACAATATCCAGGGTGAATATTATCTGCCCGATGTGATATCCATTTTTATTAAAAACGGGGAGAAGGTGAACGCTGTAAAATCCATGAATTTTGATGAAACAAGAGGTATAAACGATATTAATCAGCTTCAGGAGGCGGAAACAATTCTGCGGAACCGAAGTTGAAAGATAATGTTGATTTAGTGTGTCTGCTTTCATAATTTTAAGTAAAATTTGTGAGGTAAATTATGAAAAAGGGTAAAATTTTAATCATACTATTACTACTGGTACCGGTATTGAGTTTTGCCCAATTAAAAAAGGATACCACGCTGCCCAGTTTCTCTAATTTATTGGTGCAGCCCCGTACTGATTTTTTATTCGGTTTTCTGGATCCTAATAAATTGCATATGAATCATATGGTTTCAATGTCTTACAGCGGCTTTAGCGGTCAGGGAATGATGCTGAGTTCTTATACAAACACCATCTCTTACCAGTTTTCCGATAAGTTATTATTGACTACGAATTTAGGGATTCTAACATCACCGTATAATACTTTCGGAGAAAGTTTTTATCTTAATCAGCCTAAATTGTTCGGCGGGGCAATGCTGGAATATAAAATGAGTGAAGAGTCGAGCGTTATGCTGCAGTTTCAGATAACGCCATATCATTATATGTATCAGCCGATGTGGGGAAGTCCTTATCTCGGTCAATACCGGTTTAATAATTTTTGATGAATCACGTGTTAAATTTTATTCTGACCGGCCTATACATTTATAAAGGTCCGGTTATTTTTTTGTAACCAAGAAGGAGATTCAATAATACTTGAGACGGCGTAGGCGACTGAGCACACAAACAATCCAGCGAAAATCCTATACAACCTCTACCCGATCGGTTTCGGGCAAAAAACAGGTCAATTTCGGAAAAATAATTTTATACTTATTTATTTTAACTTTAATTATTTACGGTGGTTACTGGGTTGTAAATAATTCCGGTAAATTCTTTGGTTCCGATTCGGATTCCACGTTAACGGATTTAAGAGACATTGGCAGAGAGGAAAAGCCGCGGCTTCCTGCAGTAAATGATGAGGATACGGAAGATAACAATCTTCCCGCTTATTCCCCTATCAAAAGAAAAATTCAGGTTGAAATACTGAATGGCTGCGGTGTTAAAGGCATTGCCAAGTTAATGGCGGATCGTTTAAAACCATATAAATACGATGTGGTGAACAGCGCCAATTATATCGAAAAAGGCAAAGAAAATTTTATGGTTCCCGAATCCCGTCTGATTGATCAATTGAATACAAGCGATAATCTGGCCAATACCCGCGATCTTGCGGAAATCATCGGTATTAGTCTGGGCAAAATAGAGTCCCATGAAAATTCTTCGCCGCTGGCGGATATCAGCATTATTATTGGCAGAGATTATAAAAAACTGAAAATTTTTAAATAATTTATCTTTAAAACAGATATTGTCACAGATGCATAAAAAACCGCAATCATTTCCTTTAATCCGCTGTACATGAAAACATCAGATAAGCATATAAACGTTGATATATTGCTGCTTTTTTTACGTTTAAATGTAAAAGTGCAGTTCAGTCGTATAAAATAAACAGGAGATATCATTGACTTCACGCGCTTTAGCCGAACGTGTTATTGATCTGGCTCAGGATAAAAAAGGCCAGCAAATCGTGCTAATGGACATTTCCAGGCTTACTACAATCGCCGATTTCTTCGTAATAGTCTCCGGGGATTCCAATGTTCAGATTAAAGCCATCGCCGATCATATCACGGATGAATTGTTAAATGAAGGTATACGGATTTATCACAAGGAAGGCTACGAATATCAGAATTGGATTCTGCTTGATTATTCCGATGTAATCGTGCATATCCTGAAAAAAGATATCCGTAAATATTATGCTCTCGAAAAACTGTGGGCGGATGCAAAAATGAGCTTTATAACGGAAACCGTATAATGAATACAGAGTCTTATATCATTGATCAATTAAGAAAGTTTTTGGAACATAAAAAACTAACCGGTTTTAATATTATCCTTCAAAAGCCAAAAGACGATGCCCATGGCGATTATGCCTGCAACCTGGCTATGCAACTTGCCGGTTCTTTGAAAAAAAGCCCTAAACAAATTGCGGAAGAAATAATATCTTTTATTGACATTAATCCGGAATATATTGCCAAAGTCGAAGTTGCCGGTCCGGGTTTTCTTAATTTTTTCAGAGCGGAAGAAAATCTATATAAGAGTTTACAGGATCTATTGGCTGCCGGCGATACATACGGTTATTCCCAAAAAATGGGCGGTAAAAAAGCCCAGATAGAATTTGTAAGCGCCAATCCTACGGGACCGCTGACTATCGGACATGGCCGCGGCGCTGTATTTGGTGATACCATTGCCCGTTTGATGGAAGCGATCGGCTATAAGGTGATTCGTGAATACTATTTTAACAATGCCGGCAGGCAGATGAGGGTGCTGGGCGATTCAGTCAGGCTGCGCTATCTGGAATTGACGGGTGATAAAATTCAGTTTCCCGAAGATTATTACCAGGGTGAATATATAATTGATATTGCCCGCGAAATTTATGCGGAATATGGAGAACGTCTCCGCCATGAGCAGGACATCACCTTGTTTAAAGATAAAGCCGAAACCGCCATTTTTTCGGATATTAAAAATACCATCCGGCGGCTGGGATTTGAATTTGATGTTTTTTACAATGAAAGGTCGCTGTATGAAACAGGCAAGATCGATGCCGTCATCGATTCTCTGACTAAAAAAGGTTTGCTTGAAAAACGCGACGGCGCTTTCTGGTTTTTATCTTCGAAAATAGGATTTGACCAGGACAGGGTATTTATAAAAAGCAGCGGAGAACCAACTTACCGTTTGCCTGACACCGCTTATCACATTGAAAAAATCAAAACCGGTTATGATCTTATCATTGATATTTTCGGGGCTGATCATATTGCAACTTATCCCGATGTCCTGGCTGCGGTGAAAGCCTTAGGTTATGATACGGAAAAAATTAAAGTGCTCATTAACCAGTTTGTGACGCTAACTGAAAACGGGGAAAAGGTAAAAATGTCTACCCGTAAAGCCAATTTTATTACCCTGGATGAGCTTATGGATGAAGTAGGGGTTGACGTTACCCGCTATTTCTTCCTGATGCGTAATATAAACGCGCATCTTAATTTTGATCTGACGCTGGCCAAAACGCAATCCGATGAAAATCCGGTTTTTTATATCCAGTATGCCCATGCCCGGATTTGTAGTATCCTGCGTTTGGCCGAGGAAAGAAATGTGGATAAAAGTGTGGAACGGCGTTTGGATATGCTTAAAGAAAATGAAGAGATTAACCTTATCAAACACCTGATCAGCTTTCCTGCCGCTGTGGAAAGCAGCGCGTTGAGTTTCGAGCCTCACCGTCTGATTAATTATTTATTTGATTTGGCCACTCTGTTTCATCGTTTCTATACGGTTTGCCGCGTTATATCAGATGATAAAATGTTATCGATATCCCGCCTAGCTTTAATCGACGCCGTAAAAATAATTATTCATAATGGGTTACATCTTTTAGGAATAAATGCACCGGAAAAAATGTAAGGAGTACATTAATGAGTGTTCTTGTTGTTGGTTCTATCGCTTATGACTCGGTTGAGACACCGTTTGGAAAAGTGGATGATTCTTTGGGAGGTTCGGCGCTTTATTTCAGCGCTGCGGCCAGTCTGTTCGGACCTGTTAATGTGGTAGGCGTTATCGGTTCGGATTTTGATACTTCAAAAATTTCGTTTTTAAAAGACCGTCAGGTTAATTTTGACGGTATGTATGTGGACAGCGGCAAAACATTTCGCTGGGGCGGACGTTATCATAAAAATATGAATATGCGTGATACGTTATTCACCTATCTCAATGTCTTCGAAAGTTTTAAGCCGCAGATTCCCGAACAATACCGGCAGACGGAGTATGTATTTCTGGCAAATATCGCGCCCGAGCTGCAGATGGAAGTTTTAGATCAGATCGAAAAGCCAAAACTTGTTGTGCTTGATACGATGAATTTTTGGATTAACGGCAAACGCCAGGCTCTGGAAGAAGTTATTAAACGCAGCGATATTTTAATTTTAAATGATGAAGAAGCCATGGATCTGACCGATGAACCCGGTATTGTATCTGCGGCCCATGCTATTATCAAGAAGGGCATTAAAACACTGGTTATCAAAAAAGGCGAAAACGGCGCTGTTTTAATCCACGAAGATAAATTCTTTTTCTGTCCGGCCTATCCATTAAGCAGGGTTGTTGATCCAACCGGAGCAGGGGATGGCTTCGCCGGTGGATTTGTCGGCTATCTGGCTCAACAAAAAGATCATTCTATCGACAGCTTAAAGAGAGCGGTTGTATATGGAAGCGCTATTGCTTCGTTTATTGTAGAGGATTTTAGTTTTAACAGATTAATCGAATTAAAAAAAGAAGACCTGGAATATCGTTTTGAAGAATTTGGCGCAATGACCAGATTTTTATAGAAACTATTAATTTCCGGGCTGCCTGTTATTCTTAGGCAGAATAATGGTAAAAGTACTCCCTTTTCCCGGGATACTTTCCACGGCTAATTCTCCGCCGTTCGATTCGATCAGCTCTTTTACGAGAGAAAGACCTACGCCGATGCCGCCGCCCATAAAGTCTGTTTTTGATGTGAAATGATGCATGACGTTCTGAACTTCATAAAAGGGTTCAAAAATCAGGTCGACTTTATCTTCGGGGATTCCGATACCGCTATCCTGAACAGAGATAAAAACGCGGTCTTTGGGGTCTACGTTTTTAATTGAAACGGATACCTGGCCTTCTTCCGTAAATTTAAGAGCATTATGAAGTAATTCCCTTATGGCACGATGAATCTGGCGGGCATCCGCATTGATATAAACCGGTTCATGGTCCTTATTCACGATTAAGGGCAGATTTCTCTTTTCAAAAAGAATACCGATTTCCCGTTGTACTTTTTCGATGATTTTATTTAGATCGAATTTGGTCTTATGTTGTTGCATGGAAAGATTTTTTAAATGTGATAAGTCATGAATATTTTCAATCATATCAATCATATCATTGACTGTGTTACTGGCAATGCTCAAGTATTCTTTGATTTCCCCGTTCTCATGATCTTCCAAATCTAATTCAAGAATATCGATATAACCTTTCAGAACAGCCAAAGGCGTGCGAAGTTCGTGATTGGTTATGGTTATAAATTTATTTTTTAATTCATTAAGTTCACTAAGTTTTTCATTTAAATCCCTGAGTTCCTTATTCTCTTTTTTGGCTTTGATCTGACGAAGGCATTTGGTTATTACAATTTTAACATGATCAATGGAAACCGGTTTGGTAATATAATCAAAGGCACCCTGTTTCATCGCGCTGATGGCATTCTCGATGGTGGCAAATCCCGTAATGACAATAACTTCTATTAACGGGTACTCTTTTTTAACCCAGCGCAGAACTTCCAGCCCGTTCATAACCGGCATATTTAAATCGGTGATTACAATATCAAAAGGCGTTTTTTTGATGAGATCCAGACCTTCTTTACCATTAGCCGCCGTTTCAAGGTCGTATCCGAATATATCCAGCATATCGACATAACTTTGTCGTATATCTTCTTCATCCTCAATCAATAAAATTTTTGGTGAGTGATTATTTTCCATAAATCTTATTTTTCGGTTTTATTATTATATTGCTCCGGTGTCTGGTTTATTAAATTGCGAATTCTCTGTAATTCCAGATTGATCTTTTGTATATATTGTAACGTTTTATTGCCCGAATTTGTTTTTAGATTATCTTCTAATAAAAACACAGATGTATTTAATACATTTAAACGCGTTCTCAGATTTTCCATAAACTGTTCAAAGTCCACCGTTGGAGGTAAATCGATGTTTACCAGGTTTTCTACATGCATTTTTTCATTTCCAGTCATATCTCTTCCTAAATTCCATTTAATTATAAAATAATTTCCCGGACTTTAAGAAATAAACAATCCATTGTTATCTATACGTTGTTATCGGCGAATTGTAGAATTTATTGATTTAATTGTTATTAAAAATTAGTCATAAAAAAGAGCTGTTTTTAAACAAAAACAGGTTCAGATCATGGGAAATCCTGAAATTAATATTGAAGTTACAATATATTATATTAATATTAGCAAAAACGGTTGATTTTATAACGGGATAAAATAATGTCACAAGATGGATTAATATTAGCCAGGTGGTGGGAAACAGGACAGAAAAATAAGATAAAATGTACGCTTTGTCCCCGCCATTGCCTGATCGGACCAGGACAATCCGGTTTTTGTTATATCCGGAAAAATATAGAAGGAAAACTGTATACCATCGGATATGGTAGGCCAATAGGCTTTGCTATTGACCCGATAGAGAAAAAGCCCTTAAGTCATTTTTATCCGGGAACGGAGATATTAAGTTTTGGAACGGCGGGCTGTAATATGGGCTGTAAATTCTGTCAAAACTGGTCCATGACAAAAGCTCGTCTGGATGACAGCCGGTCACAGTATGCAAGTCCGCAAGATGTTGTGAATCTGGCGCTTAAATATCGTGTGCCTTCTATTGCATTTACATACAACGAACCGGTTATATTTGGAGAATATGTTATTGATATATCAAGAATTGCCAGACAAAACGGTATAAAATCGGTAATGGTGACCAACGGCTATATTGATCCTGAAGCAAGAAAAGAAGTCTATGAATTTATCGATGCGGCCAATGTTGATCTGAAGGCATTTACGGAAAAGTTTTATTATAAACTGACTTCGGCGCACTTACAGCCGGTACTGGACACTTTATTATGGCTGCATAATGAAACCAATGTCTGGATAGAGATTACAACGCTGCTGATTCCGGATGAAAATGATTCGGATGAGGAAATCAGCGCCATGTGTGAATGGATTATAAACAATCTTGGCACGGATGTACCTCTCCATTTTACAGCTTTTCATCCTGATTTCAGAATGAGAGATAAAAGCCCTACCCGGGCGTCTGTATTGCTACGAGCCAGAGATATTGCGCTGAAAGCAGGTATAAAATATTGTTATGTAGGAAATGTGCATGATCCAAAAGCGCAAAGCACTTTTTGTCCGGGTTGTGGAAAAGAGCTGATCAGCCGTGATTGGCATGCGGTTCATTTTAATAATATTAAAGATGGCAAATGCCCTTATTGCGGTTATGAAATCGTCGGACGCTGGTGAAAATAATAAAAATATTTTTATCGCTCCCTTGACTCAGTTCAAACAGAAAAGTATATTACTCACTCGATTTTTGAAGAAGATTCCGGCGTAGCTCAATTGGCAGAGCGGGTGGCTGTTAACCACTAGGTTGTAGGTTCGAGTCCTACCGCCGGAGCAAATAAAGCCCTTTGATCATTCATGGGGCTTTTTTTATTGCTGTTAACCGGTAGGTTGCAGGTTCTGCC
>RQOG01000096.1 GCA_003854985.1 Calditrichota bacterium
AGAATGCCAATATCATCCATTGCTTGTTTGCCCCGTTTGGAGTGGCAGGCATAATAGGTAAAATATGCTGTTCCGGTTGAATGCAACCACAGCCGCTCTTTATTGACGTACATGCCGCTTTCATCATTATGAATGACAGGCGATGAAACAAGCTGTTCTTTGATAATTTCTTCAGTTTTTTCCAGTTTATGATAACAGGCCTGATTAAAGTTAAACAATGTTCCTGGGCTGAGTTTATGGTTCAACAAATCCTCTATGGCTTCACAAGTTCGCTCATAAGGTAAATGCTGATAATTCATCAGATAAACCGCGAGAGATTTAATCCGGGGACCGTATTGAACCGGATTATCAACGCCTTCAGGAAAAATAGCTGTATTAGATATACCACAGTCACAAGTCTTGACCTCGGCGCGATGTTCTGTCACTTCTATTTGAATCGGTGGAACATCATAGACTTGACGTTTTACATATCGTTGTGGTTGTTTTTCTTGCAATGATCGACCACAAAGACAGTTTCCCAATATATGATGATATTCGACATGATCCGGTTTAGCCACCATTTTTAGATGATGTCCCTTATGTCCCTTTTGCCCACCCTGCCGTCGACCCGATTTTTGACGTAAGCTTTTTGTTCTGTTGACCTTTTTGAAACCATCGCTTGACGGCGGTTTATGCGAATTATGGCTGTCTTTGGCGAGTTGATTCTCTAATTGTTCAATTCTCAAACGCAAATGTACTATTTCTTCTGTCAAACGCACTAAAAGATCAACAACTGCCTCTTCGCCAAGCTGATATATCTTCCTTGCTTCTTCTCTGGTCAGCTGCATAATTTCCTCCTGAAATCATGCCGCACAGGATATACAAAAACTGATTTGATAATACCGTGATGATGATAGCGTGCTCCGCTTTTTCCTGAACCCTTTGTATCGCCAAGATATAGCCAGTTCGCCGCTTTATAACACGTTCCAGAAAATCTCGATCGATCAACAAATGTCTCCAAAAGAAGCAGATCTTCTTGAAAATGTTCTTGCCAATCTTTTGCGATTAAACCAACAGATGCGGCTAAAACCTTTGAGGCGAAATGTTGCACTCGAATCCATGGCAATATTAAAAAACGTATATTATTAGCAATACTATTGAGTCTTTGACTCCTTTGTTCGTGCGACCAGCCGATAAACTTGTCCCGACATCCTACCTTCCAGGCGGCTGATCCCCAACCAAAAAGACAAACTATTTGCCCATCAAGATAAACCAAATACTTTAAACAGGAACCAACTATATGTTTACAGCCCAGATAATGATACCTATCTATGAGAGAATTCCAATAGCGCCTCTTTGCTGTCGTATCTGCCAGTTCAAAATCAATCCTTTTGAAGGCGTCTATGCGACCTGTCACTGGCTTTAAAATGAGAGTGGAAGGAATACTTTGTTTCTTAATGCGATTATTCTTTGAACATATTCGTGGAGGCAAAACAATCAAATTCATTCGCTCCAGACGTAATAACAGTTCTCGACAAGCCATTTCTTTTAGATGTCCATTGGCCTGTCTCCAGTCCCATTGTTCACACAAAACATAAGAAATATACGAACGTCCTCGTTCCCAATTGTCCTGGATGCTTTGGTGTATTTGATCAAGTGTCTGGGCAGTAATAATTTTGTTTCGAATTTTGATGGATTGCATTTATATTATGCTCAGCGTTTGTCAAGCTGAGATAAATATACGAAATTAAGTTGCCTGACGCCAGTACTTTTTAAAAAAATTGTCAAAGAACAAAGTTTAAT
>RQOG01000097.1 GCA_003854985.1 Calditrichota bacterium
ACCCTTAAGCGTTTCCTATGCCTTTGGCATGGCCCTGAACGGCGCCAACGGAAGCACCTACGACGCCATCCGGAATGTCCTTGAATTACAGGGATTAACCGAAGACCAGATCAACCAGTCCTTTAAGAGTTTAATGCTTCTGCTGATGCAGCTTGACGATAAGGTGATTTTTGAAATCGCCAACTCTATCTGGTATGACGATACTTTTCCGGTCTTAAAGTCATTTATAGACATTAATAAAGAATATTTCGACGCCGAAGTCACCGCACTCGATTTCGCGGACCCGGCCGCGGTTGATATTATCAACGGCTGGGTGTCCGATAAAACCCATGAAAAAATAAAAGAAGTGTTGGATAAAATACCGGCTGATGCGGTCATGTATTTGATCAATGCCATATATTTCAAGGCGACCTGGCTTTATGAATTTGATAAGGCCTATACAACCCAGGAAAATTTTTACACCGAAGACCAGGGAACAAAGAAGTGCCAGATGATGCGAACAACCGCTGATTTGAATTACTACTTTGATGAAAATTTCAGCGCTGTTACCTTACCCTATGGAAATGAGTTTTATAATATGACCATAATTCTCCCAAATACACAAACTTCTATAAAAGATTTTATAACCACATTTGATTTGTCATCGTGGCAAACCCTGTTAAATAATATGGCTGTTGGGAAAGGAACCGTTGAATTACCCAAATTCATATCGGAATACAAATTAATTATGAATGATGCGCTTATCAAAATGGGAATGGGCATCGCGTTTTCCGGCGATGCAGATTTCAGTAGAATAGTGGAAGCTTTTTCAATCTTTATCAGCCGGGTGATTCATCAGACCTTTGTTCAGGTGGATGAAGAAGGCACCGAAGCCGCGGCCGTTACTATTATTGAATTTAAGATAATCTCAGCGCCCGGTGGTACGCCGGAGTTGGATTTTGTTATCCGCCTGGATAGGCCGTTTTATTTTATCATTCATGAAAAGAATAGTTCGACCATTCTATTTATGGGCAAGATAGGTTTGCCGGAATGGAAGGAGTAATAATGCAAATTGTATGGATATATTATTTATGTTAAAAACAAAAAGTAAAATAATTTTAGGGCTGACAGGCGCTTTATGGTGCCTTTCAGCTTTTGCAGAAGTTCCCGTGCCGCAGATGCACCAGCCTTCTTTGCCGTATTTCATGCAGCGCATCAGTTTTCAGACAGTAACCCTGGGCATTTTTGGCGGGAATACTTCCGGATTGGTGATGGATAAATACAGCGATCTGAACTGGAATCCGGCTTTTGTTTTAGCGGATTCTGAAAATGCCGTTTATACGGATTTTAACTACCTTAAACCAGCCGCCTCCTATTACAATTATTATTCCGGGCAGGACGCGGTATCCCCAAACTGGTATTATGATACGCAAATCAATTCCCTGCAAACAGATCCGCTTTACAATTTTGCATTTGTTTACAAGGTGAATCCAAATTTTTCGTTTGGCATTATTAACCGCTCGCTTTTTGATTACGGGCCGTTCCGTTCAATTTCCGATTGGAGATATTACAGCACCGGAACGAATGCCAGGGTTTACGACGCCAGCGCCTATAACGAACTGGAATTAAAAACCGTTGAAGTGGCCAGAAATCAGCAAAAAATATGGGGAACGCAGACTGAAATTTTCGCCGGATATAAACTAAGCTCTCAAATTGATATTGGAATTAAAGCCGGTAATTATATATTCCGCCAATGGGGCGATTTGTTCGATACCAGGTATTCCGGGAAGCTGCATTCACTCGTAGATGAAAAAAATGATGAAGATTTCAGAATACATGGCGATCAGGCGGAATTCGGCGCAGGATTTATCTACCATTTTGATCATAATATGGATTTGGGGATTTATGCATCCGTTCTGAATGGCCAATCCAGCGAAAAAAATATTTCTTTCGATTTATCTGATTACTGGTCCGAAAGAGCTACGGACACTAATTATTACTCGATTGATTATACTTATCTTCAGAGCCGGCATTCCTATTCAGCCGACGGCCTCAGCCCGTTTTTTACAATTATCTTTCAAAAGGCTATTAATCCTATAATAACCTTGCGTTCATTTTTCAGCTACCGGCAGACAAAAAATGATATATCGGGATCAATTAACGCCGCCGACACCGCTTATTCAGACCGGACTTTTGATTCCTATGATTACAATAATCAGCGATATTACTTTACAAGAGATGAAGGATTTCGGAAAACAGAATTTTCTTTAACCGGCATTGGCGATGAAAATGAAAAAGATTTTAAATGGTTTGTGTCACTTATTTTTAATCAGGATAATAAATGGTCCGCATTTACCGCTGTTATGCTGGAAATGCAAACAAATGATCTTGTATTGAATGAAGAATCAATATACAGCCGAAACGCTTTTACGCAGCGCTTTTTTTATAATCCCGGCTCAGAAGAGCAATATAACTATTATTTGAAGAATTACCGTTATGAATACAATTCCAAATTATGGTCGGCTATAATCCCGGTCGGAATTAACGCCAACATTATTGACGGATTTTCATTGTTGATCGGTGCAGATCTTCGATTTGATCTGTTGGAGAAATCAGAGTCCGGGGATATGCTTTACCCGGAAAGAATCGAACGCATAACGCAGAACGGAACAATTACTATTGAAGATATCGAAACGGACAGACCTGAAAGTTATAATTCACATCAGCCAAAGGAATTCACAAAAACATCCGCGATTCATTTTGGCGCGTTTTATGAACATTCTTCAGGATTACGGTTAGCGATTAAAACCGACAGCGATATTTTAGATAAAAGTTATTGGAAATTCGGACTGGAATATGTTTTTTAGATGAGAATTAATAAAATATTAACCCGTTGTGCGAATTAATAAAAGAGATTGTACATAGTCCTTATTTTCGCTAAATTAGCGATAAGTCATATATAAACAAGGAA
>RQOG01000098.1 GCA_003854985.1 Calditrichota bacterium
GGTTTGGTCGGTTTGCGCGTTTTTTTTGTTCTCAGACTTTTCCTGATCAGATCATGCAAACGCATCAGAGCGGCCTGCCTGTTCTTAAACTGACTTCTATGTTCCTGGCATTTTATAATAACAACGCCTTCTTTTGAAATGCGTTTATCGTTCAACTTAAGAAGACGCTCTTTGATGTGATCCGGCAGGGAAGACGTATTAATATCAAATTTTAACTGGATGGCGGTTGAAACCTTGTTAACATGTTGTCCTCCCGGACCGCCGGCCAGCGTAGCTGTTAATTCAATCTCATTAAGCGGAACAAACAGCTTGCTGGTTACGGATAGTACATTTTCGGGCCGGTAGTTCATGATTAATCTTCACCGGTCATTAGTTGAATTAAAATGTTGTTATTCCGCAGATCAATAGCGCGTCTTTTTATTTCCTTCCTGGCTGCCAATGGATAGGCATTCTTAAAGTCAGACGGATTTAATAGAATCAGAAAAAGGTCATGTTCATTTTTATTGCGGAAGTCCTTTTCGAGACCGTTGACTTCGTTTCTTACATCGATTGCGCTTCCGCATTCCGGACATACATATTTCTGCGTCATTTTACCGGTTTCATTAATCGCTATTTCTTTCGAGCAATGATCACAGTATATTTTTTCGGGAAGATATTCATCGTCCAGACTGGCCGTCAAAGCGTCGATTTGCTCGTTTATACTTTTATTCAGCCTTGCTTCAATAGTTTCCTTCTCAATGACGCCGGCTTCCGCTAATTTAAAAGCATGGCAGCGGCTGTTACGGTTTGTATGGATATTGTAGAAGGAACAGAAACCTGAATTTTCCCGCACCAGGCTTACGAGATTAAAATAAGCGCATTGACCGCAGCGGGGAGGAATTTTGTCGGGGATTTCCACCTGACTGTCGTATCCCTGTTTTTCGAGCTCATCAAGAATCTCGCTGCAATCGATCTCATGAATATTGGCTATTAGCCGGTCGGTTTTTCTGTATTCTTTTTTTTCCAGATATACCAGGGCCAGATTATATCTGATTTCTTCAGAGCCCGGATTGAACTGCAAAGCGCTAAGGAATTTTTGTTCGGCGGTATCCATATCGCCGTTTTCGTATGCGGAAATGCCCTCTTCAAAAATTTTGTCGAATTCGGTCTGCGTCATTCATTCTCACTTATATCAATTAATGATCTGTGATTCAGTGCTGGAATTTAAATGATTAAAGTCAAATGATGCAACCGCCTTATTTCCTGTGATGGACTGCATCAATATTTTTCCCCCCTTGATTTTTTTCTATTTTTCTATATTATTTAAAGGTTTTTCAAAACCGCCTTATTCATAACTTTAAAATAAGGCATGTTTTTTAAAGTGTAGTTAACCGTTCTCTATAACTGCTTATAGTAAAACTGAGTAAGGAGAACCAGGACTATGTTATACAGAACTTTTAAACTTATCAGCATAGCATTTTCGTTTTATTTTTTCGGCTGCGCCACGACCAATTATTACACGGCACAAACTTTAGAGCAGGGACAGATGGCGCTGACGCCCGGTATCGACAACCTTATATTAGTGGTCGATGATGATGAGAATATTGAAAAAGATGCGGCTTTTACCCCAAGTCTTGGTATTGCCACAGGTTTGCCTTACCGCTTTGAAACCGGTATCAGAGCTTATATTCCCTATATTTTAGAGGCTAATCTAAGGCATCAGCTTAATCCTAGGACATTTAAATATTTTGATCTAAGCATTAACGGTCATATGGGCGTGGTTTTTTCAGACGAGTTCAGTTCAGTCTCTGATCCATATTTTAAATACGGACTGACCCTGAGCAAGGAAATAGGCGCGTTTCAGCCATTTGTGAGTTATTATTTTAATAAAAGTTATGTATTCAGGGATGAATCCGATGGGGCTGTCGATTATAAAATTATCTGTTTCGGATTGGCTTTCCGGCATAAAGGAAACCTGATCATTCCCGAATTTAATTATTACAAGCAGGACTATGTAAGTAAAGGAATTCTGTCATTTGGCATCGGTATCCGGGCCATATTAAGAAAGCCCAATAAAAAAGAAGTGAAATAAAAAAATCTTAACCGTTAGTTGCCGGGATAGTTCTTACAGGAAAAGCATCTTTAATTCTTCCTTTTGATTAATGCAGTTTTTTAATGAAAAAGATGTACCCTATTATTCTTTTTCCAAAGGTTAGTGTAACACAATATTTATTTATTGCCCTTTATTGTTACGATGCTTATTATTAAAGGGTTATTATAAAAACAAGCTGTTTATTCTTAGATTTGGTTTAAGCGTGAGAAAGGAGAGCATGTTATCATGTCAGCATTATTGATTAATTTGAAAAATTCTTATTTGTTATGGTTTTCCAAATGGCGGTTATTTTTTATCTTGTTGATTTTCTCATGCATTTTTTTGACTTATTGTCATACTCAGACCACGATTACCAAAAAATGGGTCGCAACCTGGAGCACGGCCCAGCAACTCGTTGAACCGCATAATGTACCGCCGGAACCGGGTTTGAGCCATAATACCCTGCGGCAGGTCGTTCATGTTTCCATTGGCGGGGACAGCCTGCGAGTCAGGGTTTCCAACGAATTCAGCGCCAGTCCCGTAACCATGCATGAAGCGAACATTTCCGTTTCAGCGGGTGGAGACTCAATAATATCAGCAA
>RQOG01000017.1 GCA_003854985.1 Calditrichota bacterium
CATTCCGAATTGCGAACGCCGATCGACGAAGGCTTTTAATGGAGATGGGCAGTTGATTACGACAACGATGACGATCAACGGGCACGATGAGGTCTATTTAAATCTGAAATCATTATTCGCTAATCGCTATTTGACATTTATCTTTTAATTTCCAATATCAAACGCCGAACGCCGAACGCCGAAGTATACATGATTCTATTCCCTCATGATTCATTATTCGCTATTCGCTATTGGTCATTCATCTTTTAATTTCCAATATCAAACGCCGAACGCCGAAGTTTGCAGGCTTTCCGTTCCTTCATGATTCATAATTCGCTAATCGCTATTGGACATTCATTTTTTAATTTCCAATATCAAATGCCGAACGCTGATTGGCGAAGGCTTTTAATGGAGATGGGCAGTCGATTACGACAACGATGACGATCAACGGGCACGAACAATGTTTGACGATTTTCAAACTTTATTCTGCAGTTCTTTTCTGAGTTGCTTTATCCGGTCTTCCAGAGAAGGGTGAGTCGAAAAATAATTAAAAGCGTTATTATACTGCGTGCGCTCCTGAAGGCTTTTCAGGGCGTCTATGCAGGCCTGCCCCGAGTATCCGCAGCTTACCATCAAAAGTAAACCATAACGATCCGCATAAAGCTCGTATTCCTGAGAGTAGATGCTCTCGATCAGATCCGTAAGGGTTTGTTTGGCTAAATGTCCCACAATATTGCCGGCTTTTAACATGTTGGCCAGCATGGAAAAAGATTTACTGGTCATGATTTTTTTAAGCGGATGTCTGCTTAAAACATGAATCATTTCATGGGCCAGAATGAACGCCAGAGCATCCGGATTATGCTGGCAAAGATTTAGAATTCCCAGGCTTAAAAATATATAGCCGCCCGGCAGGGCAAAGGCGTTAACATCTGCGGATTCCGTGATAATAAAGGTAAATTTTCTCTCCGGTTTTTTTACCTTATTCACCAGCCTGCCGCCGACCTCATCTACAAATTCATTCAGCCGATGGTTTTTTATGATGGTAAATTCGCTTTTCATGTGTTCGGCAAGTTCCTGGCCAAAAATATTTTCCGCCTGCAGGGCTTCGGTTTCCGTGCCAAAAAATGCCTTGTAATACCATTTTGGCTTTCGGATCGCCTTGCCGGTTTTACGGCCCAGTCTGTAAAAAAAATTACTCATAGTTTACCGTAGTTATTTTTAGTTTTAATATCAGTTTTATTTTTTGTGAAAATAAGGGTATGAATCATTTTTTTCAATACGATGATCCTTTTCGCCGGGCAGATTCCCGGCGCATAAATACTGACGGATCGGGCAACGGCTTAAAGCCGTATCGGGCATACAATCCGTGCGCATCCCTGGTGGCCAGCATCATAGCCCGAAGCCCGGAAATATCGGGATGATCAAGAATACAGTGCATCAGCCATTTGGAAAGGCCCCGCCCCCGATACGGCGCAATAATAAAAACATTCATCAGGTAACCGAAGATCACCTTGTCCGTGACCACCTGGGCAAAACCTACCTGCTTATCCAGATGAAATACACCGAAACAAAGAGAATTTTTAATTGATTTCTCAATGATTGCATGGGTTATTCCTTCGGCCCAGTAGGATTTTGTTAAAAAGGAGTGGAT
The DNA here is from genome assembly GCA_003854985.1 of Calditrichota bacterium. Classification (GTDB taxonomy): domain Bacteria; phylum Calditrichota; class Calditrichia; order Calditrichales; family Calditrichaceae; genus Zgenome-0002. The sequence continues at coordinate 1,631 of RQOG01000017.1, forward strand.
GAAGACAATGTCTAATTTTTTGCGGTCGGTGCTGATCACATAGTCCTCTTTTGTCCAGACCATACTGAATTTACCTTCTTTTGAATTGTTTCTAGATTAACCCGTTTTCCTTAAAACTATAAAACCCGTCCGCCGTGATGATGATATGATCATATACATCAATCCCCAGAATTCTGCCGCTCTCCACCAGTCTTTTGGTAATGGTAATATCTTCTTCGCTTGGCGTAAGCTTGCCCGACGGATGATTATGCAGCACAATTAATCCTTTGGCCATGCTGCGTATGGCTTTGTTAAAAACTTCTCTGGGGTGTACCAGTGAGGAATCCAGCGTTCCTTTGGTTACCTCATAATCCTGGATACGATTCATGGCGGTATTCAGCAGCACCACATAAAAGCTTTCCTGTTCTTTGTGTCCCAGTACGGGTTGATAAACCCGCGCCACTTCTGCGGGATTCCGGAAATTTTTGATTTCAAGTTTCGCTTTTTCCTTTTGCAGATTTCTGTATAGCTGAAAAGCGGCTAATAGAGTAACGGCTTTTGCCGGTCCGATTCCGGAAACTTCCTGCAATTCTTCCAGTGAAGCGCCGCTTAGTTTTTCCAGGCTTCCGAAACGGCGCATCAGTTTTTTGGCCAATTCAACGGCGTTCACTTTTGCCGTTCCCTGCCCTAATAAAATAGCAATAAGCTCTGCGCTGGAAACCGATTCGACGCCGGTGTGCATCAGTTTTTCCCGGGGCCTTTCTTCCAGCGGCCAGTCGGTAATACGGGACCGAAAAGCATCCGGTTCGTGAATTTTTTCCGTCATAATTGGAACCTGTATTTATTCTTTGCAGATTTAATATTCTGAATATCCATTGATATTTATCGTTGATATTCATATTCCTGGTCGTTGTTTCCGGAGCAATATACAAAAGCTTTGATAATTTTTCAGTATAAAAATTTTCTATTGGCTGAACATTATTTCCAAATAGGACTATTGGAATTTTTAATGAAAAAAACCTTATATTAACGATTATTCAATTATACTAATCAGAGCATACGATGAAGACAAAGCTTGATATCGCAAAAAACTGGCTGCCGCGCTATACAGGCACCGCCGTCGACAAATTAGGCGCTTATATTCTGATCACCAACTTTCCGAATTATGTAATGCGCTTTGCGGAGCAGTTTAACTGCGATATTTTAGGCGAAGGCCGCCCGATGCAGACGGCAACCAACAATAATGGATTAACGATCATCAATTATGGGATGGGTTCGCCGAATGCAGCGACGATCATGGATTTGTTAAGCGCCCGTAAACCGCACGGCGTTCTGTTTTTGGGGAAGTGCGGCGGCTTGAAACGAACGACGGAAATCGGTCATTTTATTCTGCCCATTGCCGCGATCCGGGGCGAAGGCACAAGCAACGATTATTTTCCGCCTGAAGTGCCGGCTTTGCCATCGTTTAAACTGCATAAGTTTGTTTCCGATAAAATTGTTCAGCAGGGACAGGAATACCGAACCGGCGTGGTATATTCAACCAACCGGCGATTGTGGGAATGGGACGATAAATTCAAATCCTATCTGAAAACGCTTTCGGCCATTGCTATAGATATGGAAACGGCAACGGTATTTATTGTGGGGCATAGTAATGAAATATCACGCGGGGCGCTTTTACTGGTTTCCGATATGCCGCTGATTCCCGAAGGCATTAAAACGGAAACTTCCGACCTGGAAGTAACGAAAAAATATACGGATCTGCATCTTAAGATCGGTATTGAAGCCATGACCGAAATCGGGGCTAAAGGCGAACCTATCAGACACTTCAGGTATTAATACAAACAATAACTAAAATTTTATAAACGCCAGTGATGAAACCCGGTTTATCTATCGCCTTTTTTATCAGTTCCCATGGTTACGGGCATGCCGCCCGCTGTTGTGCGGTTATCCAGTCCCTGTCGCGACTGCTTCCCGGCTGGAAGTATCATATTTTTACGCTTGTTCCCGAGTGGTTTTTCAAAGACTCCCTGAATGGTATAGGCTATAATTATTATCCTCTTAAAACGGATGTCGGTCTAGTACAGCAGTCGCCTTTTACCATTGATTTTGCAGGCACGTTGCAAAAGCTGGCGGATTTTATACCGTTGGACAATAAAGTAATCGGCGCGGTTAAACAGAAATTGGAACGGCTGAACTGCAAAGCGGTTGTTTGCGATATTTCATCGCTGGGCATCGAGACGGGTTACCGGTTAAATCTGCCTGTCTTTTTACTGGAAAATTTTACCTGGGACTGGATCTATGAATTCTACCGGCAGGCCCGGCCCGGCTTTATTCCTTATATTGATTTTTTTAAGGAAACCTATAGAAGAATTAGTTATCGCCTTCAATGTCAGCCGGTTTCAGCGCCTGTTGCCAACAGTTTTATCTGCGATCCGATCAGCCGGGAGCCCCGCGTTGAAAAAGAAGTTATCCGCAGGACTCTTGGCATTCCCGAAGAAGCCAGGGTCATTCTTATCAGCACCGGGGGCATTGCGGCAAAACATCATTTTGTGGAAAAGTTGCAGTTTTTATCGGATTATTATTTTATAATACCAAACGATATTGCCAAGCCCCGGCGTATGGCCAATATCATCGAACTTCCGCACCATTCATCGTATTATCATCCTGATCTTTTGAACGCCGCCGATGCGGTTATCTGCAAACTGGGATACAGCACCATTGCCGAAACATACAGGCATAATCTGCCCGTTTTATATATATCAAGGAGGGATTTCCGCGAATCATCCATTATTCAAAAATTCACGGATGAAAATCTGCCATCCCTTGAAATTACATCGGCGGAATTTCAGGGCACAGACTGGCTTGAAAAAATTCACGCTTTAATGCAACTTAAAGCGCAGAAAAAGAAACAACAAAATGGCGCGGAACAGGCCGCCCGGTATATAATGTCTAAAATCATCTGAAAATTGCTTGCCCTGTTCAACTCCAACAACTAACTTTTCAGAAAAAACGGTAACGATTATGAAAATCAGGTTTAAGACATTATTAATAAAAATTACGCTGGGCGTTTTAGCGCTGTTGATTATTGCATCAGTTATTTTGTATTTATTATTGCTCCGCTCTGTCCCGGTCACCGATGGCCAATTGGTATTTGATGCGCTGCAGGATTCAGTAAAAGTTACCTTTGATGAAATGGGCATTCCGCAAATCTGGGCCAAAAAAGAACTGGACGGATACTTTGCCGTCGGTTATCTGCACGCGGCGGACCGCATGTTCCAGATGGACATAACCCGTCGGGCGGCATTCGGCCGAATTTCAGAACTTCTCGGTGATTTTACCCTGGAAATTGATATTCAACAGCGGGCAATCGGCCATAACAAACTGGCCCGGAAATTTATTTCCGGATTGAGCAGGCGCGACCGGCTGCGGCTGGATGCCTATACAGACGGTATAAATGCCTATCGCGATGTTTGCGCGGCCTATCCCTTTGAATATCAGTTATTAGGACTGGATTTTGAACAGTGGACCAGCGAAGAATCCATGGCCATGCTGAGCTTCCAGACCTGGTTTGCCAATGCCATGATGAGTTCCGATGCGTTTATGGTTGAAGCATACGACGCCTTTGGTTTTGAAAAAGCGGCAAGTCTGAAATCTGCTTACCCGGTGTGGGCTCCGAAAACAGTTTCTCAGACAGAATCGACCAGTCAACAACAGGCGTTTTATGAGAGCCTTTTCCCTAATCATACGCTGCCTTTTAAAATGTCCCATTCGTCAAATTCATGGGTAATCGCTCCGTCAAAAAGCGCCAGCGGGCATGCAATATTAGCCGGCGATCCCCATCTGGAGATTTCCCGTCTGCCGCAGTTCTGGTATTACCTTGGATTGCATATCGAAGAAACGTCCACCGATGTGCTGGGTATTTCCACGCCGGGGCTGCCATTTATAGCCATGGGGCATAATGGTAAAATCGCCTGGGCTTTTACCGTAGGCGGCATCGATGTCAATGAATATTTCATCGAAAAAGTTAATCCGGAAGATTCCTCGCAATATCTCACCCCGCAGGGCTGGCAGAATTTTGAAATTCAACAGGAGGTGTTCAGGGTAAGAGGTCGGGATGAAACGTTAAGTATGGATTTTAAAATCACCAGAAACGGCCCGGTTATGTTTCAGAATGATTCATTAAAAGAAATCTATAGTCTGCACTGGGCCGGTTACGATGTCGATCTTGCCATGGCTCTGCAGGCAGGATTCCATTTGGCCGATGTTGATCATTTTTCTGAATTTCAGCGTACCGTCACTTCGTTCGGGGCGCTGGATGTAAACTGGACTTATGCCGATATTAACGGCAATATAGGATACCAGCTTGGATCGCCTATTCCCGCCCGGGCAAAAAAAACAAATAATCTGCCCGTACCAGGATGGACGGATGAGTACCGCTGGCCCGGCTTTTATCCCCTGGAAAAAACGCCCCAAAGTTATAATCCGCAAAAAGGATGGCTGGCGACCTGCAATAACAAGCAGGATGAAAGTAACCTGGACTATGATCTGGAAGGAAAATTTGCCGCTGACCGTATTCTGCGTATTAACCGTCTGCTTGAAACGAAAAAAAAGTTCACCGTTCAGGATATGTATGATTTCCAGATGGAGCGGACTGATGAGTTCCTGCTACGCTGGCGTAAACCGGTTACCGAAATTCTTGAGCGTCTGGGCCATTCCGCTGAAGCCCGCCTGATGGAGAAATGGGATGGATACACAGGCGCCGATTCGAGAGAAACGGCTTTAATGGCGTTGTTTCTATATTATCTGAAAAATGAAATTTACCTTGATGATTTTAAAGATGAAGAACACCTGATCTGGATATCGCGTGAACATTTACTTTCCGTTTATGAAAAAGGCTTCAGCCGTTGGATTGACAATATTGCTACCGAAGACCATGTTGAGACTCCGGAAGAAATAGCTGACAGAGCCATGCAAAAAACCCTGGAGAAACTCGAAGATCAAACCTGGGGCGATTTCCACACCCTGACTATGGCCCATCCTTTTTCCATTATTCCAGTTCTGTCTCAGGGGCTTGGCCTGAAAAAAGGACCTTTTCCCTGGGGCGGGACGAGCGGTTCTCTTAATGCGTCCTTCTATTTTAATGATCCTGATGAAGAGGGCTGTTTTTTAAGCACGGTAGGACCGAGCTGGCGTTTTGTTATAGATTTTTCGGATATTGATGCTGCCACAATAGTCCTGCCATCAGGGAATTCGGGCAATCCTTTAAGCCCGTATTTCATGAACTTTTTTGACAGGTGGAAAAACGGGGAACGCTGGACGGTTCCTTTTAACAGGGAAATAGTATTTACAAAAAATCATACCATACTCGAATTAATTCCCGGAGAAAAATTATGAACAGATTCTTACTAATTTTATCATTAGTCATTTTAATTTCGGCCTGTAAAGAAGAAAATAAAATTCTGCGCGGCCGGACCATGGGCACAACTTATATGATCAATACGACCGGAAAAAGCGCCGGTAAGGAACTTCAGGTTAAAGTCGATCAGTGTCTGCAGGAAATCAACCGGCAGATGTCCGCCTATCAGCCTGAAAGTGAAATTTCATTGTTCAATGCTAAACGGGACACCATGCCCTTTATCATTTCACCTTCTTTCGGCAGTGTGCTGAAACTTGCCCGCCAGATTAACCTGGAATCGGCAGGCGCTTTTGATGTGACAGTAGCCCCCCTGGTGGATTTATGGGGATTCGGCAGGAGCAATAATCGTTCTGCAGTTCCGGAAGCGGATGCGATTGCGGAAACCAGAAAACGGGTAGGCATGGAAAAATTAAAAATAATAAACGATACAACTATTGCCAAAATCAATCCGTTAATTGAACTGGATCTCAGCGCGATTGCCAAAGGTTACGGCGTGGATGCGGTGGCGGAACTGTTGGATCGGGAAGGATATGAAAACTATCTTGTTGAAATTGGCGGCGAGATATACGCCCGCGGAGATAACAACGGACAGCCCTGGAAATTAGGAATCGACAGACCGGAATTTGGCGCCGTGCCGGGACAACATATAGAAGCGGTGATTTCGATCGGTAATCAGGCGGTGGCTACCAGCGGCGACTATCGAAATTATTTTATCGATAAAGACAGCGTGTTCTGTCACACAATCGATCCGGTATCGGGGAAACCGATCATCAACGGCGTGGCTTCTGTTACGGTTGTAGCGCCTGATTGCGCACTCGCAGACGCCATGGCAACCGCTATTATGGTAATGGGGGTAGACCGAAGTCTGGCCTGGGTGGAATCCAATCCGGATGTTGAATGCTTTATAATAACCCGGGTAAAAAACGGATATGTGGAACAAATGAGCAGCGGCTTTGCCGGGCTAATTGTAAACTAATATAGGTGAAGGAAATGGATTTAAAAACCAAACTTATCATCTATCTTGCGCTGCTGGCGATCATAGATATGATCATTCCTATTCCTTTTACAGCGTTGTTGTTGATTTATGTGATCCTGAATCGTCCGCCCTGGTTTATACAATATGTGAACGGCATTTATAGTAATTAACAAATTGTGAAGTTATTGTCTGTATAATTTTTTATTAAGAAAAACAGACTGGATTTTAACCGGAATTTCTTAATATACTATAGTATGTCAGGGAAGAATGCAGGGGATAACCATGCAGATCATCATTTTAGGAAATGGCGGCGCGATCAATAGCGGTCTGCCCTATAATGCCTTTTTATTGAATGGTTCGTTATTATGCGAACTGCCCCCTGATATTATGCGCAGTTTAGGCGATCAAAATATCAATCCACTGGCTATTGATACCATTTTTGTTTCTCATTTCCATGGCGATCATATTTTCGGAGCGCCGTTTTTTCTGCTTAATTCATTTATGGAGCGGGAAAAACAGGTAAGGTTCATTGGACCTGCCGGTATAAAAGAACATATTGTGGCCATAACCCGCGCTGCATTCGGTCAATCAAATCCATGTCTGGAGTGGCTGGAAACCAACGGAATTTTCGAAGAGATCAGTCATAATTCCCTTATAGAAATTTATCCGGGCGTTCGATTTAGATTTTTCAGGCTTAATCATTCAGTGGAAACCTATGGCTTCGAATATATAAAAAACGATAAAGCCCGATTCGTCTATATCGCCGATACCCTCTGGTGCGATTCTATCGCAGAAATACTGCGGCATAAGCCGCGGCATGTGCTGCTGGATATGAATGGTGAGCCGGATGATCCGGAACAAAAGCATCTGTCGGAGACCGATGTGCGCCAAAAAGCGCTTTCCATCACCGGAACGAATACAAAATATTATGGTACACATCTTAAAAAAAACAAAAAAAGTACGATTAATCAGCTTGAGTATGTTAAAGCGGGGTTTAAGATAAGAATTTAATCATCTCAGAAATAAGGAGATTTAAATGGAATGTATAACCCGATCGGCCGTAATTATTTTGCAGGATAAACCCGAACGGGCTTTCCCGATGTTTAGCCCGCAGGGAGAAAAAAAATGGGATACAAGCTGGAATCCTCTGTTTCTTTATCCTGAAAACGGCGCCTGGCAGGAAGGAATGGTTTTTCAAACCCCTTCGCAGAATGATATAGAAGATCATTATAACTGGATATTAAGTCAGCTTGATCAGGAAAAATTATCCGCAAAATACACGGTGTTTACCATGCACCGGGTTTGGACGATCCATGTTAAGTGCAAGAAAATAAAAAGACATAAAACCGAAGCTGTCATAACTTATACCTTTAACGGTCTCAACGATATTGGTGACAGGCTGAATACAAAGGACATTGAAAAATTATTTATTTTAGATTTGAAAGACTGGCAGCAGGCCATAAATACATACCTGAGTGAACCGGAAATATCAGATCCGTTATAGCCGGTCAGAGAGGAAAACAGATAAAATATAGTTACTCCTATTGATATTTAGAATTCCTGATTTACCATGAAAAAAATATCCTGTGTTTGTCGAATCCCTGTACATATTCGTTTTTTTCCATAAAAAATGTCATTATTATAAAGCATTTGCGCGGAGTTTCGATAATTCACAAAAAAACAGGAGAACTGATTATGGCAACCAGACCTTATTATCTCTTTTTTGTAATGAGCGGATGTATAATTTTTCTGTTTACTTATTGTTCTAAGGTAACGGATTCACTGGAAGTGAATGCCGGTAACCGGATAATTGATCATACCAAAGCCTCATTTGATGTCCTGGATGCCGGTGAAGTGGAATTAGCCAGACAAAAACTGCACATAGCCTATGGACATACTTCGCATGGCCGTCAGATTACGAATGGTATGACCGGGTTAGTTGATTTTAAGGGTGATTTATTTGCCTGGAATAACGGCGGCGTTAACGGCGCCCTGGATTTAAGGGACACTCCCTTCAGCGGAGCCAGTGATCTCGGAAATCCGAATTTTACAGCCTGGGAAAAAGCGACCAGAAATTATCTGGCCCAAACTTCGGATATCAATGTGGTGATTTGGTCCTGGTGCGGGGAGGTTAATGAGGCGACAACCGATAGCATTGATACTTATCTGAGTTTAATGACCGGTCTGGAAAACGATTTTCCGGGCGTTAAATTTGTATATATGACCGGGCACCTGGAAGGAACCGGGGAAGAAGGCAATCTGAATCAGCGGAATGAACAAATCAGAAGTTATTGCCGGCAGAACAATAAAATATTATATGATTTCGCTGACATAGAATCCTACGATCCGGATGGTCATGTAAATTATATGAAATTGTATGGTAATGACGGTTGTTATTACGATACCAACGGTGATAAGCATCCTGATATTAATCCGCAATCGAACTGGGCTATTGTCTGGCAGGAGTCACACGAACCGGGCGTTGACTGGTATAACTACTCCGTTCCCCACAGCCAGCCGTTAAACGGTAACAGAAAAGCTTATGCCGCCTGGTATTTGTGGTGCCAGCTGGCTAAGATTGTTGATGATAAATAGGTTATTAAAATAAAAAACCAGTTAGAATATAAGCCGGATCTTATAAAATTCCGGCTTTTTTTATTCGGCAGATATTTTAGATTCCAGTTCTTCCAGCCGGGTTTCCAGAATAACCCGTAAACGTTCTCTGAATTCCTCATTAATCGAAGTGTCGCTCGGTAATTTTTCCAGGGCGATTTTCGAATATTTTACGGCTTCTTTGTTTTGGCCAAGAGTCTGATAGCATTCGGCGATACTGTCATAGGGATTCGCTTCATTGGGGTATAATCTGATATTCAATTTAAAGATTGCCATAGCAATATCATGTTTTTTCTGACCGGAAAAATTATAGCCGATATTGTTAAGGACGATAGAGTTATCGATATGGTATAAATCTTTGAGAGAATCAATATTTCCTTCTAAAAAGGCGATACCTTTTTCTTCAATTAACTGGATCAGCCTGGATTGAAAATACAAACCTGAAATAAAGCGGTTATCCGGATATTTAAAGTTCAGCTTGCTGAGATAAATATTAGACTGATTAAAATCTGTTTCATAGAAACGATAAAGAAGCGATAAGATAAACGTCGCTTCGTTTTTAAAAAGATTGCCTTTTTCCACTGTATTCTTAAAATATTCCAGACCCGTATCGGTTTCTCCGGACATACATCCCAGCCAGGCCACAAACGCCTGCCAGCCGTCTAAGCGGGCGGTATAATATTCGATGGCGCCCAGGCCGATATAAGCGTCCTGTAACTGCGGGTCTTCGTCTAAAACATCTTCCAGGTAATTCTTACAATGCCAACCCGCCCAGAATGCATCCCACCATTCTTGTCTGATAATATAAATTCGGGATAAATATCCGTATGCAGAGCCGATGTATAATTTAATCTCTGTTGTTTCTTCTGTTTTTTCGCCAATTTCGATGGCCTTTAATGAATAATCTACAATGACCTGAAAAATAGAATCCCTGGGAAGATTCCAGTTTGCCCAGTATGGTTTATAAAAACCGTGATGCGCTTTTAATAAATAGTACTTGGGATTGTCCGGGTACTTTTTTATCTGTGCATCTATCAGGGAATCCGCCTGTCTTATGCGGGCACTATAGATGAGATCCATGATTTTTTCGTCAACGGTCTGTGCAATGACAAGATTCAGGGATAATAAAATATAAACTAAAGAGAAAAATACCAGAACATCCTTTTTCATAATCATCATCTCCTGATTTTAATCATGATTAAACTAACCCAAATCACTTACGTTAAAAATTGTAAGGTGTTTCATTTTAAATAATGGTATGATGAACGTTTGCCTGTTTTATTTTCCATGTGCGTCGATTGTATGCATTGTCGTTATTTTGATTATCATAACTAATGTCTTCTAAAAAAAAAATCAACCGGACGAAGAAAAAGGCCATAAGCTGATTATTTTCGCTGGTAATTGATGATATGATAATATCATGGTTTTTTAGCTTTAACATTAGGAATAATAAGCGTATCTCCGGGTTTTAAAGATTCAAAATCGATGTCCTCATTATAGTCAACAATGAGCCAATAAGGTAAATTATAAACATAATTACACAGATACCACAAGTTGTCACCTTTTTTTACCTGGTACGTTTGCGTATCGGTTATTTCATAATTAAGGAAAAAATCTTCCTCAATACCCCGATGATATTCCAGGCGCATGCTGTTAAATTCATCCGGCGTTACGTTTTCGAATACCAGTTTTAGTTTTTGTTTTAACCGGATCGGCGTTCTGAACGATAGATTGTTCCAGTTGCGTATACTCTGGGTTTTAATTTGTAACCAATCCGAATAGTGTCCCAATGTTTCTTCCGGTTCGACCCGGATATAGCCTGTTGCAGGGTGCGCCTGCCGAATGAATTCGATCTCCAGATCGGATAAATTTCGGCCATTGGTTTGAGGCGGCGCCGGCGCTGTGATCGTGCTTTCGGCAGCAAAAGGTTCTGTTAAACCGAAAAACAGGGCTAATTCTGTTTCTTCTTCGGGTTCTGCATAAACCAGCTCTTCAGAAATCGTCATATCTTCTTCTTCCTGCACAGTATCTTCTTCTGCAATAATGTCTTGATGTATAGGCTCTTCCTGTTTCAATATGTTTTCTTCCGGGGCAGCCGCCAATACAACCGGAGCCTCTGCTTTGTCCGGTATTCTTATGGTCATTCCACGGCGGATATAATGCTCATTGGACAGGTTATTTAGCGATAATAAAGTGGATACGGAAGTTCCGAATTTACGGGCGATATCACTCAGCGTGTCGCCGTAACGGATACGGTAATAACGGCTTTCTTTTTGATCTGAAGAATAAGCGGTTTTCGGTATTTCGGCCATAAGTTCATCCGCAGAAATATGTAAAGGTAATTTCAACCGATACCCCTTGGGTATAAGTTTGGAGTTATTATAAACGGATACCCTTAGCGCCGGGTTGTATTTTTTAAACTGTTCCTTTTCTATTTTTAAATACTCCGACAGCGTTTCATATTTAATATAATGTGGTAAAGGGTATTCCTTATATTGTATGGGCGGTTCGAGATTAACGTTTGGAAAATATTGCTCATAATTTTGAACAATATGCAAAGCCGCGATGAATTCACAGTAAAAATTTTTAGAAGCAAATTTAAAATAACGGCTGCGGTATTTATTGATAATGGTATTCATCTCCATTGTATTTAATTTACGCACCGCCTGTTTCATCCCATATAAGCCATGATTATAAGCGGTGATAGCCAACGGCCAGCTGCCCAGTTCTTTGTAATTATGCTTCAATAATTTAGCGGCTGCTTCCGTAGCCATAATAGGGTCCAAACGTTCATCAATTTCATAGGATATATTCAGATAAAGATCACCGGTACCCCGCGTAAACTGCCATATGCCTGCCGCTCCTGCGCTTGAATAGGCTTTGTAATTAAAAGATGATTCGACATGAGGTAAAACGGTCAATTCTTCCGGCAACCCATGTTTAGTAAAAATTTCTTTCAGATATGGCATGTAGCGACCGGAAATTTCCAGTCCCTGTAAAAATTTATTCTTTTGGCCTTTCTGAACGCGCAATCTGCCGGTAGCCTCTAAGATATCGTTTTTACTTTTAAACCCCTTCAATTTACGGAATAGTTTTTTTTGCTCGCCGTTCATCTTAACCGTGTCCGGATAAACAGCCGCCATGCCGGTTAAAATGCCTTCGTAATAATTCATCCTGTTCTTAAAATATTTTTTTTGTTCGCTGGTAAACGGATCGTCCATTTTACTTTCATCGAGTTCACCCCATTTAACCACTTCGTAAATAAGACCCAGCTTTTTGGAATCGTGGATCACATATTCATTGGTATGATATTTGGAAAAAATCTTAACCCAAAACTCACAGGCATCAACCATATCGTGATGGACGGGGAAAAGATCTTTGGAAGAATAGTTGAGACCGCCGCTATAACCGATGCGGAAAACAATTAAAAAAATTAGCAGAATTTTCCATTGAAACTTGTGTATCATTTAAACTCCGTTTTTTATCCTGTTCCTATACTCGAACAAAATTGGTGATTTTTACAATAAATTTCATTTTTTGTTCAGATTATATTTTCTAAACCTAACAAAAGAACGGTTTAATCCGGTTAAAATTATTAAAATGAATATTATGCGTAATATTTTTTTTACTGTATATGATTAGTTTGGTACTTAAATTTGTCTCTTAAGGAACAGCTAAAATATTTGTAAGTATACCGATTGTAAAAACGGAGGATATTTATATGGCAACAACATGGGTTAGAAATTCACCGGGTATTCGTTTAACTATAATAGGCTTGTTAACTTTCATCCTTTTCATCGGTTCATTAATCATCCGTGACCTGATTTCGGAACGGGAACACCGAAGGATTGAAGCAGTTTCTGAAGTGAGTGAAAAGTGGGGTAAAGCTCAGGTTATCTCCGGGCCGGTTTTAACCATTCCTTATCTGGTTTATTTTAAAAAGAATAATGATGAAGTTTATAGCTCGACGTATTATGCCCATTTTTTACCGGAAAATCTCGATATCAAAGGCGAAGTCGATCCCCAGATTCGCAGACGCGGTATTTATGAGATCGTCTTATATGGCAGCCGGTTGCAATTATCCGGTAACTTTACTTTGCCGGATTTCTCGCTTCTTAACATTATGGATAAGGATATTTTGTGGAATGATGCGTTTTTAGGAATTGGCGTTTCGGATATGGTAGGAATTCAGGATGTGATAAAAATTAAATGGAATAAAGATGAATTCAAAGCCAATCCTGGCATTGAGACCAATGATGTGTTTTCTACAGGATTGAGCGCACCGGTATCCGTTAATAAAAATGAACCGGGGTATACTTTTTCAATCAGCCTGGATATTAATGGCAGTGAATCACTGATGTTCACTCCCGTGGGGCAGAAATCCGAAGCGAATATTTCATCAACCTGGGAAAACCCGGGATTCGATGGCCGGTATATTCCGGATGATCATCAGATTACCGACCAGGGATTTACGGCAAACTGGAAAATTTTGCATCTTAACAGAGATTAACCTCAGCAGTGGCTGGGCAATAAGTATTCGATACATAATACTTATTTTGGGTTTAATTTATTATTACCCGTTGAGCATTATCAAAAAACGATGCGCACGGCTAAATACTCACTTTTGTTTATCCTGCTGACTTTTTTGTCGTTTTTTATGGTTGAACTGCTTAATAAGAGAACGCTGCATCCCATTCAGTATCTGATGATAGGTTTAGCCTTGTTAATATTCTATACATTACTTTTATCTTTTTCTGAGTATATGGCTTTTGGAATCGCTTACCTGTTGTCATCGGTTGCCATTGTCTTATTGATCGCGCTTTACACACGGGGCATGCTAAAAAGCAATCTGCTGGCTGCTGTAGTTACAGGCATTTTATTTGTCTTATACGGTTACCTTTATATAATTCTTCAGCTTCAGGATTTTGCTTTGCTGATGGGCAGTATAGGATTGTTCGCGGTTTTAGCGTTAACCATGTATCTGACCAGGAAAATTGACTGGTATAACATTTTAAAAAATAACGGCGAAAAGTAAAATCGATAATAAAACTTATAAAAATAAGGGCTGAACACGCCGATTATTTCTGTGTTAAAAATAAAAAGCGGGATAAGATTTTTGTCCCGCTTTTTTGTTAAAATAAATTAATGTATTTCTAAGGAACTAATCTATAAGCCATCACACGATTATCGGAAAAAGTAGGAATAATTACCATATTCTTCTCCGGAATATATTCGAGATCAGCGGCATTTATTTTCTGATCGGTTGTGTTTAATAATTCCGTAACGCACCCATCCATAGTAACCAAATCCGTGCGGCCTGCCCAGTTGGATATAATAAAACCATTTTTATCAATGGCCTTTAAGCCATCAGCGCCGCTACCGGGATCAGCCAAAACACTTATGTTTTTATCATCTAAATCAACCGCTTTAATTTTTCCATCCCCTGTATTGCCAAAAGCCAGTTTATTATCCATCATAAATAAACCGTTTGGTGCGGATACTTCCGGACCAAACAGCCATTTTTCCATACTATCTTTGCAAAATCTGTAGATGGCGCTGTTGTCTTTTGAATAATCGGAAATATATACATTGCCGCTGTCATCGATAGCAATATCGTTCAGGAATTGCGCCTCTTTTGCCTCATACCGATTCATGATTTTCGCGGAATCAAGACTGATTTCAACAAGGACATTGATATCGGTAACGTATAGTGTGTTTCCAAAATAACCCATGCCCTTTGGCGCGTTCAATCCGCTGACCCATTCGAGTTGTTTTATATCCCCGGTTAATGAAAGAACAGATAGAAAACCATTACCGTCAGCATCTGAGGGATTCCCGTTGATATTGGCAATAAACAATTCATCTCTTTCGGGGATATATAGAACCGATTCCGGCGTTTTTAACACTTTTTGTGTTGACCATTCTTCAACAAGTTTGGCCTGCGAATCGGGCTGACAAGCGCAGATTGACAGTGTTACCATTAGAATAATAAATAATTTCATAACACCTCCCAATAATTAATTAATTGAAAAAGGTTTTTTACATCGTTGGATTTTAAGAAAGATAACATAAAGATATCTGGATTTCAATGTGTTTATGAGTTTTAATATAAATCCATATTTACGGTGTTCTTATTTAAGATTATCGGAGTTATTCTGATCTTCTGATTCCATCAGGTAATTGATGCGTTGAACATCTTTATGTAATTCCCGGGTTGATTCTATGCGGAGCTTTTTGATCTGGCTTTCAAGTTTTAGGGCCGTCGAATTGACGCTTCTGATCAGCATGTCGATATATCGGCGCTGTTTCTCCAGGTTACGGGTCAATGCGCTTAAATCACTTTCAAGTTGATTTTTTGATAAACCGGCCGTCAGTTCATTAATATCCTGGTGATTGGAAAGAAAAATGGTGGCCATATATCTCACATAAAGAGAGAGGCTCATTCCATGAGCATCGGCTAATTTTTTTATCTCCTCATATTCTTCGGGAGAAATGCGGATATTAATGAGTTTTGTCTTTGCTTTCATTCCATTCCGATCTTGTATTTACATAACAATTATACCAAATACTTTACATGTAAATCAACACATTTTTTTATGGCTTAAAAAGCTAACCAATATATTTTCGCAATGGCTTTCGGAATTGTCCGAATTCTGCGATTTAGTATTAAAAATACCATGAATATGGGGTTTCGTAATTTTTATAATTGGTTATAATATGTCTACAAATAAAAAAAATGTTTATAAACCAAATAGGGAGGTATTAAATTATGTTCAAACATCAACTGTCAGAAATTCTCAGGAAAGCACTCTTATGCAGCGGCTTATTGCTCTTGATGTTATTTTTAGCAAATTGTAATGATAGTGATAAGGTAACCAATGGCGATGAGATTGCAGCGCCGACTGGTTTGACTGTAATCAATAACGATCCTGCAAATTTTATAATAGGATGGACGGATAACAGCGCTGATGAAACCGGTTTCAGTATTGAGCGAAAAAAAGATGCCGGGAATTTTTCAGAAATAACTACTGTTGGCGCCGATATTACGCAATATGCGGATGTCCTGACAGAAGCCGGAACCTATTCATACAGAGTAAGAACGGTTAAAGGAACGGCGTATTCAGGATATTCGAATACGGTAACCGAGACAATTGCAGCGCCGACTCAGCACAGTACAAATATAACTACAAATGAAACATGGCCTTCCGGAATACATCATGTTGAGGGCTATATTTATATCAGCAACGGCGCTACGTTAACCATAGAAGCCGGCGCCGTTATAAAATTTGCCGAAGATGCCGCGATTATCGTACAAACCAACAGCGGATTAATCGCCGACGGCACGACCGGCGCTATTACCTTTACCGGCCAGGCGGCGCAAAATGGCTATTGGCGTTTTATCCAGTTTAATAATGATGCATTAAATGCGAATTGTAAATTGATAAACTGTATTATTGAATACGGCGGCGGATATAGTTCGAATAGCGCCAGTTTGATCGTCAATAACAATGCGATGATTAGTAATTGCACTATACGCAACAGCTCATCCAATGGCGTCGAAATTGAAGCGGCGGCTCGTCCTACGTTTACAGGTAATATCGTTACATCAAATGACGCCAGCCCGATTAGCGCTGATTTTGCATGCGCGGCAAGTATAGGAACCGGAACGTATTCCGGGAATAACAGCGATTTTATTGAACTTGATGGCGGTACTATTGAACAGAATTGTACGTTTCTAAAGCACGATGTTCCCTATCGTTTGAATAGTTATAACTATGTCGAAAATTCTACTTTATCAATTCAGGCCGGCGCAGCTTTCCTGATGAATGCGGATGCGGCAATTATTGTTTCTACAAACGGCGGTCTTTTGGCGGACGGCGCTGAAGAAGATTCAATCCATTTTACCGGATATGCCGAACAAAAAGGACATTGGCGGTTTATCAGCTTTGAATCCGATGCGGTTCATGCCAATTGTAAATTAAATTATTGCGTCATCGAATATGGCGGCGGATATAGTTCCAGCAGCGCCAGCGTGCTGATCTATAATAATGCAACGATTACTAACAGTAATATTCGCAATAGTGAATCGCATGGTGTTATAATTGACAGTGACGCCCGCCCGACATTTAATAACAATACAATTACGCTGAACAACAAAAGTCCGATCTATGGCGATTTTGAGAGCATGACTTCTATCGGATACGGCGACTATCAGGGCAATGCAAACGATTTTATTGATCTTGACGACGGTACAATTACAGAGTCCGGCGCTTTAAAAAAGCAAAATGTTCCTTATCGTCTCAACAGTTATAATTATATTGAGGAAGCTACCTTAACCATTGAAGCCGGCACGGTTGTTTATTTTAACCAGGATGCCGCGCTGGTCGTAAATACCAATGGCGGTCTGATTGCTGAAGGCGCTATAACTGATTTAATTTATTTTTCCAGCAATGTATATCAAAACGGGTACTGGCGGTTTATACATTTTACGGATGTGGCAAAGGATGCGGACTGCATCATGGATTACTGCCAGATTGAATATGGCGGGGGATACAGTTCCAATAGCGCCAGTTTAATTGTTGATAATGATGCCACAATCACAAATTCTACTATACGTAACAGCGAATCCTACGGATTACAGATATATGATGGCCAGGCCCGTCCGGAAATTAGCGCTAATACGATTACCGGTAACGATCAAAGCCCGGTTAATGCCGGATTTGAGCATCTGGGATGTATTGGATACGGCGATTACAGTGGAAATGATAATGATTTTCTGGAAATCAGTTCCGGTACTTTAACAGAAACGCTCACGCTTAAAAAACAGAATGTGCCTTACCGGTTTAATGGTTATGGTTATGTTGATAATGCCACGTTAACTATTGAAGCCGGCACGACGATTAAGATGAATAATGACGCTGCTGTTGTAGTCGATGAAAATGGCGGTTTGATTGCCGATGGGACCAGCGAAACGATTACTTTCACCGGCTATGTTGCCACGAAAGGCCACTGGAGATTTATTCAATTCCAATCGGATGCTATTGGCGCCAATTGCCGGATAATTAACTGTATTTTGGAATATGGCGGCGGTTATAGCGAGCAAAGCGGTATTATCGATATTCAAAATGTGCCAACGGTTACCGGAAACACGATACAACACAGTTCAAGCTATGGTATAACGTATGATATAGATGCAGGCGCCCATGGCAATTATGAAGCGAATAACAGCTTCAGCGATAATACGGCAGGCAATGTTCACGGATATTAAATCAAAAAAACTATTATCTTAAATTGATTTTTATCTAAAATAAGAACAGCCTGTTTGAATAATCCTTTCAGACAGGCTGTTTTATTCTACTCAATTCCGCTGATGTAATAACCCGGTTTTATTTCCGTCCTTAAAGATCTTAAAGAGAATAAAATCCCATGAATATGGGATAGTTATTCCATCGGTAAGTTTTATATTTGCATTCAGACCATCGTCATTTGTCAAGAAAGTAATATAGCTTTGAAAATATTGGAAGGAGATAGTCAATGAAAATCTTAAACGGATTAAAGAAAGCATTTTTTATCGGCATGTTTTTTTCATCGTTTGTTTTTGCCCAGTTATCGGGGACCTATACCATCGGCGCATCCGGCGATTATCTGACTTTTAATGCAGCCGTTGCCGATCTGGAATCGGAAGGCGTTAGCGGTCCTGTTATCTTTAACGTGCAGGATGGCGTATACAACGAACAAATTGAAATTAATGCGATTTCAGGGGCATCGGAAGCTAATCAGATTGTCTTTCAATCGGCTTCCGGTGATTCCAGCCTGGTTTTACTTAAGTACACTGCCGTAAGTGATGATGACAATTATGTCGTTAAATTATCCGGCGGTTCGTATATCATTTTTAAACAAATCTCCGTCAGAACAGGGAAAGGGATGTATGCAAAAGGAATTGTTCTTGAGAACAGTACCAGTCATATTCGATTTCTCAATTGTATATTGAAGGGTAATTACTATGGGGACGCCATGGCCCGGTATCATCTGGTATCTGTTAATGTACCGCATGTCCATCATTTAAGTTTTGAGAATTGTCTTTTAGACAGCGCCGGTACCGGAATCAATGTAAATACAGGAACCCAGGATTATCCCATGCAGGGTATTTATATCACCAATAATCATTTTACCAATATGGGTTATACGTCCATGTATTTGAATATACCATATGCCCCGGAAATTCGTAATAACCATATTGAAGCCGGATCGATAGGTATTCGAATGACCCAGGTTGTAGGTCCTGCTGTCATTGAAAAGAACCGCATTATCGGTGGACATAAGGGTATAGACTTGCAGTTGAACGGTTACTCTGAAAGTTATGCTCTGGTAGCTAATAATTTTATATACTCCGACTACTCAGAAGGCATGGAAATACGGGGACAATATATCAATATTTATCATAACAGCCTGTATTCTAATGGCGAGTATACAAGCGCGAATGGCTTATACATATACGGCTCTGTAAATTTGCATAGTATTAATATTGTTAATAACAATCTCTGCCGCATGCAGGCCGGAAAAGTGCTTTACATTTATGACGGTTCATCAATTGGTGAGTGTCGGAATAATAACTTATATACGCCCGGTAATACCTTTGCTTTCTGGGATTCCGTGGATTGCGATGATCTGGCAGAACTTCAGTTAAAAAGTGAAAAAAATCAAAATACCGTATCCGTATATCCTCATTTCACTTCCCCTACCGATTTACACTCAATCGCGCCCTGGCTGGATGGGAAAGGAATGCCGCTTGCCGCAGTAATGGACGATATCGACGGGGAACCGCGTAACGCCAGTCATCCTGATCTTGGCGCCGACGAATTTACAGCGAATCCCCTGACTACAACGCCTCTCGCCGGTTCTTATACGGTCGGAACCGGGACTTATCCGACCATCCGGTCCGCCATAGATGACGCCGTTCTGAAAGGCATTTCTGCTCCGCTTATCTTTAATATCCAGCCCGGAACTTATAATGAACAGATTGATATATTCAGTATTCCCGGGGCTGGTTCTGTGAATCGGGTGACGCTGCGCTCTGCAACAGGCGAAACAGAGGATGTCACAATAGAATTCAATTCCACAGACCAGGATTCCAATTATGTAATTCGTAATTTTGGAGCCGATTTTATCAGCTATGAAGATCTGACATTACAAGCGACAAATTCCACATATGGAGTGGTATTAGACCTTTATAGAGGCTCGGATAGTATTGAAGTTCGTCGATGTCATTTATTAAGCACCTACAACACTAATGCGCTTACCCGCCTGGCCTTAGTCCATTCAGCCGATTCATACTTCAGAGAAAGGATTATTGAGGAAAACACATTAGAAAACAGCGCATACGCCGTTTATATGCGCCGGGATGGATCGCAGTGGAAACATTCGAGAAATATGAAAATTCTCAATAATACAATCATAAATAATGGCTACGCGGCGTTTTATCTGCAATTTTATGATGGACTTACTATTAATGAAAACACAATTACTGACGGGATGTATGGTATTTATTGTATAAGTAGTGATAATGCCGCGGAAATTCTTAATAACCAGATTACATGTAATCTGGGAGGGGCGGGTATCTATGTTCAAAATTGCAGCGCATCTGAATTATATCGCGGATTGATTGCTAATAACTTTATTTTATGTGATGTCGGAGCTTCGGGCGTATCAGGAATTCAAATTGGAAATGGCACTTATTATAATATTTACCACAATAGTGTAAATATCATCAGTTCAAACAATACATCAGCAGCGATTGAATTTACAACCGGATCGAGTCATGATATTAACATTATAAATAATAATTTTGCCTGCCTTGAAAACGGGTACGCTTTTACAATTGCTGATGCATCTTTTATCAATTCTTTTGATTATAATAATCTTTATTCATCTGCCAATTTTCTTGCTATTTACGATGGATCCGCTTACATGGATTTTGATTTTGTTAAAAGATACAGTGGAACCAATGCCCACTCATTATCAGTCTATCCCCATTATTTGTCTGAATCGGACCTTCATACTACGGCGCCCTGGCTGGATAATCGCGGCGTGCCATTAGATGAAATTAAAGAGGATATTGACGGACAATCAAGGAGCGGCTCTGCTCCGGATATTGGCGCCGATGAATTTAGCGCTGATCCCGCTTTTACGACGCCGCTGGCAGGAGATTATACCATAGGTTCCGCCGGAGATTATCTGACTATACAAGCCGCTTTTGATGATGCGTTACTAAAGGGCGTATCGGATGCGGTAACGTTTAATATTTTGCCCGGAACCTATAATGAACAAGTAACTATAACCAGTATTCCCGGTACAAGTCCAACTAACAATATAACGCTTCGCTCCCAGACTGGGGATACTAGTGATGTTGAAATAACGTATACCGCATCGGAACAGAATAATAATTATGTGCTTCAATTTTACGGCGCTGATTTCATTAATCTCGAGAATCTCAAATTTACTGCCAATGGAAGCGCTTACGCACGAGTAATCGATTTTTATCTTGGCGCGGATAGTATTGCTTTGCGAAACAACTCATTTTCTTCCGTTTACAATACGAATGCCAGCGTTGACAGAGCGATTATTTACTCACCGGACGCTTATTATTTTTCCCGTATTATAGAAAATAATGTTTTTCATGCCTGCTCTTATGGCATTTATATGCGCAGTAAACAAAATAATGTACCCTATCCGCTTGGCGCTGTGATTCAGGATAATCAATTAAAGAATTGTGGTTATGCGGGAATGTATATTCAATTTTATGATGCGCCTATAATAACTGGTAATGAAGTCCATGCCCGTACCTATGGAATTGAAGCGCTAACCTGCGAGAATGAATTACGAATTCTGAATAATAAAATCAGTACGAACTCTCAAACCGGATTGTATATATCTAGTTGCGATGCCGGACAGTACCATCACGGATTGATTGCAAATAACTTTATACATGTCGGAGGTACAAGTACGGCTTATGGGATGAATATCGTCAGCTCCACTTATCAGGATATTTTGCATAACAGCGTGAATATAACCAGTACGCACACAACAAACGGACGTGGAATAAATATCAATTCAGGAAGTAATTTGTTCCTTAGGAATAACATCTTCACTAACCATGGCGGCGGCTATGCCTTTTATAACGGAACTCCGGCTACAATTGCGGAATCCGATTATAATGATATCTATACAACCGGAACCAACCTGGCTTATTGGAATGGAAATCAGGCTGATTTGTCCGCATTACAGTCTGCCAGCGGCATGGATGATAATTCACATTCTGTTGATCCCGGTTTTGCTTCGGATACGGATTTACATATTGAATCGGAAACGCTGGATGGACAGGGAACGGGGGTGCCGGAAGTTGCTCAGGATATAGACGGCCAAAACCGCCATCCGCTCACTCCGGATATCGGCGCCGATGAATACCGGACAGGACCTAATACGGCGCCATACGTTGCCGTATCAATATCTGACCAGGAATTTGATGAAGATACCGGACCGCATTTTATCGCCGATCTGCAAAACGTTTTTATTGATGACGATGCCGGGGATTACCTGACATTTTCGATTATGGATTTTAATGGTGTCAACGCCTTATTGTCCAATGACTCCTTAACGCTTCAATTAGAAGAAAACTACTATGGAACAGGAATGATATATATAACAGCTACCGATTTAGGTAATTTATCGGTTAGTGATTCGTTCGTAGTTCAGATTAATCCTGTTCCGGATGCGCCGGTAGCGGTAAAAGATGATATAAGTACCCTGACCAATACAGCGATTGAAATACACGCACTTGAAAACGACTGGGATGTGGATAGCGATGTACTAACAATCGTCGATATAAGCGATCCGCCGCATGGAACAGCCGTTATACTTGCCGGAGGCGATACGGTAATTACCTATAGTCCTGATATTAATTTCTTCGGCCAGGATACGATCCGCTATATTGTACAGGATGAAACGACTCTGAAAGATACGGCTTATGTTTTTATTGAAATCCGTAATACTTTCTCGGAATATGAGGTTTCGTTGCCCGGCATCTGCAACGGTACGTCAATCTGGGTGGATATTGATCTGGATAGTAAACTTGATCTGTTCCTCATGGGTGATATTGACAATTCGAATAATGCCATTACACGAATATACAAAAATGGAGCGACGCCTTTTTCATCCTACATAAGTTTTCCGGGACAAGTGCCGGATAATCCTGAAGGCGCTGCTTTTGGAGATTTTAACAACGACGGTTATCCCGACCTTATCATAACAGGTAAAGTAAGCGGTGATCCGTTTACCATAAATACAAGGATTTATAAGAATATAAATGGTATAAGTTTTCAGGAGATGACCACCGGTGTAATTGATATCTGGGGCGGGTCGGTAAGCTGGATCGATTACGATCTGGATGGCGATCAGGATTTACTTGTTTCGGGAAGCTCTACTTTTGATCTTTATGAAGAAATAACCAAATTATATCGCAATGATGGCGCGGATGGAACTACCGGCTGGAATTTTACCGAAGTTACAATGCCGGAATTACCGCAGCTCAGCCGTACCGATGTCTGCTGGTTCGATTTTGATATGGATCGCGATCCCGACTTGCTGATCAGCGGTATGACGCCAGCCTTCTCTACAAAACTATTACAGAATAATCAGGGCGAATTTAATGAAATAGACGTTGATCTGGCTTTTATCGGCGATGGACAATGGCGCTGGCATGATTATGACAACGACGGCGATCCGGATTTATTTTTTAGCGGTTATACGGGAGGTCTCCTTGAATCGGCGGCCGGAATCTATCGTAACGACGGGGCTGATGGCGGCGGCTGGAATTTTACGCTTTTAGAAACTGATTTTGAATCCGTTAGTTCCGCTTCGGCAAATTGGCTGGATTTTGATAATGACGGCGATTCCGATATTTTTCTCAGCGGCATTAATTCCAACGGGGAATATCGGACTTCATTGTATGTAAATACGGAAGGATCCTATGCAATCGGTTCGGCAGTGCTCCCGATTGTTGCAGGCAGCGGCTGCGCCTGGGGAGATTTTGATAATGACGGAAGAATAGATGTCGCTTTGACCGGTGTCGATACAACTTCAAACCGTCGTACGATCATTATGAAAAATAATACGCCGAAGGCTAATACGCCGCCATCGGCGCCAAGATACCATGGCGTTGGGAAAAACTATGGTTCCATGACCTTATTATGGTATCCGTCAACCGACGCCGAAACGCCGTCTAACGCGCTTACTTATAACATAAGCATAGGAATTTCTGAGGATGGCGTCGAAACCGTATCGCCTTTATCCGATTTGGAAACAGGATTCCGTCATATTGTGGCCAGCGGTAATGTCTATGGCGATTCAGTATGGACCATTTCCGGTTTAACGGACGGTAAATTATACTATGTCCGAATTCAGGCTATTGATGCCGCGTATGGGGCATCCCCATTCTGTACGGTAAGAAAGATATCTTCGACTTCTCATTATTTTCATGAAGTTGCGACAGATATTCCAGGATTAAGAGATGCCGACGCTGGTTTTGCCGATTATGACAAGGACGGCGATCATGATCTTATTGTTGTTGGCCGCACTAATGATTATGAATACTATTCTCAGGTTCATTCTTACAATCCGTCATATCAAAACTTTCAATCTGCAGAGCTAAGCATAGAACATGCCTATAAACCTTCATTGGATTGGAGGGATTTTAACCACGATCAGGATATGGATCTTCTGCTCAGCGGGTTTGATCCGTATGCCGGAGCGGCCACTTATTTTACCCGGATATATGACTATCAGAGCGGGGCATTTAATCAATTGGAAACAGACTTGCCTGGTTCGTGGGAAGGGGATACGAAATTCATCGATTACGATAATGACGGCGATCTGGATGTAATGATGATGGGTCATACCTCCAGTATCCCGTTCACTTATCTTTTAATTAATGATAATGGTAGTTTTACTGATTCCGGAATCGAATTTACAGGCTTATATTTTGGTGAACAGGCCTGGTGCGACTATGATTTGGATGGGGATTTGGATGTCGTTTTAACCGGCATCAGTCAGGCTGCTCATGCAAATACGATACTTTACAGAAACGATGGTAATACATTTTCAGAAGTTGAAACCAGTCTTATGCAGGTTTGCAAAGGGAATCCTGCCTGGGGCGATATGGATATGGACGGCGATGATGATCTGCTTTTAACCGGGGAAATGTTTAATGGCGCATCCTGGACTGCCGGAGCTAAAATCTATAAAAACGAAGACGGTCTTCTAACAGAATACTATACTTTACCCGAAGGCATAAAAAACGGACGAGCTGCCTGGGGAGATTTTGATAATAACGGCGCTCTGGATATTATTATGACCGGTTATAAACCGGCGGAAACGCCCGGATATCAGGTTCCGGCCGGTTTTATATATTTGAATAATTCAGGTGAATTTAGCTTGCTGGATGCCTATCTTGGTAATCTGGGCGATGGTGCGCTGAGTCTTGGCGATATTAATGGCGATAATAATTTGGATGTGTTTGTATGCGGAATCAATTCGGATAATATATATGAATCTAAAGTGTTCAGAAATGTGCATCAACCGGTTAATTCTCCGCCGCAACCACCGTCAAATTTACATGCCGAGCAAAATGATTCGGTTGTAGTATTTTCATGGGATGCGGGAAATGACGCTCAAACTACGGCAGCCGGGCTGACCTATAATATTCGAGCCGGTTCTTATCCCGGAGGCTGTAATCTGGTAAATCCGCAATCGGATTCCAGCGGGTTCAGACTAGTTCCTGAAGCGGGCAATTCAGGTCATCTGCAAACTTATACATTTAAGCTCAGAGTTAATCCGGGGACTATTTATTGGAGCGTACAATCGGTGGATAATGCGTATGCCGGGTCCGCTTTCGCAGCTGAACAATCAATAATTATCACCGCCATAGAACATGAAAACTCTGTAGTAACTCATTTTGATCTGGCGCAGAATTTTCCGAATCCCTTTAATCCAAAAACCACGATCAAATATCAACTGCCGGAAGCAAGCGAAGTAACTCTTATAATCTATAACACTCTTGGTCAGAAAATATGTACATTAGTATCGGAACATCAAAAAATGGGAAAATATAAAGTGGAATGGAATGCTTCCGGCTATGCCAGCGGTGTGTACTTTTATAAACTACGAACAGGAAATGGATACAGGCAAACAAAGAAATTAGTATTATTGAAATAAATAAGTTGCCCTGATATATCGGTGCGTTATTTTTTTCTATAGAATAGAAACTGATCCATATACAAGTATCAAGGAAAAATTCTGATAAAATAGCATATTACCAAGGAGGTGTCACAATGATAAAACAGTATAAAACAATTATTAAATGGTCTGTTTTTCTCTGCACAATTTTGATTTTCTTCAATTATTTGTATGCACAAAATCCGGGAGCATGGATTGAAAAACAATTGCCCGATGTTCTGCCAACCGACATATTCTATACATCAGGTGAAAACTGCGTGATTTATGTCGGTAAAAACGATTCAATGATCTATACTTATGACCTGACTTCCGGCCAATGGCATGAACACCATCAGCCCACTACTTCGCCTTGGAAATACATAGCGGCAGGTAAGGATGTGGCCATTGTTGCCACCGATTCAATTTTGACCGCTTATAGCGCTATTTCAGAAAGCTTCAGCAGCCTGAATTATGAAGGCACCTTGCTTGGCCTCGGTGGATCATCATCACTATACCATATCGGTTGTTCTGAAAGCGTGGCTTATTTCATTACGGATAAATATTTTTATGTTTTTGATTCGCAGAACAGTCAGTGGTCTACCCATTCGATTAACGATTTAGAAGAAATTGATCAGGATGTAAAATATATAAAACCGGGCTATATCTTAGCGAAAATCTCGGACATTTCTGACAATGTAAAATTAATCGCCTTCAATACCGTCTCAAAGAAGTTCTTTGAACTGAATTGTCCCTATAAAATCGGATTTGAAGCGCTGGATTATGGATTTGTGGCGTGGAGAAGTAATTTCAGTACTTTTGAGAACCAATTTTTTGGCTGTTACATCGCCATCCACAACACCTGGACCGAGCATAACGAAAATGGGGAGTTTTACACGGTTGGGGTTTCATCGATAGCTCAAAATTTGTCTCCGCGCACTGTTTATATGTTTCGCGTCAGCACAGTGCTTGAGTTTCCGTATTATAATCACACCTTCTACATTTACAATACCTTGTATCCGGAGCCCTGCGTGGTAAGCCGATCCTCAAACGATGATTATGAAATTCACACATATAGTGCCGGGGCGCGGAGCGCTGTTATTTCATTCATGAATCGGAATGATAACAACATAGAAATATTGGCCTACCAATCTGAAACCCATTCAATCAATCCTTGTATAGTTTCGCCGCTGCATGTTAAACAGGATGTTAACTGGCATAGCAGCGGTGGGGAAATATACGTAGGCAATGATTTTGACCAGGTGATCGGAGGCTATCCGAATGGACAGCATATGGGGTTCGCCCCGATGCCGGCGGATTATGAGAACAACTTCAAGTGGGCACGGAACATCGAAGCGCGGGATGATTGGGGTATTCTTTTGTTCGAGGACAAAGATGCGGATACAGCATATGTTTACAGTTATAATATAACCAATGCAGACACCCTCACTCATTTCCGCACTGCCTGGGGAAATTATTCGGGTAATTATTCTCTTATAAAAATAAGCGATAATAAAGATGTGGCCGGCCTTTTAGCAGTAAATCCCGGCGGGTACACAATGTTTTTATATTCACCTGGTTTAGACGAATGGACCCAAAAAACCTCAGGCCCGGACAGTCCCGTAGCTATCTACCTTGGCGGTGATTTCCTGTACTATCGTGAGCCAAACAGTAACCTGCTCTCCGTATTCAATGGTGCGACTAACCAGTACCTGGAGTTACCTTACGGCTATACCGGTTTCAGCGATGTAGCAGATAACACCTATTCAGGAGAAAATTTTTTGATTGTTTATACAGCAGAAAATAAATACATGGCCTATAGCGCGATCACCGGCACCAGCAGCGAAATTGAAACTGACAGACATTCAGTTTATACTGGTGAGCAAAACATTTGTACCGCCAAAAGATTA
>RQOG01000099.1 GCA_003854985.1 Calditrichota bacterium
AAAAAAATGAGAAGAGGAAATAAAGCTTTAAAAAACATGAGCTTATTGATATAAAGTAATATTTATTTAAAAAACAAATAATAACAATAAAGAATCACAAAAAGGTTGGTTTTGTGAAACATATCAACAAGCTCAAAGCGATTTTAAAAGTTCATTTAAATTGGCACAAGTCCAGAATCGATTGTTTTGCAAAAATGTTGCTGGTATTGATGACAGCACAGACGGTTAATTTGACGAAGCTAGCGAATCAGATGATGAGTCGAAGCAGTATATTGGTGCGTTATCGACGATTGCAGCGATTTTTTTCGGATTTTAAAATCGATTACGATGAAGTTGCTAAATTTTTGTTTTATTTATTTGGATTAGAAGGGAAAAGGATCTCTATAACGATGGATCGGACCAATTGGAAATGGGGCCAGAAAAATATCAATATCTTGATGCTGGGGATCGTTTATAAAGGGATAGCGATTCCGATCTATTGGATACTCTTAAATAAGCAGGGTAATTCCAGTACGCGAGAACGGATAGCCATGATGAAACGATTTATCCGAATATTTGGAAAATCACCCATCGCTGGTTATTTAGCCGATCGAGAATTCATTGGAAAAGATTGGTTTCAATGGTTGATAAAAGAAGAGATCCCGTTTTATATTCGTATCCGAAATGATGCGTTAACGCATAACCGTAAAGGTCAAGCGATCGAAGCGTCAGGATTATTTCATTCTTTAAACCCCGGCGAAAGACAAGCATTAAAACGAACCTATGAGATTTATGGGAATCGCGTTTATTTAAGTGGATCTCGAGCTCCAAATGGTGATCTCATGATCATAGCGAGCCCCAGCAAACAAACCGATGCTATCTGCATTTATCACAAACGCTGGGAAATTGAGACATTGTTTCAAAGCTTGAAAACTCGAGGTTTTCAGTTCGAGGCGACGCACATCACCAAACGTTGTCGGATCAAGAAACTCATGGTTCTCTTAGCGATTGGATTCTGCTGGGCGCATAAAATTGGCGAATGGCGTATACTTCATGAAAAACCGATCCCGATCAAAAAACACGGTTACAAAACTAAAAGTATTTTTCGCTATGGTCTCGATTGGTTGCAAGATGCTTTGGCCAA
>RQOG01000100.1 GCA_003854985.1 Calditrichota bacterium
ACCCGCAGCATTTCTATACCTTATTTTGTTATACAGGCTTCTGAATTATACTTTAGATTTAATACTTTTTTGAAGCTTCTTATTTAATCTAGATGCTTGAATACGATAGAATTTAATTTGTTCATCAGTGGATAAATTTTTAATCCTATCATAAATGGAATCACGTATATTTCTTGTTAAATCAATAGTCTTAACTGCCATGTTTTGTAACCTCTCTTGGAGAGTAAATATTTATTGGCTTATAACCATTTTCCAAATTTACCGAATTAAACATTCTTATTTTATCATAATGAACAATATGTTTAAAGTTCCAACTCACTAACAAATCCACTTCATAAACAGATGCAAATGCAATATGTCTGGCATCATCAAGAAAATTCTCACTCAGTATCTTTTTCGCTAGATAAGAATTCGCTAAATCAATTACTTCATTACTTAATTCTAATATGATCAAATTGTAGTCTAATAATTCTGAATACTTTTTAATTACCGTGTCTGGAGCTTGTGCAATCTCAGCAACCACAATTTCTGAGATTACCGGAACATATATCCCCAACTTAAAATCTTCAAATAAGCCATTTGACCACAGAGAAAATTCCGAATCGAGACATCCACCAATCACTGAAGTATCAACATAGTTTTTGTTTTCTTATTCATGAGATAAATATATTTGGAAACATCGACCTATGCAAAATAAAAATGAGGTAGCCTGTATAACGCCAAAAATCGCGGGCCGGGGAGCAAATCACGAAAGCGGCCAATAAGCGAAAATGGTTGAAAAAAGGCAATGTACAATCAAGGCGCGCTGTAGCCCGGTCCCAGTGCATTTTTTTGTTAGCCATTTGGTAAAGTAACGGGAACAACAAACTTAATATGGCTGATTGATGAATTTTCAGCGTTTGATTGACCCATACTGCCAAGTGACACCGCACCAGCAACAATACCTATTCCACCCTTGGTACCTTTTCCTTCCTTGACAGTCAGTGCAACATCAAACTGAACTATTTGAGTTGCCCCACCTTCAGCTGCAAGAAAACCTTATTGTACTGCGTAAGTAGCACTTCCAGTTATTTTCGGATTGATCTTTGCTTCCGTAGCCCCAGATTTTTTTGTGCGTCAACAACACCCTCAATTATTTGTGACAAAGCTTCTGATACGAATTCCTTTAAATCCATATGCGCTCCTTAATCAAGGGCTAACGACCAAGCTAACCGGCGCCGCGCGGGATAGAACTTCCAAATGCCAATTTACCGCCCCCGTGTGAGCGTCCGTGTTAAGCGCTGTGTTATAATGCCTTTTTTACATGTATAGTTATTTTATTAATAACATTTTATGAACTTGATTTTTATAACTGTCATTTATTATATAAAAATAGAGGCCTGTCGATAGAAAATTTCCACTCTCGTCTCTGCCATCCCAAACAATAAAATGTTTTCCCGCACTCAATCCGGCCTGCTTTAGAGACCGTACTTTTTGTCCGATTATGTTATAAATATCTATCTTAATATCGCTTTTTGATGTTATACCAAGTTCAATAGTTGTATGTAAATTGAATGGATTAGGGAAATTTTTACTTATATAAAAAGCTTGTAACTTTTCTTTTTTTACTTCAATTCCGTCAATTATTGAAAGATCAATACAAACTGGTATCTTTACTGAATCATCATTAAAAAATATTAGTACTGAATCAGAGATTAATTCATTTGATTCTGATCCTGTGGTAAGTAATAAAGATAAAAGTATTTTACATGAATCACCTGATGCAATGAAATAAGGCACTGAAAAATTCTCGTCATCAAAATATAACATAGGTCCTGGCTGAATCCATCGAATATATATATCAGATAAACTTATATTTTTTATGATCAATTCGCGTGTGATTTCAGTATCGGAAATAAATTTCAATGTATCTGGTAAGGTAGATACAATAGTATCTGGGTTATAGTATTCAAGATTAAAATCAATATCTTGTGTAATCTCCCCAGATTTAATTTCAACGTTTTTTATCTCTTGCATCAGGTAGTTATCTATTAAAGCAATAACACTATAAAATGAATCAGGTGCCGAAATAGCAAAATTATAATAACCATCAATATCAGGATGACAAAAAGTACCGATACCTACTTGAGCATCTGTTACGCTACCTGGTCCACCGATTAATGTAACCTTTCCTGAAACATAAGCAGGATTATTCACAAAATTTCTTTCATAACAACCAATATCAATTAGCTTAGTACTATCACCATTACCATCTAATATCCTTTCATTGTATTCAAGATCAAATTTTGGTATTAAATCTGAATTTGAACTACCTGCATCGATGCATGGACTTTCACCCTTTAAACGAAAATTAGAATCGGAAGGATCAATAAATTTTGGATCTCTAAAAACGTTTCCACCTCCGTCTATGGCACCATAAGGTAAGCAACCCCACATACAACTATGAGAAATTGAAAAAAAGCCATTAAAATCCTTTTTGTTACCCCAAATTATACAATTCATGATATTAGGAATACCCTGCATTACATTTTGAACACCAATCTCCACGTTATTCACTATTGTATTATTTAAAAGAATACCTTCTACACTACGAATCCCGACATTGCAGTTAAGTATCATATTATTTATAATTTTTGTTTTTTCCCCATAGTCATCTATTCCAATCTCAAAATTGTCAATTTCATTACTGGATATAATTGGAGTTTCATTACTATGTATTTTAATCGCAGATGAATAGTAGTTGGATTTACCGTTAAAAATGTTTTTTTGTATGATTGCATTTCCATACCTTAATTCAATACAATAATACATGGAATGTGTGTTGGTAAATTTGTTTTTTTTTATTATTGGCTTTGAGCTTTCTCTACATAAAATCCCATAATCATTTCTAGTTTTAAATACATTGTTCGTTATTGTTGGACTTGCATTGTCACATTCTATTCCTTTGCAGACCAAAACATCCGAACCTATTGTAAAACCCGCAATAATGGAACTGCTATCTAATCCACCACAATAGATTGTGTTTTTGCTGTTTAAACCATAGGAAAGTATTGTTGAATCAATATATGCAGAATTTTGAGTTAATAAGTATAAGCTTGATAATGTTATATTTTTTCCTGCCAGATAAATTTGTTGCACATATGTCCCTGGTGTAACAATAACTGTATCACTTTCATTTGTGGCCGTAATAGCATCTTGAATTTTTTGATAATCTTGTGGGACATAAATGATATCAGCAGATAAAGATGAAGATGTTAAAAATATCAAAAAACAAAGCTTTGTTAATATTTTTATCATAACCATTATCCTTTTGAATTAAAGCATTATAACCTATCTTAGTAAGAATTTGTTCTTAATATATCAAAACACCTTTGTATTATCAATCTTCATACAAACATCTACTTAACCTGGATGGTTTTCATAATAAAATCACTTTTTCAGGAAAATATTCTTAATGTCTCCTGTAATCATGGTTATTTATCTTTATATCTTTTAATCATTTAAATCATATCAATAATGACTATTTTGAATAATATGAAGAAAAAAATTGCCTGAACCAGCTTCATGTGGTCTTCCGCTCCGCCATTTTCTTAACCCCTGCCGCCTGCCAGTACTTTTTTTTCAGGCCAAAATCCGCGTTCGCTATCACACGTTACCAACCACAATCATCATTCGACATTGGACATTCGTAATCAAATACAAATTCCTCCGCAGGAGTCCCTTTGAGACAAAATCCCCATTCAGACCATTCCGCAAACCGGTTATCCGCCGGTCCTGTAATGGCCTGATAACGCCTTTCGTTTAAGAAATTTTAACTTCAAAGGCAGTAAAAAAGCGCTTGAAAATATCAAGCGCTTTCTGATTTAAGGGCTTAATTGTTTCTGCTTTACTCTATTTAAGCAATAAACATTTTTTTGTTGAAGTAAATGTCCCCGCCTTAAGTCTGATAAAATACATACCGCCGGATAAATTGGAGGCATCAAATTTTATCTCATAGGAACCGGGATATTTGTATTCATCTGCCAATTCAACGATATTTTCACCGAGTAAATTGTAGATACTAAGTTTTACATGAGCAGGTGTTTTTATCATATATTTTATGGTTGTAGCTGGATTAAATGGATTGGGGTAATTCTGATAAAGCATAAAATCAGACGGAATTACCGACTCATTTATAGATGATACAGGGCCGGTGGGGATTATTCGTTCTACGGTATTTACCGCTGCGCTTGATGAATCAAAACCACCCAGCAGATAAATCTCCCCCCGGTAAATAACATCGGCCATCATAATTTTTGAATTCATCAATCGGAATTCA
The DNA here is from genome assembly GCA_003854985.1 of Calditrichota bacterium. Taxonomy (GTDB): domain Bacteria; phylum Calditrichota; class Calditrichia; order Calditrichales; family Calditrichaceae; genus Zgenome-0002. The sequence continues at coordinate 4,319 of RQOG01000100.1, forward strand.
TCTTCATGCCAGGAATTTTCCTGAATATTGTATACCAAAAGTGTATTGCGCTGTTCAGACGGATTACCCTGCGGACTGCCGCCGGCACAATAGATGAATCCATCAAGAACATTCATACTGCAGCCCGAAATGGGATATATTGTTTTTGCCAATTGTGTCCATGTATTCGTCGCAGGGGAATATTTAAAGAACGTGCTGTCATAAAATCCGATGATATAAATTTCATTTTGATATACTATCGAACTCAAATCGTATCCCGGAATTATATTGGGTATTTTGGTTGTCCATATATCATTGGCAATATCGTATTCGTATACATTTCCTGACCGGTTAAAATGGTAGATAAATCCCGCCACATATTCCGCTGTGGTGCCATATGTTTCCGGATTCGGACCATTATTGAGATAAGTCCATTCCCGGTCGGACAGATTGTATTTTCGGATTAGCCTGTATCCGCTCCGCCAGCCGCTCAGCAGATACACATCATCTTCAACAATTACTGATTTTACATCCCACATATTATTATCGGGGATACTGTCATAATATCTCCAGGTGTTACCGTTATATTTATAAATTCTCGGATATAAAACCGCACCGCCCCAACGATCTGACCCGCCAAAAAAATAAATGGAATCATTCCAGACCTCTGCGGCTCCTGCGCCCGCCTGAATCAGCAAATCCGGAACAGGCTGGGCAAAAGTTTGTGTAAAAAAAGCGATCGATAAAAGGACTATTATTGTTTTCATGCTAAACTCTTGTTAAATACATTCTTTTAAGCTGTTTCATCAATTATCAGTTTTTATCATAGGATGCTGTTTTAAAAACCTAATGATTCGATTATTTCAACAGAACAAGCTTTTTTGTATATACATATCTGCTATTAACGGATAACTTATACAGATAAACGCCGCTGGCAAAACCACCGGCATCCCATTGCACTTCATATTTTCCCGCCGGCTGCTTCGCCGAAACCAGTGTGGCTACTTTTTGCCCAAGAATGTTATAAACAGATAAATCCAGAAAACTATTAACAGGTAACGAATAGCGAATAATAGTTTTCGGATTGAAAGGATTCGGATAATTTTGCTGAAGCACAAAATCCGGTGGTATGTTTTCCTCAATCTGATGTGTTATGGAGCTCACGGCAACAGTTCTTTTCAGAACACCTCCATATAAACCGCAGATCCAGCCGTTTTCGCTATCCGTAAAATGCATGCCTCTCATGTTCTTGCTCGGCAATATTTCTTCCTGCCAGGTTACGCCGCCATCCGATGAGGATAACGCTGTATGAATACCGGCAGCCTTGCCCAGAGCCCAAAGCGTATTGCTGTCTACAACCCATAGTTCCGCATAAGTATAGTTATCATTCAGCAAATTCCAGTTTATTCCGCCATTAGTGGTTTTTAATAAAACATTTTCTCCTGCAGCCCAGCCTGTATTGGCATCTATGAACATAACGGTATTTATTATGTTGGTTGTACTGCTGTTCTGAATATTCCAGGTTTCGCCTCCATCCGTTGTTTTTTGAATAGTGCCTTCAGTGCCTACAACCCAGCCATTATTATGGTCAATAAAGAACATATCCTGAGCGAAAAAAGAAGTTGCATCATTAGTCGGATAAATATTCCAGGACGCGCCGCCGTCTGTTGTTTTCAAAACATAATCCTGAGCATCCAGTATCCATCCTGTAATGGCGTCTATAAAATCACATTTTATAAACGGCAGTATACCGATACCGGGACTCAATGTATCCCAGTTTATTCCACCGTCGATCGTACGGTAAATATCTCCCGTCTGTGCATGGAGAAAAAACAGGTTTTGGGCATCAAGAATATCAAAACTCATTATATTACCGTTTACATTTAGCATTTCTATCCAGTTTTCACCGCTGTCTGTGGTTTTTAAAATAGATTCGCCTGCGGCCCATCCGGTATTTTCATCTATAAACTTAATGCACTCCAGACTGGACAGATTGGTCAAATCACTCATTTCCGTCCATGAGCTTCCCTCATCTGCGCTATGCAGCATGATACCATTAATACCGACAACAAAAATATTTTGTGCGTCAAAATAGGAAACAGACTTATAATCAACATTCGTAACAGTATCAATGGATGACCACGTTTCACCGGCGTCAGCGGACTTCAGTAATTGACCTACATCCCCAACAGCGAGTCCGTGAACACCGTCCCAAAAATAAATATCATTCAATGAATAATAACTGGTCAGGCCCTGTGCTTCTTCCCAGCTATTGCCGCCGTTAACGGTTCGAATGATTGTTCCTAAACTTCCCGCAGCCCAACCCGTATCGGGATTGGCAAAATAAATATCATTCAATGTTGAAAATCCGCTTTGCGGTTGATACGTCCAGTTCAATCCGCCGTCGGTAGTATGGTATATTCTTCCGGATGTTCCTGCGGCCCAGCCCAGCGTATCATTTAAAAAATAGATCGAATAGATGGATGCCGTTGGTGAAAAGGGATAATGGGTCCAGGTTATGCCGCCATCAGTGGTTTTGGAAATATTATCACTGTTACCGGCAATCCAGCCTGTGGAAGCATTAATAAAGAAAACGGCGGTATATCGTGAATAAAGCGTTGGATCATTCACCTCATACGTCGTCCAGGTCAGTCCGCCATCGGTTGTTTTGTGGATATAACCGCTGTCACCAACAGCCCAGCCGGTGTTAAAATTATAAAAGAATACTTCGTCAACATACCGCGATCCGTTGACCTGGTAATGGATATCCCAATCCTGTCCGCCATTTATACTCTTCATTATTACACCGTCGAAGCGTCCATAGGCTAAAAGCGAATCCCCGCTAAAGGATTTTATATAGGTTAATGTATTTCCCTGCGGCAAGGGTTTTTGCCACTCCCAATATTGCTGAGCGGGAATCAGCGTGAACATTAAAAATAAAATGTAAACTGAGTGAATGAATCGTCTCATGTTTTCCTCCTATTATATGATTGACTGTTTTCTGATTTTTTTGTTTTAATGCTAAGTGAAATAGCAGGATTCGTCTAACACAAAAACGACAAATTTTATAACGGAAACGACAAAACGGAAGATATAAGCCAAAAAACGAAAGAAATTAGAATAAATCAGAGAGGCTTAAAGAATCAAAAAGCTGGTATTAAAATATGATTGCTTAAAATCATACACCGATTTTCGAAGGCGGCATCCCAAACCGTTCACGAAAAGTACGGGCAAAATAAGAGAGATTGTTAAAACCCAGATTGAAGGCAATTTCCGAGACGCTGCCGCTATTTTTTTCAAGCAGATATTTAGCGCGTTCAAGGCGCGCCGAACGAATCAGATCGGTCGGACTTTCACCGGTTAAAGCACGGATTTTTCGTTGTAACTGGCGGGCGCTCATTGCCAGTTCCTGGCACAAAACATCGATTCCGAATTGTTCCTCCTCAATGTGATCATCCAGCGTCTTACGCAGTTTTTTAAGGAAATTTTGTTCAGCCGAATTAACCGGTAAATTCAAAGGCAATAAAAAACCTTCCCTATGGAACCTTTCCCTGAGTTTTCGCCGCTGTTCAATTAAATTCCTGACCCTGGTCTGTAATTCAGGTGGATTAAATGGTTTGATCAGATAATCATCCGCTCCGGTTTCGAGACCTTTTACTTTGTTTTCATCACCTGCTCTGGCCGTAAGTAAAATAATGGGGATATGACTGGTCTTCGGGTCGGTTTTCAGATTTACACATAAATCGAATCCGTCCATATTCGGCATCATCACATCACTTATGATCAGATCAGGAATTTGTTCTGCGGCCAGTTTAATTCCCTCTTCGCCATCGTTGGCTTCTATTAAGGTATAATATGGATTTAAATAATCGATGATGTAACGACGCACTTCGCTATGATCTTCAATCACCAAAACAAGAGGCCGATCCTTATTTTTATTATTAAATAATTTTGTTTGCTTTGCATTTTTTAGAGAGGAGGATAAATCGTCAGATAGATATAACGGCTCATTTTCCCGGCCGGATAAGTGGTGATCAATAATTTCTTCAGGACTGAAATGGTCTGCTTTGCAAGGCAAATTAACTAAAAAGCTTGTACCTTTATGCTCTTTACTTTGAACAGTGATATCGCCGTGAAGCGCTATGACCAATTGTCTGACCAGTGCCAGTCCGATACCTGTTCCGTAATGCATCTTTTTATCCGGACTTTCAACCTGATAAAAACGATCGAAGATATGTTCAATTTCATTTGGAGGAATATAAGATCCCGAATTAAAGACCGTTATTAGGAGATAGTCTGAATAATCCTTATTCGCGCGTTCTTCCTCACCGGGGGTATTTTTAGCACCTGATGCGGTAAAATGAGCAGCCTTTACGGAAATTTCAACTTTACCGCCCCGGTTGGTATATTTAAATGCGTTGGACAACAGGTTGGAAAATATTTTTTCTGTCTTATCAGCATCAAAATATAAATCAGAACCTCCCGTATCTATCCCGGATTTAAATATAAGTTCTATATGATGCTGTTCAGCCAGTGAAGCGAAAGACATCACAATCCCGCGCAAAAAAGTAATCAGGTTTCCTCTGGATACTTTTAAAGTCATTTGTCCTGATTCCAGACGGGATAAATCCAGTATCTGGTTGATTAAATTAAGCAATCTGTCCGCATTACGTTTTATCAGCCTGAGATGGTTGGATATATTTTTATCTTTAATTCCCGACATGATGCTCTCCAGCGGACCCAGTATAAGCGTAAGCGGTGTGCGGAATTCATGCGAAATATTGGCAAAAAACTGGGATTTTAAATGGTCAATTTCCTGTAATTTCCGGGTTTCGAAATCTTTCATCCGAAGTTGATTACGTATTTTAATACGATTCATTTCGTATCGCCTCTCCATATATAGTATTAAAAGGAATATAACCAGATAAATAAAATAGGCAGGAAGAGTCATCCACCAGGGAGGTAAAATATTAACTGTTATTGATGTGGCCCGCTCATTCCATAGACCATCGCTGTTGGATCCTTTCACTTTGAAAATATAAGTTCCCGGGTCGAGGTTGGTATATGTGGCGTATCGATGGTTTCCAGAATATATCCAATCCCTGTCAAAGCCTTCCATTTTATACATGTATTGATTTTTAAACGGCGCCGCATAATGAAGGGCGGAAAATTCAAAGGTAAATACATTTTCCCCATAATAAATATTAATTTCATCCGATTCACTAATGCTTTTATGCAGGAATGAATGACCTGATCCCATATTTACGCCCGATACCGGTACGGATTCATTGAAAATCCGAAAATCAGTCAATACGACGGGCGGGACAAATGAATCATCCCTGATACTATCAGGGTGAAAACGAACCAGACCTTTATCCGTGCCGAAAAGCATAGATCCGTTTCCAAGCTTACAAGCGGCGATACTAAACTGATTTGAGGGCAGTCCGTCGCTGGAATAATAATTCCGGAATATTTTAGATTGAGGATCAAATTTTGAAATACCGTTTTCGGTGCCCAACCAGATATTTCGGTGATCATCTTCCAAAATACCATAAACGGTATTGCCAGCCAATCCGTCTTTACTGGTAAAATGCGTAAAGGTACCCGACCTATAATTAAACCGGTTTAAGCCGCCGCCGTAAGTGCCTATCCAGAGATTTTGCGATTTGTCCTGAAAAATTGATATAACGCGGTTACTGCTGAGACTTGAGGGATCATTAAGGTCATGCATATAATTTTTAAAAATTTCCTGCCGGGAATCGAAGCGATAAATACCCCAAAGCGTTGTTCCCAGCCACAGTGATCCGGAACGATCTTCAACTATACAATTAATTTCCGATGACTTTAACCAGTCTTTTTTATCCGGATTTTGCTGATAGTGATTAAAAGATGAGGTTTCATAATCATATTTATCCAGCCCTCCCGCACCGGTCCCGATCCACAAATCTCCGTTTTTATCTTCATAAATGGCATGTATGTAATTATTCGAAAGGCTGATGGGATTATGCGTCTCATGCTTAAAGTTTTCAAATTTCCCTGAATTATTATCTGATTTATTTAAACCTCCTCCAAAAGTTCCTACCCATAAATTTCCGCGCCTATCCTGAAATATGGATTGAATATCATTGGAACTCAGTGCGGACGGCCCTTTCGGGTTGTACAGGAAATGCCGGAATTCATCTAAAGATTTATCAAAACGACTCATGCCTGCGCTTGTGCCAATCCACCAGACGCCGTTGTTATCTTCATAAACGGCCTGAATCTCATCATTAAGAATACTTTGAGGATCATCCGGTATGTGCCGGTATACTTTAAAGGATTTTTTTATTGTATTATATTTTACCGCGCCCTGGCCGTTTGTTCCCAGCCATATAATGCCGGAGTTATCCTCCATGATGGATAGAACAGGTGTTGGAGCTGCGTTTAATTCACCGGTATTTTGTAAAGGGTATTCGATAAATGTACTTTTTCCCGGATCGAAAATTAATAATCCGCCCGAAAGGAAACCGATCCAAAGCTTACCCTGCCGGTCTTCATAAAATGTCTTAACGTAAGAAAAATAGCCGTTACTTATCAGTTCCGGGTTTACTTTATAATACGATAAGGATATTTTTCCGTCATGTTTCGTCTCTTCATTAATGCGAAGAATTCCATAGTACAGACCTGCCCACAGGACGCCATGCCGGTCCCTGTAAAGCCTGGTTATAAAGCTTTTATTCAGCTTAAATTCATCGTTTGAATCCTGTTGATAATTAATAAAACGATTATTTTTCCGGTCAAACAGACAAAGTCCGTGGCCACTAATCCACAAATTTCCTTCCTTATCTTCGGAAAAATCCGACGCAATCGGAAAAGGCATTTTTCCCTCATCGTCAGGATCATAGTCATATCTTGTAAAACTATCCGTCTCACGATGGAATCGATTCAATCCATTGTCTGTCCCGATCCATAATATCCCATCCCGGCTGAAATAGAGACTACGAACCTGGTTATTGCTCAAACTGCCGGATTGATCCGGATGATGGCGAAAGTGGGTGAATGTTTCTTTCTCTCTGTCGAAACGGTTCAAGCCCTCCCGTGTACCAATCCATAATATTTTCGGATCAACAAGATCTTCCAGAATCACATTGATAGCGTAATCACTTAAACTTTCGGGATTTTCAGGATCATGCCGGTAGAATTTAAAATTATATCCGTCATAACGGTTTAATCCATCCTGCGTACCAAACCAGATAAAACCCGTTTTGTCCTGGCAAATGCTTGTAACGGAGTTTTGTGAAAGCCCTTCTTTGGTGGTAATGCGTTCAAATGGCAATGGCTTGCTTAGCATAGTGGCCGTATGTAAAAAGGTGAGCAGAATTAATATAGATGTATTCATGTATTAAAATCCCGGGAAAAACAATATTCTTAGTTAACTGAGGTGTAAAAGTTTAAATTCCCTGGTAATTAATAGATTTGAAAATATCATGAAAGCAGCGGGATTTGAGAAATAAAATGAAATACTACTTTGTACTTTTTAAGCTAAATAAGGATGCCGTTGAAGTTGAATTTTCCGGTCTGGCAGGTTGAAGTTTCTTTAAAACCAGCAATTTATTATAAATAGTCAATTTACAAATTGGATAAAATATCACGGCTAATTATCTAGAAAAAAGCATAATTTTTATTTCTGGCTTTAGATATGCAAAATCTATTTTCTTTAAGGAATCATAACGATTGGGAGCGTAAACAAGGTGTGATTAACCGGATTGATAATGATTTTTTTTCACTGAGACGCGTTTTGCCATGGACTTTTAAGGACAAATATCATTGAGAATTTATCATTTATATTCCGATACCAATCAATATGGAAAAACTATGAAATGCCCCGATTTCATCTGCTTTATCAACCATATCGCTCATATTGTATAGATATATTTTATAGATTGGTACAACACTTAGTAGCTTATAATTATACATAAAATTTGCACTTAGAAAAAAACCACTGTTTGCTTCAATAAAAGTTAAATCCACATCATACCCTTCAATAAATGGATCTACATTTTGCCGATAATGTATTAACTCATCTGTTCTTATTGAGCGCGCTACTGAAGAATAGTCATTAGAAGCGATTGAATATCCAAGGCCAAAGCCAAAATAAATATTTGAATATTTATATGGTTTAAATTTAAAATTAACTAATAAGCCTATGTCAACAAAAGAACCTTCAAAATTCAGGTCATAATATCTTTTATATATATATTGGTCATACTCAAGACCATCACTTTCATACACAGAATATTCACCTTTTATATTTTTTATGTAAGATGATTTCCTTGAAAGAACTATGAATGGAATTACTGAAATATTTTCACTTCTTTTAAACTGAATAAAAGCGCCTATGGAGTAATTTGCCCTAAGATCATCTTCATAATCCAGGAAGTCCAAACAATTAAATCCGCCAAGAAGTAAGAAAACAGATCTTTCCTGATTATCGGTTTCTCCGGCATTTAAGATAGGAATGAATAAAACAAAGATAAGTAAAACAATTCTTTTCATATCATTTTCTCCACAAATAATTCTAAAGATGGCATTAACAGGAATTTATCTCGCTGTACAATTTCAATATAATAATTCAACTTCCTTAAAACCAGCAATTTATTTTAAATATCAAATTTGGTTAACGGGAGTAAACTCCCGGGTTTATATAAAGAATTATTTTGGAAAAAGCATACTCTCTATCTATGACCGCTGTAAATTCTAATTGCCGAAAAGCGTCAAAAAAAGCGGGAATCCGCCCGAAATACCTGCTGCGATATTGCTTCCCCGGCCAGCACCCCGATTTTAACATTAAGAATGGCCTATTAAAAACCGGTGATAAGAAACAGACGAAGCGTAACGTATAAAAATAAAAACTGTTTGAATGGACCAACAGCGAGTGAGTTTTTTTATTTTAGTGAAGCGGAGTCTGTTTCCGCCAGGTTTTTAATCAGCCTTGATTTCTTTGGTACTTTCTTCATCATGGAAGAAAGTACAGATAAGTATATTACATTTTCTCAAAGAGCACCGTCATTTTCCCGCAATGGACGGCTCTCGCCGCGAACGCAGTGAAGCAATCTCATGTTAAAAAGAATCACTAAAATCGTTAAAACGAGTATCGTTTATCCCCTGGTTCATTCAGCCCCATGATTAAAATCATGGGTTACCATATCGTTGACCGTTACTCGTCATCGATATCGTTATCCTAATCGGGCAGGCTAATAATATTCTATCTATCAGCCGGCCATCCAATCTCCGATATTCAAATTACGACAATTTTTCCCCTGCCCTAAGAATTAGGGAAGGGGATTAAGGGGTAGGGTAATTTCTTACCCCATCGTTGAATGTTGCTCGTTATCGTTATCGTGATCGATATCGTAATCGTGCCCGGCTGCCACGCTCCGAAATCCTATAAAGAATGTCTCCGCTTATCTGCTGCTAAGAGTAAAATAAAAGGTCGCTCCCTGGTTTGGTTTACCTTCTGCCCAGATTTTGCCGCCGTGCCGCTTAACGATGCGGTGTACGGTCGAAAGCCCGATACCGGAGCCCTCAAAGTCATCATGCAAACGCTTAAAAGCATCGAAAATTTTATCCGTATAAGTGTTATCAAATCCGATGCCATTGTCTTTAATAAAAAATACCGGTTGATTATTAATCCGGGTTTTGCCGAATTCGATACGGGTTTCATCCTTTCCGGATGTGAATTTCCAGACATTGTCCACCAGGTTCAGCAGCATAATTCTTAGCAGCGGTTTATCACCGTCAACCGTAAGATCATTGACGATATCTAAAACAACTTTCCGGTCAGGGTCCTTTTCTTTATACTCATCGATAATGGATTTGATTATAGCGCTTAAATCCACTTTCTCAAAAACCAGTTTACTGCGGCTCACCCTGGAAAGCTTCAGCAGGTCTTCGATCATGGTACCCAGATATTTGCCGGCTTTGCTGATGCGGTTTAAATAATCTTTTCCTGTTGCATCAATTTTATCGGCATAATCTTCCATCAGGATATCGCTAAAACTGTTAATGCTGCGCATCGGGGCGCGCAGATCATGCGAAACCGAATAAGTAAATGCTTCGAGTTCCCTGTTGGTCGATTCAAGTTCCTCAGTGCGTTTGGCAACCCTTTCTTCCAAATCCCTGTTAATTTCCTGAATTCTCCGTAACCTGAATTTATGGAAAAGGAGAAGAATAACGGCCAACGATAATACAAGTAATGATTGAAACCACCAGGTTTTCCAGTAGGGAGGCGTTATCCTGATTTTCAGAGAAGCGCCCTGTTCATTCCATCTGCCATCGTTATTGGATGCCTTTACTAAAAAAGTGTAGGTTCCCGGATCCAGGTTGGTATAGGTAACCATTCTTTGTTTCGCATCGACCAGATTCCAGCCTTTCTCAAATCCTTCAAGCTTATAAGCATAACGGTTTTTATCAGGAGAGCTGAAATGCAAAGCGGCAAATTCCAATGAAAACACGTTGTCCATGTAAGACAGCGCTATTTCTTTTGAATTGATAATGGACCGTTCTAATATGACGCTGCCGTTGGTTTCTTTATCAATAGGAACACTTTTATTAAAAATTTTAAGATCCGTAATTACCACGTTGGGCAGCACTAAATTATCTTTAATGCTGTCGGGATGAAACATATTAAAACCATTGATGCCGCCAAAATACATCTCCCCGGTATCTTCGTCCTTAACGCAGGAATTCACATTAAATTCATTGCCCTGCAGGCCATCGCTGATGCCAAAATTTTTGACATTTTTAGTTGCGGGATTAAACCGGGTAAGGCCATTATTTGAACTTATCCACAGGTTCCCGTAATCATCTTCCAAAATACCGTGAATGGTATTGGACGCCAGGCCGTCCTCTGTGGTAAAATGCGCAAAAGTATAATCCCGGTTTTTATCGTCTTCGTGATCTAATCGGTTCAGGCCCATTGTTGTGCCAAGCCATAAACTACCGGATTGGTCTTCAAATATTACAAGCACTTTGTTATCGGAAATACTGTTAGAATTCCCATCGGAAGTATAGCGGATAAACCGGTCATTCGCTTGGTCGTATTTATTTAGCCCGCCGGTATTTGTTCCGAACCATAAATCGCCATTCCGGTCTTCATG
>RQOG01000101.1 GCA_003854985.1 Calditrichota bacterium
AAAAAAAAAAAACATTGAATTTATAGTTAATGGTCCGGCCGGTTTTTTTATCGAATCTGTACACACCGCTGGCATAAGTTCCCAGCCAGAGATAACCGGAGGTATCTTCACAAATCGAAAATATATAGGTTGAACCGGGATCATGAGGCTGGATGATGTAGGGAATAAATGCCCTTTTTGAATCCACATATTGGTTTATACCTATGGCTGTGCCGATCCAGATCGTATGGTCTTTACCTTCATATATGCTTAACACCGTATTGTTCATTAAACTGGCCGGGTTGTTCGGATCATGTGTAAAATAAGAAAAATTCTTTGTCTGTATATCAAATAAATTTAATCCGCCATTTCTTGTGCCGAGCCATAAAACATCGTTTTTGTCTTTGCACATACTTAATAAAACATTCTGGTTTAATCCACCGGGATTAGCCGGATCACTTTTGTAACATACGAAGCTGCTTTTTTTCTTATCGAGTTTGCTTATGCCTCCCCAGTCGGTACCAATCCATAAAACGCCGGACCGGTCTTCGAAAACCGTATAGATATTGTTCGATCCTATGGTGTTTATATCGTGAGAATCATACTGGTAAAGTTTAAAATCAAACAAACGTTTATTAATACTTTTATTCTCAGATAAATCAGCCGAAAGAAACTCAAACAATCCATCACCGAATGTGCCGATCCAAAAATCACCGGATTTATCTTTGTACAAACTGGAAATGGATTCATTTCCCGCAGATTTTATCCGGTCTTTTTTATAGCTGTACCGGATAAAGGCGTCATGTTCACGGTCGTATATATTCAGCCCGTTATCCCACGTGCCTACCCATAAATTACCATTCTGATCTTCGCCAAGGCCATTGATATTATTACTGCTCAAACTGGAAGTGTTACCCGGTTTATGAAAATAATGGGTGAATTGGTCTGTTGCGGGATCATATTTTGTCAATCCATATCGGGTGCCGATCCATATCAGTCCGTATTTATCTTCATGAAAGCAATTGATATAATCCCAAAAGGCATTATTAACATTTACCCTGACATGATTATAATTAATAAAATCCAGCCTGGATCTGTTCGGGTCCTGGTCGTTCTCATTTTCTTCAATGTCTTTTGGCATAACAAGTTTATCAAAACCGCTTCCCAATGTTCCGATCCACAAATTGCCCTTTTTATCCGTCAACAGCGCAGTAATTGAGTTATGACTGAGGCTGCTGGAATCTTCCGGATCATTTACATACCGGATGAAGCGCTCTTTTTCACTGCAATACCGGTTTAAGCCGCCGCCCATGGTTCCAACCCATAAACGGCCTGAATTATCGATGGATAAAGCCCGGACAAATTCATTCGCTAAGCTTCCGGGATTATCCTTTTCGTTCTTGAAAATTTTATAGTTATATCCGTCGTACCGGTTTAACCCGCTGTAGGTGCCGAACCATATAAAACCCATACTGTCCTGGCAAATGCTTGTAACGGAGTTTTGTGATAGTCCTTCTTTGGTGGTAATGCGTTCAAATTGCAATTGTTGACTTAGAAGGCCGGTTGTTAGTAAAAGGGTAAAAAGAACGGATATATGGTTCTTCATATCTCAAAGTCCCGGAAATCAAATTTCCTTATTTAACTATAAAATAATATTTCGTCCTGAAAATTATTAAATGAACAACCGCAATTATGCCTGTAAAATATACTAAATACAAATCGTATTTTAAAATAATTATTCATAAATAATTTTTCATAGCTGTCCAAAATAATTGGGTTTTATAAACCACTGTTTGTTTTTATTGATGTTAGCACGCTGTTTTATACGATCTGGAAAACAACCCCAAAAAAAGTTATCAAAAATAACTTGCCGATATCTTCAGATAGCGGTATGAAAATAACCGGAAAATGGGGCTTTAGCCCAATTATAAACTTTCATCTGGGACTGAAGTCCATTTAAATGGAGCTGTCCTAATCCACGATCTAAAAATCGTGGCAAGTTAAAATATTGATTTAGGACAGATGTGGAATTTTTTTGTTCACAGACTAACGCTTGCTATAAAGTATATCCGTATCCGGACGATAATCAGGAAACAATTAATAATGGTTATTGAAAAACCGGTTCATCTTTTCTTATCCATTTTAATTGAATATATTAATGCTGATTTTTTAGCAGAGTTCTTTTGTATTGAAAAATTTTAGACTAAAAATAATGACAGGAATTTCAGTCTTTTTCTCAAAGGATAAACGGTATGCCGGATTCTAAAGAACGCAGGGCATGCAAAAGAATAGTGATACCTGACGGACGGGTTTATTATAAAAAGCAAAAACGGATTTCATTTATTCAAAAATATTCGGGGCCCGTTCCGATGAAGGATATTTCCAAAAGCGGTATTTGTTTTTCTACAAACGATACGCTGCAAACCGGTGAAATAGTTCTTTTGGAAATTTTACTGCCAGGTTACGATAGTATAAGGCTGAAGGGTGAAATACGCTGGGTTAATACCAATTTATCGGCGGGCGCAACATTCACCGGTTTACAGTTTCTGCCTTTTGGCGTTAAAAAACATTTTAATTCGCTTGATTCACTGAATAAACTTCGTTCCATTACGGAACAATTGGAAAACCAGACCGACCTGAAAAACTGATAAATCCTTGTTGTCTCTTTTTAATTAATACAGCATCTTAAAATTTGAAGAAGAGACATTAGGATATTACTTTTAAAAGCAAATCCGGGTAATTATAACGGCATTGGAAAAAGTAAGAAATTTGCTTGTCAGAAGGCATTTGGCCCTATAACGGACATGGATGTTCAAATGGTATTTTATAAAAAACTCAACATTTATTTTGGTAAATACAGAATATTAAAAGCCGGCAATTCTCCGTTTGCTCTGCGGACGATTACATTGAAAGACAGAACCGGAACCATGTTTCCCGGTAACGTCATGATTCATGAGAATGGTAACGAGATTATAGAAATGTTTATGAATAATTCCTTGCAGTATATAACGGTTGCTAAAATAAAAAAATGATACTAGGCTTTGTAAAAACGACCGCCGGAACGAAGGTGACTGGCCAAAAAAATGTAGTTAATTTATAAAGAATTTTTTTCTCGGAATTGATGTTAAAAGAAACAAAAAATAAAGTTTAGTTTTCGTAGTTTTTTTTGTATTTTAGGATGTAAAAAAATTTACCAATACGCCGATTAATTTTAAGTTGGCTGAATAAATTGCGAAGAGATATTATAGCGGCAAAAAAAAGACTAAGGAACCATGAAAAAAGTATTTAAATATTTTGTATTAAGTTTGAATTTTGTTTTTCTACTGGCATGCAGCGTACTGAAAACTTCATCGTCCGATGTTGTAACTTACAGTGAAAAATTTGATGAGGATATCGATTTTGTTTTTAACCAGGAAGGCGACATGGTTTTAATTCCCGGCGGGACTATCGATATCGGCAGCCGGTTCAGCGATACTGAAAAGCCCATTCACAATGTTCAGATCAGGAAGTTCTTTTTAGATAAATATGAAGTGACCGTGGCCCAGTTCAAGGAGTTCTGCCGGATTACGCGCAGAGTGATGCCGAAGCAGCCAGGCTGGAATTATGATAATCATCCTGTGGTGAATGTTAAGTGGGAAGATGCCAAGGCTTACGCGGAATGGGTCGGTAAAAGACTGCCAACCGAATTAGAGTGGGAATATGCCGCTAAGAGCGGTACGCCGCAGGAATATCATTATATTTCTTACCAGGGCAAACGGACCTTGGGAAATGTCGCGGATGAATCGTTGCGCAAGATTAAATTTCATTATCCGGCTGTTGACGGATACAATGACGGTTTTGTTTATACGTCTCCTGTCGGTTCCTTTAAACCGAACAAATACGGCGTTTATGATCTGGACGGGAATGTATTGGAATGGTGCGAGGACTGGTATATTGTACCCTATGTGACGGCTAAAGTTGATCAGCAAAATAAAATAGTCGATGCCGGTCGTTATAGGGTAATCCGGGGTGTGTCCTGGAATCGGGGACGAAATTATATACGATCGACATTCCGCACGTATTATCCGCCTGCGGTGGAATATGATTTTGTCGGCTTCCGCTGCGCCAAAGATTTTGTGGAATCTACTTACGCTTCGAATAAAAAATAACAGCAAGTGGATGATATATCTTCGGTACCGAATGGCCGCCGAATTTCGATCTCCATTCATTATATTTATTATTGCACAATTCAATTATCATGATTTAAAAATAAAGTTTTGAGTTTTGTTTTTCATCATTCAAAATTTTAATCAACCTTCTTTTCGGGATATTACTTCCATGCGGCAAAGGATCTGATACATTTGCCAAGTGATATATTACAGGTATTGCATCTTTCTTGCAATGAACCTTAATTTCGGTTAATATTTAGCCGGTATGGTTAAAGTAGTGGGGTGTACTTATGTCTTTTACCGAATCAATAAGATATCCTGCTGTGGCCGGTATGTTTTATCCGGGCGATGAAAATACGCTGCGCAAAGATATTAACGGATATATAAAACAGGTGCCGCAATTGGAGAATGTAAAAAAAATATATGGTCTTGTAGCGCCGCACGCCGGTTATATGTATTCGGGCGCTGTAGCCGCTCAGGCATACAGACAGCTGGAAGGTCATTCATTTGATACCGTGGTCGTGGTTTCGCCGAGCCACCGGGCTTATTTTAAAGAAAACTCTATTTACCCGGGAGCTTATTATCAAACACCGCTGGGGAATATTGAAGTTGACAGCGAAGCGGCGCAAGCGCTGGCGGAAAGCGGATTGCATAATATTTTATCACAAATGGGACATGACGGGGCGGAACATGCTCTGGAAGTGCAGTTACCTTTTTTACAGGTTGTTCTAAAAGAATTTAAACTTATTCCTGTTGTGATGGGCGATCAGGGCTATGAAAATGTTACTGGCCTGGCCGAAGCGCTGACCGATACGCTCAAAGATAAAAAAGCTTTAATGGTTGCCAGTTCCGATCTTTCTCATTATCATGACAGTAAACTGGCTTCACAATTGGATAATGTTGTAGTGGATGAAATCAATAAATTTAATATTGAGGGATTATACCGGAGCCTGACCAGCGGCATATGTGAAATGTGCGGCGGCGGTCCGGTCATGAGCGTAATGATGGCCGGCAAATTGTTAGGCGCGGATAAAGCGAAGGTATTAACCTATAAAACGTCCGGAGATATTACGGGAGATCATCATCAGGTTGTCGGTTATCTCTCCGCTTTGTTTTATCAATAGTGAATTTAATATGGTTACATTTGTATATATAAATAACTTAAATCATAACATTTTGGAGATCAGATATGAAAAAAGGTTGTGTGGTTGGAATAGTGATCGGGGTAATTGTAATCCTGATAGCATTCGGGTTATATGGTTATATCAAATCAACCTATAACGGATTTGTAACCCTGAATGAAGAAGTCAATGAAAAATGGGCCCAGGTGCAAAATGTGTATCAGCGCCGGGCGGACCTGATTCCTAATTTAGTGGAAGTGGTAAAAGGGTATGCTTCCCATGAAAGAGAAACTCTGGAAGCCGTAACAGAAGCCCGCGCCAAGATGGGCGGCCAGATTAATGTTGGCCCGGAAGTATTGGAAAATCCTCAGGCTTTCAGCCAGTTCCAGCAAATGCAGGGCGCTTTATCTTCCGCTTTGCAACGTTTGATGGTGGTTGTGGAGCGCTATCCGGAATTAAAAGCGGATCAGCGTTTCGCCGACCTGCAGACCCAGTTGGAAGGCACGGAAAACAGAATTGCCGTGGAGAGAGGCCGTTTTAATGAGGTGGTAAGGAATTATAATACCACAATCAAAGTCTTTCCTTCGAACATTATAGCTTCTATGTTCGGATTTGCCGAAAAACAATATTTCCAGGCTCAGGCCGGTGCAGAGCAGGCGCCGCAGGTAAAGTTCTAACCAGGGATACGCATGGGTAAACTTATTAAAACAATCATCTTAGTCATTTTTGTTGCGGCTTCACATGGTATAGCCCTTGATCTTCCCGACAAACCGGATTCTTGGGTACATGACCAGGCGGGAGCGCTCAGCGCAAATGAAAAGCAAAATCTGATCATGAACCTGGATCAATTACAAAAAAGAAGTTCGAACCAGATTTTTATAGCCATTTTCGACCAAATGCCGGAAAATACTTACCTGGAAGATTTTTCCACAAGGTTATATGACAAATGGAAACCGGGTTTGAAAGAAGAAGACAATGGTTTATTAATAGTCATTTTCATTCAGGATAAAAAAATTCGTATCGAGACCGGTTACGGCGTCGAAGACGTTATCACCGATGCCCAGTCCGGGACGGTGATCCGGGAAATAATGGCGCCGCGGTTCCGGCAGAACGACTATTATGGCGGTATTAAAGCCGCGCTGGATGTTTTGATTCCGGCTATGGAGGGCAAATACAAAATACCGGTTAAGGAAGAAAAGGGAAGCGGCACAAGCGAAAAAGGCATCGGCGGGCTGATTTTCCTGATTGTTGTCATCATAATGATTTCTAAATTCTTTGGCGGCGGTTCGACCGGCATTGGCACCCGCGGACGAAGCTCAATGGCGCCGTTTATTATCGGCAGTATTCTTGGCGCTTCGGGATCGCGGGGAGGCGGTTTCAGTTCCGGCGGCGGCGGCGGCGGATTCAGCGGCGGGTTTGGCGGCATGTCCGGCGGAGGCGGTGCCAGCGGCGGCTGGTAAAAAACTATATTCAAAGGGAAAAGGCATTTAATTAAAAACAGATCAATAATTTTAGCAGATTGGATATGAACGTCAAAAAGTTTTTTTCAAAAGAACAACAGCATCAAATTCTTGAAGCAATCAAAGAAGCAGAACAGCAGACTTCCGGAGAAGTCCGTTTACATCTGGAGTCTAAATGTAAGGGCGATCCCCTGGAACGGGCTGTAAAAATTTTTGAGAAACTTAAAATGCACCAAACCGTTCTGCGAAACGGCGCCCTGATATATCTGGCGATAAGCGATAAAAAATTTGCCATATTCGGCGATAAGGGCATCAACGAAGTTGTCCCGGAAAACTTTTGGGAAGACGTAAAGGAAGAAATGCGCGCTGAGTTTGTTAAAGGCGATTTTTTAAACGGGACGATAACCGGCATTAGAAGAGTCGGTGAAAAGTTAAAAGAATTTTTTCCTTATCAGGATAATGATATTAATGAATTGCCGGATACGATTTCATTCAATGAATAAAACGACCTGTCTGAAACGAACTTTCTTTAGGAACGGTTTTATCATTCCGGTTTATGTGACAGCTACCATTCGGGAAAATGGATGAAACTATTAGTCATCGCGGGTGAAGTATCCGGAGATCAGCACGGGGCAGGTTTGATCCGGGCGTTAAAAAAGCAGGATGAAAAAGAAATCCGTGTATTTGGTATCGGCGGCGACAACCTGGCTGCGGAAGGTATGGAATTAATGTATCATATTTCCCAAATGGCTTTTTTGGGCATCGGGGAAATCATTCGTCATCTGCCGTTTATCCGAAAAGTACACCATTCGGTTTTGGAAAGGGCGGCAAATGAAAAACCGGATTGTGCCGTGTTGATAGATTATCCCGGTTTTAATCTTAAAATTGCCGCCGGCCTGCATAAACTGAATATCCCGGTTATCTATTACATCAGTCCGCAGTTATGGGCCTGGGGCCGGAGAAGAATAGAAAAAATTAAAAAATATGTTAATCTCATGCTGGTGCTTTTTCCCTTTGAGGAGAAGTTTTATAAAGATTATGGCATTGATGCGATCTGCGTCGGGCACCCGTTAGTGGATAAGCATCATCCCTTTCTGCCTGTTAAAGATAAAGAACTTAATCCCGGGCATATAACAATTGGCCTGCTGCCCGGCAGCCGTAAACAGGAGATACAATCTTTATTGCCCAAAATGATTGCCGCGGCGGAAATGCTTTTTACGGCCGGTAAAATCCACCAGGCGGAAATTATCCGCGTAAATCATATTCCGGAGTCCGAATATCAGAAATACCTGAAGCCTGATATGGATTTCATAACCGTAAAAACGGAACCCCTGCCTGTCTGCCTGCCCCGGTATGATGCGGCGCTGGTGGCTTCCGGCACGGCAACGCTGGAAACCGGTTATTATGCCCTGCCGATGGTGATCGTTTATATGGTAAATAAAATCACGTATTTTCTTGGCCGGCTTCTTGTAAAAGTGCCTTTTATCGGTCTGGTTAATATTGTCGCCGGGTCGCAGGTATCCGTTGAACTGATCCAGCAAGACTGCACACCGGAAAAAATGGTTGTTGAAATCGAAGAACTTTTATCGAGGGATTGTAATAAAAAAACACGCGCCAATCTGAAAATAATCAGGGAGAAACTGGGACCACCCGGAGCGTCGGATAAAGCGGCTAAAGTTATCTCCGGATTCTTAAAAAACATGAAAAATGGCCCCGGATAAATGGCAGATACCTTTGCAAATATCGAACTCGTGCGCGATGAATTCCGCTATCTGAACCGGAGTTTCATCTTCGATCGTGTTAAAAACCTGGATGATCTGGTAAATCTTGTCAGTGATGATGAATTTAATGTAGATGAGCGGCTGCCATACTGGGCCGAACTCTGGCCTTCAGCTATAGGACTTTGCCGTTTCCTGATAAAAAACGCGGCATTGTTTAAAGGAAAAAATGTACTTGAACTGGGCTGCGGTCTGGGATTAACCTCAATGGTGATCGCGTCATTAAATCCGGCTGAATTTGTTTTAACCGATTATGAACAGGATGCCCTTTTTATGGCCAGGCATAATTTTGTTCTTAATAATATTGATTGTCCCGTAACCCGGATACTGGACTGGAGGCACCCTGAACTGGAAGGACAATTTAATTGCATCGTGGCCTCTGATATTGTCTACGAGCGTCGTTTTTTCCCCCCGTTATTGCAATTATTCAGGAATTATCTGAGGCCGGACGGCTTTATAATATTAGCGGAACCGAACAGGGCTATTGCTGGAAGTTTTTTTCAGATTTTAAAGGAACACGGGTATTATTATCAGGTTGAAAATGAATATGTTATTCAGGATCAATCAAGAATTTGTGTTTCGGTTTATAAAATAAGAAAGGGTTTATAAAAGGTTTCATCATAGTAGCCTGGAAGATAATGTACAACAACTTAATAAAAGAACTTTGTTCCGACCGTGAAGCAATGGAAAAGCATCTTCGTGAGAAACTTTCCGGAAGAATCACCCGGTCTTTTGAATATAAAAAAACGTCTTCAACGGAAGCGGCGGTTTTAATCCCCTTATTTTACAAAGATGGCGCGGCGCATCTTTTGTTCACAAAAAGAACCGTTCTTGTTGAACATCATAAAGGACAAATATCATTTCCCGGCGGAAAAAGGGATGCTACGGATGAGTCGCTTGTTTTTACCGCTCTCAGAGAAACTGAAGAAGAAATAGGAATACAAAGTAAAGATATAAAAATTATTGGTCAGACCGACCGCTTTTTAACCAATACCGGTTATATGGTTACTCCGTTTGTGGGGATGATACCTTTCCCGCATATGTTGCATCCGAATGAAGTTGAAATTGAAAAAATTATCACCATACCATTATTATACTTTTTTAAAGACAATATATTTGAAATAAAGCCCTATGAAATAGACGGTGAAAAGTGGATGGTGCATTATTATTATTATCAAAGCGAAATGATCTGGGGCGTTACCGGTTTTCTGTTAAGTAATTTTTTGTCGATCGTATTTGATTTGGAAAGAAACATATCGGAATATATGAAGACTAATGCTGACAATTGAAGAAAAATATATCCGGCGTTGTTTCCGGCTTGCGCTTAAAGGCGTCGGAAAAGTGAGCCCGAATCCTCTTGTCGGTGCAGTTTTGGTTAAGGATGGCAAAGTAATTGGCGAAGGATATCACAAGGGCAGCGGGAAACCTCACGCCGAAATAGAAGCAATATCTTCTGCCATGGAATCGGTAAAAGGGTCCGTTCTGTATTGTAATCTTGAACCCTGCTGTCATTCCAATAAAAAAACCCCGCCCTGTGTTCCGGTGATTATCAGGGGAGGAATCAGTAAAGTTGTTATATCCAATATTGATCCCAATCCGCAGGTATCCGGTAAAGGTTTACTGGCCCTTGAAAAAGCCGGCATTAAGACTATTAAAGGAATCGAAGAAGAAAAAGGCCGGCATCTTAACAGGTTCTTTTTTACCTATATGGAGAAAAAAAGACCTTATATAATCATGAAAATTGCCCAGACGCTGAATGGAATGATCTCCGAAAAGCAAGGGATCAGTAGCCGGATTACCGGTGCGGAATCATTAAAAGACGTTCATCGGTTAAGGGCGGAATGTGATGCCGTTCTTATAGGGGCTAATACGGTGAATGTTGATGATCCGAGACTGACGGTCAGAGAAGCTAAAGGCCAAAATCCACACCGGATTATTTTGGACGGAAACCTGAACAGTAATCCGCAGGCAACTATTTTTAATATAAAAGATAAGGCGCATACCTTTTTACTGGTTTCCAAAAAGACAGGAGCGGAAAAAATAAAAAAATACCAGGGACAAGGCCTAGAATTAAAATTTCTGAATGGAAATGAAAAAGACTGCTTGGACCTGAACGATGTTATACAGGAACTATACCGGTTGCAGATTTTATCACTTCTTGTCGAGGGCGGTGCGCAGATATTCACACAGTTTCTGGAAAAAAATTTATTTGATGAATTGATTATCTATCAATCGTCGGGTCTATTTAAAAACGGAGTAAAAGCTTTTAATTCTGCAACTGAAAAAAAGTTAAAGCTGGTATCCGCTGAACAATTTGGAAATGACGTAAAAATGGTATATCATCCCTTATTATAAATTTTAGTGTGACAAGTTGATTTTAAATTAATAAATTTGGCCATGTTCACGGGAATAATTGAAGAAATCGGAACGGTTAACCAGGTAAATGCCATTGCCGGAGGGAAGCGGCTTTTTATTGCCTGTCAAAAAATACTGTCGGGTACAAATCCGGATGATTCCATTTGTGTCAATGGCGTTTGCCTGACGGTTGTTAAAACCGAGCCAACAGGATTTTATGCGGAAGCGGTAGGAGCAACATTAGAAAAATCAACCCTGGAAAAACTAATTCCCGGAATAAAAGTGAACCTGGAAAGAGCCTTAACGCTGAATACCAGGCTTGGCGGTCATCTGGTTCAGGGTCATGTTAACGGAACGGGGCAAATTACAGCCTTGACCAGACTGGGAGATAATTATAATATCCGGATAAAATATCCGGATGATTTAGGAAAATATTTGATCAAAGAGGGTTCGGTTGCCATTGATGGAATCAGCTTTACCATAGCGGATCTGACAGATTCTTATCTGGAGATTTCTGTAATTCCGCATACCTGGGAGAAAACGAATCTTAAAGAGAGAAAAACAGGGGACTACGTAAATATAGAAACCGATGTGCTGGCGAAATACATTGAAAAATTATTGTCCGGCGCTATGAAAAATAAATCACAGAATATATTATCGGAAGAATGGTTAAAGAAACTTGGTTATTAGATGAAAAGCTATTTTAATACAATTGAAGAAGCCATTGAAGATATAAAAAATGGCAAAATGATAGTGGTTGTCGATGATGCCGACAGGGAGAACGAAGGCGATCTGATTATGGCTTCGGAATTAGTTCGCCCTGAGGATGTTAATTTTATTACGCGGGAAGCACGCGGTGTGCTTTGTATTACCATAACCGAAGAAAGGGCGAAAGAACTGGAACTGGATTATATGGTCGAAAGAAATACCGCTTTACATGAAACACCTTTTACGGTGAGCGTTGATGCCGTGCGCGGAACGACAACCGGGATTTCAGCTTATGACAGAGCCCATACGATACACACGATAGTCAATTTATCCACCAAACCGGAAGATTTGGCCCGGCCGGGTCACATTTTTCCGCTTATTGCCAAAGATGGCGGGGTTCTGAGAAGAGCAGGACATACGGAAGCGGCTACTGATCTTGCCCGTTTAGCCGGCTTAAAACCATCCGGTGTGCTCTGTGAGATTATGGATGAAGACGGAGCAATGGCTCGTGATCAAAGATTAATTGAATTTACAAAAAGACACCATTTAAAAATTATAACAATCGCTGACCTTATCCGGTATAAACGCACGAGAGAAAAATTTGTCCGCCGCCGGGTAGTGGTAGATATGCCCACCAAACATGGTACATTCAAATGCTATCTTTATGAGAATATATTGGATCCCTCGGAACATCATATTGCATTGGTTAAAGGCGATGTCGGCGATGGAAGGCCGGTATTGGTGCGGGTACATTCGGAATGTTTAACGGGAGATGTTTTTGGTTCAAAGCGCTGTGATTGCGGTGAACAGTTGGCTGCAGCGCTTCAGATGGTTGAAAAGGAAAAAAGAGGTGTTGTACTGTATATGCGCCAGGAAGGCCGCGGAATCGGGTTAACAAATAAACTATTGGCCTATGCTCTCCAGGAAGAAGGTAAAGATACGGTTGAAGCCAATGAGGTGCTGGGCTTTAAACCGGATTTACGGGATTATGGGATTGGTGCCCAGATACTAAAGGATCTCGGAATAACCAAATTGCGTTTGATGACTAATAATCCAAAAAAAATAGTCGGTTTGGAAGGTCACGAACTAGAAATTGTGGAAAGAGTTCCATTGGAAATTTGTCCCAATGAAATCAATGAGCATTATCTGAACACTAAGCGTGATAAGATGGGACATTTATTATTCACCAAACACAGATAAATGGTAATATATCGAAAGGATAATTATGACTGCGATCATTGAAGGAAAATTAACGGCAAAGAATAAAAAATTTGCTATTGTTGTCGGCCGATTTAATGAATTGATTTCAAGAAAACTGGTGGATGGGGCCATGGATTGTTTATTACGTCACGAAGCGGACGATAAAAACATCTCGGTGATATGGACGCCGGGGTCGTTTGAAATTCCATTAGCCGCTAAGAGAGCCGCCGAATCAAAGAAATTCGATGCAGTAATCTGTCTGGGAGCGATAATCAGGGGCGGAACACCCCATTTTGAATATGTTGCTTCTGAAGCGGCAAAAGGAGTGGCACAGGTATCATTAAGCGCAAATATGCCGGTAATATTCGGTATTATTACGGCGGATTCCATTGAGCAGGCTGTGGAAAGAGCGGGGACAAAAGCCGGCAATAAAGGCTGGGACGCCGCTTTAGCCGCCATAGAAATGGCAGATTTACTAACGAAAATATAACATAGGTTTAAACAGATGAAGTGGATGATCATTATTTGCTTATTACCCGTTTTTGCCTTCAGCTTCGATCTGGATGACTGGAGAAGTATAACCAATATGAATGATGTCTACCAGATAGACATCTATAATCAGGAAGTTTGGGCGGCTACTACCGGGGGCATTTATAAATACAATCAAAATAGCGGCGAAGTACAAAAATTTACCAATATCGAAGGCTTGAGTTCCACATATACAAACGCTATCATAATCGATGCGCACGGCATTGTTATTACAGGCGGAATAGATGGTATGGTCGATTTTTATAATCCGGCCGATAATAGTTGGGATCATTCCTTCAAATTACAGGGGAATCCGATAGCCGATTTTGTTATTGGCAATGATTCTTTATGGATAGCCTCCGGTAAGGGCGTTGGTATATTTATCCGGGAAGATGGACACTATGAATTTCGGGACTATTTTCATAATTTCCCGGTTATAATTAATGAAGTAACCAGCGTCCATTTGTTTGCCAACCGGATCTGGCTGGGCACAGACAGGGGACTTCTAACGGCGCCCTCGGATATTAATACACACACCATCAATAACCCGGAAGAATGGAGCATTTTTACTTCACAGAATAATCTGCCCGGCGATAAAGTGCAAACGCTTGCTGTTATTAATGATATGCTTTGGATTGGCTTGAACGATGGCCTGGCGCTGATGGATGAGCAACTGACTATTACCAAAATGAATAACTGGGGAGAAGGTTCTGCATATACAGTTAAAGCAATTACACCTATTAATGATGAAGTTTTGATCGGAAATAACCGGCAGTTATACCGGTATACCATTAACTCAGGGAGAAGCCTGATTAGGACTTTTGACAGTAATATTAATGATATAAAGAATTTGGGCAATAGTGATTATGTTGTCGCTAATTCCACTGATGGTCTTTTCTTTAGTCCGGCACAAAAGCGTTTTAAACTGGACGGTCCTTCTCAAAACATAACCCGTTTTACCATCAGGGATCATTCCGGGCAAATTTGGGCAACGGCCAATATGTTTAAAAAAAATATACAAACTGGATTTGATATTAAGACTGCAGATCGTTGGATAAGCCATCAATTCAGTCCGGGAAGATGGATTGAGCTTAGCTGTTCAAATATTTTATACGAAGATCGGTACAATAATATCTGGATTGGCTCCTGGGGCGGTGGTATAATGGTTTTTAAAGCGGATGGCGATACGGTTTATTTTCATGGATATGATTATCCCGGCAATGCGCTTATCTCTACTTTTGATTCATTTGAATCGAGAGATCAAAGTAATGCGGAGGTCTATCATAATTTCTTAAGCCCGGCTCCTACTGACGCTGCAAATTATGAAGTGGTTACCGCTTTCAGACAGGATGAACACAATAATTTATGGATTGGGTGTTATTATCCGGCCGATGGCTATCAGTTGCGGGTTACTCCGTACAGGAATGGATTTGTAAGCATTAACGAAAATGACTGGGATTATTACTCTCTTTCCAATGGTATTGCGGATGAAGATCGTTCCATATCCAGTATGGATTTTGACTTTTTTGGAGTATTATACTGCGGAACTTATGGCGATGGCGTATATGCGCTTAATCCGGATAATAAGAAAATTTCCACGCTCACAATTGACGATGGTTTATATACAAATAGCATACTTTCGGTTGCTGTTGATAAGGACGGCATTGTATGGATAGGAACAGCAGCAGGTCTTAATTCTTATGACGGACTAAATGTGTATAA
This sequence comes from Calditrichota bacterium, assembly GCA_003854985.1. Taxonomy (GTDB): domain Bacteria; phylum Calditrichota; class Calditrichia; order Calditrichales; family Calditrichaceae; genus Zgenome-0002. The sequence continues at coordinate 15,000 of RQOG01000101.1, forward strand.
GCATACTGCCGATGAAACCGGGCAATCCGGTCCCCTGGAAAACAGGATTAATTTTATTTTTATTGATGAATTTAACAATCGTTGGTTTGCAACTTCCGGTGGATTAAGCATTTTAAAAGCGGATCATAGCCCGTGGGAGACGAATGCCTGGGTTGGTTATACGACCAGTAATAGTAAAATTCTTTCCAATGAAGTTAACGGTATTTATGTTGATTCCAAATCAGGCGAGGCGCTGATTGCAACGGAACGGGGATTATCGGTTTTTAGCGGATCATTTGCGCAAATCCGATCTGATTATAATCAGGTTTCCGGAGGACCAAATCCGTTTATATTGGGTGAACATCAGCAAAAGTTTACCATTACCAATCTCAAAAAGAATTCAATGGTTAAAATTTTTACAATAAACGGCGTTTTAGTTCGTGAGCTTTCAACGGAATCGGACCTTGTTGAGGGAAGCCGTGCAATTTGGGATGGCCTGGATTTTTTAGGCAAACCAGTTTCATCCGGGGTATATTTATACGCTGCATTTGATGAAGAGGGCAGTACGGCGGCGGGTAAAATTGCTGTTATCAGAAAATAGTAATGTTACGAGCAATTGAAATCACAAATTTTATCTTAATCAGTAAAGTCAGGATGGATTTCACCTCCGGCCTTAATATTTTTACCGGTGAGACCGGTACTGGAAAATCTGTTATCATAAATGCCATCAGTCAGCTTTGCGGCGAAAGGAGTAGTCCCGATCTCGTCAAAAGCGGTGAAACAAAAGCGGTGATAGAAGCAGAATTGGAAAATAACCGCTGGCCGCAGATTTCTGTCCTGGTGGAAAAAAACAATCTTAATATCAGTCAGGATGATAATTTGATTATCATTCGCAAAGAGATTTATTCTTCAGGTAATAACCGCATATTTGTAAATGATTCTCCGGTAACACTCAATATACTGACGGAATTAACCGAACCTTTGATTGACCTGCATGGGCAGCATCAACACCAGCGGTTATTACGTCCTGAATATCATATACAATATCTCGATGATTTTGGAAATTTGAATGAAGTAAAGCGCCAGTTTTCCGATTTGTTAAAAATTTATAATCGTAAGATTAAGGATTTGGAAAATTTTAAAAAACAACAGGCAGAAGCCGCCCAAAAACAGGATATTTATCAGTTTCAGTTAAAAGAATTAAAAGAAAGCAATCTGGACGAAGATGAATATCCGGCTTTGCAGGAAGAAAAAAGACGTTTGGATAACATTGAAGTTTTGAATCAGCTGTCCGCTCGTCTGGCAGAAACCCTTTATTCAGGCGAATATAATGCCGGTGATTTCCTTTCGAAGGCAGAAGCTGATTTACACGAATTAACTCATTACGACGATCAGTTTTTACAATTATTGGATTCCATAAAAAGCGCCAGGGAAGCGGTTGAGGAAGTCGGACGTTTTTCGGCAAGTTATATAGAGAATCTTGAATATGATGCTCAGAGAATGGAATACCTGAATAACAGAATTAATCACCTGGATTTCATATTGAAAAAATATCATAAAGAAAACATAAGGGAATTAACTGAATACAGGGATCAGGTTGAACAACTAATTGAAAATATTGATTCATTTGACGATAAGACGAAAAACATTGAAAAAGAAATTCTGGAAATCAGGGAAAAAGTCATAAGTGTTGGAAAAGATTTATCTTCCAGGCGAAAAGAAATTGCTCTCCTTTTCGCCGAAGCGATTACCAATACGCTGAAGCAGATAGGTATGCCGCACGCACTTTTTAGCGTAAGTCAAAATGTTCGGACATCGAAGCATTCGCTATTTGTAATTAACAATATAGCCTGTATTCCTGATGATAATGGATTTGATGATATTTGTTTTGAAATTCAGTCAAATCCAGGGGACAAAGGCCGGCCGATTCACAAAATTGCATCCGGGGGTGAAATTTCCCGGATTATGCTGGCTATAAAATCAGCGCTTGCCGCTAATGATCAGATTGCGGTTATGGTATTTGATGAAATCGATTCGGGGATTTCGGGCAAAATTGCTCAAATTGTCGGTAAAAAAATGAAAGACCTGGCTAAAAATCACCAGATTCTATGTGTAACCCATCTTCCTCAGATTGCCGTTTTTGCGGAACAGCATTTTAAAGTAGTTAAGAATTTGGAAAATGGACGAACTAATATAACTGTTATGCCTGTTAAAGATGAAAACAGGATTAATGAAATAGCCACGCTTTTAGCCGGGGAAGAGGTTGCTTTTGAGGCCATTGAAAATGCCAAACGGCTGATTAGTGAGACGAAAAATATGGAAGGATCTCATTAAATATAAGTTTATCCTTTAAATATTGCATTTACTTTACCTTATCATTAATTTTAGTTCTAACCTAAAAATAATAAAGATAGGAGGTTTAATGAAGGGGTACCGGTCGAGTTTAACAAACCTGATGTATTCCATGGACCTTCAACCGCGATTTTTTTTCAAAATGTTTAAATCAAAAAAAGGCCCCTCTAATCTTCGCCCGGGAGCTATTCCACCGGATGAAGTTAAAAAACTTATAAAAGAGTTTGGCGTTCACAAAAAAATCAATATCCGTAGAATTCAGTATGAAGGTTCTCCCGAAGAAAAACCGATCACTGTTCAGATCGTGCATATCCGCGATGATTATTTTACGGCAAAAGTAGTTAATGTGGAGCGGAGTATTAAACAGGATATTAATGATAAACTCGTTTATATCAAGGGCGGCGGCGGCACTATCGATTTTTATTATAATGATGGTGATATTTACAGTATCGAAGAAGACATTGATGAAGTGGTAATCCGTAAAATGGATGACGAAACCTTATTATCTATATTGCAGGCGCTGGATATTGATGAATCGATACTGGTTAGTTACTATGATAATGTTAAAGGAGGAGTGATTAACGGCACAGGCAAACTGGTGGCCAAGGATTTGGAAAACAGATCATTTAAAGTAGAATTGACCCTGATAAATGATATAGAATTGGAAAAACCCAAATATTTGACCTTCGACATGGATAAAGATAAGGTTCTCGATCTGGAAGTAGTAATTTAGATTTAATAAAAACTATAAAAAACAACCTTCTGCCGGCGGCGGAAGGTTTTTTTATTTGCAGAATAGTATGAATAAAAGAAAGCAATATAACTATGACCGACCCTCAGAAAATAACTCAGGATCTCGTAATTGAATCTTTAAAAAAAGTCAGTTATCCGGGTTTTTCCAGAGACATCGTTTCATTCGGATTGCTTGATCATATCCAGATTGATGATCAGTCCGTAAAAGTATTCATGAAATTGAAAAGCGCAGATCATGAAAAAGGCGTACAAATAGAAGAATTCGCAAAAAAGCAACTTTTAGCCGATTATCCGGGAATGCAAATTGAAGTATCTGTTGAAATGCAGGCGCCTCAGCAGAGTGAGCCACAAGATAAAGTTCAGACGCATTTTTTAGAAAATATAAAATATAAGGTAGCTGTGGCCAGCGGAAAAGGAGGAGTCGGAAAATCAACGGTTGCGGTTAATCTGGCTGTTGCTCTGGCTAAAACCGGCTGGTCGGTGGGATTGCTGGATGCGGATATTTATGGACCAAGCATACCTTTAATGGTAGGTATTGATGAAAAGCCGCCTTTTGACGGACAAAAAATACATCCGATTGAAAAATACAACGTTCAATGGATGTCAATCGGTTTTTTAGTAGATAATAACGAAGCGGTAATTTGGCGGGGAGCTCTGGTTCACAGAGCCTTACAGCAGTTGATGAATGATGTAGCCTGGCCCGATTTGGATATTATTTTATTTGATATGCCGCCGGGCACTGGTGATGCTCAATTAACGCTTTCACAATCGATTGCGCTTGATGGTGCGGTAATTGTTTCCACCCCGCAGGATGTGGCGCTTGTGGATGCCGTAAAAGGCGTACAAATGTTTCGGAAAGTCAATGTGCCTATTATGGGGCTCATCGAAAATATGAGCTATTTTATTTGTCCCGGTTGCGGCACTCGCACCGATATATTTTCCTCCGGTGGAGCAAACACAACCAGTAAAAAAATAGATGTGGAACTGCTTGGTGAAATTCCGATAAATACGGCTATTCGCGCTGGTGGTGATGCAGGCGCACCGGTCGCATTGGAAAATAACACTGTTTCCGAAGCCTTTATTGAGGTTGCCGAAAGAATAAAAAACAAATTATTAAATAGGTAAAAATTCCTTACCCTAATTAAAATAAGGGAATATTTCCCCTTATTCCCAAATTATCTGAATTTACGGATTTTTATTCAACTTATTGATTTTTAAAAAATTACATATTTTTGTATTTCTATAAAATTCACTGGCATCGAATTTGTAACTATATATCAGCGATTTACCATTTTAGTTTAATCGTACGGAGCGGTTTATGCGGATTAAGGTTTCCTTTGCCAGTCAAAATATTCCAATATTTATTCCGATTAATACAAATTACTACATTGCTAATCTGATCAACCAGCTTTGTTATGAATATCAAAACTATCTCAAATCATTAATGCCGGATTCGGCTCAAAAAAATACTTTTAATATCTATACTTTTTCACAACTAATAATTCCGTTAAGAAAAATTTATAAATTTAAAATATGCGTTAATTCACCGGAATTTTATTTATATATATCATCTCCTTTTTACCAGTTTTTAAGCATTCTTGCTAAAGAATTGCGCTGCAGAAAAACCATAAAAATTTTTGATTACCGTTTTGAAATAAATGATATTTCTTTCTATCCTTCACCGGATTTCAAAACATCCGAAGCCCGGTTTACCTGTCTTTCTCCGGTAACGGTATACAAAGATACAGGATCATCAGTTGAACAGAATCTTCCTCATGCACATAATATTTTGCAATATATGTATCCTAATGAAGAAGATTATCAAAAGTATGTCAAACGGGATTTAATTTATAAGTACAATATATTAAATAATGAAAATAGACAGTATCTGGATATGCAATTACAATTTGATTCCGATTATATAAAACGAAAAAATAACAGAATAACTAAAGTAATTACCCTTGAATCACAGGATGCAGCGCCTGAACAAATAAGAGGTGTATTAGCGCCCTTAAAAGTGAAAGCCGAACCGGAAATTTTACAGATTATCTATGATGCAGGATTGGGTCAGCTAAACAATCTGGGTTTTGGTATGGTGGAAATGGTGTATCCGGGGAAGGAGATTCCGGCCATGATTTAAGGTAAAATATTGCCCTCAATTAAATGCCTTCATATAAATAAAATGTTGTGGGTTTATTGCTTGTTTTTCGTCTTTGGGCTGCTCTGATCATCCTGCTGGATTAGAGAAAGCCCTTTTTTATTTTCAGAAAAAGTTCAGTCATGATAAAATAAATTACTTCCCCGGATTTCAACAGAGTTCTGACAGGCCTAGAATGATCGTGCAACTTTTAATCTGGCAAACATGTTAAGTTTGCAAAGGAAATATGTCTATCGTAAATTTTAACCTTTGATGTTAAAATAACTAACGCAGTTTTAAAGGTTGTTTGATGTTATTCAGGTTGTGTTGCTGCCTTATTGTTTTGAGTTTATATAGCCTATTCTCGCAGGAATCATTTCCGTTTTTAGATATAGAAAAAACAGGAGCGGCGGATTTTATCAGGCAAAATCCGGATTATAATGGTGACAATGCTGTTATCATCATTCTGGATACCGGTGTTGATATGGGTGTTGATGGATTAAAATATTTGCCGGACGGTGATATAAAAGTGATTGACGCCCAGGATTTTTCCAGAGAAGGCGATATTTATTACGAAAAGGCCGAAAAAATATCCGCTGATGAGGAGAGCTATTTACAGAATTCGGCAGGTTTCAGATTATATGGAATTAACCGGCTCAAATTTCAGCCTGTGGATTCAATTTATTACATCGGAGTTCTGAGAGAGGAAAAATTTAAGAATACCACGATACCTGATATCGATAATAACGGAAAAAGTAACGATCAATTTGGCTTTACTGTTTTTGAAACTGAAGACGATTGGGTGGCCTATATCGATCTTGACGGCGATACCCATATTGATGATGAAGAAGCTGTTTTTAATTACAAGAAAAAATATCAGAGTATCCAGTTTGGTATTAAGGATAACAAGAAAAAAAGAGATATGGCTTCTTTTGCAGTTAATATTTTTCCTGAAGATTACAGGATTAATTTTCATTATGATGGTTCAGGACATGCAACGCATGTAGCGGGCATTGCGGCAGGTTATCATATATTTAATCAAAACGGTTTAAACGGCATAGCGCCCGGAGCAAAGATTATCAGCTTAAAAATTGGAGACTGCAGATTATCAGGCGGGGCGACGACTTCAGGTAGTATGCTGAGAGCCTATGAATATGGTTTGGCGTTTGCAAAAAAATATGACGGGCCGGTTGTCTTTAATATGAGTTTTGGAATAGGGTCCGAAACGGAAGGTTTAGCCGAAATGGATCTCATGCTTGATGATATGCTTGCAGAAAATCCGGATGTCTTTTTCTGTTTAAGCGCCGGAAATGAGGGACCGGGGATATCGACAATTGGACTACCTGCTGCGTCAAAGTTATCTCTTTCGGTTGGAGCGCTTAATACGGTCAGTTCTGCCCGTAATGTATACGGGGCAAATCTTAGGACGGATAAACTTTTTGTTTTTAGTTCCAGGGGCGGCGAATTGTATAAACCGGATGTCATTGCCCCGGGCGCCGCTGCTTCGACGATTCCTTTTTTTTCCACAGACGAGATTAAATGGGGAACGAGTATGGCTTCGCCTCAGGCGGCGGGTGCTATTGCTTTAATCATGTCGGCCGCAGTTCAGCAGAATCCGCCTCTGACAATCGATGGGGCGCTGTTAAAAAAAGCGGTTATCAATTCTGCAATTCCCGTGCAAAATTATCTGCTCATTGAACAGGGCCATGGCGTCATTAATATCCCTAAGGCGTTCAAGTTTTATAAAAAATATGTTTCTGAGTTAACGAATGATATTCTTTTGGGATACAATATCAGTACATTAAGCCCCATTTATGAAAATGAAAGAGGTCAGACGGCTTACTGGAGATTCGGAGGCTATTTACCGGATGCCGGGCATAAACAACGTTTTTACATCGATCCGGTATTCAGGGAAAATGCAAGTGCCAATGAGAGACATTCTTTTTACCGGTCCTTTAATCTCTCTTCCACGGCTTCCTGGTTAAAAACCAATAAAAACAGCACCTATATAAAGGGTGAGCAATCGGCGGTGGTTGATGTATATTTTGACCAGTCACAGCTTCGGAATCCGGGCGTATATTGTGCTAAGATTAATGGTTTTCTAAAAGATGGATGGTTGTCCGGTGATAATCCGGAGAATCTGGAATTCGAGTTGCTGGCCACGGCTGTAATTCCCGTTGTATTTAATGAACAAAATGACTGGTATTGGAAATCATCGAACATAGATTTAGACGCCGGAAACATACACCGGTTGTTTTTCGAAATACCGGATGAATTTTCTTCCGCAGTGATAAAACTAAACTCTTCCCAGAATAAGAATTGTGTTTTACGAAGCTATTTATTTGACCCAAAAGGAATTGATGTCCCGTTAAATTTGTATCTTAATCCGGAAAAACGTGATTTTGATATTGCCAGGATAAGCAAAAATGATTTAAAACCCGGAATCTGGGAGCTGGATTTATACGCTGATTTTCGAAATGAAAGCAGCATAAAATTCGATGTGGAAATCAGTTTTTCGCGATTGAAAATTGATCCGGAAATTGTAGATGGCGTGGATATAAAAAATGGAGATATGCCATCAGGATCGATTAAAGTTACCAATAAATCAAGGACTCTTTTCGAAGGCAGGCTCTCGGGTGAAATTTCCGGTATTCAACGCGAAAGGCAGATTTATGATAACAGTGATCTTCTTGAAATTCCTTTTGCGATTGATCAAAACTGTGAAAAAGTTACTTTCGATATTGAAGTTCCCGTCGGGACATTTAATCAATTGACGGATTTTGCGGTAAATATCAAGGACTATTCGGATAAAACTCTGAAAACAGACGGATTTACGTATCATAAACTATCTATTGATTTTTATCCGCCTGAATCCGGAGATTATTTTTTAGAATTAATTCCGGCTTTTGCCTCGGGATATTCCAAGGAATGGTCTGCAAAATTTACGGAATCGTATTACAGTTTTAATAAAATACCCATTGATGCCGCCGGCTTTGAACTTTATCCCGGAGTTGAAAAAACAATCGAATTCAGCATTAAGGGGAATCTTCAGGTTGCTCCTGAAAACTATAATGTTTTCGGTGAACTTCAGATCAACAGCAATACAAAAAACTATCACCAGGTAAAAATTCCAATCAAAATAGATACGAGTCTGGATTAAGAATCATGGATGAAAACAGATTTAATAATCGCATATGCCTGAATTAATTGCCATTAGTATTATCGGAGCCGTACTTGTAATCGATACGTCGATTGCGTTCCAATTTCTAATATCTCAGCCGATTATTGCCTGTACGATAACCGGATGGTTTTTAAACGATCCGATGCTTGGACTGGAATTCGGCCTGTTGTTTCAGTTGATCTGGATGGCTGATATTCCCGCGGGCGCATACATTATTCCCGCCGGAAATATGGCTTCAATTATTTCTACCGTGGTGGGCATAAAGTTATTGAATAATAATCAGGAAGCGCTTTCATTGATTATACTGATCTGTGTAGTCTATGGGCTGATAATCGCTTATGTCGGCGCTTTGGCCGTAAAAATAAACCGCGGCTGGAATATTTTCTTTTTTGATGAAGCGCTTAAATCTGCGGAAAAAGGACATCTGGGGTCAATCTCATTAATCAATTTTACAGCATTATTTATCCAGTTTATAGTATTATTTATACTTATAATTACAGGCATATTTGCCGGTGAAAAATTGGGCGCTGTTTTATTGGAAAAGCTGCCGGCGGTGTGGAATTACTATGCCAGGTATATTGAATACGGAATTTTTGGATTGGGTACAGGATTAACAATAACCATGTATAAAACCACGTCAAAAAAATATATGTTAGCCGCAATTGTCATTGGCGGGATATTGGTTTTCGCATTGTAAAAGATATTTATATGGAAAAAAAACTAAAACCAATCGATTTTATATCGATGTTCCTGCGCAGTTTTTTTATACAAACCGTATGGAATTTTAAGGGACTACTATCGGTTGGCATTTGTTATGCGCTGATACCTGTTGCAAAACGGCTTTATAAATCCAAATCGGACTATAAAAAATTTATGAACAGGCATTTGTGCTTTTTTAATACCCATCCCTATTTTTCCGCTTACGCTTTGGGCGCCATAGCTAAGGAGGAAGAAGAATATGTATTAAAAGGCATCGAAGTAAATGAACAGATTGAAAAATTTAAAAATGCCTTAATCGGACCCCTGGGCGCTGTGGGCGATCAGTTATTTTGGGGGGCAATAAAACCAGCGGCAATTTTAGTCGGATTTACTGGCGCTGCCATCATTCCGAACTATGAGTTTAAATTGATTTTCTTGGTCATTTTTCTTATCCTTTATAACTTTCCGCACTTATTTACAAGGTCGATGGGATTAGTGCGCGGATATCGCAGCGGATATGAAATATATCGGCTGTTAAAAATAGAGAATTTTAAGTATTTAAATAATATTTATCGGACAATCGGCGCAATTGCGATTGGAATTTTTACCGGCTATTTTTTAACATCGGCTGTTTCTGCGGATTGGCTGGCCGGCGCCGTTTTTATAAGTAGCGGAATTGTTGCGTTTTTTATTAGAATATGGAAAAAAGCGGTGTATTGGCCGGTTATTATACCAATACTCCTAACACTATTAACAGGAATGATTATACCATAATTTATGATCGAGCAGAATTTAAAAATTATTAACGAACACGGGTTGCATGCCAGGCCGGCAGCGCAACTTGTAAATGTCGCCGGCAAATTTACATCGGATATCAAGATTCTTAAAGACGGTCTTGAAGTCAACGGAAAAAGTATTATGGGAGTCATGATGCTGGCTGCGGAAAAAGGATCTGAGATAACCCTGATCATTGAAGGCGATGATGAGCAGGAAGCTTTCAATGCAATCAACGAATTAATCAATAATAGTTTTTATGAAAAGTAAAAGAAGAATCTGGCGCGAGGTCGCCATCCATGGTACGGCAATTTCACCCGGTATTGCCATCGGACAGGCTTTTGTATTTAAACCATATAATATTAATCTCTCGGAACTGGAAATACAGGTTGAAAATACAAAACACGAAGTATCCCTGTTTACAAATGCCCGTAAAAAGGTGCAGGAACAATTGGATTATGCCCAAACCGTGTCTGAGACAAATTACAGCGATCAGTTTGCCGAAATCTTTGAAAGCCAGAAAGCTTTCCTGAATGATCCTGTACTGATAAACGAAATCGAAGAGAAAATACTCCATTCCAAAAATTCTGCGGCTTATGTTGTTTCAAAAGTGCTTTCAGAAAAGAGCGAGCATTTTATTAAGCTCGAAAATACCTATTTCAAGGAAAGAGCTTACGATATTCTTGACTTGCAGCAAAAACTGATTAACGCGCTGCTGGGAATTGATATTGATTATCAGCTTAATAATCCTTCCATTGTTGTCGCCGATATGCTGTCTCCGAGTGATACGGTCAATTTTAATAAAAACCTGATTCTTGGATTTATGACAGACCGGGGCGGCATCACTTCGCATGCTGCCATTCTTGCCCGGGGCTTGCGTATTCCGGCGGTAGTTAATGGTATTAACCTTTCCAGAATATTGCAAAATAACGACCCGTTGATTGTTGACGGGTTTTCCGGAACTGTCATACTTAATCCCAGTGCGTCAACGATTTCATATTATAAAAAACTGCAACGTAAACAGGCGCAGATACAAAAACAGCTCGAATCGGAAATAAAACTAAAAACGGTTACCCCGGATGGTCATTCTGTTAAAATTATGGCCAATCTGGAATTTGCAAATGAAATAAATTATGCCAAGAAGAATAACGCCCAGGGCATCGGTTTATTCAGAACGGAAAGTATTTTTATTAAACCGGATGTTGAACCTAATGAAGAAAACCAGTATTTGTTATATAAATCTTTGGCAGAGCAAATACGTCCGTCTGATATTATTATCAGAACCATAGATTTGGGCGGTGATAAAATGGTTGAAGGGTATACGGAGGCGGATGAACCCAATCCCTTTTTAGGTTGGCGGGCCATCCGGTTCTGTCTGGACAGAAAAGATATTTTTAAAACACAATTACGAGCTATTTACAGGGCCAGCGTTCACGGATCGGTGAAGATATTAATCCCGATGATCTCTTCTATCCAGGAAATTATCGAAACGAAAAATCTTATTGAAAAAGTTAAAAATGAACTGGAATCGCAAAAAATACCTTTTATTTCCGATATCCCTTTGGGAATTATGGTTGAAACACCGGCAACGGCGGTATCGGCGGGTATATTTTCTAAATATGCAGACTTCTTTAGTATCGGAACAAATGATTTAACACAATATACGCTGGCGATTGACCGTACTAATGATAAGGTCGCCCGTTCCTATAATCCTTTTAATCCTGCCGTATTAATGTTAATAGAAAAGACGATCAAAGAAGCTGTGAAAAGAGGTATTGAAGTCAGTTTATGCGGAGAATTTTCTGCTGTGCCCGAAGCGGTTCCGCTTTTATTGGGAATGGGATTAAGAATATTCAGCATGACGCCTTTCTTTATTCCGGAGGTTAAAAAAATTGTTAGATCTCTGGCAGTCAAAGACTGTGAAAAACTATGGAATAAAGTAAAAAGAATGCATCAGGAAGAGCAAATAGAATCTGAATGTCACCAATTTATTAAATATAATGTTCCGGAATTATTTGCTTTAAAAGAGGAGAATTAATTAAATGTATTCAAACGACAAATCTGGATTTAGAAAATTTTTACTTGGTTTTCATGAGCAAATATCCGAAAGCGCCGCTATTTTAAAGAAATCTGGAATCGCTGCTTTTCCCAAATCGATCAATAATGTCATTTATCTTGGTATGGGTGGTTCCGGGATTGCCGGAGAACTGCTAAATGACGCTCTGTATGATGATTTACAAATTCCTTTAAGGGTGATAAGCAGTTATCAGATACCGGGATATTGTAACAGTAAAAGTCTCGTCATTGCATCGAGTTATTCAGGCAATACGGAAGAAGTTATCAGCGCTGTGCAGTTTGCGGAAGAAAAGAAGGCACATATCATCACAATTTCTTCCGGAGGCGAATTACAGAAATTAGCCAAGAAAAAGAAATGGGAGCACATTTCAATTCCCGAAGGTTACCCGCCAAGACAGGCGCTGGGATATCTGTTTTTCCCAATTTATCACCTGCTCGGGCAAAATGGATTTATAAATAATTATGATTCTGATCTGAGCGATTTGGTTATGTTCGTGAAAAAAATTATTCGAATGAATGATTATCCTAATGTTGAAGGACATGTACTTTCGAAAGAGCTGGCTCATAAAATTCAGGGTAAAATTCCGATATTTTATTCAACAGCGCCATATTTGAGAACCATTGCCAGACGCTGGCAAAACCAGGTACATGAAAGCGCCAAGTCTATGGCATTTTCCAATATTCTGCCGGAAATGAATCACAACGAAATTCTGGGATGGGAAATGGAAGGTATACCATTGAATAATTTTATTGTAATTTTTCTTGAAAATGAAAACCTTCTTCCGCGGATACAAAAGCGAATTGAATTATCAAAAAAAATTATCAACCGGTATCTGGTTGATGTAGTGGATATTTATACCAGCGGAACAAAAACTCTGGAAAAAGTTTTATCCATGGTTATACTCGGCGACTGGGTAAGTTATTATTTAGCGCTTGATTATAAAAAAGATCCGGTGGAAATTGAAAATGTGAATTATCTGAAAAGTGAAATGGCTAAAATGTAATTTAACGGTTATAAAAATATCAAAATTGATAATAGTAAGGAGTGATGATGAGTAGTTTTTTATTTTCATCTGAATCGGTTACGGAAGGTCATCCGGATAAAATAGCCGATCAGATTTCCGATGCGGTGTTAGACGCCGTGATGACCGATGACCCCTTTGGCCGGGTTGCCTGTGAAACGTTTGTGACTACAGGAATGGTTTTGATTGGAGGAGAAATCACCACAGAATGTTACGTAGATATTCCTCAGATTGCCAGAAAGGTTATCGAAGATATCGGTTATGTTAATGCGGAATATGGTTTTGACAATAAAACCTGCGCTATTTTAACTACGATAGATCAACAGTCGCCTGATATTGCACAGGGTGTTGACAAAGCTGGCGCAGGTGATCAGGGAATGATGTTCGGTTATGCCTGCACTGAAACCAAGACACTCATGCCTTTGCCGATTTCTCTGGCACATCAGTTAACCATGCGTATGGCGGAAGTGCGTAAAAAAGGAATATTGAACTTTTTGCGCCCGGATGGAAAATCCCAGGTTTCCATTAAATATGTTGACGGAAAACCCGTATCAGTAGATAAAGTTGTCATCTCGACACAGCACCATGATCATGTTTCCAATAAAGACATTCATGAAGGTATTGTGGAAGAAGTAATCAAACCGGTTATCCCCAAAGAATTAAAAAAAGGCGAACTGGAATACTTCATTAATCCGACCGGCCGTTTTGTTGTCGGCGGCCCGCAGGGCGATGCGGGTTTAACAGGCAGAAAAATAATCGTTGATACTTACGGTGGGATGTATAGTCATGGCGGCGGGGCTTTCAGTGGTAAAGATCCAACCAAAGTTGACCGTTCTGCTTCGTATTTTGCCAGATATGTGGCAAAAAATATTGTCGCCGCAGGTCTGGCCGAAAAATGCGGCCTGCAGGTTGCTTACGCTATTGGGGTGGCAGAACCTGTTTCAATTATGATTGATACTTTTGGCACCGGGAAATTATCGGATGATGAGCTCACCAGGCTTGTCCTGAAGAACTTTGATTTTACACCTGCCGGATTAATAGAAACACTGCAATTGCGGCGCCCGATTTTTCGTAAAACGGCTTCTTACGGGCACTTCGGACGTGAATTGCCGGAATTTACCTGGGAAGCAACGGATATGGCGGAGAAACTTAAATAAAAAAGCCCGGTGAAAACCGGGTTTTTTTTGTATAAAATGTTTAAAACCTCATTAATATCAAAACCTGTAGATTCTTCACGCTCAGTAAATCAACATCATCCGGGCCTCTTTGGTTAATAAATCGAAGCAGAAAAACGCTCCTTAGTTTTTGAAGGTTTAACTGGTGTAAAAGTACGTCTCAGAATTATCATTCATTGCTGTTTTTGTATTTGATTTGATTAAACCAAAGGTGTAATTTCAAAGCTCTAAAAATTAAACCGGAACTTTAATTGTGAAAAAGATTCTGATTCTTCTTGTAATGATCAGCAGCCAGATCGCGGCACAGCCTTTCCAGGTTCCCTGGGCAGACGACCGCAGCGATGGACAGAACCTGACAATAAAATTGGTTACTTTCGGTGTGGGTGATGATATTCCCTCCTGGTGGGGACATACCGCTTTAATCGTGGAAGATCAGGAATTCCGTAGATCACGGATTTATAATTTCGGATTATTCTCCTTCGAAGATGGCATGTTGTTTAAATTTATAATGGGACGGTTAATTTTTTCTGCCGGAGATTTCAGCGTTCCGGGTTATTTGTCCTATTATAAAAGTGAAAACCGTGAAATCAGAATTGTGACGCTGAATATGCCGGATGATACAAAAAGAAAACTGGCCAAAAAACTGGCTGATGCCATTTTACCGGTAAATAAATATTATCTGTATCATCATTACTACGATAATTGTTCGACCCGTCTAAGGGATTTGTTGAATGAATGCACCGGTGGAGCGCTGAAGAAGGAATCCGCCAAACCGGCAAAAATGTCGCTCCGGGATCATACTAAAAGATATACGGGCCATTCTCCTTTCATGGAATTATTACTGATGTACCTGATGAATGATTCCATTGACAAACCATGCGCCCAATGGGATGAAATGTTTTTGCCGGATGAACTGGAAGCCCATATTCTGCGGTTGACTTATCCCGATTCAACCGGTCAGGATAGCAAACTGGCCAAAGAACAATTTACATTTTTTAAGGCGGAACGGGCGCCGATCCCGGAGGATGCGCCTGATCATTATGCCTTAATGATTATTAGCGGCGCCTTATTGGCATTATTATCTTTTTCCACAGCCTGGTATTATGTTTATCATACAACGGGTATTAAGGGAAGAGTTTTCTTCGGACTCTATCATTCCATTTTAGGATTTATTATCGGTCTGCCCGGTCTGGGATTGGGACTGATGGCTTCATTTACGGATCATAGCGTAACGTATTATAATGAAAATCTGCTGCTGTCCAATCCTCTTACGTTTTTGATTTTTCTGGCCGGCGCGGCAATTCTTATGAATAAAAAGAGAAGCCTTGACTGGTTTAAAGCCTTGGTTTATCTGCATCTGATTTTGGCGGTGATAGCGCTGGTTATTAAGATATTTCCTGTTTTTGATCAGGATAATTATATGGTTTTTGCTTTTATACTTCCGGTCTGGGCTGGTCTTGGCGTTACCGCCTGGTTTATTTCCGGAAAAACAAATCCGGCAAATCAAAAAACCGGTTCAGGCCAGTCGAGTATTAGAATATAATTTTTACGGAGATTATATGAAGTTTAAACATATTGTAGTTCCGACGGATTTTTCACCTACGGCAAATAATGCCGTTAAGCAGGCCTTAGTGTTAGCGGCCCGTTATGACGCTAAAGTTACCGTAACGCATGCCCGGGTATTGTATGAAGATGATCCGGCTGCCTTATCCGGAAAACTAAAGGAATTGAAAAAGAATGAGGAGGAGATAGAATCCGAGCTTAAAAAGCGCATGGAAGAGAGCTGCGATAAGGAACTTTCTGTTAAAGTAAACCACGAAATTATCAGAGGATATTCCGCGCCTTCCGCTATTCTAAACTATTTAAATACAAACACGCCCGATCTGGTGGTTATAGGTACCCATGGTAGGAGCGGCGTCGAACATTTTCTGTTAGGTAGTGTAGCTGAAAAAGTGGTGCGTTATGCACCTTGTCCTGTTTTAACGGTAAATGAAAGTTCGGAATGCGGGCGGGCCTTTCCTAAAATTATAGTGCCTGTTGATTTCAGCGAACTTTCGATAATTGCTTTAAAGGCCGCCGCCGAACTGGCGGAAGCAGGCTCCGAAGAAATTCATTTGTTCTATGCGGTCGATAAGGATGTGCATCCGGCGCTGTATTCCTGGGGAATGAAATCCGTGCTTGATATAGTGCCCGACATTATACAGAAAGCGGAAATAAAAATGGATCAGGCCGCCGCACAGGTTCCGGGACTGAGTAAAGTTAAACTTATTAAAAGAGTGGATGCCGGGGTTCCTTATAAGGAAATTGCCCGCTATGTAAAAGAAATTAACGCAGATCTGGTGGTTATTGCCACACATGGTCTGGCGGGCTTAGACCGGATGTTATTAGGAAGTACAACCGAAAAACTTATCCGGGCAATTAAAAAACCTATTTTGACTCTTAAGAAATATAATAAGGCCTTATAACATTTATAAGACTATTCATGAATAAGAAAAACGTAATTTTTATAAAAGGCGCCCGGGAACATAATCTCAAAAATATTGATGTTACAATTCCCAGAGATAAACTGGTAGTTATTACCGGTTTGTCCGGTTCAGGTAAATCCAGCCTGGCTTTCGATACGATTTATGCCGAAGGTCAGCGCCGGTACGTGGAATCGCTCAACGCTTATGCCCGGCAGTTTCTCGGTTTAATGGAAAAACCGGATGTGGACTATATCGAAGGTTTGTCTCCGGCTATTTCCATCGAGCAAAAATCAACCAGTCGTAATCCGCGTTCGACCGTAGGAACCGTAACGGAAATATACGATTATTTCCGTTTGTTATTCGCCCGTATAGGAACCATGCACTGCCCGGAGTGCGGCAGAGTCGTGGAAAGGCAAACCGTTCAGCAAATTGTTGATGAAATTCTTCGCTGGCCGGAGAACACGAAAATCCAGGTGTTATCCCCGGTAATCAGGGGACGAAAAGGAGAATATAAGGAAGCGCTGAATCAATTCCGCAAGGATGGATTTGTAAGAATCCGGCTGGATGGCATTGTCTATTCGCTTGATGAAGAGATCAATCCCGATAAAAACAAAAAGCACAACCTGGAACTTGTAGTAGACCGCCTGGTTGTTAAACAGGATATTAGAAAAAGACTGACAGACTCGATCGAATTGGCGCTGAATCATGGAAACGGTATGGTTTATATTCATAAACCGGAGACCAATGAAGAGACGCTGTTCAGCGAAAAATTTGCCTGCCCGCACTGCCATCTTTCGTTTGATGAACCGGCGCCGCGCAATTTTTCATTTAACAGCCCTTTCGGAGCCTGCCCGAAATGTGATGGACTTGGTACGCTTACCCAGATTGATCCCAACCTGATTGTGCCGGATCAGGATTTATCCATAGACCGAGGCGCAATTAAAATTCTTAATAACCGTAATGAAGGATATTACTATGACATGCTGGTAAGCCTGAGTCAGGAATATGGCTTTAGTCTGAGTGTTCCGTGGAAAACCCTGTCGCCGAAGGTGAAGGATATCATTTTGTACGGGCTGGGCAGTCATAAAATTAAATTCAAATATCGCCGCGAAAATGCTTATGTGGAGTGGTATAGCCAGTATGAAGGCATTATAAACAATTTATTGCGCAGGTATAAACAAACCAGTTCACAGCATGTACGAACCTGGATCGAAGGATTTATGAATAGCGTGCCTTGCAGTGAATGCCAGGGAACGCGCCTTAAAAAAGAAAGCCTGGCGGTACGTATTAACGGGATGAATATTTATGATCTGACGGTTATGTCGATTAAGGAAGTTGCCGCTTTTTTTAACAATCTTAAACTGACAACACAGCAGGAGCAGATTGCCCGTCAGATACTTAAGGAAGTAAAGCAGAGACTGGAATTTCTGATTAATGTCGGCCTGGACTATCTTAATCTCAGCCGGTCTGCAGGAACTTTGTCGGGAGGCGAAGCCCAGCGTATCCGGCTGGCGACCCAGATCGGATCGCAGTTAGTCGGTGTATTATATATTCTGGATGAACCCAGTATCGGTTTGCATCAAAGGGATAACAAAAAACTCATTGACACCTTAAAACAACTGCGCGATTTAGGCAATACCGTGGTGGTCGTGGAGCACGACCGGGAGACGATCGAAGCCGCTGATTATGTAATCGATTTGGGACCGAGGGCCGGCCGGCAGGGCGGTGAAGTGGTTGCCGCCGGGCCACCGGAAAAAATTTCAAAAAATAAAAGCAGTCTTACCGGTTTATATCTTTCCGGCGTAATGAAAATTCCTGTACCGGAAAGACGAAGAGAAGGCAATGGTAAATTTTTGGTGCTTTCGGGAGCGACAGGAAATAATCTTAAAAATCTTCAGGTATCTTTTCCTCTGGGTAAATTTATCTGCGTAACCGGCGTATCCGGATCGGGCAAAAGCACTCTGGTAAATGAAACATTATATGCCGCGCTCGCCCGTCACTATTATGGCTCTAAAAAAATCCCGTTACCCTATAAATCTATTGATGGATTATCCCATATTGATAAAGTTATCGATCTTGACCAGTCTCCGATCGGTAGAACGCCAAGATCGAATCCCGCTACCTACACCGGATTATTTACGCCCTTGCGGGATATATTCAGCCAGCTGCCGGAGTCCAAAATCCGGGGGTATAAACCGGGCCGGTTCAGTTTTAACGTAAAGGGCGGCCGCTGTGAAAACTGCGAAGGCGACGGCGTTAAAAAAATTGAAATGCACTTTTTACCGGATGTCTATGTTCAATGCGAAGAATGCAAGGGCCGGCGTTACAATAGGGAAACTCTGGAAATAAAATATAAAGGAAAGTCCATTGCCGATGTACTGGAAATGACGGTTAACCAGGCTCTGGAATTTTTTGCCAACATTCCTGCCGTTAACCGCCGTCTGCAAACGCTTTTTGACGTGGGACTGGGTTATATTCATTTGGGACAGGCGGCTACAACGCTTTCCGGCGGGGAAGCTCAGCGCATTAAACTGGCTACGGAACTTTCTAAAATAGGAACCGGAAATACGTTGTATATCCTTGATGAACCTACAACAGGTTTACATTTTGAAGATATTAATATGCTGCTCAGCGTGTTAAACAGGCTGGTGGATAAGGGTAATACGGTAATTGTGATCGAGCATAATCTGGACGTAATCAAAACAGCCGACTGGATTATTGATATCGGTCCAGAAGGAGGCGCCAAAGGCGGGCGAATTATTGTTGAAGGCTCTCCGGAAAAAGTGTCGCGTTGCGCCAAATCCTATACGGCAAAATTCCTTGAATGTGAACTAAGGTAAAAGTATCTTTTTCTTTCCATCGCGGATGTAAAGCGTAATCCTAATTTATAAAAAAAGATTTTTACAGCAGGTTGTATTAAAAGTATTCAGTGACTAAATTTCCTTATTCGAATTCTTAAAAGAGATGAACATGTTCGATTATTTTTTATATTTCGTTGTTTCTTATCTTTTTGGTTCATTTCCAACGGCTTATCTGCTGATTCGTATTGCATCGAAAAAAGACATTCGTAACGAAGGATCGGGTAATGTAGGGACATTTAATGCCATTCGGGTCAGCAGGAAAAAATGGATAGGCGCGGTTGTTTTATT
This sequence comes from Calditrichota bacterium, assembly GCA_003854985.1. Classification (GTDB taxonomy): domain Bacteria; phylum Calditrichota; class Calditrichia; order Calditrichales; family Calditrichaceae; genus Zgenome-0002. The sequence continues at coordinate 34,762 of RQOG01000101.1, forward strand.
AATCGATTTGCTGAAAGGCGCTTTGCCTGCCTGGTATGCCGGTTCAATCAGCGGCAAAGACGATCTGATTATGCTTCTGGTTGTATGCGGGGTGACGCTTGGCCATGTATATCCTGTGTGGCTAAAATTTAAGGGAGGCCGGGGATTGGCGGTCGCCGCCGGCGCCTTGCTGATGATAGAGCCGGTTTTTGTCGGTATCTGGCTCGCCATCTGGCTGATCTTTTATATTATTTTAAGAATTCATACTATTGCCAGCATGATTGCAACCGTAGCTTTGCCGGTGATTGTGTTTTTTGCCAGGAATATTTTCTTTTCCGATCAATGTCTGCTTATCCTGTTGCCGGTTTGTATGCTTATTTTTCAGCGGCATTTGGAACGGCTTCCTGATATTGTTTATGAAAAATCAAAACAACTTATGATGGAGAATCAACGATGAGTTTAAAACACACGGCTTTACATGATATACACGAAAAATCCGGCGCAAAAATGGTTGAATTTGCCGGATTCCATATGCCGATACAATATACCAGTATCCGCGAAGAGCACCGGAGAGTCCGGGAAACGGTCGGCGTATTTGATGTTTCGCATATGGGTGAAATAGAAATCAGTGGCCCGGCGGCCTTACAAATGGTGCAGAAAATTACAATTAATGACGCAGCAAAACTGGTCATAGGACAGATTCAGTATTCAGCCATGTGCTATCCGGATGGCGGCATTGTTGATGATCTTCTGGTTTATCGATATCCCAATAAATATTTGCTGGTTGTTAACGGAGCCAATCTGGATAAGGATTATCAATGGATTATGGACAACCAGATTGCTGATTGTATTGTGTCTAATATCAGCGACCAGGTTACGCAACTGGCCATACAGGGTAAAAAAGCAGAAGCAACTTTGCAAAAGCTGACTAAAGTCAACCTGGCGGATATTGCCTATTACTGGTTTGTGGAAGGAGAATTGGCCGGGGTATCGATGTTAATTTCCCGCACCGGTTATACGGGCGAGCCCGGATTTGAAATTTATTTTGAAAACCGGTATGCGGAAAAAATCTGGAATCAACTGATGGATGCCGGGCGAGAATTTCAGATTGCACCAATCGGCCTTGCCGCCCGCGATTCACTGCGCCTTGAGAAAAAAATGTGTCTCTATGGCAACGATATTGACCAGACAACGAACCCGCTTGAAGCCGGTTTAGGCTGGATAACGAAACTGGATAAGGGAGATTTTATAGGGCGGGATGCTTTGGTTAAGGCAAAAGAAAACGGCATTAAAAGAAAACTGGTGGCGTTTACTTTGGAACAGAGCGGATTTCCGAGAAAAGACTATAAGATATTTAAAAATAATAAAGAAATCGGCAGGGTAACCAGCGGCACGGTTTCGCCTATTCTGGAAAAAGGCATCGGGCTTGGTTATGTGTCGGCGGAATTTTCTGCCGTCGGTACGGAAATTGAAATCGACCTGAGAGGTAAAATGGCTCCCGCGGCGATTATCAAACCGCCTTTCGTATAATGTTCTGTTTAAAATAGCGTTCATTTATGACCATTGACGTTTTATTTTCACCTGTCGATTATCCGGATTTTGTTGGAAAAACAGCGGTAATTATCGATGTATTACGCGCTTCCACAACCATCACAACGGCGCTGGATAACGGGGCTTTATCCGTAACGCCTGTAATTTCCGTCGATGAAGCGTTGAAAATGAGAAGTCCTGATGAAAAAGTCTTATTATGCGGTGAAAGAGGCGGGCTGAAGCCGGAAGGCTTTGATCTGGGTAATTCGCCTTTTGAATATACCGCGGATAGAGTCGCCCATCGTAACCTGGTTTTTACGACAACTAACGGCACAAAAGCTTTGAGTAAAGCAGAAAAAGCTGAGCCGGTTTATATCGGCTGTTTCCGAAATATGCCGGCGGTGACGGAATTAGTTCTTAAAGAGAATCGGGATACGATTTTACTCTGCGCTGGAACGGATGGATTATTTTCTTATGAGGATGCATTTTGCGCGGGCCTGATGATTAAAGAGCTTGAAGAAAAATCAAATAGCTTTCTTTCGCTAAGCGATGCCGCTCTGTTTGCCGGAAATGCTGTATTGGTCTCCGGATTCAATAAACAGCAAAGTATACAATCCCTGACCAATATTCTGATATCAACGCTGCATGGCAGGCGTCTTTCAAATTTAGGATTTGCCGGTGATATTGAATTCTGCGCTGCAATCGGAGCGACCAGTACCGTGCCCCGTCTAAAAGCGGGCAAGTTAATTAAATAAAAAGACTTAGGCTGGATACTTCCTTGTAATTACACACCTTTTTACATAAATTACCAACTTGAATTTTAAAAATAATTGACAATGTTTAATGGCTAAGCGAAAACATAGAAACACATCGTCATTTCAAAACCAGGCATGGGGCGCTTTTTTGCTTGCAATTGCCGTTTTGATATTCGTTTCCGTATTATCATTTAATGTGAACGATCCGGTCCATCTGGATACCGGAAGCTACAGAATAGAGATAAAAAACTGGCTGGGTCCTTTCGGAGCGGCGGTTTCTTACTATTTAATGCAATGGACGCTGGGCTATCCAATAATCGTATTGCCGGTACTGATGGGGCTTTTTGCCGTTTATGCCATTCAAAGAAAAAATAATGATATACTCTGGCGCCCGTCGTTTTATGTTTTAATCTGGGCTGTTATCGTTTCGATCTTTTTAGCGATGCCTAAAGCAATTGATAAAGCGGGAATTGTAGCAGAGTATTATCCGAGCGGGCTTATCGGAGGATGGTTGGCCGGTAAACTTGTAATTTACCTGGGTAAATTCGGAAGTCTGCTGACTCTGAGTCTGATCACGTTTGTTTTGGCTGTGGTGACCATCCGGCTGGAGCTTAAAGGCGTTTTTGATCGTCTTACGTTTATTCTGAAAAGTCTTTTCCAAGTGTTGAAAAACGTTTTGGATTCATCCTCAGAGTTTCTCAGACGAAGGATAGAGTCATTCAGGCAAAACAGAGAAATCCGCAGGCAGGCCAGAATAAAAGCTGAAGAAGAAAAAAGTTATACAGCCGACGCCGATATCAGAATTGATCAAGAGGAATCACTGCCGGAAATCCCCAAACAAAAGCCGGCTTATCAGCAACCGCTGGAAAATATCAGGGCGTTGCAACAGGAATCCGCCACCGAAACCGATGAAGAAGGAAAACCGCTGATCCAGACAACGCTTGATGAATTACTGGCTGGAATGGGCCGGCAGGAAGATAAAATTCCTGAAAATGCAGAAACAACGACCGACCAGGTCTCAACCCAGTCACCGGTGAGTTTTGAAGTTGAAGAAGAATTTGTGGATGAAGAGATTGACTATGACAGGCTGGTCAGGGAAAGCGTTGCAAAATACCAGTTTCCTTCCATTGATTTGCTCAAGAGCAGTCAGGCTTATGATACGGCGGTAACCAGGGATGAATTAAAATCCAATGCTGAGTTATTGGAAATGAAACTGCTGGATTTCGGTGTAAAAGCCAAAGTGATCAGGGTTTCCGCGGGTCCGGTGATCACCTTATATGAATTACAGCCGGCTCCGGGCGTTAAAGTCAGCTCTATTGTCGCCCTGGCCAATGATCTGGCGCTGGCTCTGGAAGCCCGGGGCATACGAATTATCGCCCCTATTCCCGGAAAAGCGGCTGTAGGCATAGAAATTCCGAACCGTGCACCGCAAACGGTTTATCTTAAACAATTAATAAAATCGGAAAAATATAACCGGCGTGAATTTGAGCTTCCTTTGGCTTTAGGCAAGACCATCAACGGGGAATCCTATATTACCGATTTAACCAAAATGCCGCATTTATTGATTGCCGGTTCCACGGGTTCCGGGAAAAGTGTGGGTATCAACACCATTATTATGTCGATACTTTATTCCATAGATCCCGGAAAGGTTAAGTTTTTGATGATCGATCCTAAAAAACTGGAGCTTTCCATATACCGGGATTTGCGGGAACACTATTTAATCTGGCGTCCGGATTTAGACGAGGAAGTGGTAACAAAACCCAGCAATGCGGTGAGCATGCTTAACAGTATTGTTCTGGAAATGGAAAAAAGATATGAACAACTGGCCAGTTTAAAAGTGAGAAGCATTGTTGAATTTAACCGTAAATTGGCAGAGTTAAACTATAATTACGGCGGTAAAAAATACCAGTTATTACCTTATATCGTTGTTATAATTGATGAGCTTGCCGATCTGATGATGGTGGCGGCTAAAGAAGTGGAAACGCCGATAGCCCGGCTGGCTCAGATGGCCCGCGCCGTAGGCATTCATTTGATTGTTGCCACACAACGCCCGAGCGTGGACGTTATTACCGGTATGATAAAAGCCAATTTTCCGGCCCGGATCGCTTACCAGGTTGCCACAAAGGTGGATTCCCGGACGGTTTTGGATATGAATGGCGCGGAACAATTATTAGGTAATGGCGATATGCTGTTCCTTCCGCCCGGATATCCCAAACCAATCCGGCTGCAAAATCCATTCATTTCTACCGAAGAGGTTGAAACTATAATCAAACATATTAGTAAACAGGAAAAACTGCCCTATTACAGTATTCCCCAGCCTAAGGGCAAAAGCAGCGGCGGGGGAGATTTTGATTCCGGCGGCGATCGCGATCCTTTGTATGAAGATGCCAGGGCTATAGTGGTGCAGCATCAGCAGGGATCGATATCTTTTTTGCAAAGGCGGTTAAAAATAGGATATTCACGGGCAGCACGGTTAATGGATGAATTAGAAGAAGATGGTATTGTCGGCGCGGCAGACGGCAGCAAACCGCGGGAAGTTTTAATTACTCTTCAGGAATTGCAACAACTATAATGAGGAAATTATCATGAAAAAAATACTTACTTATCTGGCCTGCTTTTTGTTGATAGGTTCGGTTGCCAAGGCACAGGATGTAAATGATATTATCGAAAATGTGCAGAAGACATATGATAAAATGAAGTTCTTCAGCGCAGTATTCAAACAAATCGAAACGTTCAAAATTACGGGTTCCCAGACAGAAATGCTGGGTCATATTTATATTGCGGGCGGAGAAAAATATCGTTTTGAATCGGATGAACAAATCATCATAACGGATGGCGAAAATGTATGGGCGTACAGTTCCAAATCCAACCAGGTAATTATCGATAAGGTTAAAGAAAATTCAGCGGCTTTGTTGCCCAGGGATATTCTGTTCAAATATCCGAAACAGTATTATGCCACATTGCTTTCGGAGGATAAACATGGTGATCAGACCATTTATACCATTAAATTGGATCCCAAGGAAGATACACATGGCTATGTAAAAAGCGTGAAATTGTGGATCGACAAAAAGTATTGGCTGATCCATAAAATTGAAGCAATTGATCTGCGCGGGAATTCAACCCTGTTCGAAATAAGTCAAATCGACACAAAAAATAAAATTCCGGATTCTTATTTCACCTATGAAAATCAACCTGGCGTGGAGGTCGTGGACCGACGTGAATAATGAATAAACAATACGGGATAAAGTTTTGACTGATATTCATGCTCATTTTGTTTTCCAGGTCGATGACGGCGCCAGAAATCTGGATGAATCTTTGGCCATGCTGGAACAGGCTGTTAATGCCGGGATTGAAAATATTGTGGCGACGCCTCACATAACCGAAGCAGCCACAACAGCAGGCAATGAGAGAATTAAAGAACACTTTCAGATCATACAGAATGAAATAACCGCAAAAAACCTGTCCGTTAATATTTATCTTGGTTCAGAGATTTACTATAACGAATTTGTTTATCAATGGAAGGAAGCCGCCTGGTATACAATTAATAACAATCAGAAATATTTATTGTTTGAACTGCCGATGTTTTATTTACCTGTAAATGTCTCAGATTTTATTTTCCAGTGTAAACTGCAGGGAATAACGCCGATTTTAGCCCATCCGGAGCGCTATCTTTATCTGCATAAGCGCAGCGAATTGCTCGTTTCCTGGCTGGGACAGGGTTGTCTTTTACAGATGAATGCCGGTTCAATTACCGGTGCATTCGGGAAAAGAATCGAGTGGTTTTCCCGAAAATTATTATCCGAAGGACTTTTTAGTTTTGTCGCATCCGATGCCCATGATACGGAAAACAGAACGTTCAACACATTAAATGAAGCTAAAAAAAAGACCGAGCAATTCCTTGACGATCAATATATTGACCGTCTTTTTACGATCAATCCTTTAAGCGCCGTTAAAGGTGATCCTGTTTTACCACTAATGGCCGGAGACAGGATTTTTTCAAAAAATAAGTTTAAAAAATTACTCGATAAAATGAAATTTTTGCCGAAAAGCCATAAGGATTTAAATTAGCAATTAATTTGTCGAATTATATAATTATTGATAATTTTTTTTACATTTGATGTAATAGGAGAATATACATTGTTTGAAGAGAATGAATTAGAGCTGGAGTCCGGTTCGCAGGTTTCCATAAGCGATTATCTGAAAATTATCTACCGGCGGCGCTGGCTGATTATCATAACCTTTTTGGTTGTTTTCGGCATTACCTGTTTTGTTACCTTTACCACCGAACCGGAATATGAAGCCAGTACTACGATTATGATTAAAAGCACTGGGGCAATGGAAAGGACTTTGTTCGAATTTGATTACATGGGTGCTCAGACTACGTTAATATCAAACCAGATTGAAATTTTAAAAAGCAGGACGCTCGCCGAGCGGGTGATAAAAAGTCTGAATTTATCCGATGTACGGGATTCGCTGAATCTTTTCAAACCAAATGAAAAAGGCGAATACCTGTCAATGCGCGGCATGATTGGTGTGATTCGGGGTAATATGGATGTAAGCCATCGTAAAGACACCGATATTATTACTCTGACTTATACTTCCAATTCTTCATTTGACGCGGCCTTTATCGCCAACACTATCGCCGAAGAATTCCGCAGCCTGAATGCGGAAGAAAATTCCGGTGAACTCTCTGAACTTCGTAATTTTGTTGAACGCCAGCTTGAAAAAAAATCTGAAGAACTTAAACTATCGGAAGATAGACTACGTGAATTCCAGGAAAAGGAAAAACTGACCAGCCTGGATGAAAATACATCCGAACTGGTGAATACGCTTTCAGGTTATGAGGCAAAGCTTGAACAGGCACAAATTGAACTGCGTTCCAATCTGGAATTAAAAAAATCTCTCGAACAACAATTGAATGAACGCAAAGAGACCCTGTCAACCGATTTAAGCGAGATTTCTTCCGGATATCTTCTTTCCCTGCAATCACAATTGGCCCAGGCCGAAGCAGAGAAAACCAAATACATGATGGCTATCCAGTCGGAAGTGCAGGATGCCAGCAAACAGCATTTTGAATCCAGGTTAAAAGTTTATGATGAACGGATAAATGCACTGCGTGAAAAGCTTAATGAAGAAGCGAAAAAAATATCATCCTCCAATATGGTCAGCGATCCTTTCCAGTTGTCGCAGCAGCTTTTAACACAATACCTGGATGTTGAGTCTAAAGTCAAAGCCGGAACAGCGACCATCAATGCCTTGCAGGAAGTGGTGAGCGAGTATGGCGGAAGATTAAATTTTTTACCGGAAAAAACGTTGGAATTGGCCCGGCTGGAACGTAAGCGGAAGGTGGATGAAGAGACCTATGTTATGCTTACTCAGAAATTGGAAGAAACCAAAATTCAGGCCGCGGCCCAGAGCAGAAACGTACATGTCATCGATCAGGCCATCGAGCCAATGGCGGCTGTCAGGCCCAAAACGAATATGAATATCATGTTAGGCGTTTTGATAGGTCTGGGATTGGGCATAGGTCTCGTTTTTCTGATGGAATACTTCGACAACTCCGTTAAAACAAGTGAAGAATTAGAAGCCATGGGTTTTAATATACTGGCCAGTATCCCAAAAATCGAAATGGATAAATATGAAGAGAAACTGGAAAGTAAACTGGAAAAATTAGGTCCCATTGAAGGTAAAAGAATTGAAGCCAGGTTAATCACACATCTGGATCCCAAATCTCCCGTGGCGGAAGCCTACCGAACCCTGCGCACCAACCTGCAGTTCAGCAAGATTGACAGGCAATTAAAAACAATTTTAGTTACCAGTTCCGGCCCTAAAGAAGGTAAATCTACAACAGCCGCTAATCTGGCCATTGCCATGGCTCAGGTTGGCAATAAAGTGGTATTGGTTGACGCCGATTTAAGACGTCCGGTAATTCATTCAATTTTTGGAATTGACAAAGAAGACGGCGTAACAAATTACCTGATGGGAAAAAACAATTTTGAAGAGACGATTAAGTCAACGTTTCATGAAAATTTATTCATTTTTACAAGCGGAATATTGCCTCCCAACCCCTCAGAGTTACTTGCGTCACAAAAGATGGAACAACTGCTTCATAAATTAAACGAAAATTTTGATACAATCATTTTGGACAGTCCGCCGGTTATCGCTGTCACAGACGCGGCTGTGTTAAGCACCAAAGTGGATGGAACCATATTGGTTGTATCATCGGGACAAACGAATAAAGATGCTTTAGGAAAGGCGTTTAACCTGTTAAACTCGGTTAATTCCAAATTACTCGGTGTACTTTTAAATGGGGTTGATGTTAAAGGGCTCTACGGTTCTTATGATTATTATTACTACCACCATTATTATACCAAACCGGGTAAAGGAATGAAAAGGTTGAAAAGTTCCTGAGTTAGAACCCGGTTTTAAGATATCTGAATATAAAAATAACTATCCGGAGTTAATCTATGCATGTTGCCGTAGTAGGAACAGGTTATGTCGGTTTAGTAGCCGGAGCCTGTTTTGCCGACACAGGAAACGATGTTATCTGTGTTGATGTGGATAAGAAAAAAATTGAAATGCTCAATAACGGACAGGTGCCGATTTATGAGCCCGGTTTAACCGAAATTCTCAGCCGGAATATCACCCAGGAAAGGATTACTTTTACCACAGACATCAAAGAAGCAATTAAAAAATCACAAATAATTCTGATCGCCGTCGGTACCCCCCCTGACGAAGATGGCTCCGCCGACCTGCAATATGTTTTGGCGGTGGCGGGCGACATTGGGAAATATATGAATGATTTTAAAGTGGTTGTGGATAAAAGCACCGTACCGGTGGGCACGGCAGATAAAGTAAAAGCTGAAATTAAAAAGCATACTCAACTGGATTTTGCGGTGGTATCCAATCCGGAATTTTTAAAGGAAGGCGCAGCGATTGAAGATTTTATGAAACCAGACAGGGTAATCATCGGAACCGATGATGAAAAAGCCGCGGAAATCATGAAAAATCTTTATGCCCCGTTCGTAAGAACAGGAAAACCAATTATCGTCATGGATATTAAAAGCGCGGAATTAACAAAATATGCCGCTAATTCGATCTTGGCTACAAAAATTTCATTTATGAATGAAATAGCAAATCTATGTGAACAAGTGGGTGCCAATGTTGAGATGGTGCGAAAAGGAATAGGTTCGGACAGACGTATTGGACCGTATTTTATATTTCCCGGAGCCGGATACGGCGGTTCCTGCTTTCCAAAAGATGTAAAAGCCATCATTAAAACCGCTGAGGATTATGATATAAGTATGGAAGTACTAAAAGCTGTGGAGCGGGTTAATGAAAACCAGAAAACCGTTTTAATGAAACATATTCATGAGCATTTCGGTGACGACCTTAACGAATTAGTATTTGCTGTCTGGGGACTGGCCTTTAAACCGAATACCGACGATATGCGGGAAGCTCCATCCATTGCAATGATCAATGCATTGCTGGGAGCCGGCGCAAAAGTTTATGCTCATGATCCTGAAGCGCTTAAAGAAGCCCAATGGCGTTTCGGCGATAAAATAAATAATGGCATTACCCTTTTTAAAAAACGTTATGATGCCATAGAGAATGCGGATGCACTGGTTATTATGACCGAATGGAACGCGTTTCGTGAACCTGATTTTTTGTTAATTAAGGAGTCTTTAAATCATCCGGTTATTTTTGACGGCAGGAATCTCTATGATCCGGAAAGAATGAAAAAGCTTGGAATAAAATACTATTCCATAGGCAGACCATAAAATTATAAATGAATTTAGAAAGGATTTTTAAATGGATTTATTAAGTAAGATAAAAGAAAATAAGGCAGTTATCGGCGTAGTCGGCTTAGGTTACGTCGGATTACCGTTGCTCATGGAATTTGTAGAACAGGGTTTTAAAACCATTGGCTTTGATATCGACGGAAGAAAAGTAATTAAACTTAATGCCGGTCAGTCGTATATCAAACATATATCCGAGGATAGAGTCAGAAAGGTAAGAGACTCAAAAATATTTGAAGCGACTACCGATTTTAAACGCATATCCGAAGTAGATTGTATTTTAATCTGTGTTCCAACGCCGTTGACGAAGCATCGTGAACCGGATATTTCATACATTGTAAATACCGGCAAAGCCCTGCTCCAGGGATTAAGAAAAAACCAGTTAGTTGTGCTTGAAAGTTCAACTTATCCGGGAACAACGGAAGATGAATTGAAGCCGATTCTGGAAGAATCCGGACTAAAAGGCGATGTGGATTTTTGGGTGGCTTTTTCGCCTGAAAGAGAAGATCCGAATAATCCAAAGTTTAATACCAGAACAATTCCTAAAGTTGTTGGCGCAAATACCCAGTATGCCCGTGACCTGGTGCAGGCTCTGTACGAAAAAGTAATCGTCCAGACCGTTCCTGTTTCCAGTTCTCAGGCCGCGGAAGCAACAAAATTGCTTGAAAATATTTTTCGCAGCGTCAATATTGCTCTTGTTAATGAAATGAAAATGATTCTGGACCGCATGGGAATAGATGTCTGGGAAGTAATCAATGCCGCTTCTACAAAACCATTCGGTTATATGCCTTTTTATCCCGGTCCGGGACTCGGAGGCCATTGTATTCCGATAGATCCGTTTTATCTGACCTGGAAGGCGCGTGAATACGAAATGAATACCAAATTTATCGAATTAGCCGGTGAAATAAATACAGGTATGCCGTTCTGGGTAGTGAACAAAGTTATAGATGCCCTGAATTTACATAAAAAAAGTATTAACGGTTCTAAAATCCTTCTCTTGGGCGCCGCCTATAAAAAAGATATTGATGACCCACGTGAATCACCTTCTTTTAAGCTGATTGAAATAATGGAAGAAAAAGGCGCGCATGTGGATTATAATGATCCTTATGTGCCGGAATTGCCGGATATGCGTATGTATGACATAAAGAAAAAAAGCGTGGAACTGACGGCAGAGAATATTTCCGCTTATGATTGTGTATTGATTTCTACCGACCATTCCGTCTATGACTTGGATTTTATTGTTGAACATGCAAAATTAGTGGTTGATACGCGCAATGCCACTAAAGAAGTTCTTAAGAATAGAAATAAAATTGTCAAAGCATAATACTTTGTTGTAAGTTTACAAGGCGGTTTTTACCGCCTTTTTTATTTAAACGGGAGAGTGTTATGGAAAAAAATAAAAGCATCCGGATTCCGGATCATTTGCACAATGAACTGCAAAAACATCTCAGCAAAACGGCGTTTAAGGATGTAAATGAATTAAGCGTATATATTCTGCAAAACTATCTTGAGCAAAAGGATAAAATGAACTTAACCGGTTCAAGTCCCGAGGAATGTGAAGAAATCCGGAAAAGACTCGAAAACCTTGGTTATCTATAGAAATGGTTGATCTGCATGTTCATACAACGCATTCGGATGGCAGCTATTCACCGGAAGCATTGGTAGCTCTGGCATCGAAATATGACGTAAACGTTTTGGGTATTACCGATCATGATGAGATTTCCGGTATAAATCCTGCCATGCAGGCCGGCAACCATTATCAGATAAAGGTGATTTCTGGCGTTGAATTAAGTATTGAATACAATTTACCCGAACCGGGACATTTTCATCTGATAGGTTTGTTATTTGACCCGGTAAATCCTTCAATAAATAAACGATTAAGCTGGTTGAGAGAAGCACGGCGTAACCGGGCTTTTGAGATAATAAATAAACTTTCTGCGCTGGGATACCCTGTATCGGCAGAAGAGATAGAAGATGATCTGAAATATGGCAGCATTGGCCGGCCGCATATTGCCGCTCTGCTTGTTAAAAAAAAAGTTGTATCAACGATTGCAGAAGCCTTCTCAAAATTATTGCGTAATGGAAAGCCGGCCCATGTACCTAAAAAGAAACTATCATTTGCTGAAGCAGTTAAAGCCGTTCATGATGCAGGTGGACTGGCTATTATGGCTCATCCCAATAGTCTGGGATTTAAAACCTATCCCGAATTAGGGGAAGAAATACTCAAACTTCAAAAAGCCGGACTTGACGGTATCGAAGCATATTACAGCAGACATGACCGATACTTTACAGAATGGCTGATTAAATTTGCAGAAAAACATAACCTTGCCGTTTCGGGAGGATCGGATTTCCACGGTCAGGCAAAACCGGATATTCTCCCCGGTATCGGTACGGGTGATATGAATATTCCTGTATCGGTTTATGAGAATCTGATTAAGTTTCACATAAAAAAATATACCTGATCATATCGATGACCAAAAGAATTTTTGTCCTGGCGTTAGACGGAACGCCATATTCGCTTCTAAAAAAATTATCGGCTTTAAATATCATGCCTAATTTAACAGGCATGATTAAAAAAGGCTTTTTAAAACAAATGGATTCCGTTTACCCGCCTGTTTCTTCTGTGGCATGGGCTTCCTTTATGACTGGTTTACCACCGGCCGGACACGGTATTTTAGGATTTGTGGAACGCGATCCCAAAACAATGGATTGGTATACACCGCTCGCTGACAGACTCAAAGGCAGAACATTATGGGAAAAATTATCCGATAAAGGTAAACGCGTATTTGTTATGAATGTGCCAATGACCTATCCGCCACGTATGATTAACGGCATATCCGTGTGTGGATTTTTGGGTAACGATATTTTAAAAGGAACTTATCCCGAAGAAATGGGATACCTGCTAAAATCAATGGGATACCGTATCGATGCGAATACGGAACTGGCAAAAAGTGATTTATTCCTTTTTTATAAAGATGTTATGGACGTTTTGCATAAAAGAATTGATGTCATGAATTACTTTTGGCGCAGAGAATCATGGGATTTTTTTATGGTTCATATCATGGAAACTGACCGCCTGCAACATTTTTTCTGGGAATTTTTTGAAACTAAAAAACAGCCTTTTTATGATATGTTTATTCAGTTTTATCGGTATATAGATAAAATAATCGGAGATATTTTATCCGGTATTCCGGATAACATGGGATTTTTGGCCCTTTCCGATCATGGATTTACCACGTTGAAGAAAGAAGTGTATATAAACCACTGGCTGGAACAAATGGGTTACCTGAGGTATAATAAAACAAATCCTCAGAATCTCAAAGATATGGATGGTTCAAGTTTAGCATACAGTTTATATCCCGGAAGAATATATATAAATCTTAGAGGGCGGGAGCGATGGGGGCGGGTGGCTTCAGAGATAGAATATGAGATTATACGTAATGAAATCAGTCAGAAGCTTTATACACTAAAGGATCCCGATTCAGGTGAAAGCATTATTAAAAAAGTGTTTAAAGGCGAAGAAGTTTTTGAGAATGTTCCGACGGCTTCTTTTGAAAATAGAAGTTTCGACGATCTGAAAAACCGATTTTTCCCCGATCTTTTGGCGGTGGCCGGTGAGGGCTATGATCTGAAAGGGAATCTGATTCCGGGCGCATTATTTAAAAAAAAGCATTTTAACGGAACGCATACCTATGATGATGCTTTTATCGCCGGGCAGAATATTTCAATTCCGTCCGAACGATTTTCGATTGACCGGATTAGTAAAATTATTCTTGAATATGTGGAATAAAGCTTTTTATGAAGTTATTTGTAATCAGGTAATTAAGGTTTATTTCAGTTGCAGATTATATAAAATCCTGTAAATTAATCAAACAAAATATATAAGGGAATGCGGATTATCTATGATTAAATGGTATGCGGTATATACAAAACCCCGTCATGAGAAGAAGGCTGAAGAATTACTAAAAAACAAGGGAATCGAGACGTTTTTACCGTTGGTTAAGCGGGTAAGGCAATGGAAAGACAGAAAGAAAAAGGTGGAACTTCCTTTATTTAACGGATATTTATTTGTGCACATTGATTATAAATACCGGTTTGATATTTTAGGAACTCATGGTATTGTTAAAATAATTAATTTTAAAGGTATTCCTGCGGTGGTTCCGGACTGGCAGATACAAAGTTTGAAACAAATGTTGGAGCATCCGGAATTAGTTCAGCTTGAAGAATACATGAAATTAGGCGAGCTGGTACGTGTTTCGGACGGACCGTTCAAAGATTTAATAGGCACCGTAAAACAAATAAGAGGCGAAGACCGGCTGATCATTACCATAGAAGGAATTATGCAAACTGTATCGGTGGAAGTTGATCGTTCTAACCTGATTAAGATCAAAAAAGATTAGACATAATGAGAATCCGATATGAGTAACAGACATTCAAAAACAGATATAAAACAATTTGGATATCTTCTATCCGCCTTGCTGATTGTGCTAACCGTAATCAGCCAATATAAGCAATGGCCGGCAACACCCTGGCTGTATTTGCTGACGCTTTATTTTTTAACCGGCAGTTTGTGGATCCCGGTACTGATTAAACCTTTTTATCTGTTGTTTACGAAATTTATAGTAAAGACAAAACGAGATTCCGGCCAAGCGGAAACTTTAAAAAAAATCAATAAAAATTAAAGGATAAACTCTGGAACAGACTTTTGCCTTTTGGTATACCCTGGTATTAATTATTCTATTAACATTAATAATGGTTAAAGAATGGATTGAAATTGAATTGTCCATGTTCTCCGCGGTATTGTTATTAGTTTTAGGAAGAGTTATTACAGTCGAAGAGGCTTTCTCGGGATTTTCCAATGAAGGCATGCTGACTATCGGCCTGATGTTTATACTGGCGGGTTCTTTATATTATTCCGGATTAATTAGCCACTTATCGGTTTTTATTTTTGGCCGTAATGGATCTTCTTCAATATATAAAATGATGCGGATATTATTTCCTGTAGCCGGTATTTCTGCTTTTATGAATAATACACCGATAGTGGCCGTTCTGATTCCCGCGCTGCGTAACTGGGCGGAGCAAAACAGGCTATCGTTGTCTAAATTCCTTATTCCGGTTTCTTATGCCGCTATCCTGGGGGGTATGTGCACCCTGATTGGTACAAGCACCAATTTAATCATTTATGGTCTGATGATTGACAGCGGTATTGAAGGACTGGGCATGTTCGAAATGACTAAGATAGCAGTTCCTGTGATGTTAATAGGCTTGTTATACATACTAATTATGAGAAATAGCTTACTACCGGAGCGAATGGAGTATATTCAGGATTTCAAAGAACACAGTCGGGAATTTGTAGTTGTATTAAAAATAAGTGATGATTATAAAGGTATAGGGAAAAGCATACAGGAAGCCGGATTAAGGCATTTACAGGGATTGTTTTTATTCCAGATCGAACGTAAGGGAAAAATTATCGCGCCCGCAGCGCCCAATGAAATAATGGAATTAGGAGATCGTTTATTTTTTACCGGTATTCCCAAGACAATTTTGGAATTACAGAAAACGGCGGGTCTGGTGGTAATGGAGGATGAACAATTCGATCTGAAACAATATGATTCTTCACAAATCAGGCCATTCGAAGTGGTTATTTCCCCCAGTTCTCCCTTGATTGGTAAAAATATAAGAAGAAGTAATTTTCGTGAGAAATATGATGCTGTAATTATTGCTATCCATAGAAATGGAGAACGGATAAAGAAAAAAATCGGCGATATTGAATTGAAGGCTGGCGATACTTTGCTAATATTAACGAAATTGGGCTTTCATCGCCGCTGGTATAATTCAATTGATTTCTATCTTATATCCGAATCGGATGAAGTGCCTTCCAAAGCACAATGGCGGACATTCGCCGCCCCCGGCATATTAATTATGGTAATTTTACTATCGGCTCTGAAAATAATGCCAATTTTAATGGCGGAGGGTCTTGGAGTCATGATACTGTTGCTTACAAAAACTATTTCAATGGAAGAAGTGCGAAAGTCGATCGATTTTCGGGTTTTGATTATAATTGCCTCTGCTTTTGGCCTGGCTCACGGATTGACCAATTCAGGGGTCGCCGAATACGCCGCAAATATCATTATTGAATATGGAAGTTATTTCGGGACAATCGGGATCATGATCAGTTTATTTATTACAGCTTCTGTTTATACAAACTTCATGACAAATAATGCAGCGGCGGCGATTTTATTTCCTATAGTACTTTCAATGAGTCAGCAGTTGCAGATCAATACCCGGGCATTGATTATAGCATTAGTTTTAGCCGTATCGGCCAGTTTTTCCACGCCTATCGGATATCAGACCAATCTGATGATTTATGGTCCCGGCGGTTATCGGTTTACTGATTTTTTAAAATTCGGAATACCGTTGCAACTTATTTTTATAATTATATCGATAGCTTTACTTTATCTGTTTTACCTATAAAAAAACCCGATTTGTTATCGGGTTTTTGTTGTTATACTAAATTTTTGCTTTTTAGATAATCCAGCACTGCCTCTGTGCTTTGTTCTAAGGAGAGCTGACTGGTATCAATAACTAATTCCGGATTAAGCGGGTCTTCGTAAGGCGCGTCGATGCCTGTAAATTCTTTAATTTCCCCTGCGCGGGCTTTTTTGTATAAACCTTTGGGATCCCTGGCTTCCGCCACTTTTAATGGGACTTTGACATAAATTTCAATAAATTCATTCTCTTTAACCAGAGCTCTGGCGATATTTCTGTCTTCCCGGTAGGGGGAGATAAACGCGGTCATCACGATCAGGCCGGCATCGGCAAAAAGTTTGGCCACTTCTCCGATACGGCGGATATTTTCCTGCCGGTCTTCCGGGGAAAATCCCAGGTTTTTATTTAAACCGTGTCGGATATTATCACCGTCTAAAACATAAGTCAGATGTTTTTGTTCGTATAACGCCGATTCAACCGCATGCGCTAAAGTGGATTTACCCGATCCGGATAAACCTGTAAACCACAAAATACAGCCTTTTTGGGCTAAAAGCTTTTCGCGATCTGTTTTGGTGATTTCAGCATCATGCCAGGTTATATTGGTTGCTTTCTGATTATTCATTATAAACACTCCGTATCTATTTTTTCAGACTTTTGTAATAATCCATCAAAATTTGCACAACTTCGGGACGACTGAATTCCTTTGGCGGCATTTCTCCGGCAGCCAGCATTTCGCGTTGCCTGGTGCCGCTTATCAGTAAACGATCCTCTTTGCCATGCGGACAGGTTTTCATCGAAGCCATGCCGTCGCATTTATAGCACCAGAATGTCCAGTCGATATTCAGAGGTTTAATCTGTAATTTGTCCTGAGAAATTTCTTCAAATATTTTCTGTGCATCAAACGGCCCGTAATAATTTCCGACGCCGGCATGATCTCTGCCGATAATCAAATGGCTGCAACCGAAGTTTTGACGAAAGATGGCATGAAGAACCGCTTCACGGGGGCCACCATAACGCATTTCCATAGGATATACTTTTAACACAACATTTTCTTTTGGATAATAGTTATCAAGCAAAACCTGGTAACATTTCATACGAATATCCGCAGGTATATCATCCGCTTTGAGTTTACCTACCAGTGGATGAATTAAAATCCCATCGCTGACTTCCAGAGCGATTTTGGTTACATATTCATGGGAACGGTGAATCGGATTACGGGTCTGAAATCCGGCCACGATATGCCATCCTCTCTCTTCAAAAATAGCCCTTGTCTCTTCCGGACGGGCATAATAATCGCCATATTCCTGCGGGTAATGCCCTTCGCTGAATACTTTAACGGGTCCGCCCAGATAAACATCTTTTTGTTCATAGACTTTAGCAACTCCCGGATGAGCGCTGTCATCGGTTCTATAAACATTCAAGGCTTCCTTTTTTTTGTCATAGGAGTATTTATCCTCAACCGTCATTGTGCCCATAATTGCGCCGCTGTCCTGGTCAAACAAGGCAATTTCAGAGCCTGTTTTCAGATTTTTTGCCTGATCCTGTGAAACGGATAAGGTTATCGGGATCGGCCATAATGTACCATCGTTCATAAGCATATCGGATACCACGGTCCGATAATCACTTTCTCTCATAAAACCATCCAACGGGCTGAATGCGCCCATAGCAAGCATAATTAAGTCAGATGTCTCTCTGGAATTTAATGTGACGCGGGGCAGTGATTTAGCTCTTTCTGTTTCGGATTTTATTAAATCTTTACTAACCAAGAGTGGCTTAAGTTTGCCCCCATGTGGGGTTACTAATTTTGCAGACATTTTTTCTCCTATAATCAATTTCAATACTCTTAATTGAAAAATATTTTTCAGACATTTTATTTAAAGCAAACAGCTTAAATAAAAAGTTTTAAATTAAAGTATTATTACAATCCTGTCAATCATGGTATAAATGTTTGTTACGTAGTCAGTGATCCGTTTTAATAAGTAAAGAACATTCCTGTTGAAATAACCCGGATTCAAAAAAAATGATTCATGATCATGGAAATTCAGGATATGATAAATTATTTTAGGGATTAAAAACCGGGGAATGGGCGTTATATTTGGTAAAAAATTTAATTGTTTTCAGACTTTGAATAATAAATTTTCTGATTTTGGAATTTACATTTTTTTAGTAAAAAATATTAAATGAACACTTTATCAAAACTCCCCTTGCATTATGCATTATACGGATGTGTTTTATTTGATTTAAATATATAAATACTATAAATTTGCATCGTCTGTTTATGAGTAATTTCAAACATGAATCACCATAAAAATCCTGCAGGCCATTTTCTTTGGTTAAAAAAGAAAAAGTCAAAAGGTATTTGGTCGTCTGACTCTGATAAGAGCAGGTAAGATTTTTTAGGTGATTTTTTTATGTGCCCTGACTGCATTTCGTTAACGAAATGTAATTGACGGGGCGAAGCATTAAGATAAACCTGAAAGAAGACCCGATGAAAAAAGCCTTGATTACCGGCATTACCGGTCAGGATGGAGCCTATCTTTCCGAGCTGCTTTTAGACAAAGGTTATGAAGTGCATGGAATTGTACGCCGCAGCAGTTCCTTTAATACCGGCAGAATAGATCATCTTTTTAATGACGCGAAAGTGCATGATGTGCGTCTTTTTCTGCATTACGGTGATCTGGCGGATTCCAGCAACCTGAATCGTCTTTTGGAGAAAATTAATCCGGATGAAATATACAATCTGGCCGCGCAGAGCCATGTAAAAGTATCGTTTGAAGTGCCGGAATATACGGCAGAAGTGGACGGCATGGGAACGCTTCGATTTATTGATGCCATAAAAGATATGGGTATCAACACCAAGTTCTACCAGGCATCCACCAGCGAACTTTATGGAAAAGTCCGGGAAATTCCCCAGAGTGAAAAGACGCCCTTTTATCCCCGATCACCCTATGGCGTTGCCAAGCTTTATGCCTACTGGATTATTGTCAATTACCGCGAGGCTTATAATTTATTTGCCTGCAATGGGATTCTGTTTAATCATGAATCACCACGGCGTGGGGAAACTTTTGTCACAAGAAAAATTACCCGGGCGGTTTCCAGAATTAAATACGGTGTTCAGAATATGCTAACGCTGGGAAATCTGCATGCGAAGCGGGATTGGGGCTATGCGCCTGAATATGTGGACGGCATGTGGCGGATGCTGCAGCAGGACAAAGCCGATGATTATGTGCTGGCAACCGGAGTAACCCATACGGTAAGGGAATTCGTTGAATTAGCTTTTAAGGAAGCTGACGCAGAAATTGAATGGGTTGACGAAGGCGTTGAAGAAAAGGGAATTCTTAAACAGGATATGCACCGGCTATTAGAAAATGTTCCTATGCTTAAGAAAGGAAGTGTCGTGGTGTCCGTAAATCCTGATTATTACCGGCCTACCGAAGTTGACCTGTTGATCGGCGATGCTTCCAAGGCAAAGAAACAACTGGATTGGGAACCAAAAACCAGGTTTGAAGAACTTGTAAAAATCATGGTGAAAGCCGATTTGGAAAAAGTGCAAAAGCGAGGATTCTAATCCACGGATTTCACAGATTTTCACTGAAAAAAAATAAGAAGTTTTTTTTAAAAAAGATAGATTAGTATTACCCAATTAATGCTGAGTTGCCATAGCTGAAATTGCTATTTACAATCAAATAATTAAAAAATTAAGTAAAATAATAATACATACTTTCATTTAAAAAATTCTGTGTCAATCAGTGAAATTTGTGGATGTTCTTATGAAAAAAGATAGCAAGATTTATATTGCCGGGCACAGCGGAATGGTTGGCTCGGCAATTACCCGCAATTTAAAGAAAAATGGGTATCAGAATCTGATTTTCCGCGAATTGGATGTGCTTGACTTATTGGATCAGGCGGCCACCAGGCAGTTTTTTCAATCTGAAAAACCGCAATATGTCATTTTGGCGGCAGCTAAGGTGGGCGGTATTGTGGCCAACAATACCTACCGGGCGCAGTTTATTTATGAAAATCTACAGATCCAGAATAATGTGATTCACAGCGCCTACGAAAACGGAGTTAAAAAATTATTGTTTCTCGGCAGTTCGTGTATTTATCCCAAACTTGCCCCACAACCCATAAAAGAGGAATATCTGCTTACGGGATTGCTGGAGGAAACCAATGAACCGTATGCAATTGCCAAGATCGCCGGGATAAAAATGTGCGAATCCTATAACTACCAATACGGTACTAATTTCATATCGGTTATGCCTACCAATCTTTACGGGCCGAATGATAATTTCGACTTAAAGACATCCCATGTTTTTGCAGCCCTGATACGAAAGATTCATGAGGCTAAGGTCAATGGAAGTCCTTCTGTGGAAATATGGGGAACAGGTTCTCCTAAAAGGGAATTTCTGCATGTGGATGATATGGCCGAAGCCTGCATCTTTCTGCTCAACAATTATGACGGCAGTCAGTTTGTTAATATCGGCTGTGGTGAAGATATTACGATTAAGGATTTGGCAGGGCTGATGTCTGAAATTATAGGCTTTAAAGGAAAGCTGGTTTTTGATACCGGTAAACCCGATGGTACGCCCCAGAAATTACTTGATGTATCCAGGATAAATGCCCTGGGCTGGAAGGCAAGGATTTCCCTGGAAGAAGGTATTAAATCGGCCTATGAGTGGTATGTACAGAATAAGGCCAAATAGAGCCCTAAAGTTTTCTGCATAATAAGTCAATCTAGTTTTGATATTATCAATTTGACCCTGGATTATAATTTTAACCAATGAATTTAAATGAAAATGTGCTTGTTACCGGCGGCGCCGGGTATATAGGCAGTCATACCTGTAAAGCTTTGGCCGGATATGGTTATCATCCTGTTGTTATCGATAATCTGAGCACCGGGCATAGGGAACTGGTAAAATGGGGGCCATTCATCGAAGGTGATATCGCCGATGGGACTCTTGTTAAAAAAACAATGGAAAAATATAATATTTCTTCGGTAATCCACTTTGCGGCCAATGCCTATGTCGGCGAAAGTATGGAAAATCCGCGTAAATATTTTAAAAATAATGTCATTCACAGCCTCCATTTTCTGGAAAATCTGACTAGTGAAAAATATACGGTTATTTTTTCTTCATCCTGCGCTACCTATGGTCTGCCGGAAAAATTACCCTTGGATGAAACGCATCCCCAGAAGCCGATCAACCCTTACGGGGAAAGCAAGTTATTTATAGAAAAAACGTTGGAATGGTATCATCGGATTCATGGATTGAATTACATTGCCCTGCGTTATTTTAATGCCGCAGGCGCCGATCCGGATGGAGAAACCGGAGAATGGCACGATCCTGAAACTCACCTGATTCCCAATGTTTTAAAAGCCGCGCGACAACAGACTCCCGTGGAAATTAACGGTAATGATTTTCCGACCAATGACGGCACCGCAATTCGGGATTATATCCATGTAAGCGATCTGGCTGAGGCACATGTCCTGGCTTTAGAAAAAGCGCGCAAGAATGACAACGGGCGCGCCTATAACTTAGGTAGCGGCAAGGGATACTCCATTATGGAAATCATTAAAGCGGCGGAAAAAATATCCGGAGAAAACATTAAATTTGTTTATAAATCCCGCCGGCCGGGTGATCCGCCCGAATTAGTCGCCAGCGCAGACAGGGCAAAAGCAGATTTGGGCTGGCAGCCTAAATTCTCTGACATCGATACTATTATGGGAACCGCCTGGCAATGGATGGAAAAAAATTAAGCATTTCTTTGATGCCTGGTGAATAAAATAGATTTAAACACGATAAAACTCGGTGTTGTGACGCCAATGGCCGGGGAAGAATCGACCGCCAGGCAGTTTATCGGTGCAGTGCTTGAACGTTGTCAGGGTTTTAAAAGCGTCCGGTATTATACGGTTGTGGATCGGGCCAGCGGTAAACCAACTGAAAATATTTTAAGCGAAATTGCCGCGCAGGATTCACGGATTAAAGTGGTAGTGGCGTATGAAAACCGTAATGTAGTCGACGCCTATATGCGGGGATATCAACAGGCTATAATGGAAGACTGTGACTGGATTCTGGAAATTGACGGCGGATTCAGCCACCAGCCGGAAGATATTCCGCAGTTTTTTGAAGTTATGCAAACCGGATATGATGCGGTATTTGGATGCCGGTTTTGCGAGGGCGGAAAATTTACGGATTCCACGAAATTCAGGTATCTGGTTAGTTTCGGCGGAACCAGGCTGATTAATTTTGCGCTGGGTACAAAGCTAAAAGATATGACCAGCGGATTTGAATTATTTAAAAAGGAAGCTTTGGAATATGTACTTGAACAGGGTATTCATTCTCAAGCGCATTTTTTTCAGACCGAGATCAAATATCATTTACGAAACCATAAAATAACAGAATTGCCCATTCATTACAAAACCGGTAAAGCAACAGTCGGCGTGAAGGCGCTGAAAGATAGTTTTAGAAATTTATACCGGTTGTACCGAAACAAATAATCCATGGTTCAAAAAAAACACCTGATCGTCACTTCGATTTCGGCGCCCAACAAGGTTTTAAAGGACCTTGCGGAAGGAAGCCGTAAAAACGGATTTGAATTTATATTAATCGGCGATACCAAAAGTCCGGCAGATTTTTATTTGGAGTACTGCCGGTTTTATGATATCCAAAAGCAGTTGGACAGCGGACTGAGGTACGCGAAACTTTGTCCTGTCCGGCATTACGCGCGCAAAAACATAGGCTACCTGATCGCGATGCGGGAAAACGCAGAATATATCATTGAAACCGATGATGATAATTTCCCCCTGAAAGATTTCTGGAAGGAAAGGCACTTAAGACAAAGGACCCGGAGGATCATCAATACGGGTTGGGTGAATATCTATGGTTATTTCTCTGATGATTTTATCTGGCCGCGGGGATACCCGCTGGTCTTACTACAAAACAATAAACCGGCGCTTTCCGATATAGAAGAAATTGAATGTCCTGTTCAACAAGGTCTGGCCGATGAAAATCCGGATGTGGATGCCGTTTACCGCCTGACCTATCCGTTGCCAAAGAATTTTCGCAAAGAACAGCCGATTGCTTTAGGCAACGACGTCTGGAGCCCGTTCAATAGTCAGAATACTACCTGGTTTCCGGAAGCGTATGCACTGATGTATCTTCCGGCCTATTGTTCGTTTCGCATGACCGATATCTGGCGCAGTTTTATCACTTTGAGAATATTACATGAAAACGACCGGAATCTTATGTTCCATAGTCCTACCGTGTGGCAGGAAAGGAATGAACATAACCTGATGAAAGATTTTGAAGACGAAATTCCCGGGTATTTAAATAACGAGCGGATTGTAAATATTCTGAATGAAACCAAATTAAAAAAAGGTCGGGAATATAATTCTGAAAATTTACTGACCTGTTATCAGGCGTTATGCCATCATGGCATTTTTGAAGAAAAAGAACTGGAATTACTAAATGCCTGGATTGAGGATATTAACGAAATAAAAAAATCAACGTGAGACGTTGATCTGTGGTTTAAATATGGCTAACCCAACCCCCTTACCCCTTCCCTAACAGATTAGGGAAGGGGCGTAAGAAATATGGTGTGCTAAGATCTCCGAACGGGGATGGGTCAGAGAGATGCCAGAATGCAATAGATGGCAATTCATTAAGCCATGAGGATCAAAAGCGGAACATAAAAGT
>RQOG01000102.1 GCA_003854985.1 Calditrichota bacterium
CAGAGCATGATCAAGAGCTAATTGTGTTTTCTTTAAGTCAATGATATGAATCCCATTCTTCTGCATGAAGATATATTCTTTCATTTTGGGATTCCAACGACGCGTTAAATGCCCGAAATGGGCCCCGGAAGAAAGCAATTGTTCTAAAGATACTGCCGGCATAAAAACTCCTTAATGTTTGGGTTATTCCTCCACCAGTCTCTGTTCTTCTCAATTTCGTATATCAAACACGAAACACCCTGAAAGGATAACAACTGGTGTGTGATTTTAAAAAAGCCAGCATATATTCTGGCTTCGAAATGCGTATTAACGTTTTGAAAACTGGAAGCGTTTACGCGCTTTGGCCAATCCGTATTTCTTTCTTTCTTTTTCTCTCGGATCCCTGGTTAACAAACCGCCCTGGCGAAGCGGTTTCCGGTAATCTTCGCTATAGGCTAATAAAGCTCTGGAAATACCCAGCCGAACAGCGCCTGCCTGACCGGATAATCCGCCACCGTCCACAAGGATATTGAAATCAAATTTATTCATATTCTCCGTTAATTCCAGCGGTTGTTCGATATCCATAACCAGTGTTTCGCGCTTAAAATACTGAAGCAGTCCTTCTATCCCGTTGATGACAATTTTACCATTGCCGGGCGCCATCCGGACTCTGGCCGTGGATTCTTTACGTCTGCCTGTTGAAACATATACTTCCATTAACAAACTCCCGACTAATATTTTAATTCTAAAGTCTGCGGCTGCTGAGCCTGATGAGGATGCTCGGGGCCTGCATAAACTTTTAATTTTTTAAACATCTGGCGGCCCAAAGAATTCTTAGGCAGCATCCGTTTAACAGCATATTCAATCACACGTTCCGGATGCCTTTGCAACATTAACGATATGGGAGTAATCGTTTCGCCGCCCGGGTATCCCGAATGACGGAAATAGGTTTTGTGTGAAATTTTACTGCCCGTGAATTTTATTTTTTCCGCATTAACTACAATAACAAAGTCACCCACATCCTGATGCGGGGAATATATCGCCTTATGTTTACCTTTCAGGATATGCGCTATCTGAGTCGCCATCCTTCCAAGAACTTTTTCTTTGGCGTCAATCAGATACCAGCGTTTCGATTCCTGAACAGCCGCTTCTCCGGCAATAATTGTTTTCAATCCAGACCTCCTAATACAAAATTTAAAAATCGAGCCTTGAATTTAATTACTGAACTATGTTTAGTCAAATATTTGTTTTTATTTTTTAACAAAATCGGCTCTATTAAAAAAACATGCGTGCTTTTATAATTTCGAACCGCAGTATTTACAATAAACAGCGTCATTGTCATGACCTTCTGCACTGCATACTGGACAAGACTGCGTATTGGTTTTCCCGGATAACTTTGCCATTTCCGTAGTAACGATTCCCGTTGGAACAGCAATAATGGCATATCCCAAAATCATAATCAAAGATGCTATAGTTTGCCCCAAAGGCGTTTGAGGGGAAATATCGCCATACCCGACGGTGGTCAGAGTTACAATAGCCCAATACATACTGCGCGGTATGTTATTGAATCCGTTTTCTCCGCCTTCAACCAAATGCATCACCGCACCCATGATAGAAACTATGGTTAAAATAAAGAACAGAAAAACAATAATCTTGCGACGGCTGGCTTTTAAGGCGCGTAAAAGCACTATAGATTTATTTAAGTATTGAGCAAGCTTTAATACGCGAAAAATACGCAGTACACGAAGCAACCGGATCACAATAAGAAACTGGCTTCCGGGAAAAAACAAACTGAGAGAAGTGGGAACCACTGCCAGAAAATCAATGATACCAAAGAAACTTAACATATATCCGGAAGGCTTCTTAACAGATAAAATTCTAAGTATATATTCAATACTGAAAATTATTGTAAAGAACCATTCCAGCCCGGTAAATAGTCTGCCGTAATTATCGTTAAGAGCAGTTATACTATCGAGCATTACCACAATAACACTCATCAGAATACAGCTAATTAATATCAGATCGAAGGTTTTACCTGCTTTTGTGTCTGCTTCAAAAATGATGGTATGTAAACGCTTTCTCCAGTAAGATTCTGCCGCGTTATGCATGATAAATATGTCCGTAAAATTTTAATGTATAAGTTTATTTTCTGTTAAAAAATCTTTTACTTCATTTATAAATAAATCCGAGAAGATGGGAAAATCGTTATGTCCGCAGTTATAATCGATAAATTTCCCTTCCTGTGCAATCCGGTGTAACTCTTTTCCATGGGCATAAGGAATTATCTCATCCCGCTTTCCATGAAAAATAAGCAGCGGACCATTAAAGTTTTCGACCGCCCGCCTATTATCAAACCGGTCTTTTACCAAAAAAGAGGGTAACAGGAATCTCCGGGCAAAATCGGTTGCCCGGGTAAAGGTAGACTGAAGAATCAACGCCTTTACCGGCCTGTTTTCGGTCAGTGCACAGGCTGCCCCACCGCCCAGCGACCGGCCCATGGCGACTATTTTCCCGGAATCAATTTCCTGCCTGTTTGCGCACCAGTCATAAGCGGAAATTATGGATTCCGTGATGGTTTCATAAGAAGGGTATCCTTCTGACCGCCCATAGCCGGGATATTCAAGTAAAAAAACATGAACGCCGAACGTGTTGTAATTCATCGCTTCTTCCAGGCAATCTTCGATGAGTTCGAAATTACCATGGGTATGTATAATTACCGGCTTGGGAAAAGTGTCTCCTTCTGATTTTACAAACCATGCTTCCACTTTGCCGAAAGTGCAGTCCAACCAGACCTGATTGGTATTTGCAGGTAAATTTATAATTGCTTTAAATGCAGAGCGCGATTTACCGGGAAATATCACAGAGCGCTGAATAGAATAAAGTAAAAAGGCATAAACCAGATAAATCACAAGGATTACAGCGGTCCCGGCTCCTATCAAACGCATCGCAAAGCTGCTTTCATTAAATAAATAATTTTATGCTTAAACTACATTTATTTGAGAATATCAATTTTCCCTGATTTAGTCAGATCAATATTTTGTTTACCGAACATTTCCAGTGTGCTGCCCACCACCGAATTAGCTGAAAGCTTATAATCCAGATTATTGCCGTTTTGGATCATATTAACAACCGATTTACCCATATTCAGAATATTCAGAGAAATAGGAATTGCAACCTTTGAATCTGCTTTTTTATTTAGCGCAATAGCTGAGGATTTTTTACCCGAAATCCATTCCACTCCGGAAATGCTCAAGGCATAGTTTAATCCATCGAGATTAAGACCAAAAATATTAGGATTATCAATATTCATCACCGCTTCTAAATCGACGGATGTCAAACCCATCTTTTTAAGTGAAAGCGATTCCAATTTTATTGACGGCACTTTTACAGCCGGAATTTTACCGCTGGTTTCCAGCGGTATCCTGGTCATGCCGAGAACCGGCAGATCAAATTTCAAACCCGTATTTAATTTATAGCCGATTTCGTCCATATTTTTCATGGACTGGGATAAATTATAAATATCTTTAAACGTCAGGGTGATGGGAAAAGGCACCACCGACTTACCTTTCGACTCGATATCAACGCCCTGATTCTGGTCGCCCTTGACAAATGAACTGCCGTTAAGGATGAAATCATAATCGAATCCATCGAGATGAATACCCATGGAATTGGGATTATTTATTTCGATATTAAAAATAAGGCCGATGTCTTTAAATGAAACCTGAGATATTTTGATACCGGAAATACGGGCTTGCGGTTTCTGGACTCCGGCCATTTCGAGAATACCCTTCATTTCCGCGCATCCAATAAAACAGATCAAAATGATACACATAAAGGCATAACTTATTGTGTTTTTAAATTTCATTTTTATGATTCTCCTTAAATTTTATTTTTATCAAAATGAAAAAAATTTTTATCTTTATGGAATATAAAATATAAAGGCAATAAATGTTACTATTTTTTTACAGGAGATAATAATGGAATGGAGAGCCAGTCATATTTTGGTTAAGGATCGCGAGCTTGCCGGCCATATTTTAAATAAGCTAAAAAAAGGCGGAAATTTTCAGCAATTGGCCAGGGAACATTCCACCTGTCCCAGTAAAAGCAAGGGCGGGGATTTAGGATGGTTCGGATCCGGTAAAATGGTTCCGGCTTTTGAAGACGCGGTAAAAAAGATGGCCAACGGCCGCATCAGCGGATTGGTAAAAACTCAGTTTGGCTATCACATAATAAAGAAAACCGGGCAGAGATAGTAATTTTGCCACCGAGAATACCGCAAAAATCACTTGATTAACAGTACCGTTTTATACCGCCCGGCCTTTACTTCACAGAAATACATTCCGGCAATAAATTTTATAATTTCATTTATCAAGGTTTACTATACCCGAAACTAATATCTAACCCTGCTTTATTTAATCAATAAACATTTTTTCGAAAGCCTGGTTGATGAGGTTGTGAGCGAATAAATATATTCCCCTGACGCCAGCCCAAAAGTGTTCCAGAAAATTACATGGCCTCCCTGTGTTTGCATACCTTCATATAACTTTGTTATTTCCTTTCCCGATATATTATAAATGATTATTTCCACATATTCGTTTTTCGGCAGATAATAAACGATGTTGGTAGAGTTATTGAAAGGATTGGGATAATTTTGATTTAAAAGATAATCAGCGCTGATTGCATTTTCCGGTTCCGAAATGATTTTAACCAGAGTGGTATCTACGGTCAAATGGAAACTGACGGTATCTTCACAGAGAATTTGTATTCTTGGTGTGGATTTATTTTTTCCATTCTTTTTATAGTAAAAATCTTTCCATCTGGCAAGTCCCTTATACATATATTTGCCAGCATGATCCGTAAAAAATGATAAACTTGTAAAAGGCGGATAACCTGGCTGGACCCAAAAATAAATGATCTCAAAATTCGGTATGGGATTATCCGATAAATCCGAGACAAAAAAATCTACATAGCCAAAAGCATTTGTGGTGTCATTTTCGCTGCCTAATGTCGGGGAATTATCAAGATATAAGAATATGTTCTGCCAGGGATTATTTTCTTCCGCTCTGCAAATTGACTGATGGTCTTCAGGAGAAATAATTTCACTGTATTCAACATTGCCGAACGATAATTCATCTCTCCAGAAAAAATCGGATTCATTCTTCTCAAAAAGCGTTATTTTATCGCCTTCTTTATTTATTTTAAGATCAGCGGTTAAATCATCATTGCTAATCACGAAAAAAACAGTATCCAGAATTATTCCCGTCCTAAAACAGGCCGTATCTGTTAATGTTGTAATACGCCATCCATCCAGATTGTATTCAGTCCCCCAGGGATTATATAGTTCAAGATACCACCCGGTTGAATCAATTTTAAGCTCATTTATTAAATAATCTATTATTGGATTTGCCGATAGAATATTGATAGTTAAAAGTAAAAGTATAAAAGTTTTTAATTTCATAACTATCACTCCTTCCAGGTGATTTTTAAATTCTTATCAGGCATAAAATTTGTTTTTGTTATTTTATAAAATTTCGCGCCGTTTTTTTTAACCATTGAATCATGATCATAAGATAATTTTACCAATTTAAAATTATCAGACAGTTCAACAATGAACTCTGCCTTTTCCAATGGTTTTCCCCAGAACGTAGTAGTTTTTAATATATATTCCGCTTCATTCACTACAGTTTTCTGTGTATAATATACTCTGATAATTGAAATACTATGGGCTTTGACTATCATGGGAATAGCCACACCCTGTTTATATTTTGTAAAATGAATGCGCTGTTGTTTTTCAATGTCCTTTATAAAAATACTATCCGGATATGTCATATTATTATCAACAGGAAATGGATAATACAAAACGCGTTTTATATCTTCGGAATTTATGTTCTTAAAATAATATGTACCATCAATTATGCATCGGTTATTTTCTATTTTGATATAAATTTCTTCCTGAAAAAACACCATATCCTGCGCAGGCAGGAAATTATTTAGTCCGGCGATAGTTAGGATAAATGCTATTTTTATCAGAAAATTATTTCTTATTTTAAGAGTATACATTTCTTACTTGCCACCAAATTGTTTGATTTCAACCGGTAAAAATAGATCCCGCTGTCTACCGGCTGTCCCTGAGTATTTCTGCCATTCCATTGTATCGTATATGTCCCGGCAGGTTTATGCTCATTAACCAGCGTTATTACTTCCCGACCCAGAATATCAAAGATCTTTAGCGTTACAAATTCATGATTCGAAATTCTAAATTCGATATTGGTAATTGGATTGAAAGGATTCGGATAGGCATCCAATTTGAAACCGGATATTACGGGATCAGACGAATGAATAATATAAACGGGATCGGGATGAGCCTGATTATGAACATAGATATCCGGGTAATTCAGAAAGGGCTGGAAGGGTTGAAATAAGCTGTCCAGTATCCATGATTTTTGAATCTGTTCTTCATCGATATTATATAATTGAAGGGTGCTTTCATCAAGCTTAAGCGCATACTTATAATCATTATCAACAAAATCCGGTTTGTCCAGAAGGAGCGTGTCATTAATAAAAAGGCTTCCTTCGGAATCGTATATATATTTGTACAGACCATTTTCATTTTTATAATAAAGATTGTTGTTCCTGTAACGAAAATGATCAAAGTCTGCCGCTTCCAGAACGGTTTTAAGCGCAGAAAATGAATCACCCTGAAAATGATACAGCTTCATTATATCCTGCACTTTAATAAAGAAAAGACTGTCTGTATATTTTTGTATAGCAACCGGCCGGTCCTGATATAAAAATTGATTATTCAGGGAAACCGGTGAAGTTATCACAGGTGAATCGGATAAATCGGCCAGCCAGAAGAGGTTTTCCCAGTCCGCATTATTACAAAGAATAAAATACCGGTGATCAACCTGTCCCGATATATGATACAGCCCATTGCATTCTCCCAAGCACTCACAATAAAGACTCAGGCTATCATTATTCGATAAAAACACGCCCCCATCAATGTCATTGAATATCCATGTGCCATTTTCTATTTCATAAATTGTTGATGCTAAATCATAGATTGGTAAATAATCTATTCTATAAATATAAAGATATTCCTTACGCTCGCCCGTTTTAATATTTTCAATTTCATATCTGGTATATTCAGGAACATAGTGTTCGGGTTGGTTCGTACATTTCTCCAGTCTCAAAACATATTGGCTGGTATCCGTTTTAACTTCAGTAAAATAGTAAGAACAAATAATTCTGCTATCATTTTCATCATATGACCAATTCCCTGTTGTATTTTTATGATCAATCACATCATCCTTAGCCAGGAAATGTACCAGATTACCATAACGAAGCGTGTTTTGCGGTAATGAATAGTTTACCAGGATTAAAATAAAAATTAAAAAATGAAATTTGATCATGACGGACTCCATAATTGCCTTACTTAATCATTAACATTTTTTGAATTGCCCTAAGATGATCAGCTTGCAATATACAAAAATACATCCCGCTGGGCATAACCTGGCCGGCCGCATTCCGACCATTCCAGAAAATGGTATGCAAACCACTTCCCTGTGGTTTACTTACCAGGACCATTATCTTCTGCCCCAGGGCGTTGTAGATTTCAACGGTAACATCATAAAACGCCTTATCAGCGGGAAGGGCATAAGAAATGGTGGTTTGCGGGTTGAAGGGATTGGGGAAATTTTGATGCAGTGCGAATTCTGCCGGGCTAATCTGTTCTTTTGGTTGTTTTATTGAAGTTATAGTCGTATCGCCATAGAGTATACCATTTATTAAAGCGCCTTGAAGAACTGTAGTACCCATACCAATATCATAGCTATATGATGTACTAAATAAACCAATATTTTCAATTAAATCATATCTGTCCAGAAATAATGTAAAACCAGCCTGATATTCTTTCTTATTTCTCATTTCTCCAAAAGCCGTTATGGTATCCATTCCACAAAAAATCATTTCTGCGGATGAAAAAAGTCCGGCTGGTTCTTTCCAGAATGTATCGCCGGGGACAGCGTATAATTTTTCGATTACACTTTCTGAAGAATCTTCATACCAATAACTATATACAAATCCGGTTAGTGTATCGACCCTTTCAAAATAAGAACTTAGAGAAGCTAAGTGTCCCCTTTTCTCTATTATATGATAATAAACTTTACCATTGGGCATCAACGTGTCCGCCAGAACCTGTCTGGAATACTTTTCGTTCCAACTCGTGTAATCTTCACCCCAAAATCCCGAACTGCCTATATCCCGATATACCCAATAGTTACCAATTTTTAATGGATAATAGGACAAACAGGTCATTGTATCGATAGGCGGTGAATAGGGCGAGGGTAAACTCGTATCCCCATAAACAATTCCATCAACAATACAACCATTAAGTTTCCATTTACCCCATCCAACGTCAAATCCATAATTTAAGTCATACAATCCTATATCACTTACTAATTTGTACTGCTCTGTCCATAATGATAGAACATTATATACCTTTTGTTCTTTAAGAAACTCAAAAGCTGCTATAGTGTCTTGTCCAAAATATGATACTTCTCCCTGGAAATAATCACTACCATTGCTTTTTACAAAAAACGTATCACCAGGATTTACAAATAATTTTTGAATAATAGATTCCGTTGAATCATACTTATTATAGGCCCATACAAATCCGGTTAGCGTATCGATTCTTTCATAATAAATTTGTGGACTTTTTGAATCTTCACTCTGTATAATAGTTACATAAGTATGTCCATTGGACATAAGGGAATCTGCTACTATTTTTCTTACAATCGTTTCTTCAAATGGGTAAACATAGGGTGGCCAAGGATCATACATTTCTCCGTAATTCTTATAAATCCAGTAATCGCCGATATGTAGGGGATAAAATGCTAAACAGTTTAACGTATCAATCACCGGAGTTACAGGAGTTACCGGAAGGCTGGTATCTCCATAGACTTGTCCGTTTATTACCGCCCCCTGAAGCGACTCAATCCGCGTTCCTATATCTAAATGATATTCCTTACTATAAAAACCTAAACCTTGCACAAAATTATAACTTTCCCAGTAGCTAAAGTATTGGGCCGTATAATTTTTACTTTTTTTCAGACTTCCAAATGCCTGAATGGTTGTTTCGCCATGATACATAACAAAACCGTCATCCTTATACGTATTGAAGGTATCACCGGGCTCCGCATATAATTTGCCCTGTATCCATTCGGAAGAATCCACGGATTCATATCTGTATATAAATCCGCTAAGTGAATCGATGCGTTCAAACTGTATTTCAGATATGACGCTTTTCAAATCTTGAACTAAAATATAATAATACATATTACCATTGGGCATTATTGTATCTGCCAGAACTTTTTTAATAACAATTCGGCTATAACAAATATCAATACAGCTGCTATCATTATAAATCCAATAGTTACCAATTTGAAGCGGATAGAATTCAAGGCTTGTCAGTGAATCGGAGTTGGAGACAAATTGCTTTTTATGATCCTGGGAATACAATATTACCGGAGCAATTGAAATTGTTATAACCAGAATAGTTAATGTTATACGTTTCATTTTATTCTCATGATTAAGAACTTATTCTAATGTAAATGACGAAATATATACTACAAAATAAATGCCACCATGAATTAGGCGTTAATTATTAATAATACCGGTTATTTACCAGCTTTATTATTAGCTAATGTTCTGCAAAAAATTCGTACTTTGCGCAAAATATTCGTAGTTAAAATTTATATTGGAAGTTAATACAATATATTCCGTCGGCATTTATGAATGCCTGCATCTCTGTTTTGTCGGGTATTTCAGTTTCAAAAAACGCCCCGTTTGATAGATCGATCTGGCTGTATAACCATAACACGGCATAACAGGCAATACTGATATTACGAAGCTTGTAGGCCTTGTCATATTTTTTATAACGATCGTCCATGACCAGCGGATCAAGCTCATTTAAATATTCGTTTTCCAGGCGGTCGGTTTCAAGTATAAAGTATACCGAAGAAGATAATAGGGCCAGTCCTGCTGCACCGAGAACCATGCCTTTTTTCTTTTGCTCCAAATGATAATGTCCCCAGCCCGGTAAAGCCATTGAGCGTATTAAAGCGCCATAAAAAGGCTTTTTTACCGGTGATCCTGAAATTACCTTTTTTTGATCTATCTCAGGTGATTCGTATGGAATTCGCCGTAAGGCCCTATTCTTAATATGTTCAGCCTTTATCTGATTAAACAGAGCGATAATCTTTGGCGAGTTTTGTATAGAATCTAATTGATAGGTTGCATCGATTGATATCATTTTATCAAAGCAAAAAGCCGACGAATCAATTTCACCTGATGCATAATGCGCTGTGGCTTTCATACGCAATATTTCAATAGAATCCTTTTCAGTATGAATTTGTCCGGATGCATACAATTGCCTGGAAATTGAAATAACCTCATCATATCTGAAATCTTTAAACGCTGCTTTTATTGCGCTTAGATCCTGTCCGCAAACAAACGACGAAATTACTATCAGCAGTATAAAAACTTTATCATTCATGGTCTACTTTATCAATATCATGCTTTTTGTCTGCTCCCCGGCCGGGCCTGATAATTTATAGAAATAAATACCGCTGGGAAATCCTGACGCGTCCCAACGCACTTTATAGCTTCCTGCCCTTTGCACTCCTGAAAATAGTAAATCCACTCTTTGCCCAAGTAAATTATATATTCCCAGTTGAATTTCACAGGCTGTAAATACTTGATAATTTATTATTGTTACAGCGTTAAATGGATTCGGATAATTATCATCCAGACGAAAGCCTTCTGGATTCATGACATTAGTTTCATGTCCTATACTGGTTGTCTGCTGGTTGAGATCATTTTTCTCAACATAAGAAACACAATTTCCATCATAATCTTTACCGCCAAACACATAAATAAAAGAATCTAAAACAACCGCCATTAATTCCGAACGACCAATATTCATAAAACTAAAATTGCTTATTTCAAATATTCCGGAATCATTTACATAGTAAATTTCAGATGTTTCCAAAGCATTATTGTTTTCATTATAACCGCCAATTATTACTATTGTACTATTGCCAATGGCAACAGCAGCGGCACTAGCCCTTTTTTCAATCATATCACATATTTCGCCTTCCCAAAGGAAATTCACCGGATCATAACGATATACTTTATCTAAGATCCCATTATAGGCTCCGCCGAAGAGATATATTTTATCATGAACCATGGCGGATGCCTGCTGTAGAGGAATTAATTCGGGGAATAAATCATTAGCCATGTAACTGGTCTGACCAGATGGAATATTATAAATAACCGTATAAGCGGTTTGCAGAGAATCTATTAAATTGTAAATATGCCCTCCGAAGAAAAACACATTATTTCCATATACCTGTGCGGTTGCAAAGTTACGCCCGAAATTTTCATCATAATTAAAAAAATAAGGGGGATTAATAAAATCCCACATCTCCATACTTAGATTCAAAGTATCTTGTCCGGAATTCCCGCCGCTGATGATACAACTGTCACCGGAAATAACAGCGATATGACCGTAGCGGGGAATGATCAACGTATCGGGCAAGATAGTCCAGCTATTCTGCCTGGGATTATATACCTGAATAGTATTAACCGGGGAATAGGTTTCATCCGTATATCCCCCGATAATGTAAATCAGGCTGTCCTTTAAGATTGCTTGCCCGCCCATAACCGGTACAGGCATTTCACTGACAATTTCCCAATCTTGGGCCAAAGAGAATTTGCACATAAAAATAATTAAAAAAACAATTAAAAATTTTAAGTTACGCATAAAAATCTCGTTCATATTAAATACAACCTGTAAAAAAAACGGCAAATATCAAGCCATTATTATTCATCTGTATCGGTTATCTTTTCTGTAAAATAATATTCAATATCCAAAGTATCCCCCTTATCTATATTTATCGTCTGCGAATAGGGCAAATAACCTGAGTTTTTTAAGGTCATCTTATAAGTCCCGGGTGAAAGTCTGATTGGTTTTTCCAAAGGCGATTGTCCTGCAGGCGATTCATCAATAAATATCTCGCCCCAGGGAAATATTTTACAGTTAAGATACCCGACAGTATTAGCCAGATCGATTGATATTATTTTTTTCTCACCCGGTTTTACATAAACAGGCAGGACATAATCGGGATATTCCGGATGCTTAAAAATCAGCAAATGGTTTCCGCTATTTAGTTCCACTGCCCCAGATAATGGCGTAGAATCAATTAAAACCGAGTCCAGGTATACATAAGCCCATGGCCTGCATTCAATGGTTAATTGAGCGGGCAGCCACATGCTCTTCTCATTGTTTACAACCTGATTATTGGAATATTCTTTAATATCTGCCGGCTTATCTTTTTGTTTTGCTGATACCCGTAAATTTTCGGCGGAGGGTATTATTGTCCTTTGTTCATTATTTCTAAACATCTCTGAAGCAGGCGGCGGTTCTGGAACATTCTGCGGAGTCTGATTTACGATAGATTCTTTTGCGGCAAAAGGATGAAATATGAAATAAATCGATATGGCAATAAATAAAATCACTACTATCGATGCGATAAAAATTATTCCTGATTTTAGGTTTCGAAAATGTTGTCTGGCTGAAGCATCCTGTATCTTATCATCAAGATACGGTTGTAATAATTTGTCTGCTGATCTAAGGCGCTCTTCCGTATTTTTTTGTAAAAGCGCGCAAACTATCTTATTAATTTCATCAGGAAGTGTTTTTAACGGAGATTCATTGTTTTTAATGTTTACATTTAAAATGCTATTGAGGGTTTGCCCGACATCGTTTCCCAGAAACGGATTCTGCCGCAAATACAATTCATATACAATAATACCCAATGAAAACAGATCGGTGGCCCGGGTAAGTTTTTCACCGCGGATCTGCTCCGGCGACATATAGGCCGGAGTGCCTACTATTGATGATGGTTTTGTTTGATTATCAGAATCTTTGAATAAAGCCAGACCGAAATCAGCAATTTTAACCTGCAATTGCTCGTTAATTAAAATATTCTCAGGCTTAATATCCCGGTGCACAATATTATGGTTGTGCGCGGTATTTAATCCGGATACGATTTGCCTGATAATCATTATTTTCTGCTGGTGAGAATATTCTTTATCAGAAAAAATCTGACGCAGATTTTGGCTTTCAAAATATTCAAATGAAATATAATAAATGGATTTCCAGATTCCGAAATCAAGGATTTTTATTATATTAGGATGGTCCAAATGTGCAAGAGTTTTAGCTTCCCTTTCAAATCTGTTTAATAGATCAGGATTGGATAAGTTTTCCGAATCCACTGTTTTAAGAAAAATTTTTTTATCCAGATAAATATGACGGGCAATATATACCGCCGTATTACTGTCTTTTTTAAGGCAGTCGATGAGGTGAAATTTATCTAAAAACAAACTGCTGCTTTCAGAATTATCCATGTCATTCGGAATTTTCAATTTCTTTTAACTTAAGTTGAATCCAGCGCACGGATACACCCAATGATTTTGCCGTTTGCGTCCGGTTGCCATTAAATTCTTCCAGCCTTTTCCGTAAAACCTGCTGTTCAATTTCTTTTAACGTTCCTGATTGTTTATTAACCTCGCTCTCTTCCAGAAGAATATGCTGATCGGTAATCCGGTCATTCCCGGCTAATATCAGCGCCCGTTTTATGGTATTTTCAAGCTGACGAATATTCCCCGGCCACTCATATTGTTCTAATTTTTTCAAGGCTCCGTGTGTAATACCTTTTCCATGAGGTTTATCTTTTTTTATAAAATGATTCACCAGGATTGGAATATCGCTTCTTCTTTGTCTTAAAGGAGGTACGATAACAGGAAAAACATTCAGCCGATAGAACAAATCCTGCCGAAACCGGCCTTCCCTGACCCTTTGCATTAAATCCACATTAGTAGCGGCAATTAAACGAATATCAACTTTTTTGACTTTTGAATCGCCCAGACGGATAATCTCTTTATTTTCAATCACACGCAATAACTTAGCTTGAAGCGCCATTGAAATGTCAGCCACTTCATCCAGAAAGAAAGTACCCTGATCAGCCACTTCGAATAATCCTTTTTTATCGGTAGACGCTCCTGTAAAAGCACCTTTTTTATAACCGAATAATTCGCTTTCCAGCAAGGTGTCCGGTATCGAACCGCAGAATTGCGCAAGAAAAGGTTTATCATGACGGGTGCTGAGTTTATGAATAGCTTTGGCAGCCAGATCTTTTCCTGTTCCGCTTTCGCCCAACAGAAGCACCGTGGCGTCAGTCCGGGCTACCTTCCGGATCATAACGGCCAGATTTTTCAGTGCCGTGCTTTCCCCTATTATATCCGGTAAATTCTGCGCCGATTCCAATTGACTGCGAAGAAGTGTATTCTCATTTTGCAGTTTTTCCAGCAGCAATATTTTATTCAGGACCAAAGAAAGCAGATTTGCAAAAAATTCCAGAAATAACAGATTTTCATTGGTAAATTCCTGGCGATGTTTTCTGCTGTCCGCCAAAATCACGCCCCAGATAATCCCATTATTAAACACGGGAACGCCGATTACCGACTTTATTTCCTGAATTTGTACGCTTTCAAATTGGGAAAGGCCCGGATCGCTTTGAACGTCATGATATAAACAAGCCTGTTTTTTGTCTATAACATGCTGCAAAATTCCGGATGAAAAAGATGTAAAATCTGCAATATTTTCTTTTTCAGTATTACGCGCAGATATAATTTTAAAAGTATTTTCTTCCTTATTAAACCTGACAAAGGCCGCTCTTTCTGCATGTAATACATCGACAACAAGGTCCAATGAATCTTCGATCAGGTTTTCCGGAAGTTGTGCCGCGCTGAGCATTGAGCTAATGCGGTGCAATTCGGAAAATTGTTCCCTGGTTAAAGTACGCAGTTCTTTAATTGACGCTACCATTATTTCACATTAAATGTTTTATACTTGGATCGGGCTCTGTTACCGAAATTATCAATTATCCATACAGCCCAAATGTAATTTCCCGAAGGATAGCTCTGCAATTCGGCATCGACAGTAACAAAATAACTTTCAGGAGGCAGACCTTCTTTTTGCCATACCAATTGCGGATCAGGTTCATCGGTTCTTATTTCAATTTTATAAGTAAAAGGATATCCCGGTGTGACAGGTTCCCAGCTTAACAGGGGTTTACTGGAAACTGTATCGCCGCCGATAGGTGATTTTAGATTCACCTCTTCCCTGATTACCCTGTAGATATAAGCAGTATTGATCTTTATAAAATGATCATACTTATCTTTTGAAGAAATGACAAATTCCGTGCCCACCAGTTCTTCCGCTTTGCTTATTCCCAGGTTTGCCATGGTGATTTTTTTTCGCTCATAAAATTTATCAACCGTGTTATATTCCAGACAACTTTTAAAACTGAGTTTTTCATTAGCCAGAAAGACCGAATCTATATCATTATCAGGATCGTTAATTTGAGCCTGTATTTGCAGTTCAACCACCTGAATGTCGGGATAGCGGTTTAATATACTGCTAATAAAAACCAGGCTATCCAAGACAGGCAAGCAATTCATATACAAATCGATATGTTTGGATTTTTCCTCGTTCCACGTGATCCATAATGAATCTTCATGAAATCCTTGTTTGCAGAAATAAAGCCATCCGTTTTCGGTTTTAATATTCGTAAAGCTAAAGCTGCCATAATCATCGGTTCGGAATAGACGGTCTGCATTTTCCCAATATATTTCGGCGCCGGAAACAGGCTGATTTGGTAAATGCATAGTTTGAACTTTACCCCATAATAAGGCTAGCTTATTGTCAGGATTATCCGCATCCAGCGGGTTTTCTCTTGGCGCCTGGCATGATAAAAGCATTATTCCGAAAATGCTGAAAAACAGAAAAATCCCGGTTCTTTCTTTCATAAAATCACACCGGACCCATAATTGGACGAACTGTCTTAAAACACAGAAAAATACCGTAAAATATCCCTTTTCAACCTTACGAAATGGACTGTTTAAAAATAAGGCATTTTATATAATATGCAAGCAGGAAGTTTAATAATTTTCTGCCTGATATTACCACTTAATTTAACGATCCTGCTAATAAAATGAGATTTGTTTCTCATTATTTATGGCTTATCCGTCTCAGGTTAATTGTATAAAAAACTCGAAAAATATTAATGAACAAATAAAATTTTATTCCCGATAATTTATTTCCTTTTCAAGCCCCAGGCCACCAACTCAAATCCCAATCCGATACCGGTTCCCAATAATAAGCCGATAAAACTTTGATGCAGAAGATATTCCCGGAAATCATGAACGCCAAGGACCGGCCAGGCTAAAAGTGAAACAACTGACTGTATTAAGGCTAATAATCCGGCCAGTACTATGAATTTACCAATAACTATTCCGGAAAGACTATTTTCAAAATATATGTAAAAAAGGTACAAAGCCGCGGCCATACCCAGCATATACACCACCCGGCCGGATACAATACCCACGCTCGAAAAGCGGTAGGTCAATAGCTCCATAATAAAAATGACGATCGAAATAATTAAAAAATCCTTGATGCTGCGAAATTTTAGAATGGCCAGCAGTAAAGACCCGATCAATCCGTATAATAACAGCTGAAAGTCGGGATTATACGGTACTAAAATTTTCTTTCCGGCAAATAAATATCCCAATATTACCGAGCATAAGGTCCCTGTAATCAGACTAAAAATCATTGAGTTTTTAGAACCGGCCGACGGCATAGTAATCTCCATAAAATGTATTGTTTATTTTTCATCAATAATAACGAATGGAAATATACGAAGGACAGGTAAAGAATTAAAATATTAATCAATCATATTTTATATAAGATTGCAACAGGTCGGTAAATTTTTTTAAATGACCGGCGGCTTCCAAAGCCTGATGTATGGTCTGTTCCCGTTTCGGAAGATCATATTTTATCAGTTCGGTCAGATCTTTTTTGCAAAGACTGCGGCAGATATTCAGAATGGTTTGGTATTCGCTTTGTATTTTGTCAGAGAGATTTTCCTTGGAAAGGTTATTAATAAACTGGTTAATGTTGATATCATATGACTGAGCCAGGGCAGAATCGGTCAGATAACTGATACTTTTCAATACATCATTCATTAACAGTTCAAACAATTCTGTTTGATCAAATTTTTTACTCAATGGCGCAACCGCCATAGAATCAAGCAAATGCGCCCGGTCATTAAGCTTGAAGACTTCTATCTTCAGCTTATTAAAAGATGTCTTTAATTTTGATTCCATTGCGGGAAATCTTGTATTTCTAATCTGACTTGAAAATGATACAAATCAAAGTAAAAAAAATTCATAACCTTCTTTTTACCTGAAATTATAATCATTTTTTACCATCCGGTTTTTTATAATTGGATTTTACCCTGCAGATAGGTCGCCGCTCTACCGGATATGAATACCCTGCTTACCTTATCCTCGCAAAAAAGTTCCCCGCCCCGCTTTGATACCTGGAAGGCATGAAGTTT
Source organism: Calditrichota bacterium (assembly GCA_003854985.1). Lineage (GTDB taxonomy): Bacteria > Calditrichota > Calditrichia > Calditrichales > Calditrichaceae > Zgenome-0002. The sequence goes on from RQOG01000102.1 coordinate 17,502, forward strand.
CTTCTTCTTTAATCTATCGGACCAGAAAGGAATTAAGGTCGTATGCGCCGAGCCGGTAACCGGGTCTTCGGGAATGCCTGCGGCCGGGGCGAAAAAGCGCGATACAAAATCAGAATGATCGCCAGCAGCCGTGGCTATGACGCCCAGGCAATCTAATTTTAACATGCTGTTAAAATTTGGTTGAAGAGAACGGACTGTTTCCTCATCTTTGTATAAAAGCAGATAATCCCTTGATTTCCAAACTTCCAAAGGCGCCTGTCCCATTGCGGATATAATATCTTCCGATAGGGCTTGTTTATCTGGTTTTGTAGCCGGAAAATCCAGCGTTAATAAATCTCCTGACTTAGTAACTCTTAATTCGCCTCTCTGACTTTTAAAACGGATAATATCCTCTTTATAATTCAGATGATTGAATAAGACATGGGCAGTAGCCAGGGTAGCGTGTCCGCATAAATCCACTTCTACCGTCGGCGTAAACCAGCGGATATGAAAACCGGCTTCAACAGGAACAAAAAAAGCTGTTTCCGCCAGATTATTCTCTGCGCCGATAGATTGCATGGTCTGGTCATCCAGCCATTCTTTTAGAGGACACACAGCGGCGGGATTTCCTTTAAAAACTTTATCGGTAAAGGCGTCTACCTGATAGAGAGGCAATTGCATAATAATATTCCTTATAAAAAATTATAGTGATTTCCGTTGTTAATTCTGGAGGTAAATTACCACTAAAATTTAATATTGCAAACCATTTAATTAGTTTACGATATAAAAATTTAATGGTTTTATTAACGCTGGTTTTCTATCACAACTTTGTAAGGAATTAAAGATTTAAAATCGTTTGTATTCGTTTTTGATGTCGTTCGGCGCCTCCGGGCGTTTCTAAAAATACTTTTACAATTTCTTTGGCGATTTCCTCACCGATAACTTTACTGCCCATGGTCAGATAATTGGCATAATTATGTTCCCTGGCGCTGCGCGCTTCGAAGGTATTATTGCACTTGGCGGCCAGAACACCGTTCACGCGATTGGCGGCCATGGCCGATCCTATGCCCACGCTGTCAATCATAATTCCCCGATCCGCCTTATGTTCGGAAACCGCCAAAGCCACGGCTAGGGCAAAATCCGGATAATCGCACGATTCTTTGCTGTGCGTTCCAAAATCATGAACGATTAAATTCATTTCCCGGATAAAGGGTATTAAAATCTCTTTTAATTCATAGCCGCCATGATCCGCACCGATTCCGACAACTTTCACCGGGAAAATATCATTCAATAAGGGCTTCTTCACGGACATGGGTTGAAGAGAGCTTCGGAATTCAACGCCCAATTCTCTGGCCTTATCGCGGGCGGCAGGCGTGATAACGGCCGAATCGTCAATTAAAATAAATTTATAGGATTTTGAAGCCTTAACAACATCTTCTTCGAGAATAACCTTTTTTTTCATCAGCGCCTCATTATAGCACAGGTCCCACAACTTTTTCCACAGCGTTTATCACCTCTTTGTTACAAATGATATGCAGCGCTTTTTCGATATCGGTCTGCATAAACCGGTCTTCTTTCCAATGGGCAATTTTTTCTCTTACCTTATGCAAAACTTCTTTTGTGGCTAGCGATGGTTCAATCGGCATTCTCAAATCAAGAGCCTGACAGGCGCAAATCAGTTCGATGGCCAGCACGTGTTCGACATTGGTTAGAATTTCCAGAGCTTTTCTGGTTGCGAACAGTCCCATGCTAACGTGATCTTCTTTGTTAGCGGAAGTCGGGATAGAGTCCACGCTGGCCGGATGGGCTAATACTTTATTCTCCGAAACCAGTGCGGCAGCGGTAACATGAGCGATCATAAATCCGGAATTAAGACCGCCGTCTTCTGTCAGAAATCCGGCCATTTCGCTTACGGCCGGGTCCAGCATATGCTCGATACGCCTTTCGGAAATCCCGGCCAGTTCGGATAAAAGAATCGCAAGATAATCGGCTGCCACAGCCAAAGGTTCGCCGTGGAAATTCCCGCCGGAAAGGACATCCCCGTTATCGGTAAAAACCAAAGGATTATCGGTAACGCCGTTCATTTCCCGCTCAAAAACATCCTTAACATGCTCAACGCCGTCGCGAACCGCGCCATGCACCTGCGGAATACAGCGTAGACAATAAGCGTCCTGAACCCTGTGATTCGAATATCTATGCGATGCCACCATGGGGCTTTCGTTTAAAATTCTGCGGATATTTGCGGCAACCGTCATTTGTCCCGGATGTCTTCGAACTTCCTGAATACGGGCATCAAAAGGCGTTAAAGTCCCCATCAGGGCTTCGAGACTCATGGCGCTTATGATATCCGCGCTGCGCAGCAGATTCATCGTCCGGCAAAGCGTTTTTAATCCGTAGGCCTGCATGGCTTGCGTGCCGTTTAACAGGGCCAATCCTTCTTTTGCCTCTAAAACAATGGGCTTAAGACCTGCTTTATTCAGAGCTTTCTTACCGGGCAGGCGCAAACGTTTATCGCCATCCAGAAAGAACGCCTCGCCTTCTCCGATCATTACGGCGCTCATGTGAGCAAGCGGAGCCAAATCGCCGCTCGCCCCGACCGATCCTTTTTGCGGAACAACCGGAATAACGCCCCGGTTCAGCATCTGGGCAAGAAGCTCCAAGATTTCGTATCGAACGCCGCTGAAGCCCAGCGATAGATTTTTTATTTTCAAAAGCATCATCAGACGGACAACATCATCCGGCATGGGGTCGCCGACGCCGGCGGAATGGCTAAGAACCAGCCTGCGCTGCAAATCTTTTACCTGGTTTTTCCTGATGCGCACATCGGCGAACTTCCCAAAGCCCGTATTTACGCCATAAACTACCGTGTCTGATTCAACAATGTTCTTAATAATATTAAAACTCTTGTCCGCCTTCTTTTTAACAACCGGTTCAATCTTTACAAGCGGGAAATTAATAATAAAATCATGGATCTGATTCAGGGTAAGAAGCTGATCGGTGATATTAAAATTTTTGGAAGCCATAAATTATCTCCGACTAAACATATTGCAATTTATATTATATTTTACCTTAATCAAAGCGTTGTTCTTTACATAAATTATCCCAAGAATAATTCCCGGAACAAATATCAGATTCAAACTATAACTGACTTCTTTGCCAAAAATGAAAGTAAATATTTTTTCCGAAAAGCCTGTCAAGCATATCTTTGGATGTAAATTAGCCTTTATGTTTCTTTTCATCGAACCATCCTTTTATGGCCGAAAGCAGTTCTTTCTGCGTTTTAAAAACAGACGTTTCGGCAGGCAGGCTGTTAAGAAAATGCTTTCCATACTGCATTCTGCTTAAACGGTTATCCGTAATAATCACCGCTCCAAAATCAGATTTCGTGCGGATCAATCTGCCGAAGCCCTGGCGGAATTTAATAATCGCTTCCGGCACCGAATATTCCAAAAAGGCGTTACCACCTGCTTTTTTTATCTCTTCCATACGCGCTTCCACAACCGGATCGCTCGGGACGTCAAACGGTAGTTTTGGAATGACCAATAATTCCAGAGCTTCGCCGGGCACATCGATGCCTTCCCAAAAACTGTCGGTACCGAAAAGAACGGAGTCATTGAATTCCCGAAACTGATTGATCAGGTTCGTCCGGCTGTTTCCTTTTCCCTGGGCTAAAAGTAAAATCCTTTCGCCGTCAAAATATGATTTTAAATCATCATACATTCTATTAAGCAGAGAATAATTTGTAAACAACACCAGCATTCCGGTGCGATGCTGTTGATGAAGCAATTTGATATTATCGGCCAACTGACCAGCAAACTGATCATTCCGGGGATCGGGCATATAATCCGCGACCCCGATCATTAACTGGTTAGGAAAATCAAACGGAGAACCGAATGAGTTGGCGACAAGTTTTTTATCTTCAAGCAGATTTAATCCGGTTCTTTGTAAGAAATAATCGAATTCCTTGTTTACCGTCAGCGTTGCGGAAGATAATACCAATAAATCGAGATTATCGTAAAGACGCGTCTTCAGCAGTTCAGCGATATTCAACGGAGCGGCAAAAAGTATAATATCATTGCTCTTAATATTCCTTGGGATCTCCAGCCAGTAAACATATTTTTCCGTATCCGCCGCCAGACAGAAATCGAAAGCCTGGCTGAGTTCCTCAAAATCCGTACGAATGGAAAGCAACTCCCTGAAAACCTGATCCTGGAATTCAAAACTCTCTGCCTTAAGCCGGTTTAGATTATCCAGAAGCTGACCAAGCTTTTGGATAACCGCTTTTAAGCCTGCTTTGATGTCGTCGATCTGTTGAGATAAGAGACCGAAAAATTTAAAATTTTTAAAATATCTTACCCGGTTTTCTTCATTCAAACCGCCATTTTTAATGTATTTTTCACGCAGAAGCCGGGAAAGTTCATTATAAAATATTAATACATGTTCTTTCAGTCTGATATTATCATATTTTAAAGCCCGGCTGATATTTGTGATTTCTTTGGATTTATGATCATCTATTTTACCCTGGCTTATTCTTAAATCAAGCTGTTGCAGAGCGCCGCTTTTTTTCGGTTCTTCATCATACAGTTTGTGATACAGATTTCTGAACGTCCAGAAACTAACGCGTGCACCAAGATACTCAGCCGCCGCATTTTCTATATTATGCGCTTCGTCAATAATCAGATTCCGGTATTCATTTAAGGCCACATGATCGGCGGCCAGATCGGAAAATAAAAGCGAATGATTTACCACGACAATATCCGATGTCTGGGCATTCCGGCGTGCTTTCATCAAAAAGCAGTCTTCATAGTATTTGCAGGATTTACCCGGGCAATACGAAGATTCCGCCACAAACTTGGACCATAACCCGATATTTCTGTCGATCTGGAAAGCTTCGTTTTCCGCGATATCACCGGTTTTTGTGTTTTCCACCCAAAGCACTAAAGGCAGCACACGACTTCTTTCATCCTGGGATAAGCGCTGATTTACATCGGTCATCACATAATGCCATTTATCCAGGCACAGATAATTTGATCGTCCTTTTAGAATCACCGCGCTGAAGTCACCGCGACGCGCAGAAAAAAGGGTGGGAATATCTTTAAAAAAAAGCTGTTCCTGTAAATTTTTGGTATTGGTGGAAATAATGATGCGATGATCAATGTGCCTGTTCCTGACCGCAAACTCCACCGCAGGAATAAGATAGGCCATCGATTTACCGGTTCCTGTACCGGCTTCCGCCACAACAAAGGCACTATCATTGACGGCATGAACAATAGTCTGAGCCATTTGCCGTTGCTGATCGCGCTGCTCGTAACCTTTGATGACATGGGCAAGTCTGCCGCCCGATTCAAAGTATTCAAGAATGTTCTGCTCATCAATAGCTTCGGGAAGCGCTTCTTCATCCGGCATAACTTTTTTGCGCAGATCGCCGAGAACATTATAATATTTACCGGCTAATTTTGCATCATCGAGCAAAGGCAGAGAACTGATATTTATTTTACGTTCATTTTTAAAATTAAGCACAGTCACAAAAAACGACTTGGCGCGCCGCGAATTGGCAAACAATAAATTGATAATATTGGCCAGCGTTTCGTTATCTACGCCCAGCACCCGGTCAAGCAGATGCAGAAATACATGAGCGGTAGCACTGGCGTCTTCTACCGCCTGGTGCGCATTTTCAAGATTATAACCAAAATAAGCGGCCAGATTGCCTAATTTAAACTTTTCCTGGAAGGGCATCAGTATACGGGCTATGAACAACGTATCCAACCGGAAATTTTTTAAATATTTAAACCGTAAAGCCTGATCATCCCAATTATGAAAATCATTATGAACACTGCGGTAATGATATTCCAGAAACGAAGCGTCAAAATTCACCTGCTGCCCGACAAAAGCCGCATCGCCGATAAATTGTTCCAGCCGGGGAAAAACTTCATTAATCACCGGCATATTTTGAACATCTGCATCTTTAATACCGGTCAGGCGTGTAATAAATTCTGGAATTGGTATACCCGGATTAACCAAATGTTCAAAGGCATTTGTTTCCTTGCCATTTTCAAATCTTATTGCGCCTATTTCAATAATCTTGTCTTTTTCAGGATCAAGCCCTGTTGTTTCAAGATCGACGACCACAAAAGTTTGCAATCCCAGGTATCTGAGTAAATCAGCGCGAAGTTCTTCCATCAATGTTATTTCCATTTATGAATGAATAAATGATATTTTACAAAATTGCCCTTATACAGGCAAAGAATTTTACGGTTTTTTTTCGGCTTTTAGCGCCTGCTATTTTATTTTGCGAAAACAGTATTGTTAATTGATGTTTTCAGCAACTAATTCGGGTTTCCGGCAGAATAAATTTTGAATCTAAAAGTCACTTTTGTATATTATCCGCCTGATTTGACATCAGTTATATAGTGTTCTTTGAATCTCGGAGGATTAGGCTAACTGGTAAGTCAGCGGTCTTGAAAACCGCCGCCCTTTGGGCTTGGGGGTTCGAGTCCCTCATCCTCCGCTTTTAAAGAATAGTTGATTTATTGATCTTTGAAGCATTTTAATTGTGAAGATTGGTGATTTTTCCGGGCTTGGGGGTTCTCCCATGGGGATCCCTTCGGGAGAGTCCCTCATCCTCCGCTTTTAAAGAATAGTTGATTTAAGGAGAGATGGCCGAGTGGCTGAAGGCGCACGCCTGCTAAGTGTGTATGGGCTAATCACCCATCCAGGGTTCGAATCCCTGTCTCTCCGCATATAAAGGATTGTCTGTTTGGCAATCCTTTTTTGTTTATATCATCCTCCGCTTTTAAAGAAAAATTGATTTACGGAGAGATGGCCAGGCGGCTGAAGGCGCACGCCTGCTAAGTGTCTGGGCTAATCACCCATCCAAGGTTCTCCCAATGCGCCAAAGGCATGGCTTCGCCAGGACTCCTTCGGAGGAATCCCTGCCTGCCCCTTTCGGGGTCTCTCCGCTGAAAAAGGATTGTCTGTTTAAAGCAATCCTTTTTTTTATTTCTATCATCTTGCAATACTAGTTAAATAAGATGGCCAGGCGGCTGAAG
>RQOG01000103.1 GCA_003854985.1 Calditrichota bacterium
CAATTTCCTCGCCTCCCGTAGGCAGGGTAATATAACCACCGGCGGAGAAAGCCGTTTTTGCGGAGAAAAGATTCCTGAACTGATAACGGCCGCCCAGCCAGATATCGCTAAGACCCGTTTCGCTGTCGCCTTCGCCCTCGGGATCCAATGTTCTGAAATTCACGCCAAAATTCATTTCGAAATTATTGAACAGCCTAAAACCGCCGCGGGCACCTAAATCAAAGATACTTCCATTATCATTGGTTTGATAATTAAGACCCGGATCCAGAATAAAAGACGAAGTAACGGTTGCGTCCTTAAAAAATCCCTGGAACAATTTTACATCCCCGTCAACCGCGCTCTGGGCAGGAAGCAAAGAACCCATTAAAAACACGCTCAGCGCTGCTAATACAATTACTTTTCTCATACATCCTCCTTAGGTTTAAACATACCTGTTTCGTTAGTTTTTTAATCCTATTAAACTCATCATCCTGCCGCTTTGATTTCCATCACGGCGATAAGAATAAAACAACTCTTTTTCACAATGAGTACAACGGCCATCCGTTTCAATTTGATCGGCAGGAATACCGTAATTTATTAGTTGATTAATTATTGTTAATTGTAAATCCAGTAAATAATGATTTTCTCCGTCGGGTTTAAGAACTGCATTTGTAAAATAAGCGGCCGTTTTACGATCGACCTGGTAACAGTTTTGTTGAATTCCCGGTCCGATGGCCGTCGAAATATTTTCCGGTTTACAATTATAATAATCGCGCATTGACTGTATTGTTTTGCCGACAATATTTTGAGCCGCACCGCGCCATCCGGAATGGACAAGTCCCACGGCATTTTGTTTCGAATCAAACAGAAAAACAGGAAAACAATCCGCCGTCTGAATGGTTAAGAAAATTCCCCGTTTGTTTGTAATCAGCGCGTCGCTTTCACCTGCAAATCCCGGTTCTTCGACAATTGAAACCCGATCCGAGTGAATCTGCCCGGGTATGGCCAGATTTTTTTCGGAAATATCCAGAACATCGAAAAACAATTTTCTGTTTTCCGCTATGGATTCTTTATCATCATTAGTATTTAAACCTAAATTCAAACCGGCAAAAATCCCTTTACTCAAGCCTCCCTTTCTTGTGGAAAATGCGTGCATCAGTCCGCCAAATTTTTTTAAAATTGTGAATGTAATAATTTCGGGTTTCAAATTCGGATTAAATCAGTTTAACGGTATTATTTGTCCATATACATATTTCAGTAATCTTACAGCGTTGTTATACCGTTTTTTCCCTACAAAATAATTACTGTAGATACCTTTATACAACGCTCTGTTCTGAATGGAGCGCAATATATCTCTTCTCGATAATTCCAGACTCTTATTGTCAATAACAGAAAGTATAAAATTAAAACTGTCAAATCCTAAGAATTCAAATCTTTCCGGCGTTTTGTTCAATTCCACGCGGAATCTGTTACGGAATTGCCGGTAATCCCAGCTTTCTTCATTCAAATAGCCGTCGCTGAGAAATATCAAACCATTAATATAGTTTTTATTTTTCTTTAATTCTTCCGGATTGTACCAATCTTCGTTTCCTAATAACTGAGCCTGAATATTCCAGTAAGCATACTGCGAAGCCAGAGAAGATAGATCATCCTGATAGATAGGCATAAATAAACCGTCAAAGGCATAAACAGGAATATCGGCGGAATCAACTTCCATGTTTGTATCCCGAAGCAGAAACTGCTCATGTTTAAGCTGAGTATAATACAAAGAATCAATTTGAGCCTGTATTAACGTTGAATCCTTTTTGGAAAGCGAATCAGCAAAGCTTATTCTTAAACCATGGCGCTTTATAGCCTTAAACTGTAATTTAAAATCCTGATCGCCGGGATAATACCATTGCTGAACCGGAATATCCGCCCCATTTTCTTTAAACGTTTCACAAAATTCTTTTGTTAAAGTGGTAAAATAATCTTCAATTGGCGAAAGCGTTGCCACCCGTTTTAATTTAAGCGAATCAATAGCATATTTAGCAAGAATATTAGCGCGGGCATCCACCGGAGGCGCCAATTGAATGAAATAAGAAGAAAGCGTAGTCAAATTTGCGCCGGATGCGGTAGGCGAAAAAACCGGTAACTCCTCATATTCCGAAATAGCAGCGCAGGCAGTGACCGCATCATTTTCAACCGGGCCGTAAACAGCAACAATCGATTCATCTTCGGCAATTTCTTTGATCTTTTCTACGGCGGTTGATAAACGCGTTTCATAATCATAAACAACCAGATCGATTTTAGCGCTGTTAATGGCATTAAAATCTTTAATGGCCAGTTTTACACCGTCCAGGAGCGATCTGCCCACATCCTGATTACTTCCGCTGAGAGGAAGCAGAGCCGCGATGCGAATTCCTCCTTCCAATGGCCTGTTCTCGATTCTGGCTAAAAGCTTTACCGCCCGGTCATGATGATAGGTTTCTTTATCTGTCTTGTTGATAATGGCATTCAGCTCTTCAATAGCTTTGCTCGGTTTTCCGCTCTGATAGTAACGCTGGGCAATATTGTAATGAACGATTTGTTTAGCGAAATCATTATCTGCTTCATTTTTCAGCAAAGTCAGATCGTCTTCGTCAAGATGATAGGCAATCATACCTTCGACATTTGTCAGAGCCATTTTTTCGAGTTTCGGATCGGTGGAAGATTCAGCGGCTTTTATCCAGTTCATCACAGCGGTGGTATTGCGGTCTAACCTGTAATAATTATTACCCAGCAGAAAGTAAACATTTCCCAGATAAGAACTGGCGGGAAATTTTTTTACGAATTCATTGCAGATGTCTGCTGATTTTACATACTGTTTTTGTTTATACAGGGTTTTTGCCAGCATAAGGTAATTGGCGGTTATCAACGGACTGTTAGGCAGTTTGGAAATTACAAGCTGAAAATTTTCCGCTGCTTTTTCATAATGACCCTGCTTATAGTCTGATACGCCTTTTTCAAAAATGGTCCATTCTCTTTGGGAAGCTGTTTGGGCCGTTGTGAACTGGATACTAAAAATAAGGCCAATAATTACTGCAAAAGCTGTACTTTTAAACCATTTCATTTAATTTTTCCTGTTTTTTCGGTTGGGAGAGTCTACAAAAAAAACGGTTATTATTCAACCGTTACGCTTTTTGCCAGGTTCCTTGGTTGATCCACATCGCATCCGCGCAGCACCGCAATATGATAGGCCAACAATTGCAATGGAATTACCGAAAGCAGAGGCATCAGCGCCTGACAGGTTTCAGGTATATAAATCACATGATCCGCAAACCGCTTGATACCTTCATCACCTTGATTGGCGATACAGATTACCCGGCCTTTTCGCGCTTTCACTTCTTCGATGTTGCTTATTATTTTATCATAAATCGCGTCCTGTGTCGCCAGAAAAACTACCGGCATATTTTCATCAATCAGGGCGATGGGGCCGTGCTTCATTTCCGCCGCCGGATATCCTTCCGCATGAATATAGGAAATTTCCTTTAATTTTAAAGCGCCTTCCAGGGCGACTGGGAAATTATAACCGCGTCCAAGATAAAGGAAATTTCGTTCATTTGCATATTTTTTAGAAATTTCTCTGATATAATCGTTCTGCTCCAAAATTTTGGATACCTTATCCGGAATCGACATCAATTCATTAATTAATTGCCGTCCCTGAATCATGGACATGCCTTTTCTTCTTCCGATCATAAGCGTTATCAATACCAGGGCCGTAACCTGGGAAGTAAAAGCCTTTGTACTGGCTACGCCTATTTCCGGGCCGGCATGAATATAAACCCCGGCATCGGTTTCACGGGCGATGGTGGAACCTACGGCATTGACGATACCAAGTACAACGGCGCCTTTATGTTTTCCTTCTCTTAAGGCGGCCAGCGTATCGGCAGTTTCTCCGGACTGGGCAATGGCAAAGATTACATCATTTTCTTTAATGATCGGGTTCCGGTAACGAAATTCGGAAGAATATTCAACTTCAACCGGAATACGGCAGAATTCTTCAATCAGATATTCGCCAATCAAAGCCGCATGCCAGGACGTTCCGGAAGCTAAAAAATAGATTTTGTTGGCTTTTAACAGTTTATCTTCCACAGAAGACAGACCGCCTAATTTTACAAGTCCTTCATCACGCATGATTCGTCCGCGCATACCATCCATAATTGTTTTTGGCTGCTCAAAAATTTCCTTGAGCATAAAATGATCGAATCCGCCCTTTTCAATATCTTCAATATCAAAATTAATGGCCTGTACTTTCTTTTCGATTAGCCGGTTATGAATGGTTTTAGTGATGATATTATTTTTGGAAATAATGGCTATTTCGTCATCTTCCAGGTAAAAAACATTTTTTGTATACGGGATTAAAGGTGTGACATCGGAGGCGATGAAATTTTCGCCTTCGCCGACGCCAATAACAATCGGGCTACCTTTCCTGGCAACATAAATATGTTCCGGATCATGCTTGGAAATGACGCATAAACCAAAAGTGCCTTCCAGGTCGATCAAGGCTTCGCGAAACGCCTTCTCGAAATCGCCCTGGTATAATTCTTCAATTAAATGGGCGATAACTTCCGTATCCGTTTCCGAACGAAATTTATGCCCTTTATTTTGCAGGGCTTGTTTTAATACGGCATAATTTTCAATGATGCCATTATGTATAAGCGTGATCTGGCCACTTTGATCAATATGAGGATGGGCGTTAACCTGGTTGGGGGCGCCATGGGTAGCCCAGCGGGTATGGCCGATACCAATAACCCCGTCCATCGCTACTTTATTCACTGCCATTTCCAGATTGCGGATTTTACCTACTTCCTTGATAATGTTTATATCACCATTCTGTAAAACAGCCAGTCCGGCGGAATCATATCCTCTGTATTCCAGTCTTTTAAGTCCGTTGATTAATATTGGAACGGCTTCTTTATCGCCGATATATCCTACGATACCACACATAATTTCTCCTGGTTATTATTCCCATTCTATTGTGGCCGGCGGTTTAGAGCTTATATCGTAAACGACCCGGTTTATGCCGCGCACTTCATTGATGATCCGGTTAGAAATTCTGGCAAGAACATCATATGGCATAGGATACCAATCCGCCGTCATACCGTCTGTGCTGGTTACCGCTCTCAAAGCCACTACATTTTCATAAGTTCTCTGGTCTCCCATTACGCCGACTGTCTGCACCGGCAGCAGTACGGCAAAAGCCTGCCATATTTCATTATATATTTTTGCGCCGTGCAATTCTTCCATATATATCGCATCGGCTTTTTGTAAAATTTCGATCCGCCGGGGTGTAATTTCGTCTAAAATACGAACAGCCAATCCCGGCCCGGGAAAAGGATGACGTCCGATTATTTTCTCCGGTATTCCCAGAGCGCGTCCTGTTTCCCGCACTTCGTCTTTAAATAACTCTCTCAGCGGCTCAATAAGTTTAAATCCGAATTTTTCCGGTAATCCGCCTACATTATGATGCGATTTAATCGTAGCAGACGGTCCCTTGAATGACACGCTTTCAATAACATCCGGATAAAGCGTGCCCTGGGCCAGAAAATCAAATTTACCCAGTTTTTTTGATTCTTCTTCAAATACCCGGATAAACTCGCCACCGATAATTTTCCGTTTCATTTCCGGATCAGTAATGCCGCGTAATTTAGCATAGAACGGCTGGCTGCTGTTGATACAGGTCAAATCTATGCTAAAATAATTCCTGAAAACTTCTTCAACTTCGTCAGCTTCCCGGTATCTCAATAAACCGGTGTCCACAAACATGCAATGCAGCTGGTCTCCAATAGCTTTATGCAAAAGAACCGCCACCACGCTGGAATCAACGCCGCCGCTTAAAGCGCACAACACCTGTTTATCGCCTACTTGTTCCCGGATTTTTTTAATACTTTCTTCTATAAATGATTGCGCCGACCAGTCGCCTTTACAACGGCAAATATTAAATAGAAAGTTTTTAAGAATATTTTTACCCTGTTCGGTGTGCACAACTTCCGGATGAAACTGTAATCCATAGATCGGTTTTTCTTTATGCTGGATTGCGGCATAAGGCGAGTTTTTTGTCTCGGCGATTGCTTTATAATCTCCCGGCAGCAATTCTACCTTATCGCCGTGACTCATCCATACTTTGCTGATAGATGGTATATCCAGGAATAACTCTGTTTCTGTTTTAATTTCCAAAGAAGCCAGGCCATATTCCTTATGTTCGGCCTGAACAATTTTACCCTTATTAAGATAGGTGATTAGCTGTAA
>RQOG01000104.1 GCA_003854985.1 Calditrichota bacterium
ATTTCAATCCTACATTAGTGCGATTCAAACGCTTTGGTTTAACCTGGCTGTGTCGTCTATATAGATATTTCAATCCTACATTAGTGCGATTCAAACCTTCTTTATAAATCTCAAGCCGTGTTTCTGGTTTTATATTTCAATCCTACATTAGTGCGATTCAAACTTGGTACCGTGTAATCGGCATAACTCTTGATTTATCATTTCAATCCTACATTAGTGCGATTCAAACGTTTATCACGGCTGATGCATCCGGGGGTATTTTTACGACATTTCAATCCTACATTAGTGCGATTCAAACCAGCCAACCATAGCGAGGTTAAGGTAACTGATCCCTTATTTCAATCCTACATTAGTGCGATTCAAACTCCGTATCGACGTTTAATACCAGGAACGGATGTCCGTATTTCAATCCTACATTAGTGCGATTCAAACGATTTTTTACGTTTTTCCTGCCATTGCCGGAAATAATTTCAATCCTACATTAGTGCGATTCAAACTGACTGACAACCTGGTCAACCGTCATGCCTTTGATCAATTTCAATCCTACATTAGTGCGATTCAAACGAGAATGGCGGGGACGCCCGCCTGTGAGAGATAAAGCGATTTCAATCCTACATTAGTGCGATTCAAACATCTAATACCGACTACGCTAATGTACAGATAACAGCATTTCAATCCTACATTAGTGCGATTCAAACGCGCCACCGGCGTTTGCGCCGCCGTCGCCAGCACCGATTTCAATCCTACATTAGTGCGATTCAAACGCTTTGCGCAGCCGTTCTTTCAGATCCGCGTTCTGTTATTTCAATCCTACATTAGTGCGATTCAAACCTTCCGTTGCTACGGCTGGCTTTAACCGGAGGTATCAATTTCAATCCTACATTAGTGCGATTCAAACGCGGCAGGGCCATTTATCAACTACAACGGCGATACCGTATTTCAATCCTACATTAGTGCGATTCAAACCCCATGTTCTTCAACGGATTTTTAACGTCTTCGGTATTTCAATCCTACATTAGTGCGATTCAAACTCGGAGCTTCCGAAGCTTGATAAAGGAGAGAGAATATTTCAATCCTACATTAGTGCGATTCAAACAAGCGGGCGGAGCTTGAAGAAATGCAAACCCCGGAATTTCAATCCTACATTAGTGCGATTCAAACAAAGGAGGGGGGATGACAAACAATCCTGATTTTTTCATTTCAATCCTACATTAGTGCGATTCAAACCAGGAATTTTTTGTTAACGATGGCCGGATAATTTTTGATTTCAATCCTACATTAGTGCGATTCAAACAACGGGATATAACCAGAAACAAGATCAATGGGAGAAAATTTCAATCCTACATTAGTGCGATTCAAACCAACCCCAAAAACCCTTTAAAAACGGGCTTTTACAGACTTTTTGTAAACAAATCTGCAGTCGACCAACAGTTCTGTAAAAATACCCGTAACGCGACAACCGGCTATAAAATCATGCCAAAATATATTAAAATCAGATAAAAGTATCAATCGGATTCTTTTCCAGACCCATCACTTCTTTATTTATCAGACTGCCATCACGTAGTTTGAAAAATAAAATGGAATCCTCATCCGTTTCTATCTTTTCCGCTAGTTTTATTTTTAATTCCTTCAATGTGGCTTCGCTTATCTCGCCTTCAAATACACTGTTTTGGACCCAATGCAAATATCCCCGCATTATTTTCAAAATCTTCCCTACTCTTTTCTCCCCGATATCATAAACGGCTACTATATACATGTTATACTCCCTGCATTGTTTTTACAAATTATTTTAAAAAACATGTGTATTTAACGGTTTAATACTACCACCACATACGAAAAGCGTTGTACTCCTTTTCATTTAATAAATGCTTGATAAGCTTATAACATTCCAGGCGGATCAGATAGGCATAACTGACATTACGGCCAAGATTGCGGTGCTTTACCGTAGTTTGTAACCTTTCATCAAATTCCTTAACAAATATCTTTCTGCCGTTTTCTTTTAGCATGCAGTAGTTTACTTTTTTATCAAAATGCTCTTCTTTTAACATTTTCTGGTTCAATGTTTTAAAAATAATTCTATCGGCTATAATCGGTTTGAATATTTCCGCTAAGTCCAGGCTTAGCGAAAAGCGACGCTCGCCCGGTTCATGCAGATAACTTATCAAAGGACTTAACTGGGTTTTATATATTTCGCTAAGACAGGCGGTATATACCAGTGAATTTCCAAAAGATATCAAAGCATTAACAATATTATCCGGGGGACGGCGGACGCGTTTTTTAAATTCATGTTCGTTGATAATCTCTTCCCATGTCTCATAATACGTTTTGCGCATTTTACCTTCCAAAGCCATCAGACTTTCTATATCCCGCTGATGTTTTACGACAGCCAGATCCGCCTTAATATCATCCAGGGCATCCTGCAGGTCGACACCCCGGTTATGATAATAAGCCAGATTTTTATGAATATTGAAGGCCGCACTGCCTACAAATTCCTCAGCCAATTTCATCCTTTTGGCCATGTTTTCATAATGCTGAACCTGTTTTACCAGCAGCATACCGGAGTTCAAAAACTCCCTGGGATAAAACGAACCGGTATAATATCCATAATAATTGAAAAAATGCACGGTGACCTGCTTCTGTGAAAGAAAATTAATCAGTTTGCTGTTCCAGTCCGTTTCGCCGAAAAGATAAATATTGTCGATGTCTTCCACCGGGATAAATTTACGGCCCTGTTCGCTTTCGAAGGTAATGGTATTGTCCTTTCGTTCCAAACGGCCGTTGCTGAAAATATAATAGTTTCTTTTCATAGCTTTTATTCGTTATTATACTTACAGTTTGTTTTTAATATTTATCAGATACTTCGCTTCGCTCAGTATGACAGAGAAAGGCATGCATGTCATTCTGAGTCTGATGCATATCAGACGAAGAATCTACTCCTTATACATCACAACGCTATCCTTTTCATAAATTCCTGCCCTTTC
>RQOG01000105.1 GCA_003854985.1 Calditrichota bacterium
AATTGGGCTAAAGCCCCATTTTCCGGTTATTTTCATACCGCTATCTGAAGATAGCGGCAAGTTATTTTTGATAACTTTTTTTGGGGGCTGTTTTCCAGATCATCTAAAACAGCGGACTAAAATCAATAAAAACAACAAATCTTTTTTAAGATCTAATTATTTAGGACAGCTCAGAGTTAGGATATAATTTTTTAAAATATTATTTGTTTTTAGGGCATCGTTTTTAGGGACGAGTCTTACGCGGATGATTTTCCCGGATCAGATTATTTTATGTCCGGTTTACAGGCATTGCATGGGAAGCAAGGCAAATTTCATTTTTTCACCTGACCCCGTATTGCATTAGAATTTCCTTTTGATAAATTCTCTCTCGTCTTTTTGATGAAATTATATACATAAAATTATTAAGGGAAATTATGACAGCCGAACAGATGATCGATCTAATTGCCAAAGAACTGAACCTCAAAACGCTTCAGGTCCGCAATACAATTCAATTGTTGGATGACGCCAACACGGTGCCCTTTATCGCCCGATACCGCAAGGAACATACCGGATCGCTGGATGAAAATGTTATCCGCGATATAGAAGACCGCATCCATTACCTGCGCGCTCTGGACGCCCGGAGGGAAACCATTCTCCATTCCATTGCCGAACAGGGAAAACTGACGCCCGAACTGGAAGCGAAGATTAACGCAGCGGTTAAACTACAGGAACTGGAAGACCTGTACCTGCCCTTTAAACCCAAAAAGCGCACCCGGGCCACGGTGGCTAAAGAAAAAGGTCTTGAACCGCTGGCTAATCTGATCCTGCAGCAGGAAATTACCGAGGGTGATCCGATCAGGCTGGCCAAGGAATTCATTGATGCGGAAAAAGAAATAAATACGGCGGAAGAAGCCTTGCAGGGCGCCTGCGATATCATTGCGGAAATCATCAGTGACGACGCCGAAGTGCGTAAAATGATCCGCGGACTTACCTTTAAAACCGGTATGATTCGTACCGCCGTTAAAAAGACGGAAGGCCGCACGGCATACGAAATGTATTACGATTACCAGGAATCCGTAACCAAAATTCCGCCGCACCGCATTCTGGCCATTAACCGCGGGGAAACCGAGAGTGTTTTGAAAGTTGCCATTGAGGTTAACGCATCGCAGATGACGGCGGAAATTGAAAATCTGTACATCAAAAATACCCGTTCTATTTTCACCGATTACCTGAAAAAGTCCGTAACCGATAGTTATCAGCGTCTGATTGAGCCGTCCATCGAAAGAGAAGTGCGCGCGGAACTGACGGAGAAAGCGGATGAACACGCCATAAAAATCTTTGCCGCCAATCTTAAAAACCTGCTGCTCCAGCCGCCTGTCCGCGGAAAAATTATTATGGGGATTGATCCCGGATTCCGCACCGGCTGTAAAGTGGCCGTGATTGATACGACGGGAAAATATATCGAAGGCGATACCATTTATCCTCATCCGCCGCAGAATGAATACCTGAAGGCCAAATCGATCGTCCGGTCGCTGGCCAATAAACACAAAGTGGATATTATCGCTATTGGCAACGGCACGGCCAGCCGGGAAACCGAGCAGATTACAGCCGAACTGATTTTGGAAATGAAAGATGAGAGAAAACTGCAATATGTAATCGTCAGCGAAGCCGGAGCGTCTGTCTATTCGGCTTCAAAAATTGCCCAGCAGGAATTCCCGGACCTGGAAGCCAGCATGCGCGGAAATATTTCTATTGCCCGCCGCCTGCTCGATCCTCTGGCCGAGCTGGTAAAAATCGATCCGAAAAGCATCGGCGTGGGATTATACCAGCATGATGTGAATCAGCGCAGCCTGGCCAAATCGCTGGAACAGGTAGTTGAATCGTCGGTAAATATGGTCGGCGTCAATCTGAATACGGCGTCGGCTTCCCTGCTGCGTTATGTATCCGGATTAACTTCACGCACGGCGGAAAGCATTATCCGTTCGCGGGATAAGAACGGTCCCTTTAAAAACCGTAATGAACTTAAAAACGTGGACGGCATCGGCGAAGTGGCCTTTCAACAGGCGGCGGGTTTCCTGCGCATCCCGGACGGGGATAATCCGCTGGATAATACCGGCATCCATCCGGAATCGTATGATGCGGCCAGTAAACTGCTTAAGAAATTTGCCATAAACGATATTGCTCAGGGCGGCGGCGTTCTGCGAAAAAGCATCAAAGAATCCAAAACCGATCTTAAAGCGCTTTTAGCTGAACTGGGCATCGGCGAACCGACTTTTGAAGATATTATCCGCAACCTGGAAAAACCGGGACTGGATCCCCGGGACGAAATGCCCAAGCCGATTTTTAAAAGCGATGTATTGAAAATCGAAGATCTGCGCGAAGGGATGATTCTTAAGGGTACCGTTCGAAATGTAGTGGATTTCGGCGCTTTTGTCGATATCGGGGTTAAGCATGACGGCCTGGTGCATGTGAGCCAGATGGGTAAAAAGTTTGTTAAGAATCCTTTGGAAGTGGTGGCTGTCGGCGATGTAATCGATGTCAGGGTGGTATACATCGATCTGGAGCGCGGCCGGGTGGGTTTATCCATGAAAACAGAAGCGTAGTGTTCGATTTGCAAGGCAATAATCGCATGATGTTCGATATACCCGACGGAACGGAAGCTTTGATTTTTGACTGCGACGGCACTTTAGTCGAGTCCATGCCTTTGCATATGGAAGCCTGGCGGCAGGCTTTTATGCATTTCGGCGCTGCGTTTGAAGAAGATTTTTTAAATTCCCTGAAAGGGATGCAGGAAAAAGCGGTGGTCGAATCCTATAACCGTGCGTTCGGTAAAAAGCTGAACAGCGAAGCGATGGTGCGGCGTAAACATGATTTTTTCCGCAAACACATGTCCGAAATCAAAGCCATTGACCCGGTTGCTGACGTGGCCCGGTTTTATTACGGAAAGCTTCCGCTGGCCGTTGTCTCCGGCAGCCGCAGGTCAGTGGTTTTGGAAGAATTGAATATCGTTGGCATCCTTCCTCTTTTTAAGGTAATATTTACAGCGGATGATCCATACAATCCAAAGCCTGCGCCCGATCTTTTTCTGGAAGCCGCACGCCGGATGAAAGTTGAACCGCAGCGTTGTTTTGTTTTTGAAGACGGCGAATCGGGGATTGTCGGCGCAAAAGCGGCCGGGATGCCGGCGGTGAATATTCTGGATTATGTGAGTACAATTCAATTACCGGTTAATCCTGGCGGGGTGAAATAAGAATAATAATCTAATAAGACGATCACGATATCGATCACGATTAACGTTCAACGATGGGGTAACCCATGATTTTAATTATGGGGCAGAATGAGCAGGCGAATCTGGGAATGGCGAGAATTTACCCTTCCCCTTGATCCCCTTCCCTAATTCTTAGGGCAGGGGAGAAATCGTTGTCTTTTGAATATATGAGACTGGATGTGGATGATGCATAGAAAATTATCAGTATAATCCGATCCCGATATCGATATCGATAACGATCACGATGACGATCAACGTTCAACGATGGGGTAACCCATGATTTTAATCTGGGATTAAAGACCTGAAGGGCAGCGGACAAAAACGGGCGGCGAAAACAGCGCTTACAAACTAACCAACAAGCAATGGAAAGGCGGGCGGATAGAGCGCCCGCCCTTTTTAATAATGAATTAAAGAATAATTATTGTTGATTGTTAATAAACAATTATATAATATATTGACAAATTTATAATACATTCTGATTATAGATCATGGAATCTTTGATAGTTTCATAGTCAAATAAGAATAATAACATGAATAATTTCAGAGAAAAAGCAAACTTTATCTGGTCTATTGCTGATTTGCTCAGAGGACATTATAAGCAAGCCGACTATGGTAAAGTAATTCTGCCCTTCACTGTTTTAAGACGGTTGGATATGGTACTCGAACCTACAAAAAAGGCGGTTTTGGAAGTTTATGAAAAACATAAGGACAAGAAACCTGAAATACTTGAACCGATTCTTAATGGTGTTTCCAGAGTAAAATTCCATAACAGAAGTAAATTTGACTTTAATGAGCTTGCTAAAGACCATAATAATATTGCAGCAAATCTTCGCAATTATATCAATGGATTTTCGATTAGCGCCAGGGAAATTATAGAATATTTCAGCTTTGAAGATCAAATAAGAAAACTAGATGAATATGATTTGCTTTATTTGGTCATAAAGCACTTTGCAGAAGCAAAAAACAAGTTTGAAGTTTCTGAACCAATGGAGATGGGGTACATATTTGAAGAACTTATCCGTAAGTTTGCAGAAATATCCAATGAAACGGCCGGAGAACATTTTACCCCACGGGCAGTTATCCGTTTAATGGTTAATATCCTTTTTGCCAATGACAGAGATATTTTAAGAAAAGAAGGTATAGTAAAAACATTATATGACCCGGCCTGCGGAACCGGCGGAATGCTATCTGTTGCCGATGAATATCTGCATGAGTTAAATCCAAGCGCCAGACTCGAACTTTTCGGTCAGGAACTAAATCCCGAATCTTACGCGATATGTAAATCGGATATGCTTATAAAAGGACAAAATCCAGCAAATATTAAATTTGGGAATAGCTTCAGCCAGGACGGACTTGAGGATGAAAAATTTGATTATATGCTCAGTAATCCGCCGTTCGGGGTTGACTGGAAAAAAGCGCAAAAGTTCATTAAAGATGAATTCGATAATAAAGGATATGCCGGACGTTTCGGAGCCGGCTTGCCGTCCATAAGTGACGGCTCGCTTCTGTTCTTGCAGCATATGATCAGCAAAATGAAACGGAATGGAGAAAAAGGAAGTCGTATTGGAATCGTATTCAATGGATCGCCGCTTTTTAGCGGCGGCGCCGGCAGCGGGCCAAGTGAAATAAGAAAATGGATTATTGAAAACGACTGGCTGGAAGCTATTATCGCCATGCCGGATCAGCTTTTCTATAATACGGGTATTGCCACTTATATTTGGATTGTAACCAACCGGAAAGAACAAAGACGCAAAGGCAAAGTACAACTCATAAACGCCAGCGGCAGCGACTGGGAAAGCGGCGATAAAAACAATCCCTTTTATGTTAAAATGATGCGCAGTTTGGGCAATAAACGCAAAGAAATTGGAGACGGGAAAAACAACAAAGCCGATCAGATTAAAACAATTACGGAAATTTATGAGTCTTTTGCGGAAGGCGCGTACTGTAAGATTTTCGATAACGAAGATTTTGGCTATACCCGACTGACTATTGAAAGACCCAGGCGCAACGAAAAAGGTGAGATCGAAAAAGATAAAAATAATAAACCTGTACCGGATTCTGATTTAAGAGATTATGAAAATGTGCCATTAGTGGAAGATGTTGAGACTTATTTTAAAAGAGAAGTCCTTCCCCATTTGCCTGATGCCTGGATTGATCACAGCAAAACAAAAACCGGTTATGAGATAAACTTTACCAAGTATTTTTATAAATATAAACCGCTGCGCAGCCTGGAAGAAATTCGTAAAGATATATTAGCGCTTGAAGAAGAGACAAAAGACATGATTAAGGAGATCATCGAATAATGCCTATACCGGTAAATATCGACGATTTAATAAACGGTCAGATTGTTGAATGGGAACGGATTGAATTTAAAAAAGGATGGAATCCAGAAGCGGTTTTACATTCAATTTGTGCATTTGCAAATGATTTTAATAACTGGGGCGGCGGATATATCATTGTCGGCATAGAATCCGATACTGGTCAACCAATCTTACCGCCGGCAGGATTAAATCAGAATCAATTAGATCCAATACAGCATGAATTACTAAATATTTGCCACAGGCTGCGTCCGAATTATTTTCCTATTGTTGAACCAGTTGTCTATGAAGAAAAAAATATACTCTTAATTTGGGCGCCTGGTGGATCAAATCGCCCATATGAAGCGCCGGAAAGCTTGGGAAGCGGATCGCAATATCATCATTATATAAGACTATTTTCAAATACTGTCAAAGCAAATAATAGCGAACGAAATGAATTACTTTCCATGGCGGCTCAAATACCTTATGATGATCAAATTAACCACCGGGCAGTAATTAATGATTTAGAACAATCAATTATTCAGACTTATCTGAAAAAAGTTAAAAGCAGTCTTACCGACGAATTTACTAACAAGCCATTCAAACAAATTTGTCAAAATATGAATATCATTGAAGGCCCTGATGAAGATATACATCCAAAAAATGTCGGTTTACTGTTTTTTAATAGTAATCCGGAAACTTTTATTTCTGGTTCGAGAATTGAAGTTGTTTTGTTTGAAGATGAAACCGGAGACTCATTTTCGGAAAAAATATTTGATGGACCCCTTCATCATCAAATTTATGATGTTATAGAATTCATAAATTCTAATATAATCAAAGAAAAAGTCCATAAAGTTAAAGGACTGGCAGAAGCTGTTCGTTTTACAAATTATCCTTTGGAAGCCCTGGATGAATCTATTGTTAATGCTGTTTATCATAAAGATTATCGTGAGAATAATCCTGTTGAAATAAGAATATTTAAAAATCGAATTGAAATATTAAGTTATCCCGGTCCCTTGCCGCCACTCAATAAAGACAATCTTAATACAGGGGAAGTTGCTGCCAGACGTTATAGAAACCGACGAATCGGAGACTTTTTAAAAGAACTACGCTTAACTGAGGGCAGAAGCACCGGATTTCCCAAGATACGTAAAGCGCTTAAAGATAATGGTTCACAGCCCCCAAAATTTTTAACGGATGATGACCGAACCTATTTTCAAACTACTATTTATACTCATCCCTTAACTGATGTTAAAGCATTATTAGCTTCCTTAACAGAGAAACACATAAACGTACTGGAATTTTGTCAAACGCCACGTTCACGTACTGAAATCCTGAAGCGATTAAAATTGTCAAATCATACGACAAATTATCAGAACCAAATTTTACGATTGATTGAAAAAGGATTTTTAACTCAAACAGTACCTGGTAGCACCACGGCGCCGAATCAAAAATACGTAATTTCAAATATAGGGAAATTGTTACTAGAAAATAGGTAATCATTAACAATACCGGAGTTGGTACGGAGTTGGGGCGGAGTTGGTATGAATATGATAGAGAATTAATAGTGTCTAAGTAGTGTCTAAGTAATAACCAAATAAGTGCAGAACGAATTTAATAAAACAAAACAATATTCGGATAAAACCTTAATATTATTGTAATTATACTGATATTAGAAGATATTGAAAGTATTTATGAGTGACTAAGTAATTTCCATTAAGTGTCTAAGTAGGAAACAAGAATTGGTAGATAAAATGTCTGAACCGCAGATTGTATATGATTATTAGATTACGCTGATTGAAAAAAGATATTGAGTGGGAAAGATTGATGATAAAAGAAACTTATAAATATTCTGAAATTACGGAAAAGATTATCGGCTGTGCGATGAAGGTTCATAGAGTATTGGGTAACGGTTTTCAGGAAGTAATTTATCAACGGGCGTTGGCTATTGAAATGCGCAATCAGGGGCTTAATTTTGAACGGGAACTGGAAATGCCCATTTTTTATGAAGAAGAACAGATCGGTACACGCCGGGTCGATTTTTTTGTTGAAGATAAAATAATGGTAGAACTTAAGGCGCTTACCCAACTGGAAAAAGTACACCTGGCTCAGGCCATCAATTACCTTGAAGCTTATCGGATTGAAATTGGATTACTGATTAATTTCGGAGCAACCAGTCTGGAGTTTAAGCGATTGACTATTGAACAAAAATTAAAAAAAGTCTGAACCGTTGATTAAGATGATTAAAGGATTATGCTGATGAAAAATGGTCAGAACCGCAGATTATAAATGATTATCAGATTACACAGATTAAGAATTAAATATGATGATGAATAATTATTAATATGAAATCAACGAAAACCCTAAAAGAGTCAGAACCGCAGATTAAAACTGATTAAAGGATTACGCAGACAGGTATATAAACAATGATGAGTGAAAACCCAAAATCAACGAAATCCGGAAATCATAACCAATCTGCGGTTCAGACAGTTTACCCCAAATACAAACCCAGCGGTGTGGAGTGGATTGGCGAGATTCCGGAGCATTGGGATAAAATTAAGTTAAAGTATATAGCAAAGGTCCAATCAAGTAACGTAGATAAAAAGACTATTGAAGGTGAAATTCCAATACTTTTATGCAATTATGTTGATGTTTATAAAAATGAATTTATTGATGATTCTTTTAATTTTATGGAAGCAACAGCAACAGAAAGGGAAATTGAAAAATTTATTCTAAAAAAGGGAAATGTCTTAATTACTAAAGATTCGGAAACACCTGATGATATTGCGAATCCGACACTAGTGAAAAAAGATTTTGATAATGTAATTTGTGGTTATCATTTAGCACAAATTTATTCAAAACAAACAAAGTTATTAGGAAATTTTTTATTCAGATTATTTCAAACAAAACAATTTAATTCACATTTTGAAGTATCAGCAAATGGAGTAACAAGATTTGGTTTACCGCTTGAATCAATAACAGATGTTGAAATTATTATCCCAAATGAATCCGAGCAAACCGCCATTGCCAATTACCTGGACGACAAAACCGCTAAAATTGACACACTAATCGAGAAGAAGAAAAAACTGATTGATCTGTTCAAAGAAGAACGCGCGGCCATTATTAACCAGGCCGTAACCCGCGGCATTGATCCTGATGTAAAACTCAAACCCAGCGGCATTGACTGGCTTGGTGATATTCCCGAACATTGGGAAATGAAGAAGTTAAAGTATCTGACGAAAACAATTTCAAAAGGTACGACACCTTCGACTATTGGCTCAGAAGTATTATCTGAAGGTAAAATACGTTTTTTAAAGGCTGAAAATATTTTACAATCAAATAAAATTTCGAAATATCCAGAATTCTTCATCGATGAGGAAACGAATCAATTACTTAAACGATCTGAATTACATGAAACTGATATTTTAATAGTTATTGCAGGTGCCACGATAGGAAAAATAGGAATTCTGTTTAAAGAATTATTACCAGCAAATACAAACCAAGCAGTTTGTTTTATTCGATTAATAGATAGTGAAAAGTCACAATGGATATGGTTATTTTTTCAATCACATTTTATTAAACAGACAATATTCTTAGCATCTGTGCAAGCAGCACAACCAAATTTATCAATGGAAAGTATAGGTAATTTTTCGATAGTACTGACAGAACAGAATGAAATTTTAGAGATTATCCAACATATAGAAATAGAAACAAAAAGAATAGATGAAACCATTTACAAAATAGAAAAAGAAATAGAACTGCTGGCGGAGTACCGCACAGCGTTAATCAGCGAAGTGGTAACGGGCAAAATAAAGGTAACTGATAATTCTAATCCCTTAGGGATGCAATCTTTGTAAAAAAAAGGATACTAAAAATAACTAAAACCCCATCGGGGTCAAATAAAAAAATGGCCAATACCTATACGCAACTATACGTCCAGATTATTTTTGCAGTAAAAGACAGAGCAAATCATATTACAGAACAACACCGCGAAGAATTGGAAAAATACATCTGCGGCATTATCAACAATAAAAAATCAAAACCGCTGGCAATATTTTGCAATCCGGATCATACACATGTATTAATTGGCTTACATCCATCCTTTTCTGTTTCAGACATTGCCAGGGATATTAAAGCTAATTCTTCAAGATTTATTAATGAAAAGAAATGGATTAGAGGTAAGTTTAACTGGCAGGATGGTTTTGGTGCATTTTCGTATGCCAAATCGCAATTAAACAATGTCGTAAAATATGTACTGAATCAGCCTTTTCATCACAAAAAGAAATCATTCAGAGAAGAGTATATGGAGTTTTTAAAGAAATTTGAGATAGATTTTGATCCGCAATATTTATTTGAATGGATTGAATGAAATGACACAGCTATGCTGTTAACTTGTTTTTAGTTACCGGCACAGTTACAAAGGTACCGCAACTATGTTGCTTTTTTACTATTTATTTAGCTACCGGCACAGATACAAAAATCAGGCAACTATGTTGCTTTTTTTACTTTTTAATTATTTTTCAAACAAGGTATAGTTATGAATAATCTACACACAGAATCAACATTTGAATCAGCAATTATTGAAGGTTTAATAGCTAATAACTGGTTTGAAGGTAAAGCAGAAAATTTTAATAATGAACTGGCTTTGGATACAAACGCCGTACTTGAATTTATTAAAACATCCCAGCCTAGTGAATGGGAGTCTCTCAAATCCTATTACCGGGATGAAACAGAAAGTAAATTTATCCAACGGTTATCTAAGGAACTCGATTTACGCGGTATGCTTGATGTTATCCGGCACGGTATTACCGACAGCGGCATTAAATTCAGATTAGCTTATTTTAAGCCGGACAGCGGACTTAATCCCGATACACTGAAATTATATAATTTTAACAGACATTATGTTACCCGGCAAGTGCACTATTCATCGAAAAATAAAAAAAGTATTGATCTGGTTATTTCATTAAACGGTCTTCCTGTTGCCACCATCGAACTTAAGAATCATTTCACCGGGCAGAGAGTCAGCGACGCCATTGAGCAGTATAAAACCAGCCGCGATCCCAAAGAAATATTATTTCAATTCAAAAAAAGAGCTATCGTCCATTTTACGGTTGATCCCGATGAAGTGTATTTTACAACCAAATTGGAAAGCGGCGGTACGCGATTTTTTCCTTTTAATAAGGGTTATAACGATGGCGCCGGGAATCCGCCGGCTAAGGATTACACCACGTACCGATCCGCCTACTTTTGGGAAGATATTTTAGCCATTGATAGCTGGACGGAAATCATCGGCCGGTATATCCATCTTCATAAAGAGGAATACACCGTTGAAGGGAGAAAGTACTATAAAGAAACCATGTTGTTCCCCCGGTTTCACCAATTGGATGTGGTCAGGCAATTAATTGCACATGCTAAAGAATCAGGCAGCGGCCAACGGTACTTAATTGAGCATTCGGCCGGTAGTGGTAAAAGTAATTCCATCGCCTGGCTGGCCTACCGCTTATCTTCCCTTTATGATTCGTTCGATAAAAAGATTTTCGATTCCATTATTGTGATCACGGATCGCAACGTACTCGATCAGCAGTTACAAAATACCATCTACCAGTTTGAACACAAAACCGGCGTTGTTCAGCGTATAGATGTCGATTCACAACAATTAGCCGAAGCTATTACAAAAGGCGACCCGATAATCATCACTACCCTGCAAAAATTTCCATTCGCTTTAAACCATCTCACGGAAGTTCCAAATAAAAAATATGCGGTTATTATCGATGAAGCTCGTAGTAGTCAAGGCGGCGAAGCCAGCCGTAAAATGACCGAAGCGCTGGTTGGTAAAAATGTTTCTCTGGAAGAATCGGAAAAAGTAGAGGGTGAAATTGAAGCCGGCGTTCTGGATGAAGACGATTATGTCCGGGAAGTTATTCAAAAAAGAGGTCCGCAGAAAAATATCAGTCTGTTTGCATTTACGGCAACACCCAAGCCAAAAACACTGGAAGTATTTGGTAAAAAAGATGGGGAAGGTAAACCACAGCCATTCCATCTTTACTCGATGCGCCAGGCCATCGAAGAAGGTTTTATACTTGATGTTCTCAAGAATTATACAACTTATGAAACCTATTATAGATTTAATAAAACCATAGAAGATGATCCATTACTGAATAAAAAGAAAGCTGTAAGAGCGATTGGTAGATTTGCTTCATTACATCCGACGAATTTAGCTCAGAAAACGGAGGTCATGGTTGAGCATTTCCGCCAGATAACCATGAAAAAGATCGGCGGAAAGGCAAAGGCCATGGTGGTTACCGCATCCCGGAAACACGCCTTAAAATTTTACCTGGAATTTAAAGAGTATATCAAAGAAAAAGGTTATAAAGGCATAAGGCCACTGGTTGCTTTTTCGGGTTCATTAACGGATGATCTTTATCCTGATGGGATTACCGAAGCCCAATTAAATAAATTCGGCGAAAAGGAACTTCCTGAAAAATTTAACACAACCGAATACCAGGTTTTACTGGTAGCTGATAAATATCAATATGGATTTGATCAGCCATTGCTGCATACTATGTATGTGGATAAAAAATTATCCGGTGTTAAAGCGGTTCAAACCTTATCACGGTTAAACCGAACCTATCCTGGTAAAGAAGATACGTTTGTTCTTGATTTCGCCAACGACCGGCAAACCATCATTGATTCATTTCAGCCTTATTATGAGATGACGATGATGAGTGAATCAACCGATCCGAATCATCTTTATGATTTAAAGGGTAAAACCGATTCCGCACAGGTATATTTTCAATCAGAGATCGACACTTTCTCAAAAGTGTTTTATAAACCAGGAAGCGCATCCGTTAGGGATCAGGGCAAATTATACGCGTATATAGATCCGGCCGTTGATCGGTATAAAGCAATGGATGAAGAACATCAGGATGATTTCAAGAAATCATTGACTGCATTTGTTCGGCTTTATTCTTTTCTTTCCCAGGTTATGCCTTTTCAGGATGTCGATCTGGAAAAATTATATTCTTTTGGCAGATATTTATTAACCAAATTACCCAAAGCAGACTATACGGAACGATTGAAACTTGATAATGAAGTTGCTCTCGAATATTATCGCCTTCAAAAGATTGCCGAAGGCGATCTGGTTTTACAGGTACAGGGTAAACATGAGCTTGATCCTCCGACCGAAGCCGGAATCAGCAGGGATAAGGAAGAAAAGGATAAACTCTCCAATATCATTGCGCTCTTAAACGAGAAATATAATTTTGATTTTACCGATCAGGATCGTTTGTATTTTGAGCAGATCGAGCAAGCATTATATGAAAATGATGAGCTTAAAATAAGAGCAAAAAACAATCCTATAGAAAACTTCAAATATGCCTTTGATGAAATCTTCATTCAGACTTTAATTGACCGGATGGATGCTAACCAGGAAATCTTTGATAAGATTATGGTCAATTCGGAATTTAAAGATGATGTAAAGAACTGGCTGACAAAAAAGATATATCAGCGGTTTAAAGAAGAATAAAGTTAAAAGATTACAATTCAAAGACAGGTTCACGTGAGTGATATAGAACTCTTCAAATTATCAGACCAGAACGTAGAAGAGCTTGAAAAAAACGGTTGAAGTTGAAAAATCACTATATATTTTTCTCTAAAAAGACTTGGATACCTTCCTTAACATTACCTTTTATACTTCGGAATACAGAATACTTTATACGGATCTGTCAGGGGACGGCTGAGTTTTACAATGCATTTCGGATTTTATATTATTTTCCAATGCCGAACGCCAAACGCCGTTTAGCGAAGGTTTGTTTTCATTGTGCTCTGATGGGGATGCTCAGGCGATAACGATTACGAGCACGATCAGCGTTCAACGATAATTGGGCGGGAAATTTATACTATCCGGATTTTGAATCATGTTTACGGACGTTTATTCTTTCGGCATAGGTGAGCCCGGTTACGGCCAAAATACCCAGCCCGCCGGCAAAATACCAGACGGCATCGGGATGCAGGGTGTCGTAAATATAAGTTCCCGCTACCGGCCCGATCACATGGGAAACGGAAAAGGTCAGGGTATACAGCGCCATATACTTGCCGCGGTTTACCGCCGGGGCTCGTCTGGCAATAAAACTGCCGATCAAAGGAAAAACCAGCATTTCCCCGATTGTCCAGATGAAAACGGTAAAAGCCGCCCATAATAAACCGCTTGATAAGGGCAATACGGCGAAACCGGCAAACAGAAAAACCGTCCCGATGCGGATCATTTTCAGCGCGCCATATTTTTCCGTTTTATGAATCAAAGGCATCTCAACGGCGGTAATCATCAATGTGTTCAGGGTCATCAGCAACCCGATATGATATTCGAACAGGCCGGAAAATTTTTTCAGGTATAACGTCCAGGTGCTGAATACCTGGGAAAAAACCAGGCCTATGGACAGCATGATCAGCAAAAGGAATAAATAGAAGCCATCGCGCAAAGGATTTTTGGCATTCACGGAATTCTGAGTATCGCTTTGGATACCGATATCCAGTCTGCGAAAGAAATACAGCAATACAAAAGAAGCAAAAATACAGGTCAGCCCATCGATCCAGAACAGGTAGCTATAATTCAGCATGACTAAAAAGCCGCCCATGGCCGGTCCCACCGCCATACCCAGGTTCAGGGCCAGACGGTTAAGAGCGAATCCGCGGGCCATAAGCTCCGGAGAACAGACGTGTGTCATCGCCGTGATGTTGGCCGGCCGCAGTGATTCGTTGACGATTGCGGAAAAAAACAGAGCCAGCGCTATGGAAAGCCCGGAATCCATATAGCCGAGAATAATGAAACCCAATCCGCCGAAAAACAGGCTGATAAACTGGATACGCAGCGCGCCGATACGGTCGCACAACCATCCGCCCAGCAGACAGCCGATCATCGATCCGAAACCGAACAGGCCGATCAACCGGCCGGCTTCAACGGTGGAAAACCCTTTCTGCACGGTCAGATAAAGACTCAAAAAAACCAGCACCATCGTGCCGCTGCGGTTGATCAGCATAACCAGCGACAAAAGCCATGCTTCGCGCGGCAGACCGGAATAGGCTTCCAGGTAAAGATTTTTAACAGATCTGAGCATCTTACGGATTCCTGATCCTGTATAAAATGAAGGGCAAGATAGCTATTGGTCAGGGTATAGACAAATAAAATATCAGCAGAGAATAAAAAAAAGCCCTTTGCAGGGCCTTTTGATTTTTAAGCGGTTTTTAAGTCCGATGTGCAATATGGACAACGTACGGCTTTAATTGGAATTTTGGAAAAACAAAAAGGACATTCTTTTTCCGTTGGCGCCGGCGGTTTAACTTCTTCTTTGCGTTTCATCTTATTCATGCTGCGGATTAACAGAAAAACACAGAAAGCGATAATAATAAAACTGATAATCGTGTTAATAAAATAGCCGTAATTCAGCGTCACGGCCCCGGCGGCCTTGGCTGCAGCCAGACTGGCATAAGGTCCGGCGACTTCAAGTCCGTCTTTCAGGGTGATAAAGAAATTGGAAAAATCCACATTGCCCAGCAATAATCCGATAGGCGGCATAATGATATCGTCGACCATGGATTTGATAATTGTGCCAAAAGCCGCGCCAATGATGATACCGACAGCCATATCCACCACATTCCCGCGCATGGCAAATTCCTTGAATTCCTTGAACATCAATGATCCTCCTTTTTTTGTAGTGAGTCAGGATTTGGTTTTATGAAGTTAATGGTTAAATATAATAATAAATTGGCACTGGTACTTCATTTTTTTACTGTTTTTTAAGTCTGATAATTGATAACAGTAATAGTTAATGATATTCCATTTTTTATGGTCTCAGATAGAATAACCTGGCAGTCCCCGGGGATCATTAATTTTAAAATAACACAGGCAGGATTGATAATGAAACTCAGGAATTACCTGATTTCACAATATAGATCGCAAAAAGCAGGCTGTTCTCGGTATTCGTTCCGCCCTTCATTATCAGGCGTTGTTTTTTTAATAGCTTAAAGCCGTATTTTTCAAGAATGGCGTCGATATAAACGGATTTATGGGCAAAAACAGGCACGCCCCATTCGGTATCAATTTTATCATAAATACCCTCTGAACTATCCGTTTTTTCCGGCGGCACTGCGATTGTAAAAGCGAAAATGCCGTTTGTTTTTATGATTCTTGAAACCTCTTTAACCGCAAAATCCAGTTCGGAGAAAAAATGTAAAAGGCCGCTGGAAATGATATACGGAAAATACCGGTCGGCATAAGGCCAGGGCGTTTCGGTTATATCAACGCATTTCAGATCATAAGCAAAGCCTTTTACCTGGCAGGCTTCCAGCATCTGCTCCGAACCGTCCACCCCGTATACCTTAAGACCCGCCCTGGCAAAAAGCCGGGAACTTAGTCCGGTACCAATGCCGATATCAAGCAGTTTTTCACCGGGATTAATAAACTCATAACACATGCCGAAAATGGCGTCCGGGGCGAAATATTCATAGTTGAGCGTCTGCTGATCATAGGTTACCGCATCCTCATCGTGAACCGAAACCGATTTTTTCATAAATGACCTGCCTGTAAAATGTGTTGTTTAATTTATTGAAAATACTCATACGTTGATTATAAGGCAAAGATACATATTTTTTTCTCTTTACATAAACAGGTCATGCTAAAAAAATGGAAGCGGGTTATAGATCATTCATTTCGGGGTGATTTCAATCTTTCCGCGAGCATGCGGATAGTCGCCGGCGCGTGTCCCTGGTAACGGTTATTGGAATAGGCGTACACCTCAAGTTCCTTTTCCAGACATTCGTCAATCAAGGTTGCCCACCAGTCCAGGTCTTTATCCCGGTCAATCCGGATATGGGAAAAATCATCGGGGATTTGCCTGCGATTTCCCAGCAGTCGTATGTAAGTAAACCCGGCGGTGATCCTTTGCACCCGGGGCATATAATACAGATCGTTTAAAACCAGCGCTGTCTGATGATCTTTTAAAAGTTTATAAAAAGCTTCGTTGTGCCAGTCACGGTTACGGATTTCCACGCAGAGTCTGCAATCCGCGCTGTACTGTTTTAAAAAGCGGCTCAGCATTTCAAAATGGTCTTTAAACGTGAACTGATAATCGAACTGCAACACAACAGGACCGAGTTTATCGCCGAGTATCTGCATATGAGCAATAAACTGTTTCCATTCCGCTTCACAGTTATCCAATCGTTTTTCATGGGTGATCATCTGCGGAACCTTCGGGGAAAAAATAAAATGGGCAGGCGTCTGATCCCGCCAGTTTTCAACGGTTGACCTGCGCGGAATTCCATAGAAAGTGGAATCAATTTCAACCGCATCAAAATGCATCGCATAGTGATTAAGGTAATTTTTGGAATTCATTTCCTGCGGATAAAACGGACCCTGCCAGTCCTTATAAGACCAGCCAGAAGTTCCCAGGTACAACGTTTGTCTTTTCAAAATCTCTTCCTTAAATTGACTGGTATTAATGTACACTATAACGTTGTAAAGGGAAAAATAATTCACATTTCTTCAGGGAGATTTTAATGGGTAAGCTAACAGGCAAAAAGATATTATTTTTTGTGGAAAATATGTACGAAGACCTGGAACTGTGGTATCCTTATCTTCGTCTGATGGAAGAAGGCGCGGAGACAGTCATTGCCGGTCCGGACAAAGGCAGAATTTATATCGGGAAAAACGGTTATCCTTGTCAAAGCGAGGTCAGTATATCGAGCATTAAAGCAGGTGAATTTGACGGCCTGGTTATTTCCGGCGGATTCGCGCCTGACAAGCTGCGCCGGATAGAAAAGGTTAAAAAGATTACCAGACAAATTAACGACAGCGGCAAACTGATCGCTCATATCTGTCATGGCGGCTGGATAGCTATTTCTGCCGGGATTATGCAGGACAGAAAATGCACATCCACCGTAGCCATTAAAGACGATTTGATTAACGCGGGAGCCAAATGGGTGGATCAGCCCGTGGTGGTTCACTGGAACATGATTTCCAGCAGGCGGCCGGCCGATCTGCCTGATTTTTGCCGGGCGATTATTAAGTTTTTATCAAAATAAAAAACGCGCCGGGATGAAGCGCGTTTTAACCTGACTATGTATTGGAGGAAAGGTTTATCTGTTTAATATTTCATCAATTTTTTTCAATTCGCTTGCCGTGAATTTGGAATGTTCCGGCGTCTGAACCGCTTCTTCAATTTGTTCGATACAACTGGCTCCGAATAATGTAGAAGTGACCTCCGGATTCCTGAGCGTCCACGATAGCGCCATTTGCGCCAAAGTTTGTCCGCGTTTTGCGGCCAGTTCGTTTAGCTTTCTCGCCTTTTCGATTTTGGATTTTTCAACTTCTTCTTCCTTAAGAAATCCATAAGGATTAGCCGCCCGGGAATTTTCCGGAATCCCTTCAAGATATTTATCCGTGAGCAGACCCTGAGCCAAAGGAGAAAAGGTAATACAGCCGATACCTGATTTTTTAAGCACAGCAAATAATTCGTCTTCGGCGGACCTTTCGAACATATTATATTTTACCTGGTGAATGATGAATGGCGTGCCTAAATCGGCAAACATTTTGGCCGCTTTTATAGTCTGTTCCGCATTATAGTTAGAGATGCCAATATATAATGCCCGCCCGCTGTGCAAAATATAATCAAGCGCCATCACGGTCTCTTCCAGCGGCGTTTCAGGATCAGGACGATGGTGATAGAAAATATCCACATATTCCACATTCAGCCGTTCGAGACTCTGGTCGATACTGGCAATCAGAGATTTGCGCGAACCGAAGTCGCCGTATGGCCCGTGCCACATGGGATATCCCGCTTTGGTCGAAATGATCATCTGATCGCGGTAGAAAGTAAAATCCTGCCGCAGAATATGGCCGAATGTTTTTTCTGCAGACCCGGGAGGCGGGCCGTAGTTGTTGGCCAGATCGAAATGAGTAATACCCAGATCGAATGCTTTATGAATCATGGTTCTCGCTTTTTCCAGCGAGTCTACGCCGCCGAAATTATGCCATAAGCCCAACGAAACGGCCGGTAGTTTTAATCCGCTTTTACCGCAGCGATTGTATATCATATTCGCATATCTCTCTTTATCCGGAAGGTATCCCACGTTTAACCCCCAAATTTTTTAGTTTATTTTTCATTTATAATAATACATATCCGTTTATGATTATTATAGCCACGAATCTAATGTATATATCGGAGTCAATAATATTATATTTAATTTTTTTTAAATAAAATAGCACATATTAATTTTTCGTCATGCGAAACATTTCCTTTTATATAAAAGTTGAAAAAATAACGTGTGAAAAATGGAAGGAAAATCCGTTATTAGCGGCAAACTTGTTATTTATAATAAGAAAATTTAAATTACTGCCTCTTATGGAAAAAATAATTAAAAATTTTATTAAAATCGTTCTCGCTCTTACAATTGTTTCATGCGCAGCCGGAAAAAAAGAAGCGCCTCCGGAAGTAAAGATATCGGATGATGAAGCTAAAATCAAAGCGCATGATCATTTCTTAAAAGGATTGTTTTTTCAATCGGATGAACAGTATGATAAGGCGCTGATCGAATTTTATGAGGCGCTGCGTTTTGATTCTTCTGCCGCAGAAATCTACAATTCCATCGCAGAAAACCATTTAAAAATGGGACATTATAAAAGCGCCCATGTTTTGCTGGAAAAAGCGTTGAAACTGGATCCGAAAAACAAGGAAGCGCTGACCCTCACAGCGGACAGTTATTTCCGGTTGCGCAAAGACCAGCAGGCCGTTGATGCCTACAGGCGTTTGCTGGATGTGGATCCGTATAACGAAGAAGCCAGAAAAATATTAATGTTTCTTTATAAAAAAACCAATAATGAAGTCGGCGCCGCCGAACAATATGAACATTTGCTGCGCATTTATGGTCATGATAGTATACTGCTGAATGAGCTGATCAGAATATATACCAGAAACAGGGAATATGAAAAAGCCATCAGGTTATATAACAGGTTGCTTGAGGAAGATTCACTCCGAAGCGAAATATATTATCAGATGGGCGATTTATATGAAAAAATGAATAGAACGGATTCAGCCATCGTCTACTTTAAAAAAAGCATCTCGGAGAAAAACGATTTTCTTCCTTCATACGAACGCATAGCGCTGAATTACAGGCTTCATCAGAAATGGCAGGAAATCATAGATCTGTTCACGCCGCTCTTACAATATGAACATACAAGTACAACCGCCCGGATAATGATTGCGGAAAGTTTATATTACCTGGAAAAATTCGATGCCGCCAGGGAAATGCTTGAACCCGCCCTGGATCAGGCAGATGTTTCGTGGAGTATCTTCGATCTGGTGGGCAGGATTGATCTGGAATTAAAAAACTATGAATCGGCCGAGCAGCATTTTAAACGACTGATCGAAAAAGACCCGACCAATCGCACCGCCTGGTTGTTTTTGGGTTTTACTTATTCCGACCGCCACAATTTCAAACAGGCCGAAGAAACATACTGGCAGGCGCTTAAACATTTACCGACCGATCCGGTCCTGCTGACCTTCTACGGGCAGACGCTTTATAATCTGGATCGGAAAGAGGAAGCCCGGACTTACCTGGAAAGGGCGGTCGAATATAATCCAAAATACAGGTACGCCATTGAAAAACTGTCCCTGATTTACAGGGAAAGCGGAAACTGGGAAGGCATCATAAGTCTTTTCCAGCCGCTGATTGCCCAGGATTCCACAGATGTATCGTCCAATTTAATGATTGCCGAAGCTGAATTTTACCTTAAAAGATATTCGGCCGTGGAGGAAAAACTGGCGCCGCTTCTCAATATGGAAAAAGTGCCCTGGGGCGTCTATGATCTTTTAGGCCGGATTGAAATGGAAAAGAAGGATTATGACAGAGCCCGGGTCTATTTCAATAAGATACTGGAATCGGATAGGAAAAACCGGATTGCATGGCTGTTTATCGGTTTTACCTATTCGGATAACGCTGAATTCGAGATGGCCGCCGAAACCTTTATGCAGGGCCTGGTTGAATTACCTGAAGATGCCAGTTTGTGGGCCTTTTATGGCATTACCATGCAAAGTATGGGTAAACCGGAAGATGCAATCTATCCTTTGGAACAAGCCCTGAAATACGATCCGGAACATCTGAATGCCTTAACCACCCTGCCGGTGATTTATGAAACTCTCAAACAATTTGCCAAAAGCGACAGCCTGTATGAATCAGCCTTAAGAATTTATCCGGATAATGATCTGCTGCTTAATAACTACAGCTATAGTTTATCGGAAAGAGGTCTCCAGCTGGAGCGGGCATTACAGATGGTACAGAAAGCTTTAGGCGTAAAACCGGATAATGCCGCTTACCTCGATACCATAGGCTGGATATATTATAAACTAGGCCATTATGCTGCGGCCGAACCTTATATAAAAAAATCGCTTGAAATTCAGGAAGATTCGGCGGTTGTTTCCGATCATTTGGGGGATGTTTACTATAAACTAAACGATACCTCATCAGCAAAAAAATACTGGCAGAAGGCTCTGGAACTTGATCCGGATAATGAAAATGTAAAAAAGAAACTGAAAGAAATACAATGAGACAAATAATCATTTTACTAATCGTGGTTATGTTCTATGGCTGCGGTTCGAAAAAAAGCATCCTGCCTGTACCTGATCAAATCGGTTATCGGGAGCTGCTGGCTTACAATAATCTGTGGCAGGAATCGATCCGCAGTTTAACAGGAAATGCCCGTATAACTCTGGATTCGCCTCAATACTCGGGTAATTTTGATGCCGAAGTTATGCTGGGCGGGGAAGATTCATTGCTATTAACCGTATCCGGTCCTCTGGGCATCGGACTGGGTAAGGTTTTTATCGCCAGAAACCGCTTTATCTTTTACAACCAGCTTAATAATCAGTTTTACACCGGTAATAAATCGGATTTCGAAGGCCGCTATTTTATGCAATTCCCCCTGGAAATTAACCAGTTAAGAAGCGTCTTTATCGCTCAGGACCGGTTCGATGTGTTAAAAAAAGAAGTATTTGAACAGCATGATGATGCGTATTATGTGGAAGCGGTTAATGCACATTTGTTCTATAAAATATGGTTTGACAAAACAAGTTTGATGATAAAAAGATTTGAATATTATGCTAATGATAAATTATTATACTATAAAGAATATGATAATTTTTACCTGGTGAACGGATTGTATTTTCCATTATCAATCAACTTTGTTCGTCCTGATGAGAAACAGGGTATTTCCATTTATTTTACGCGGCTGGTGATTAATGAAGCGGTCGACAAAGATATTTTTAATATAAAAATATCCGATAATGCCAAACAAATTGACCTTTCACTGGAAAACTAATAGCGGATACGATGATGAGTATTTCAATAGTAATTCCATTATATAACGAACAGGATTCATTGCAGGAATTAACGGACAATATTGTGCAGGCGTTATCCCCGATCGAAAAAGAATATGAACTGTTGTTTATTGATGATGGCAGTTCGGATAATTCCTGTCAGGTTTTAAGAGAAATTAAGAAAACTACGCCGCAGGTAAAGATTATCCGGCTACGAAAGAATTTCGGTAAAAGCGCCGCCCTGGCCGAAGGTTTTAAAAAGGCAAAAGGGAAACTGGTGTTTACAATGGATGCGGATATGCAGGATGATCCGGCGGAAATTCCTAAGATGATAAAAAAGCTGGAAGAAGGATACGACCTGGTGTCCGGATGGAAGAAAAAAAGAAATGATCCGCTGAATAAAACCATTCCATCCAAATTCTTTAACCTGATTACCCGTATACTAACCGGAATAAAAATCCATGATTTTAATTGCGGATTTAAATTGTATAAGAATGAAGTAATCAAAACGATTCCCGTTTATGGCGAACTTCATCGTTATCTGCCGGTTCTGGCGCACTGGCAGGGTTTTAAGGTCGGCGAAATAGATGTGCGCCATCATGCCCGTAAACACGGTAAATCAAAATTTGGCACGCGGCGTCTTTTTAACGGTTTTTTTGATTTGCTGACGGTATTATTTATTACCCGTTATCGCCATAAACCTTTGCACCTGTTCGGATTTATCGGACTGTTGTTTATTTTTCTTGGGATTTTAATCTCTTTGTATCTTACCATTCAATGGTTTCAGGGATTAGGTATAGGTCAGCGGCCGTTATTGTTTTTAGGTATCCTGCTGTTAATTGTGGGTGTGCAGTCTTTTTCTTTAGGTTTAATCGGTGGAATGTTAACAAGCCAGCGGGAAAATTCATTTACCAACGCTGTTAAAGAAATTGATGAATAGTTTGATGAAGCGGTTTTTTATCAGTTTATTAGACAAAGAATCTGTGGTAGAAAAAATACACAAGCAGGCGCTTGTGTTTTCCATGGTCGGTTCGTTTTGTTTTGTCGTCGACACCGGCCTATTAGCGATTTTACTGAATATATTTGAGATGCCTATAATTCCGGCTACCATTCTGGCGTTTGTTATAGCCAATATCGTTAATTATCTGCTTAGCATCCGCTTTATTTTCATCAATGGTAAGTTTTCCATGCACAGTGAAATCAGCGGATTTTTTGTTATTTCGGCTATCGGGCTGGGATTTCATGTCCTGTTTATGTATGTATTTGTAACCTTATTTGATATTTGGTTTTTATGGGCTAAACTCATCACCGCGCTGATTGTGATGTCGTTTAATTTTTTTACAAAAAAGAAATTACTTTTTATAAAATAATAGAATACGGATATAGCTTATGTCTTCCAAAAAAACCGAGTTTTGCTATAACTGCGGCAGTGAATTAAAATTTGACGCTAATATTTTTAACGGTGTAAAATTGTCTGTTATAATACCTGTATATAATGAAATCAATACGCTTGAACAGATTCTTGAAAAAGTAAAGGGCGTTCAACTCTCAAAGGAAATTATAATTGTAGATGATTTTTCCACCGACGGCACCCGCGAATTATTACAAAAAATAGCTGAACAAAATAAAAGCAATGAACCGTTTAATAACAGTATTAAAGTCTTCTTTCATGAAAAAAATCAGGGTAAAGGCGCCGCACTTCGCACGGCTTTTAAAGCTATTGCAGGTAATATGGCCATCATTCAGGATGCCGATATGGAATATGATCCGAATGACTATTATCAGTTGGTGTTTCCCCTGGTAACCGACCGGGCGGATGTTGTTTATGGCTCCAGATTCCTGGGAGGCGCCGCGCATCGTGTTCTATATTTCTGGCATTCTCTGGGTAACAGATTTATAACCTTTACATCCAATATGTTCACCAATCTGAATCTGACCGATATCGAAACGTGTTATAAGGTTTTTCGGGCGGATATCATTAGAAAAATTAATATTGATCAAAATCGTTTCGGATTTGAGGTTGAAATTACTTCAAAAATTGCCAAACTCAGGTGCCGTGTTTACGAAGTCGGTATTTCCTATTTCGGCCGTACCTATAATGAAGGGAAAAAAATAACCTGGAAGGATGGAATACAGGCCATGTATTTAATCCTTAAATATCATTAAAAGAATTGGATTTTACGATAATGAAAAATGAAAAGTTTACATATGCAGGCGAAGATCTGGAAGCAATGAGTCATGCCTATAAATATCGGGAATGGGTTTTGTCTAAAATAGAGCCGGTTATCGGAGACCATGTGGTTGAAGTGGGCGGGGGAATAGGTGATTTTTCGGAGATGTTCCTGCATCGTTCCATTAAGTCTCTGACCATTGTTGAGCCTTCCGAAGATATGTGCGGGAAACTCAATGCAAGACTGACTGGTTATGATAATGTAAAAATAAATATCATTAATGGATTTTTTGGGGATAATTTATCCAATTTACCAAAACAAACGGATACCGTACTATATATTAATACCCTGGAACACATAGAAGATTATCAGGCAGAAATTAATTATATGCACAAAGCGCTTTTACCCGGAGGACATATCGGAATATTTGTTCCGGCTCTTTCCTGGTTATACGGAAACTTTGATAAAGAAGTCGGGCATTACAGAAGATTTAATAAACGGGAACTGGATGAAGTGGTCAAACGTTCGGGATTTACCATAATTAAATCGTATTACATGGACTGTCTCGGCGTGCCCCTCTGGTGGCTGCAGTATCGCTTACTGAAGCGTAAGGACCTTAAGAGTTATCAGGTGATATTATATGATAAATTGTTTGTTCCTGTTAATCGGTTTTTAGAAAATATAATCACGCCGCCGTTTGGTAAAAATCTACTTTTATTAGCAAAAAAGAATAAAGATTAAACATGCATGAAATCAAAGCGAAAAACAAAAGAAAAACGCCCAAACCCAAAATTATCTGATAAAAAAAAGTTTAACTGGTCAGCGTTTAATAAAGACAGACTATTTATCCTGCTGATAATTCTACTTGGTTTTGTTTGTTTTTATAATGTCTTCGATCAGAAACTGGATTTAAACGGCGATAATGTGGCTTACTATCTTCTTGCCAAGAATATTAATGATGGCAATGGGTATCGAAGCGTTTGGGACGCCAGCAATGGTTATCATTCTCATTATCCGGTAGGATATTCTGCTTTTTTGGCCTTATTTATGTTTTTATCCGAAAGCATCATCTTTTTAAAAATCATAAACGGGATGGTGTATGTCGCTACATTGGTCGTGTTATATCTTCTTTTCAGAAAATTAGTTAGCAATGAAATATTGATTTTTTTAATAGTCAGCGCGGTGGCCTTAAATGGGCATTTGCTGCGTTATTCCACCATATTAATGAGTGAAATGTTTTTTCTGTTCAGTTCGGCGCTTGTGTTATATTTTTTGATTTTATTACGGTTCGATAAAAACCTTTTTAAGGATAAATATGTTTATCTGGTAATCGTTTTTCTGGCGGCAGCCTATTATACCAAAAGCGTTGCCATTGCCATCTTCTTTGGCGTTTTTATTTATTTTTTATATAAGCGAAGCTGGAAACACATTCTGTTTGTATTTGGCGGAACGGCCGTTTTACTGCTGCCTTGGATGATAAGAAATCATACGGTTGGAGGCGGAGGATCATACATCAAACCATTGCTCGTGATAGATCCTTATAATCCGGATTTAGGCAATGCGGGTTTTGGCGATTTTTTTATCAGATTTATAAATAATGGTCTCAGATATATATCAACAGAAATTCCCAATAGTTGCCTACCTTTCCTGGAATCGGAAATAGTGCAAAATAGTACCTTAGGTTACCTGTCGGGTATCATACTAATTGCCTTGATTGTATTTGGATTATGGCGCCTGAAGAACTATAGAATTCTTTTTGTTTCTTATTTTGCCGGCACCATGGGTATCCTTCTTTTATGGCCGGAGGCATGGTTTGGCGTTCGGTTTATCATTCCGTTAGTGCCTGTTTTTCTTTTCTTATCTCTATTCGGAGCACATGAAATTGCAGAAAAAATTCTTAAAGGAAGAAATAGTAACCCAAAATATGCGTTTA
The DNA here is from genome assembly GCA_003854985.1 of Calditrichota bacterium. GTDB lineage: Bacteria > Calditrichota > Calditrichia > Calditrichales > Calditrichaceae > Zgenome-0002. Next base: position 26,013 of record RQOG01000105.1, read on the forward strand.
TAATCTTAATTATATTTTGTTTTTTTTCAGCTTTGTTAATTAAAAGCTTATCTGTTCAGGCTGCGCAGCCTTATCCTGCAGCATGGAAAAATTATATGCTATTAGCCGCATGGTCTGCAAAAAACACTCCGGGGGAATCGATTGTATGCTGCAGAAAAGGCCCTTTGTTTTATTTGTATTCTGGCCGGAAAACCGTAAAACACCGGTTTACTTCCGATGATCAGAGTCTGATTAATGATCTGATCAAAAGAAAAACGGATTATGTGGTTGTTGAACACCTGGGATTTGGTTCCACACCCAAATTTCTTGTCCCGGCCATACAAAAGAATATGACTTTGTTTAAAGCGGTCATGAAAATTCCAAATCCGGATACTTATCTGTTTGAGTTTAATAAAAATCAACCAAATCCGGATAGTAAATGAATCTTTTGAATCGTTATTACTTCTCAATAATAATTCCCTGTTTTAACAGGAAAGACGAATTAGTGGAATTACTAAATTCTTTCAAAAACATAGAATTTGCGAAAGACCGTTATGAAGTCCTTGTTATTGATGACGGTTCTACAGATGGCAGCGATCAACTGGTTGAAGAATTCAGAAAAGATTCGGACATACCCCTGCACTATTTTAAGCAGGATAACAAAGGCCCCGGAGCCGCCAGAAACCTGGGTATGCAGAAAGCAAAAGGGGATTTTTTTATTTTTATCGATTCCGATGTCACTATCCCGAAGTCTTGGCTGAAATCCATTTCCGATCGTTTGCATATTGAAAAAGCCGATGCCTTTGGCGGGCCGGATACGTACCGGAAAGATTTTTCTCCGCTATTGAAAGCGATAAATTATTCCATGACATCTTTTATCACCACAGGCGGGATGAGAGGGAAAAAAGGGAAAAAACTGGCCAAGTTTTATCCCCGTTCATTCAACATGGGATTAAACAGGGATCTGTATACTAAAATAGGCGGATTCGGAAATCTGAGACATGGACAGGATATAGAATTCAGCCATCGCATCCTTAAAAGCGGGGCAAAGACTATCTTTATTGAAGATGCGCCTGTCTATCATAAACGACGTACAAATTTACGCCGCTTCTATAAACAGGTATTCAATTGGGGCATAGCCAGAATAAATCTTTATAAAATTGATCCGGGGATGATGGAATTTCTTCATGCCGCGCCTGCTCTGGGTACATTATTGGTACTGTTAATCATCGTTCTGGCGCCATTCAGTGAAGCAATAAGAATCATTCTTTTATATGGTGTTTTAATGTCTGTGCTCATTTTATTATTTTCGATGATCGATGCAATTTTAAAGTATAAAGAGCTAAAACCCGCTTTACTCCTTCCTCTGGTTATGCCGGCGCAAATATTTGGATATGGCATGGGATTTATTTACAATTATATCCGCCGGGTGATCTTAAAAAAACCGGAGAAAGTCGGATTTAAAAAGAATTATTATAAATGAGGTATCAGCATGGCCAAAACAAAAAAGAAAAGTATTCCAGCCGGCGTTGACAAAGGCAAACAAAAGAAAAGTCCGGAAGTAAAATTTTCGATATCCACTAAAACGCAGGATATAATATTTCCGGCGGCGTTCATCATTTTTCTGCTGATTTTACTTAAACCGCTGGTAATCGACGGCCTTTCGCCGCAGGGCGTTGATGTGGTTGGTTCCATAGGCGCTCATGAGCAGATACAGGAATACACCCGGGAAACGGGCGAAAAAGCTTTGTGGAATCCGGCCGTTTTTTCTGGCATGCCAAGGTATCACCGTTATGATGCCACAACGTTTTCTCTTGATACGATACTAACCCGTTTAGGCGGGCTGACGAATAACATCTTCATTTACTATCTGTTCGGAGCCCTTGGTTTTTATTTTCTGCTCCGAATGATGAAAATGTCGCCTTTGATGAGTTTTATCTGCGCATTGCTGTTTATACTTATGCCGCATTATAAATCATTGTATCTGGAAGGACACAATTCCAAGTTCCGGGCATTGATGTATCTGCCCTGGATCATATTATGTTTCAAGTATTTCATTGACCGCCGAACCATACTGGCGGCGGCCCTATTTGCCCTTTCATTCGGACTCCAGATTCGCACCCAGCACTATCAGATTGTTTTTTATACGGGTTTGTTTATTTTTGCCATTGGCGTTTATCCGATTCTCAGAGATCTGCTTGACAAGAAATATATGGTATTTATAAAATCACTGGCATTAGTATTAATTGCTGTCATTCTGGCTATCATGATGGCCGCCCAGCCATTGTTTTTATCCAAGGAATATCTGCCCTATTCCAAACGGGGAAAAACGACCATCGATATCAAAGATCAGCAGACAGCGCAGGAATCCGGCAAGTCCGAAGGGGTTTCCATGGAATACGCCACCCAGTGGTCAACGCATCCTTCGGAACTGGCTACCTGGCTGGTGCCCCGGTTTTACGGCGGCATGTCTTCGGAGACTTATAAAGGAGATTTGGTGCCTCAGGCCAAAAACAGGGGAATTCAGATACCCGGTTATTGGGGACAAATGCCGTTTACCCAGAGTTATGAGTATATCGGAATCATAACGATTATACTCGCTATTTTCGGAATGATTTATTACCGGAAAGAGAAATTTATTCTGAGCCTGATTATCTTTATGGCTTTTCTTATTCTTCTGTCTTTCGGCAGGCATTTTCAGATTTTCTATGGATTGTTTTATGATTACGTGCCTTTCTTTGATAAATTCCGCGCTCCTATGATGAGCGTTGCGGTAACATATTTTATTATGGTGTTCCTGGCCATGATGGGTATTAATTATTTAAAGAATTTGAACAGGGAAAAATTTAATTTTGAACGTTATAAAAGGCTTTTCTATGTTTTAGGCGGTTTTGCCGCGCTTGGCCTGATTTTTCTGATTTACGGCCAGATGGCCGATTTTACAAAACCGGGCGGCGAAGGATACCAGGCCGATACCATGCAGATTATTCAATCCATCAGAGCGGAATTTTTCTACAAGGATGTATTCCGATATATATTACTTGTTCTTATTACCGGCGGTCTTATTCTGTTTTATCTGAAAAATAAGATCAATTTTACGGCTTTTATGATATTTATAAGTATCCTGGCTATTGGGGATCTGCTTATTGTTCAGAATTGGGTGCATAAAGATTTAACGGATGTAAAAAAACTTGAGCGGCAGTATTTTAAAAAAACCAATACCGATGCCTTTCTCCTGGCCGATAAGGAAGTTTTCAGGATTCTCCCCGTCGGTAAAAGCGCTTCCGGAAGTGATATGTTCAGCGATAACCGCTGGGCTTATTATCATCAGACCATCGGCGGATATACGCCGATTAAAATGTATACCATTGAGGAACTGGTTGAAAAAAATATTTTTAACGGATGGGATCCTTCTTTTCCCATCAACTGGAATGTATTGAAAATATTAAATGTAAAATATATCGTGATTTCCCAACAGGTACAATCCGATTTTCTGGAACTGGTTAATGTTGATCAGCAAAACGGCCTGTTTACATATCTTTATAAAGAAAGACTGCCGCGGGCCTGTTTTGTGGGAAACTATAAAGTTGTTTCCGATGAATATGAAAGGATCAGAGTGATCAACAGCAGGGAATTTGATCCTGCAATTACGGCGGTTTTGGAAGAAGAAATGACCGTGAAAATATCTGTTCCGGACAGCAGTTATGCCAATCTGACTTTGTTCACGCCGAACAGGATAACCTATGATGTCTATACGGATAAGCAGGCCCTGCTTAAACTTTCCGAAGTGGATTATCCGCCGGGATGGAAAATATTTATTGATGACCGGCAGGTTGATAAAATCTATCGCACGGATCATGCCATTCAGTCTGTAGTTGTTCCTGCGGGCCGGCATATCATTGAAATGCGCTTTGAACCGGATTCTTATTATAAAAATATTAATATTGCTTATGTATCCCTTGGATTATTATATCTTTCTATTGTTTTGTCGTTGGGATATCAGTATTTAAGGGGTAGAAAATCCGGGCAATGAAGAAAGTTTTAATTATCACCTATTACTGGCCTCCGGCAGGGGGGCCCGGCGTACAACGCGTATTAAAAATAGTGAAATACCTTGCGCAGTTTGGCTGGCAGCCGGTTATATTGACGGTGGAAAATCCTGTCAGTTCCGCGTACGATGATACGCTCAAAGCCGGAATTCCGGAAGCGTGTATTGTGTACAAAACAAAAACAGCCGAGCCTTTTTCACTATATAGAAAGTTTATGGGTAAAAAGAGCGCTGTCATTCCAAAAGATGCTATTTCCCAAAAACAAAAATTATCATTAAAAGAAAAAATATCCCGCTGGATCAGGGCCAATATATTCATTCCCGATGCCAGGGTGGGATGGGTAAAGTATAATGAAAAAGAAGGGTTGAAAATCATCGAAAAGGAAAAGCCGCAGATCATTTTCAGCACTTCGCCGCCACATTCATTGCAAATCGGGGCAAAAAGGTTAGCCAATAAATCCGGTTTGCCCTGGATTGCTGACCTGAGAGATCCCTGGCTCGATGCTTACTGGCAGATTGATTTACATAATGCTGTAGTCAGAAAATTAAACGGTTATCTTGAAAAAAATACGCTGAAAAGAGCATCGGAGATTACCACGGTCAGCGAAGGATTGGCGGACCTGTATGCCAAAAGAATCGGCGTGGATTCTCATTGTATTTTTAACGGCTTCGATAAATTAAATAAGGAAACGCAGGTTTCATACCGGTTTACCATATTATTTATTGGCAACCTGAGTAAATACCAGTCTCCGGAACCGCTTTTTTCCGCAGTAAGCATGTTGTCTGATGGGATAAAAGAGGATATTGATATTGTTTTCATAGGAAAGGTATTCGATGATTTTTATGCCATGCGGAATAAATTTCAGGGAGTAAATATCATATTCCGGGAATACATGGCTTTTAAAGATTTGGAATCATACGCCCGATCGGTGTCGTTGCTATTGCTGATTATACACAAAATTAGCTATACTAAAGATTATATGACGGCAAAAATATTTGATTATCTGTCGTTCAGAAAACCGGTTCTGGCTTTGGGCGAAAAGGGCAGCGCGGTTGATCTTTTACTGAAAGAGACCGGGAGCGGGCAGTTGTTCGAATATGAAAAATCAGATGAGATGGCGGATTATATTTCAAAAGTTTACCGGCAATGGAAAACGGAAAAAACAATAGTATTAAACGAATATGAAAAACTGGAAATATACAGCAGCAAAACCAATGTGGAAAAATTAACAAAAATATTTGAAAGGTTGACTCATTGAAAAAAACTAATTTTGCTATAATAGGATGCGGCCGAATCGCGGAACGCCATGCAAAACACATTCAAAATATGGGAAATCTGACGGCTGTCTGCGATACTAAAAAAGAGAGAGTGGATAAATTTACCCGGGATTTTAACATTCCGGGCTATACGCAGGTGGATGATTTGCTGAAGAATATAAAAGATACCGATGTGGTTTCCATTTGCACGCCTAACGGACATCATGCCGAGCATACCATAAAGAGCCTGCGCGCCGGTTTCCATGTGCTGTGTGAAAAGCCTATGGCATTGACGGTAAAAGAATGCGAAAACATGATTTTTGAAGCTGAAAAAGCACATCGTCGGCTTTTCATTGTAAAACAGAACCGGTATAATCCTCCGATCCGGGCCTTAAAAAAAGTGATTGATGAAGGCAGGCTTGGGCAGATCATGAATCTCCAGTTAAATTGCTTCTGGAACAGGAATCCGCGCTACTACCAGGAGTCCGACTGGAAAGGCAAAAAAAATCTGGACGGCGGCACCCTTTATACGCAATTCAGCCATTTCATAGATTTGCTTATCTGGCTCAATGGCGATATCACGGATTTTAAAATTTACCGTAAAAATTTTATGCACAAGAAAGAAATTGAATTTGAAGATACCGGCGCGGCTATTCTTGAATTTGAAAACGGCGCTCTCGGGACGATAAATTATACCGTCAACAGTCACGGGAAAAACATGGAAGGATCGATAACGGTGTTCGGTGAAAAAGGAACGGTAAAAGTAGGCGGCCAGTATCTTAATGTGCTGGAATACCAGAATATTGAAGATTATGTAATTGACAGTCCGCCTGTGATGGATAAAGCCAATGATTACGGGTTTTACCAGGGATCGATGTCGAATCATGATTTGGTGTATAAGAATGTCATCGATGTTCTTACCGGCAAAGGCGCTATTGCGACCAATGCCATCGAGGGTATGAAGGTGGTAAGGATAATAGAAAACATGTATAAAGCCAGCGAAGTGAGATAACTATGGCAAAGCCCAAGATTTTGCATAGCGGCATCCGGGATGTAATATTTGGCGAAAACGTTAAAATTATCGAACCGGTAAATATTTATGAGTGTTCAATCGGCGATAATACGTTTATCGGACCCTTTGTGGAAATACAAAAAGGCGTTAAAATAGGCGCGGACTGTAAGATCCAGTCCCATGCTTTTATCTGTGAACTGGTTACTATTGGTGATAATTGTTTTATTTCCCATGGAGCGATGTTTATCAACGATACATTTAAAGTCGGGAGACCAGCCGGCGGGAAGAGAGAACTATGGAAATCCACGAAAATAGGAAATAATGTATCTATTGGCACCAACGCCACCATCCTGCCGGTAACGATTACGGATAACGTAGTTATAGGAGCTGGATCTGTGGTGACAAAAGATATTACCGAATCTGGTATTTACGCCGGCAATCCAGCGAAAAAAATACGTAACCTGGGAGATGGTCAATGATTCCTTTAATTGATTTAAAAGCGCAATATGAAACAATTCAGGAAGAAATGGATCAGGCGGTAATTGATCATATTCGCAGTCTTAAATATATCAATGGACCGGCGGTGAAAGAATTCGAGCAAGCCTTTGCTTTAGCGCATGACGTTGAATATGCCATTGGATGCGCCAACGGGACGGCGGCTTTACATTTGGCTTTTGAAGGATTAGGAATCGGGAAAGACGACGAAGTAATTACCACGCCGATGACCTTTATCGCCACCACCGAACCTTTGCGTCAGGTTGGCGCGCGAGCCGTATTTGTTGATGTGGACCCGGTTTCCTATAATCTTGATCCGGAGAAAATTGAACAGGCTATTACTCCCAGAACCAAAGCGATCCTTGCCGTACATTTGCATGGCAATCCCTGTCAGTTAGACAGGATTATAGAAATAGCTGAGAAACACAATCTGTTTGTCATAGAAGACTGCGCCCAGGCGCATCTGGCAGAATTTAAAGGGAAAATAGTCGGGAATTTCGGACATGTCTCCACGTTCAGTTTTTATCCTGGAAAAAATTTAGGCGCCTATGGCGACGCCGGTATGGTTGTAACCAATAATGAAAAACTTGCCGGTAAAATCCGGCTGCTGGTGAATCATGGCCGAACGGAAAAATATGAACATATCATAGAAGGCTATAATTATCGTTTGGATACAATACAAGCAGTAGTTTTAAATATAAAATTAAAACATCTTGAAGAATGGACAAATAAACGAATTGAAAAAGCGAAAATATACACCGGTTTATTAAAAGATATGGATGTAAAAACTCCGGAAGAAAGTCCGCATAAAAAGCATGTTTATCATGTCTATGCGATTACATCAGCCATAAGGGATAAATTAGCCGGCGTATTAAAGGAGAATGGTATTTCTACCGGAATTCATTATCCCATTCCGCTACATCTGCAGCCGGCTTACAACTATTTAGGATACCATAAAGGCAATTTCCCGGTTTCGGAACGGCTGGCCAATGAATTTTTGTCCCTGCCTTTATACCCGGAATTAAAAGAAACAGATATTAACCTCATATGTAATCTCATCAAAAAATGCCTTTGATAGGCATCGATATTTCTCGGGATATTCAGATGATTAAAAAATATCTGTTTATGTATCGTAAATTTTTGAGCGATCTAAAAAAGCCTAAAAAAAGTTATGATATCGCGGATGATCTTCATGGAAAAGAGTTAAAAGAATATTATTTTTTGTTTGATGAAAAAAGAGTGGCTTCCGGAGAAGATCAGAAACTGATCAGCAGGTTTGACGAAAACGGTATTCCGATTAATAAAACCTATATCGACGTCCCGGATAAAGAATTTGTTTATTTTCCGATTTCCATAGGCCAGATGGGCTTGGCGGTTTTTCATACCTGGCTGAAATCGGGTTTGGAAATGGATAAAGAGCGGTTTATCAAATTTGTGGAATGGTTTTATAATCACGCTGAAGTTACCGAAGCTTTGGGCGCGCGCTGGCTGACGGATGTCGCCTTGCCGCAATATAGAAATCCTGGATCATGGCAGTCCGCTTTTTCCCAAAGCAGGGCGATATCCATATTGCTGAGAGGATTCCAATTAACCGGTAATAAGGACTATTCAGACATGGCAATTGAAGCGTTAAAACCGTTTAAGTTGCCGGTGGCTGAGGGTGGCGTAACCAGTTTCACTCAGTGGGGGCCTTTTTATGAAGAATATACCGCCGAAACGCCGACCCTGGTTTTAAACGGTAAAATTTTTGCGCTTTGCGGGATATATGATCTTATCCGCGTATTTCCGGATTTGACAGAAGCCCGGCAAGTGTTTGATGAAGGTATAAATACCCTGATAAATATTCTACCTGAATATAATTTAGGTTACTGGTCGCGTTATAACATGTGTTCTGCGGAATGGTATCCGAAAATTGACCCGGCGACTATTGGCTATCAACGACTACATGTAACACAATTAAATATGTTATATAAACTTACCGGCAAAGAGGCGTTTAAGGAATATGCCAGAATTTTTAATTCACAGGATACGCTGATCAATGCACTTCGGATGTATTTTATTAAGTTTAATTCTTTAAAGAAGATCGGAAGGCTCTGATGGCTGGAAATCTGCTGCTAATCTCAAAAAAACCGAATAACCCGGAATTTAACGATAAAAAAAATAAGCTGATTAAATTCATAGATCAAACCCTTCGTCCTTATTTCAACGGGGTGAATTATTATTCGGAATCAGATGATTATTTTCTGACGGAATTTAAAAAAGATAACCGTCCTAAAATGTACAGGGATTCAAAGAATAATTGGCTGGTCTTTGAAGGCATGGTTTTTAGTCTGAATGAAACAAAAACCTTTAATGCCGAAGAACTGTGGAAACTGTATAAACAGGATGAGCGCCGGTTTGCGGATAAACTTGATGGTCATTTTGTCATCAAACTTTATGATGCTGAACAGGACAAATATCTCATTATCAATGATTTCATAAAAGCGAAAACGAATTATTATGTTGAGACGGATGAATATATTTTGTTTACGCCTTTTCTGATCACATCAGGTATTATTATAAACACCGAACCGGATTTGGAGGCGCTGAATGAATATTTCTGGCGCTATTATGTGCTTTCCGAAAAAACGCTTTTCAGGGACGTGAAGCGTTTATCCCCAGCCAGCATTTATGAAATTAAGAATTCTAAGATCAGTAAAAGAACATATTGGGAGTTTCCAAAAGAACTGACAAAATCTTCTTTTGACGAGTCTGTTTCCAATTTTGTGGACAGTATAAAGGAAACAGCCCGGCTGATGCATTCCGTGTTCGGCAAGCCAAGCAGCGATCTGACTCAGGGTCAGGATTCACGGATTATTATGTCGGCCTTTCTAAAACAAAATTTACCGGTAACAACTACGATTTTTGGCGAAGATAATTTCAGTGAAGTTAAAAATGTCGCCCTGATGGCTAAGCGACATCACCTGGATCATCATACGTTGCATATAAAAGCTGATTTTGACGAGCATATCTGGGAATATTTCAAACGCGCGGTTATTCTTGGAAGCGGCGACGAGCCGGGATACTTATTAGGTAGAATTTTGCACATGCGCGATCAGCAAGCTGAATATGGAAATGTGCTGCTGAACGGAGCCGGCGGCCCTTTCTATAAAGACTGTTTCTGGGAAGAAGTCTATGCGCTGAATTTTTACAGAGAACCCGGAAAAATCGATCCGGGGAAATTTTTAAAACTCAGGATAATGAATAAGAATTATGAAGATTCTTTTTTTTCCAATGCGTTTTTAAAAGTAAAGCTGAACTCCGCTAACTACTTTCTTGCCATGCTCGAAGATTCCATAGCCGGGTACAAGCATCTTCCAATTTCTATGCAGATTGATAAATTTGCCCTGTATAAATGGCAAAATTATGCCTTAACCGGTAATAATGTTTCTAACATAGCTTATAATTCTTTTTCGCCTCTTTTACTAAGAAGAAATCTTGAAATAGGGGTAAACATGCCGGCCCAATGGCGCTGGAATAAATCCAAATTCCAGAGAACGGTAATGTATGCCATCGACCCGGCGCTGGCCAGAGAGAAAACCGATTTCGGCGGCATCAATATGGTTCCTAAAAATGCGATCACCTTTATTCCGTTTTATTTTCGCTATGTATTCAAGCAATCGGAACGCATGCGCAATAAAATGTTAAATCGTTTGGGATATAAAGTTAAAACGCATTTACAGGCCGCCTGGGATTATATACCCGTTTATAAACGGTTGTTTGAACATGAGGAAATGCAGAAACTTTTACATTATCCGGTTATGCACATGGCGGCTTTTCTGGATGCAGATAAATGGAAGGATTATACGGGACGTTTTGCCCAAAAAAAGATTAATAATCAAAATGATTTTGAACATTTATATAAAATAGCAACAATGGAATATCTGCTGAAATTAGCCAAATCAATTAATAAATAGATAAATATCTACAAAAAAACTTGCAAATATATTTTGATATGTATATATTTCGAGTAAAATAATTACTCGAAATAAGTATGTTAAATAAACTCATTACATCAGAAACACGTGTCAGATTACTGCTGCGCTTTTTGCTTAATCCGGAAGCCAGGGGGTATTTGCGTCAACTGGCCAAGGAATTTAACGAATCGACCAATGGTATCCGGGTGGAATTGAACCGGCTGGATGAGGCACAGATTCTCAAATCTCATACAGAAGGGCGGAATAAAATTTTTCAGGCGAATACCGATCATCCGCTTTTTAACGAATTACGGAATATTGTGCTGAAATCCACGGGTATCGATAAGGTTATTTCGGATATTCTGCATAAAATCGGCAAGTTGGAATTGGCTTTTATCCGCGGCGATTATGCATTGGGAAAAGATTCCGGGTTAATTGACCTGGTAATTGTGGGTGAAGACATTAATCTTGAAGAAGTTGAACGGGTAAGGTTAAAAACGGAAAAACTGATAAACCGAAAAATTGTAATATTAAATCTTACAAAAGAAGAATACCAAAAATTACAGGGTAATTTTCAAAAAGCATCTTGTTTTATACTGTTTTCAAATAAAAATAATAGCGGAGAACTTCAGGGATGATAGCCATAATAGACTATGGAATGGGTAATCTCCGTTCTGTTCAAAAAGCTTTTGAACGTTTAAAAATACCAGCGTTTATAACTTCGGATAAAAGTGAAATAAAGAGGGCTGATAAGATTATTCTTCCGGGCGTTGGAAATTTTCGTCACGGGATGGAAAATTTAAAAAGTATGAGTCTCTATGAGATTCTTAATTATAAGGTTTTAGAGGAAGATACTCCTATTCTTGGTATTTGTCTTGGAATGCAATTATTGACCAATTACAGTGAGGAGGGCGATTGCGCCGGTTTCGGATGGATTGATGCAAAGACGAAGGCAATATGTTTTGAAAACGATGACATAAAATTAAAAATTCCACACATGGGCTGGAACACATTGATTCCGATAAAGAAACACATGCTTTTTGAAGGGCATGATCCGGAGCAATCTTTTTATTTTGTACATTCTTTTTGTGTGCAGTGTATTTCGGATTATTGTCTTGCAAAGACGGAGTATGGAATAGCATTCGCTTCAGTTATTAATAAAGGGCATATTTTCGGTATGCAATTTCATCCGGAAAAAAGCCATAAACAAGGTTTGAACTTATTAAAGAATTTTGCTGAGTACAAAAATGTTTAGGCCAAGAGTAATGCCATGCTTGCTTTTAAGCGGGAAAGGGCTGGTAAAGACGATACAATTTAAAGATGCCCGATATCTGGGTGATCCCATAAACGCTGTCCGGATATTTAATGAAAAAGAATCGGACGAATTAATCTTTATGGATATTAACGCTTCAAAAGAAAATCGTACAGTTGATCTCGACGTGGTTCGTCAGATTGGCGACGAATGCTTTATGCCGTTTGCTGTTGGCGGAGGAATAAGAACCATTGAATCGGTGCGTGAAATATTCAAGGCTGGAGCGGAAAAAGTGGTTTTAAATACAATAGCCGGTGAGAATCCTGATTTTATTGCCAAAATTGCAGATACATTCGGCAGCCAAAGCATCATAGTTTCCATAGATGTAAGGCGCAAAATGTCTGGAAAATATAAGGCTTATATTTTAAATGGCAGCAAGTCGATTTCTATCGATCCCGTTGAATTTGCCGGATTGGTTCAGGAAAAGGGCGCCGGCGAAATTCTGGTTAATTCTATTGACCGGGACGGTACAGGGGAAGGTTACGATTTGGATATTACAGCGAAAATAGCGGCTGCAGTTTCTATTCCGGTTATTGCCTGCGGTGGAGCAGGGAAATTGGAAGATTTGAAAATTATTGTTAAAAACAGTAAGGTTTCTGCAGTTGCCGCAGGAAGTATGTTTGTATTCCATGGTGAAAGAAGAGCGGTATTAATTAATTATCCAGCCCAAAAAGAGTTGGAAAAATTATTAAGTTTGAATTAGAAAAGGCATCCTATTTATATGCGAATCGGATTTGTAAGGGATACATATTTTACTAATGAGCCCCGGGGGCTGAATATAGCGAGAAAATTAGTTAAAGAGAGGTTTGAAGTTTTTGTGTTGTGCTACGGTGATCACGATACAATTGAAAATCACCATGGTATAGTTATTCATCGTAAATATCTGAATAAAAAATTTAAAAAAGTATTTCGTCCTTTAATAAATACTTTCCCAATTTATTCATGGATTTGGATAAAAAAGATTAAGGAATTCATTATAACGTATAATATTGAAGTCCTTCAGGTCCATGATCTTTATATGCTGGGTTCTGCCATAAAGGCTAACAGAGAGTATAGATTACCTATAGTTGCTAATTTTCATGAGAATTATCCAGCAGCAGTTTTAACTTATAATTGGGCTAATTCAGTTAAAGGGAGAGCGCTGTTTCGTCCAAAAATATGGAAAAAGCTCCAAGGTGAATATTTACGGAATGTGGATAAAATAATAGTTACTTGCCAGGAATATAAAGAAAACTTACTCAAACTATATAATTATCTTTCGTCAGAAAATATTTTTGTCTATTTAAATGTGCCCGATTTAGATGAGTTCAATAATTATAAAATTTCTAAGGATGTCTTTGATAAAGGAGATAATTTTATACTATTTTATTTTGGGGTGAATGCAGAACGTCGGGGATTATTTATCATGCTGGACGCTCTTAAATTATTAGTCAAAAAACATTCCAATATAAAATTGCTTCTTATCGGGCCTGTAGATATAGCAGACATTGAAAGATTTAACATCTATCTGAATAATCCTGTTCTGAAAGATCATATCATATTCTATGATTGGAAAGATATCAGTGAAATACCTTCATATATAGTGAAAAGTGATATTTGTTTATCGCCATTGTTAGAAAATGAGCATCATAATACAACTATTGCCAATAAACTATTTCAATACATGTTGTTTGAAAAACCTATGGTTATAAGCGATTGTAAGCCTCAAGCTCGTCTAATAAAAGAAACGGAGGCAGGGGCTTTACATAAGGCGAATAAAGCGGAATCGTTAGCTGAGAAAGTTTTAGAATTATATGATGATCCAATTAGAAGGCTCAGCATGGGTAAGGCAGGAAAATTTTTTGTAAAGAAAAAATATAATACGGAAGTGGAATCAAAAAAAATTATTGAAATGTATAGAAATATTGAGAAAAATTTTAAAGGATAATTAATGTCAGGCGTTTATAAGATATGTAACAGATGTATATTGGATTCAAATATTCCGGATATTACCTTTGATAGTAATGGAATTTGTAGTTATTGTGCGCAACATGATGAATTAGAAAAAAAATATCCTAAAGGAGATGCCGGAAAGAAACAATTGGATGCTTTGGTTCGAAAAATGAAAAAACAGGGTAAAAAGCATAAATACGATTGCATTGTAGGCGTAAGCGGAGGAGCCGACAGCACTTTTTCTTTATATCTGGCGGTCAAGTTAGGATTAAGACCTTTGGCGGTTTTGTTCGACAACGGGTGGAATTCGGAAATTGCCGTATCCAATATCAAAAACGTGACGGATAAATTAGGAGTGGATCTGGAAACTTATGTTGTAGATTGGGAAGAATTCAAATCGATACTTATTTCGTTTTTAAAAGCGTCGGTTCCGGATACGGATATACCGTCTGATATAGGGATAAAATCTACCTTGTACAGAACCGCTGCGGAAAATAAAATAGGTTATGTAATAACCGGTGTTAATTTCCGGACCGAAGGAATTATGCCCAGGAAGTGGAGTTACATGGATGGACGATATATAAAAAAAGTTCATAAGATGTTTAGTGGCACCGGAATTAAACATTTTCCAAACCTTACGCTGTTCGATTACATAAACTATATCTTTATAAAGAAAATCAAGGCGATTGGAATACTTAGGTACTTTGATTACGGGAAAGATGAAATTAAAAAAATCATTTCGGATGAACTGGGATGGCGTGATTATGGCGGTAAACATTTTGAATCGATTTTCACGCGTTTTAACCAGACAAAAATAAGATATGACAAATTTGGATATGATATGAGGTTAATTGAGTATGCAGCTTTGGTACGCTCAGGTTATATGTCGAGGATTGATGCGTTGGAGAAGTTAAAAAAACCGCCTTATACAGATGAACAGCTTGAAGACGATGTGAATTATGTAATAAAAAAGCTCGGATTAACCAGAGATGAGTTCGATTATATTTATAATTTACCGCCCAAAAGCTATTTGGATTATCCGACTTATTATCCATTGTTTAATAAATTGCAGCCATTGATGCAATTTATTTCAAGATTTGTGAAAAGAATATAAGATCAATAAAAAAAGAAAGAAATAAAGCGAGTTTAAACTTTATGGGAAAAAAAGTTGCGATACTTCAGTCTAATTATATTCCATGGAAAGGGTATTTTGATCTGATCAATATAGTTGATGAATTTATTATTTATGATAGTGCTCAATATACCAAACAAGATTGGAGAAATCGCAATAAAATAAAAACAAAAAATGGAATTCAATGGCTTTCTATTCCTGTAAAACATGTATCGATTTCCCAAGCTATTATAGATATAGAAATATGTCAGAGTAACTGGGGAGAAAAGCATTGGAGAACTCTCGAAGCAAATTATGCAAAAGCAAAATACTTTAAGAATTATCGGAAGGTTTTCAGCGAATTATATAAGACAAAAGAAATAAAATTAAGCTCAATTAATAGCCTGTTTATTCATGCCATAAACGATATATTAGGTATAAAAACAAAAATAACATGGTCATCAGACTATGAATTAGTTGGCGGACGGACAGAAAGATTGTTAAACCTTTGCATACAATCTGGAGCATCTACTTATTTATCCGGCCCGGCTGCTAAAAATTATCTGGATGAAGCATTATTTAAAAAAGCAGGTTTAATCGTTCAATGGATGGATTATTCGAGCTATCGTAAATATAATCAGTTATATCCGCCGTTTGATCATTATGTATCAATTATTGATCTGATATTTAATGAAGGGCCTAATGCAGTAAAATTTATGAAGAGTTTTTAAAACTATGCAATTTGTTTTTATTACAGGTATGTTTCGCAGCGGAACAACCCTAATTGAAAAAATACTTACAAACCACAATAATGGTTATATTGCTTCGCAGCCAGTTCCATTCTTATACATAAAATTAAAAGAAATTTTCAACAAGAAAAATAATTTGTCTTCAATTCCATATGCAATAAATCCGAATTTCCCAAATCATTTTAATTTAAACTCCTTTACTCACTTTTTAGAAAAGCGAAAAATAACACGGAGTTTTATTGCCAAAATTTTCGAAGATATGAAGAATTATTCAGGATGCTGGACTCCGAATATATTTAATATTGTTGATAAAATAAAAGAAAATAGTCTATCCGGTTTTTATCGCCAAATATGTGAAATAACTGATTTAAACGACTATGATAAATCTATTTTGTTTAGAGGTTCTAAAGAAATTATTTGTGAAGATTTTATAGAATATTTTTTAAAAAATAATATAAAAGTAATTTTAATTATACGAGATCCACGCGATATTGTTGTTTCATCTAATTTTTCCCAGAAAAACAATTATATCGGGCAAAAACGTCCGATTATTTACATATTGCGTATGTGGAGAAAAAGTATTGCTTATTCTTTATTTTTTAAGAATAATCCCAACTTTTTATCTGTGCAATATGAGCATTTAATTAAAACACCCATGGAAGTTTTAGAATTAATTACGAATTTTCTCCAGGTAAATTCTTTTAGTAATGATTTCATTACAAATGAGCTTAAAACTCAGGACGGTAAAATCTGGAAAGGAAATTCTTCTTTTGGGCGGAAAAAACTAATTGATTCGACTTCAATCGGAAATTATACTAAAGCGCTTGATATGCAAACAATAAATTATATTGAAACAATATGCAGACCGGAAATGAACTACTTAGGATATAAAATAAAAACCGAGTTTCAGGAGTCATGTATACAACAATTTAAAGAAGAATATAAAAACATTCATCAGGCTTTTACACAATTTCCTATAACACAGAGCCAAATTGCTTCTGAGGAACTCACCAGGATTAGTATTCTTAAAAGTCAGAAGCATCGACTAAACAATATAGAAAAGTATTTCTTATTTAATAACGTATATGATATCTTAAAAAAATATATGGATTAAAATGAAAATTCCTTTTAATAAACCTTATGTTACAGGTAAAGAAATTCGCTATATCAAGCAAGCTATAGCCAGCGGTAAAATTTCCGGAAATGGCGATTTTACAAAAAAATGTCAAAACTTCCTTTGTAATCGTTATAAGTTTCAAAACTGTTTGTTAACCACATCTTGTACAACTGCTTTGGAAATGAGCGCAATATTAATTGATATAAAACCGGGTGATGAAGTTATTATTCCCTCTTTTACATTTGTTTCATCGGCCTTAGCCTTTGAAAGACAGGGTGCAAAGATTGTTTTTTGTGATAGTAGAGATGATCACCCTGGATTAGATGAGAAAAAAATTGAGCGATTAATAACAAATAGAACCAAGGCTATTGTTGTTGTACATTATGCTGGTATTGCTTGCGATATGGATTTAATAAATTCCTTAGCATTGAAATATAATTTATATTTAATTGAAGATGCTGCACAGGCTATAGATTCTACTTACAAGGGTGTACCATTAGGGCAGATCGGACATTTCGGTTGTTTTTCTTTTCATGAAACAAAAAATATTCAGTGTGGAGAAGGCGGCCTTTTAGTAATTAACGAAGAACGATTTAATAAACGGGCAGAAATTATTTGGGAAAAAGGAACAAACAGAGCTGAGTTTTTTAGAGGTGAGGTCAATAAATATTCGTGGGTTGATATTGGCTCTTCATTTCTTCCCTCTGACATCACGGCTGCTTTTCTTTATGCGCAATTGGAAAAAATTGATGAAATACAGGAAAAACGAATAAATATTTGGCAACAATATTATGAAGGATTATTACCTCTGGCTCAAAAAGGGATAATTCAATTGCCCGTGATACCGCACTATGCAAAAAATAACGCTCATATGTTCTATTTCTTATGTTCTTCATTGGAAGAGCGTTCTGCACTGATAAAGTTTTTAAAATCCCATGAAATTGGCGCTGTTTTTCATTACTTAAGTCTTCATTCAAGCCCATATTATAGCAAAAAATATCAATCGCCGAAATTACCTTTTGCCGATATGTATTCAGACCGTTTGTTAAGATTGCCCTTTTATTTTGAGTTATCAAAAGAGTCAATTCATAAAATTATTAAATTAATCAGGACATTTTACAAGCAATGATTCTTCACCTATCAGCAGATATTAAATTTGTTGAACACATAATAAGTCAATTTGAGAATGTTAATTTTGGAAATAATCATTATGTTTACATAAGCAAAAAATCCAATTTGCCATCATTAGTTAACGATTACGATAAGATCGATGTTATTGTTAAAGATACGCCTGCTTATTTTGCACTAAAAGAAGAATTATTTAAATATGAAGCAATAATTCTGCACTCTTTGCAACCGATTTTTTTTGAACTTATTTTAAATATTCCAAAAACAGTAAATGTCGTTTGGATTATTTTTGGTACAGATTTTTATCATACATTTATGTCTTATAGAAGAACGCTCTTATTACCGCAAACAAGAAAAATGGATCTGTTTACATGGTCAAATATAAAACATTTTCTCAAACCATATTATCGTAAATTGATTGGAAAAGAATCAAATTTTACATATGTAAAACGGTGCCTGGAGCATATAAATTACTGTGCGCTTTCGCAGGAAGAAACTTATCGGCAGTTAATGGAAACAGGATTCACAAAAGTAAAGTTTCTTAATTTTAACTATTTTTCCGTTGAGGAAACCATTGGCGAAGAATTATTTGATAAAAGTGTAAATGCGGAAAATATATTAATAGGTAATTCTGCATGTTTATATAATAATCATTTTGATGCATTTGAACTAATTAAAAATATTAACCTGGAAAACCGAAAAATTATCGTTCCTCTTTCATATGGATATGCTTATGTAAGGAAAAAAGTTATTAAAAAAGGTAAGAAATTATTTAAAGATCATTTTTTTCCTTTGATAAAATTTATTTCGCGCAATGAATATAACCAAATATTGTTGAGTTGCAGCTTTGTAATTATGAATCACCTCAGACCGCAAGCGCGAGGAAATATAATTACTGCCTTATGGCTTGGTGCAAAGGTTTTTTTAAATGAAGATACAATTTTTTTTAAGGATTTTTCTAAAAGGGGACTATCGGTTTTTCCGATTTCTTCCATAAAATCTTATGGCGAAAAGGCCTTTAGTAAAATAAATAACGATCAGCGTAAACATAACCGTAATATTTTAATGAATGAATTTGGTAAAAAAGTAATCATAGAACAATGTAAGCAACTGGTAGATACAATTAAAACACCGAAATCGATATAAAAATGTCTTCGTATATAAAATTTGTTATAAACGATAAAGACATCAGAAGAATATGATTAATAATATTAAGTCCGCTCTGAAAAACTCAATTATTTATGGCGCTGGAAATGTATCAACCAAATTAGTTGGTTTTGTCCTCCTTCCATTATATACAAAACACCTTTCGGTCTCAGACTATGGAATTTTAGGCCTTCTTGAAATTACAGGCCAGGTATTAATAGCATTTTTTGGATTAAGAATATACTCTGCGTTTTTTCGATGGTATTGGGATGAAGATTCTCAAAACAAACAAAAATCTATTTTTTTTACTATCTATATATTTAGTATTGTTATTGCTTTATTAATGATAATAATGATTTCGAACTATTCTGAACAGATTGCAATTATTTTATTTAATGATAGTAGTTCTGCCAATCTTATTTTTTTAATGACAATAGTTTCCGGATTTCAAATTGTGGATCAAATTATTTTAACACTGATGAGATTACAGGAAAAAGCTGTCTTTTATTCAGTTTCAAATGTTTTAAAATTGTTAATTGTATTAATATTTACAATCTACTTTATTGCTTATGATAATCAGGAAATAGTTGGAATATATAATGCCCAAATTATAGGCCATGTTTTTTTTACTATTTTATATTTGCCTTATTTATTTAAAAATGCCCAGATAAAATTTGAATATAAAATATTAACCGAAATGTTATCATATTGCTGGCCTTTAATATTTTCATCATTAGCGCATATTCTAATGACTATTACTGACAGATATATGTTAAAATTTTTCGGACAGTTAAGTGATGTTGGTATTTATTCATTAGGTTTTAAAATCGCAAATTCAATAAACGTTATTATAATTATGCCTGTGCAATTAGCTGTTTCTCCTATGGTATTTAAAAAAATGTATGATCCGGATAGCAATAGATTTTATTCAAAATTAATGAGTTATTTTACTTACGGTGTTATGGTTTTTGTATTAGGTATTTCGCTATACAGTAAAGATATAGTTGTTCTGTTGGCAAATAATGAGGAGTATTGGCAGGCATATAATATAATTCCAATAATTTCGTTTTCTATATTGTTTAGTATGCTAGGCAGTACAGCGCAAACCGGGCTTTTAATAAAAAAGAAAACAAAAATTGTTACCATTGTTACTATTCTTACCGCAGGTTTTAATATTATAATGAATATATTTTTAATATTATATTTAAAAGCAATTGGTGCGGCAATTGCGACACTGATATCACAAATAGCATTTTTTATTATAATTTACAATTTTGCACAAAAATACTACTATATATCATATGAAATTCTGAATATCTTAAAGCTTATTATAGTTGGCATGGTTATTATTATGTTTTCTTATATTTTAAATACTATTCCAATATTTTTAAGTATAACTCTAAAAACTATTTTGTTTTTTTCATTTCCGTTTTTATTATATATCTTACATTTCTATGAAAAAGTAGAACTATTATATTTAAAGAATATTTTTAGAAAATTGAAGCTTAAACGATTTTAAATAACTGATATCACTCAAAACAATTTCAATCTTAAGGTAAAAAATAATTATTTAAACTTAGGAGATTATTTATAAATGAATAACACTAAAATTACTTCAGTCCCCCTGCTCGATCTTAAAGCTCAATATGCACAGATCAAAAACGAAGTCGAACCGGTTGTCAAAGAAGTCATGGAATCCCAGTATTTTATCCTGGGACCTAAAGTACAGGAATTTGAAGAAAACGCGGCCAAATACTGTAAAGCCAAATATGCCCTTGGTGTCTCATCCGGCAGCGATGCGCTGATTATCGCCCTGATGGCGCTTGATATCCGGCCCGGAGACGAGGTTATCACCACAACCTATTCCTTTTTTGCCACCGCCGGGGCTATAGTGCGTCTAAATGCCAAACCGGTTTTTGTGGATATTGATCCCGATACCTATAACATTGATCCGGCTCAGATTGAAAAAAACATTACCCAAAAAACAAAAGCTATTATTCCGGTTCATTTATACGGCCAAGCCGCGGATATGGAAGCTATTTTAAAGATCGCCAAAAAACATAGTTTTTCTGTGGTCGAGGATGCGGCTCAGGCAATGGGAAGCGAATACACGGGCGGTAAACGGGCTGGTTCAACCGGAGATATTGGTTGTTTTTCCTTTTTCCCCAGCAAAAATTTAGGCGCCTTCGGGGATGGCGGGCTGGTTACCACCAATGATGAAAAGCTCTATAAGAAACTGGTATCGCTAAGAAATCACGGTATGGACCCTAAGTATTATCATAAAATGATTGGCGGTAATTTTCGCTTGGATGCCCTGCAGGCCGCGGTGCTTAATGTCAAATTGAAGTATCTTGACGGCTGGACCGCAGGCCGGCAGAAAAATGCCGATTATTATGATGCGGGAATTAAAAAAAGGAATCTGGATAAAATTGTAAAAACGCCCGTCCGGGTGCCTGGATACCGGCATATTTTTAATCAGTATGTGCTCAGAGTCCCGGAAAGAGATAAACTGGTAAACTATTTTAAAGAAAAAAATATCGGCTGTGAAATTTATTACCCGGTGACGTTTAACAGTCAGGAATGTTTTGCTTACTTGAATTGTAAAAAAACGGATTACCCGGAAGCGGAGAAAGCGGCGGCCGAGGTAATAGCCCTTCCGATCTATCCCGAGTTAACGGATCAGCAGAAAAATTATGTGCTGGATACCATAGCAACATATTATCTGTAAATATCTTACATAACAAAAAACCCCGGCAGTATAGTTACCGGGGTTTTAATTTTTCGGCCAGAAATTTTTTCAGTTCGTCAATCTTAATCCGCACCTGTTCCATGCTGTCCCGGTTGCGCACCGTAACGGTTTTATCATTCAGCGTATCCGAATCAACGGTAACACAGAAGGGCGTCCCCGCTTCATCCTGCCGGCGGTATCGCCTTCCGACAGAGCCCGCTTCATCATAAAATACACGATAGTCGCCGCGAAGATTATTGGTGATTTCCATGGCGATTTTATCCATACCGTCTCTTTTAACCAGCGGGAATACTGCCACTTTAATCGGGGCAATGGCCGGAGCCAGTTTCAGTACCACTCGTTCTTCTTCTTCGGTGTAAGCGTCAATCAGACAGGTTAAAAGAACACGATCGCAGCCGATAGAGGTTTCGATAATATATGGAATAAACCGTTCTTTGGTCTGATCGTCAAAATACTGCAAATCTTTTCCGGAGTATTCCTTGTGCCTGCCGAGATCAAAATCTGTGCGGTTATGAATGCCTTCAATTTCGTTCCATCCGAAGGGAAACTGATATTCAATATCAAAGGCTTTTTTGGCATAATGAGCCAGTTCATTGGGGCCATGTTCATGAAATCTTAATTTCTCCTGCCGCATTCCCAGACGCTGATACCAGCTCATTCTTTTTTCTTTCCAGTATTCAAACCATTTTTCATCTTCTTCCGGACGTACAAAATACTGCATTTCCATCTGTTCGAATTCCCTTGTACGAAAGGTGAAATTTCCGGGGGTAATTTCATTACGAAAGGCTTTCCCTATCTGAGCAATACCGAAAGGCAGTTTTCTGCGTGCGGCTTCTTTAACATTTTGAAAATTAACATAAATGCCCTGAGCCGTTTCCGGGCGGAGATAAACAATGCTGGCTGAATCCTCTACCGGCCCCATAAAGGTTTTAAACATTAAATTAAACAAACGAGCTTCCGTGAAACTGTTTTTTGATCCGCATACGGGACAGGGTTTGGACGTGTCCACCTGGTCCGCCCGAAAACGTGTTTTACATTGTTTACAATCAATCATCGGATCAGTAAAGCCTTCCACATGACCGGAGGCTTCCCAGACCCGCGGATGCATCAGAATACTGGCGTCGATGCCTTCGATATCATCGCGCTCGTAAATCATGCTTTTCCACCACAATTCCTTGATGTTCTTTTTCATCTCGATGCCCAGCGGGCCGTAATCGTAGCAGGAATTGATTCCACCGTAAATTTCACTGCTCTGAAAAATATATCCTCTGCGCTTGGTCAGGGATATCAATTTCTCCATGGTCTTGTCCTGAGTAACCGCCACTTTATATCTCCATACTAAAGTTATTGTCTCCGCCTAATAAAAACCCCAAAGATAAATAAAAAATGCGGTATCACAAAATCAATTAATATCAGGCTAAAAACGCTAATGAATTCAGATGGATTTGTTTGTCCAGGTGGTAATTCAAAAATTTTACAAGAAGTGATGTAAAATCTGTTTTTATTTCCGGCCGGTTAAGATTCCGAAGATTCCGATGCGGAAAACTCTGCAGTTTCAATAAAAAATTTCTTTCGGACGCTGATAAAACCACGGTCGAAACATCCTGTTCACCGCATTCAATACAACTTGAAATACCTGAATTCAGCGAGAACAGACTTTCTTCGTTTAATAATTCTTTTCCGCAGGCCTGACAGCGGGAAAATTCCGGTTTAAATCCGAGGAAGGATGAAGTTTTCAACAGGAAATACCAAAAAACCGTTTCCGGGTCCGGAAAGTATTCCATTTCCTGAAGAACCGTAATTAAATAATCGAAGTAAGCTGTCTCACTGTGGCTGGCTTCAAATAACTGGTTGATAACTTCCAGTATAGCCATAGCATAAGCGAATTGCTCAGGTACGGAACGGATTTTTTTAAAATCATGAACCAGTTCCGCATCGGCTACTATTTGTAATGATCTCGACGCTTTGTCCGTAATGATTGTATCCACCAGATTAAGTGTTTCCATAATGCCGCCATAGGGGGAGTTTTTGCGCAAGGCGCCTTTTACAATTACCTTAATACGTCCGTCCGTCCTGCAAAATAAAGTGACTATTTTACTGGAATCTTTCCAGCGTATGGCATTTATTACCAAACATTTTTCTTTTTTTAACATAGTCTAAAAAATTAATGTACTGAAAGAAAAATACGACCAAACGCTAACTTTTTCCATATTATTTCGTCTGATATAATAGTTTTTAAAAGTATAATTCAGGAAGTTTAAATGAAGTATATTATAAGTGTTTTCTTATTATCTGGCGCCTGCCTTTTTGCGGGCGCGAAAGAAATGGTAATAGAATCATTGGAAGTGAAAGCCCAGTTTATTCGGGAGCATATTGAGCTGGATGGTATTCTTAAAGAAGCCGTCTGGAATAATGGTTTTGGAATAGCACAGTTCACGCAGCGGGACCCTTTGGAAGGTGCGCTTCCCACGGAAAAAACAGAAGTCTGGGTGGCCTATGATGATGAAGCGCTTTATATAGGAGCGCGATTATATGATTCCTGCCCGGATTCTATCTCAGCTCGTCTGGGACGCAGGGATGACTGGACACAAACCGATATGTTTTGTGTCTTCATAGATCCATACTTTGATAAACGCAGCGGTTATTATTTTGCTCTAAGCGCGGCCGGTACCAAATGCGACGGTATTTTAAATAATGATGAATGGGATGATGATTCCTGGGACGGTGTTTGGGAAGGTTATACCTACATTGGCGATCATGGATGGAATGCCGAAATATGTATTCCTTTTTCCCAACTGCGGTTTAAACCTCAGGATAAATATGTATGGGGAATTAATTTTCGGCGCGATATCTCCAGAAAAAATGAAAAAGTAT
Source organism: Calditrichota bacterium (assembly GCA_003854985.1). GTDB lineage: Bacteria > Calditrichota > Calditrichia > Calditrichales > Calditrichaceae > Zgenome-0002. The sequence goes on from RQOG01000105.1 coordinate 50,878, forward strand.
ATCTGGTTTACACCCCAAAGAATGGCAGTGGATTTGTTTCCCGCTTCCCGGAATTAACGGGAATAGAGAACATTTCTACACCGAATTCCATAGAAATACTGCCCTATACAAATGCAAAGGCCGAGTTCACAAATCCCGATAACGACGATCCTTTTAATGACGGTTCCGATTTTTCTCCGGGTATGGGTCTGGATTTTAAAATTGGCCTGAGCAGTAATTTAACTTTAAACGGTACGATAAATCCTGATTTCGGTCAGGTGGAAGTTGATCCGGCGGTGGTAAATCTGAGCGATGTGGAAACCTATTTTTCCGAGAAACGGCCGTTTTTTATCGAAGGAGCCAGTATCTTTGAATTCGGATATGGCGGATCAAGAAGCCATTGGAGCTTTAACTGGAGCAATCCAACCTTTTTTTACAGCCGGAGAATCGGCAGAGCCCCGCAGGGTAATTTGCCGGATAATGATTTCGCGGATGTCCCGGACGGTACAAAAATACTCGGCGCGGGTAAATTAACCGGAAAATTGGGCGACAACTGGAATCTTGGCGTTTTACATGCCGTTACGGCCAGGGAATTTGGCAAAACACAATACAATGGTGTTCAGTCCGAATTGGAAATTGAACCGATAACGCATTATACGGTCGGACGGTTGCAGAAGGAAATTGATAACGGATTTCAGGGAATTGGAATAATAGGCGCATCAACCATCCGCAGTTTTGAAGATGATCGGTTAAGAGATGATCTGAATTCCAGGGCTTTTAGTCTCGGACTGGATGGCTGGAGTTTTCTTGATAAAAATAAAACCTGGGTTATTTCAACATGGGCCGGTATGTCCAATGTCAATGGTAATAAACAACGAATTATTGATCTGCAAAGAAACTCGACCCATTATTTCCAAAGGCCGGACGCCTCTGTTGTTTCGGTAGACAGTCAGGCGACCTCGATGTCCGGATTAGCGGGAAGAATTTTATTGAATAAACAAAAAGGCAGTATGTTCTTAAATTCTGCGATTGGCATAGTCAGTCCAGGTTTTGATATTAATGATCTGGGGTATATGTGGCGGACCAATATCATCAATTCGCATTTTGGAATAGGTTATAAATGGACCGAACCCGGTGAGATTTTCAGGTACAGGGAAATCATCGGCGCGGGATTTTACACTTCGGATTTTGACGGGAATATGACCTGGGGAGGTTTCTGGGGATCAACCTTTATGCGCTTTCTGAATTATTATGAGTTGCAGATAACCGGCGCCTATAACCCGGAAACCAATAATATCACCAAAACCCGCGGCGGACCGATTGTATTGAATCCTCCGGGTGCGGAAATTTATACTTACGCCACGTCGGATGCCAGAAAGGCGGTTGTTATAAGCGTTGAAGGTAATACCTATTACCAGACCAAAAATGATTGGTATTCGAGCGCTGACTTAAGTATAACATGGAAACCGCTTTCTAATATTAATTTTTCAATTAGTCCAGCCATGGAATGGAACAGAGAATTTGCTCAATGGGCTGAAACCGATCCGATTAAAGACCCAACGGCGGTTCAGACTTTCGGATATCGCTATATTTTTGCAGGCATGGATCAAAAAACATTTTCTGCAGGCGTACGTTTAGACTGGACCTTCACGCCGAAACTAAGTTTCCAATTATATATGCAGCCTTTAATTTCCGCTGCCGATTATTATGATTATAAAGAACTTATCCACCCTAAATCCTATGATTTCAGATTATTGGATCATGGAAATTCCACTTTGATGGAGGAAAATGATCAGATCGTCTTTGATCATGACGGACAGGCGGCAACCGAACCGGTCACCTGGGATAATCCCGATTTCAACATTACATCGTTACGCGGCAATGCGGTGCTGCGCTGGGAATACCGGCCGGGATCGGCAATTTATCTGGTCTGGACGCAGAGCCGGTTCGAAGAAAATGAGACCCATCAGTTTCAGATGAGAAAATCCCTTAGCGATATTGTCCATTCAAAAGCGGATAATATTTTTATGTTAAAAATAAATTACTGGCTGAATCTTTAAACCGAATAAATTAATGTGGTTAATAAATTTTCTTCATGAAGATAAGCTTTAAAATCCTGCAGATTTAAAGGCTGGCTGAAAAGATAGCCCTGGAATTTGGTGCATCCGAAGGAATCAAGAAGATATAAATCCTCCGTTCTTTCAACTCCTTCGGCAATAATATCTTTTCCAAGGTTTTCTCCCATCATGATGATCGATTTAACCAGTTTCTGATATTTTTCGCTGGTGCCCAGCAGTTTAATAAATGATTTGTCAATTTTAACCGCATGCGCCGGTATTTTATGCAGATAGGCTAAGGAGGCATAGCCCACGCCGAAATCATCAATGGCCAGCCGGAATCCATGTTGAATCAACGCTTCGATATTTTCCTTAACCTGGTAATGTTCATCCAGTATGTTGGTTTCAGTGATTTCCAACTGAATATGGCGCGGTTCAATATTAAAGCGCTCAAGTTCCTTTATAATCTTTTTATAAAGATTTTTAACGCGGAATTGTTTTGTGGAAAAATTAATGGAAAGATACGGTGGATTTTTACAATTGCTTACCAGTGAATTAAAATCACTGAATACCTTACGGTATACCCATTCGCCGATTACGGGAATTAAATTGGTTTCTTCTGCAATCGGAATAAATTGTCCCGGATCAATGGCGCCGATTTTGGGATCATACCACCTTAATAAGGCTTCCGCCCCGGCAATCCGGTAAGTGCCGTCACTGGCTTTTTCGATAATGGGCTGATAATGCACTTCAAAATGATCATCATACGTTTTATTATCGACAAGCGCGTGCATGTTTTCTTTTATTGTTAATATCCGGTGCGCCGAATCAGTCATTTTTTGTGAGAAATACTGAAAAGTATTTTCTCCTTTTCTTTTCGCATTGTATAAAGCAATATTGGCGTTTTTCATTAATTTTTGTTTGTCTTCGCCATCCAAAGGATAAGACACAATACCAATACTGCAGGTGAGGTAAGACAGATGATTGCCGTCAATATTATAACTGGAAGACAGATAATAGATAATTTTTTCGGCAATCGCCTGGACTTCATCAGTATTCGCGCAATTTCTCAGAGCGATGGCAAACTCATTACCTCCTATCCGGAAGACATGATCCATATTGGTCAGACAAAGTTTTATTCTGGAACTAATTTCTTTTAAAACTTTATCTCCGATTTCATGTCCAAGAGATTCATTGATGACTCTGAAATTATCCAAATCACAGTATAAAATGTAAAAAGGTGAACTCTTGTCAGCCGCTTCGGTATCGCTGATAAATAAATCCAGGTATTCATTGAAGGCATACCTGTTTTTTAACCCGGTCAGAAGATCATGATAAGCCATATATTTGACTTCTTTCTGGCCGCGAATCGTTGAACTTATATCGGTGCCAAAAAGGAATATGCCGGCCAGTAAGTCATCTTTTTCATTTAAAAAGAGTGGTTTAAGAGTACGTTTATAGAACAATGTTTTCTTTTGTTTGGGGATATATAATTTTTCTGTAAAATGTAAAACCTTTTTTTCCCTAAGCGCCTGCTGAAACATTTCTTCTCTTTTTTTCAGGCTGTCACTGGAAATTTCCATCAGTTCTATATAGGACTTTTCCTTGCGTCCGATAATTTTTCTTCTGATGATGGGATCGGCAATATAACGCTCGTTGACAAATTTATAGCGCCCGGACGGGTCAAAAAAGGCAATTTCCAAAGGAATATCCTGTATTAAATCCAAAACTTTTTTTATGGATATATAGTCCGGAGTATCCTTTTTATCTTCCGTATGATTATTTCTGTGAAACATAACAACCTATGTGTCAACTCACCAATTAAAAATATTCGGAATTAAAATATCATTATTTAATTCCACGGATCAGTTCCGGTTCAATTGCTTGCTTTTTATTTTAAAGAATCATTCAATTTAGATCAAGCAGGATATTTTTGCATTGCATTAATAAAGCCCATATTTTTGAAAAACCGGTAAAGGATTATAAAGCATGAGTTTTGATTGTCCCTATTACATTAATGGAAAATGTATTCTTAATTCCATTGACTGCACGCCGGCTAAAGGGAAATGTGTGCTAAAGGGCAGGTATATGACCGCATCTTATTTAATTCATTTAAAAAATAAGGAACAAATGAAGAAAAAAGACAAGCAATGAACTACAGATATTTTTGAAGCCTGTTTGTTTAGAAACTAAATTACCCCGTTATCAATGAATAGTAAGATTAAATAATTAAATGATGAATAATAAGCTGATAAAAAAATTACGTCCATTTAGTAATATTCTGATTATTTCATTTCTTTTTTGTCTGCTCAGCGTTTTGCCTTTTGAAACCAATAATGCATTTGTTAATATTCAGGCTGAAGTCTTATATGGTTTAAGAGGACAGCGCGAAGTTTCCGATCGGATTGTTTTAATTCACATCAATGATGAAGACATCAAGGCTTTGGGAGGCTGGCCGATTACACGGGATTATTACAGCTATTTAATCCATCTGCTGAATGAACGCCGGGCAAAAACGATAGCGCTGGATGTTTTTTTTGCCGGATCAGATCCTTATTATCCGCAGCAGGATACGATTTTAGCCAATTTTATCGGTTCCTCCGCGAATGTTTGTCTACCCATGTTTTTTTTGTCAATTACCGGGGATTCTTCAACGCAGGATGCTTTATTCCTGCCTGAAGGAAATGATCCCAGCTATCCTTTAAATCTGTTCGGAAATAAGGCGGCTTGTCTGGGGTTCAGTAATTTCGGAAAGGAAGCGGTTGTGCAGCACACGCCGTTACTGCTGCGCTCGGGAAAAGATATTTATTATTCCTATGGCCTGGCGGCGGCTTTGCGTTTTATGGACGGTGAAGCCCGATGGAATCCGGATGATTCGCATCTGCATATTTCTTCTCCATTGGGTGAAATACGGGTTGAATTGAATGATGACGCCGAATTATGGTTGAATCATTTCGGGCCGCCGGACAAAATCGAAAAGTATTCATTTGTAGATATTTTAAAAGAATTAAATGAAAAACCAGAGCAATATGATTTCGAGAATAAACTGATATGGATTATGGTTTCTGTAACCGGAACGACAACCATCAAATCAACGCCGTTAAACGATTTGGTACCATCATCGTTAATTCATTATACAACAGCGGAAAACATCATCAATAACTGCTGGTTGACTGAAGCGGGTTGGATTCCTTGTTTTATCAGCATTTTTATATTAGCGGCTCTTGGGTTATATCTGCCGGGATTCACCAAAAGCAGGTTAAAATATTTATATATACTGATTATTCCGGTTGTTTTTTTGGGTATCGTTCTTTTTATATTTTCCTTTTATAACCTGATCGTACCGGTTTTTTATCCGGTACTGGCTTTCTTTGTATCAGCTTTTATAGTCGATCGTCGTTTAAACCGCGAAGCGGTAATTAAACACCGGCAAATGATCGGGCAGGAAATTAATCTAAAATCGGAAGAGCTGGAGCAGGCGAAAAAACGATTATCCGAGCTGGAGTTTACTTTGCGAAATGAAAAGCAAATAACGGAAACAAGTCTTGAAATAGCTAAAGAGAGAAAAGACACGATATTCCGCCTTGAAAAGGAATTGGATGATTTGCGGTCATTTATGATCAACGAAAAACCGTTCCAAAAAGATGAATTTGCGGAAATCATTCATTCGAAAGAGAGCCGGATGACGGGCGTTCTGGAATTGGTGTTAAAGGTGAGCGCAGATAATATTCCTGTATTGATTTACGGCGAAACCGGAACCGGCAAAGAATTAATAGCCCGATCGATTCACAGAAATAGTAAGCGTAACAAACAGCCGTTTATCGCGGTCAATTGCGGCGCCTTGTCGGAAACTCTGCTCGAAAGCGAACTGTTCGGTCATGAAAAGGGCAGTTTTACCGGGGCGGTTAACCGGCGCAAAGGCCGATTTGAATTAGCCGACGGCGGAACAATTTTTCTTGATGAAATATCGGAAACCAGCGCCGCTTTTCAGAGCCGGCTGTTGCGGGTATTACAGGAAGGAACTTTTGAAAGGCTGGGCGGAGAGCAGGGAATCCGGGTTGATGTGCGGGTTATAGCCGCCACAAACAAAGACTTACAGCAGGCGGTTAATGAAGGTAAATTTCGTTTGGATCTGTATTTTCGTTTGAATGGCGTAACGATTAATCTGCCGTCGTTAAGAGAGCGGCAGTCGGATATTCCCCTGCTTGTCCGGCATATATTAAGCAAATACAACTATGAGCATGTAAAAGAAGTCTCCACCAAAGCCGTTGAAGCCCTTGTAAATTATACCTGGCCCGGCAATGTAAGAGAATTGGAAAATGTTATCCGCAGGGCGGCGATATTTGCCCAAAGCGATGGCAGGCAGATTATTCAGGTTAAAGATTTTCCGGATGAAATTGTATCAACCGGGCAGGCTGTTCAATTGTCGCAAATACATAAACCAATCGAAGAGCAGATTCTGGAAATTTTAAGAAGTTTAAAATTCAGCCATTCCGCAATATCCCAAGCGGCAAAAATATTAGGGAACCGTGACCGGGGCACTGTAACGGAATATCTGCGCGGGATGTGTTTCGAACAATTGGTTGAAAATGCGTTTGACTACGATAAAGCGGCAGAACGGATTGCCGGCTGCCCCGATTCCCAATTGACCGGACCTGTTAAACTTAAAATCAGCCAGTATATGGAAAACATCATCCAGATAATTAACGATAAATCGAAAATAAAAACCAGCTACAAAGGATTACCTAAGAAATACCACGTTTTTCTGGATCAGATTATTGAGCACTTGCAGGCGCAAAACCACTAATTCCGCCATTTAAATCGCGGGAAATTTCCGCGTTTCAAATATTTTCCGCAATTATATCTTACCGATGCATATTATCTAAGTTACGGTTTTTTATAGACTTAAATTTTTGGCACGTCTTTTGTCTTACTGTAATCGATTGAATGAATGATATGCCTTTTAGAAAAGGAAAGAAATGAAACGACAAATAATTAAACTACTTTTGTTCATCCTTGCCCTGGGCTTGTTAATCACGGGTCAGGTTGAAGGTAAGGGATTGTCGCTACAATCAACCGGCTTAGGTTTTCGTGGCACGCTTGTTTTCGGGAATAATAGCAACGTGCATGTAAAATATATTGATACAGAAATTAACAGACAGATAAGCGCCGGTAATATGGGTGGAAATTTTTACCTTGTATCGCGAATCAATGATAATCTGTTGCTGGAATTTACCATTGGTGCGTTCGCCAGAGTGTTATACGATACTTATTATGAATGGGAGAATAAATCCATGGTTTATTCGGCGGCGCCGATGCTGATGGGTATGAATTATGAGTTAATGCCGGAAACTTCCGGGGCAAATATCCGTCCTTATATTGGCTTTGGTCCCGGCGTATATCTGCTTTCGGACATTAACGTTACAGAAGAAAATAACAAGAGCAAGGTGAACATTGATTCTAAAATTAAAGGAGGTTTTTATTGCAGCGCCGGATTTAATTTTTTATTTACAGAAAAGCTTGGACTTAATTTTGATCTTAAATATCACCTGATCGACTTTAATCCGGGTTTCAGCCGTTCCGGGTTTGAATTCGGACTTGGATTTATTTTTACCTGGGGCGATCAGAACGATAAAACGTATAGTTTTCCACTTAATAAAATCCAATAATAATTGCATAAAATCGCAGGAGATAAAACAATGTATAGAATTATGATGATGATTCTGATGACAACAACATTAGTATTTGCGTCTTCCGGACCAGGAGCCAGAGACGCGGCAACAATCAGCGGGTTTGTTTATAACAAAGAAAACGGGGAAGCCCTGATAGGCGCCAATGTTTATTTTGAAAACCTGGCCATGGGCGCTTCCACCAATGTCAGCGGCTATTATGTGATACCGTCCGTTCCGATTGGCAGATATATTTTAGTTTGTGATTATCTTGGTTTTGAGACTTACAAAAAAACCATAGAAATTGTGAACGGTGAAAATGTCAAGCTAAACATTTATATGAATGTGAGTATTCTTGAAACAGAAGAAATTGTGATTACCGCCGACAGTATCCGCACGGCGGAAAGGCTTTACCGAAAACCGATATCTACCGTGCAGTTGAATCCAAAACAGATCAACCAGGTGCCCCAGGTGGCCGAAGCCGATCTTTTAAGAAGTCTGCAAACCTTGCCGGGTATCGCGCCCATATCGGATTTTTCTACGGCGTTATATATCCGGGGCGGCACGCCGGATCAAAATCTGCATCTGCTGGACGGAACGGATGTGTATAATCCGGAGCATATGTTCGGTTTGTTTTCCACCTTCAACGCCGACGCTATCAAACATATCGAATTATCAAAAGGCGGATTTGGCGCGGAGTATGGCGGCCGTCTTTCTTCCGTCCTGGATATTACAAACCTTGATGGAAATCGTGAAAAATTCGAAGGCCGCGCCAGCATCAGTGTTTTATCCGCTAAAACCACGCTGCAAATGCCAATAGGAAATTTCGGTTCAATTTCCGGCGCTATACGACGCACTTACTTCGACAAAACCGTTGCCGAATTTATTGATGATATTCCTGATTATTATTTCTACGATGGCAGTATCAAAGCATTTTTCGAATTGGATAAAAACAACCGCCTGACCTTAAGTTATTACGGCGGCAACGATTATCTTGATTATAAATTTAATACCGAAGCGACTGAGAAAAAGGGTTTTACCTATGACTGGGGAAATAAAACCGCAAGTCTGCGCTGGACCAGGGTATTTACACCGCGATTGTTTTCTAATTTCTGGGTTACTTATAGTATTTTCAGATCCCGGTTTAAAATGAACATATTCGATATGTATGAAAACAATGATATTGACGACCTGACTTTTAAGGGCAATCTGGAATATCATTATTCGGATAAATTAGCCGTCAAATTCGGTTTTGAGCAGAAGAATTTAGAAGTAAGTTATATTGAAGATGATCCGCAAACGGCTATCGATATCAAACAGGATGCTATGCAGATTTCAGGATATACCCAGTTAAATATCAGACCGACACAATCATGGTTAATTGAAACCGGCGTTCGGTATAATTATTTTGATTCGGATAAAACCTTCCGGAACTGGGCGCCCAGGTTTTCCACAAAATACAAGCTGAATGAAACCATTGGCCTGAAAGCCGCCTATGGACGTTACTATCAATATCTAAACCAGATTGACCGCTTTATGGTCTCGGATGTATGGTCTTTATCAGGAAAATCGGAAGACCGGGCTTATGCGGATCATTACCTGGTTGGGTATCAGCAGGAAATTCAAAAAGATTACGAGCTGGAAGTGGAAGCCTTTTATAAGAAAATGAACAATACCTACAGTTTTAACCAGAATATCGCCGCGGAAATGAAAATAGATACCTATACGCCGGACGGCAGGCCGCTTATAGAAAATACAAAGTATGTTTTTAAACGCGGCGATTCCAAGTCCTATGGCTTTGAATTCTTACTCCGTAAAGATGTGGGCAGATTAAACGGCTGGATAGGCTATACTTACGCCCATACGTTAACTAAAATAGACGGCATTAATTTAAACCGCTGGTTTGCGCCACGGCACGACCGCAGTTCTACTGTAAATCTGGTGACAAATATTGATCTGCTTAAAGAAAGAGAAAAACTGGTATTGGGAATGAATTTTATCTATTCCAGCGGACAACCGATTACGGAACCGGGATCGGCTTATGTTATTGCCAGCAGTCCTTTTGATCCCTATCGTAGCGCCAGTTATGCGCCTACAAAGATTAATAATATCCGTCTGCCGTTTTACGCCAGAATGGATTTATCGCTGACTTATAAAATTCAGTACAAAAACTGGTCTATGTCGCCCTATCTGCAAATATTTAATATCGGCAACCGTAAAAATGTCTGGTTTATTGAATATGACTATGATGAAGGAAAACCGGAAATAGAAGTGATACAGATGATGCCTCTTCTGCCGACCGTGGGCGTAAACTTTGTTTTTTAACTTAAAATGATAATCAAAGCTATAAAGGATGAAAATTATGAATATTACAAAATCAATATTAATGCTGATAACGGCGGCCTGGATAATGTCCTCCTGCGGAGAGGCCTCTGTTGATGTAAAAAATGAAAGTTATGAACCAAGAATTGTAATAGAAGGCTTCTTAATAGCCGGCCAGCGCAATGTAAAAATGCTGTTTACTAAAAACTTCAGGGTGGACGAAGGTTTTACCAATCTTGATATCTTTCTTGATCTTGAAACAACGGAAGCGTCGGTTACCTGTCTTGATGATGGTAAGGTTTATGAATTATCTTTTATCGTTGTGCAGGAAAGAGATGAGGTAAAAGAAGCTTACTGGGGATACCAGGGTTCCGATTTTTTGGTTGAACCCGGCAAAACCTATCAGTTGAATGTTAGCGCGGTGGTTGAAGGACAGAATTTATCCGCAAGTTCCATTACCAAAGTGCCGCCGGCAGGCTTTAAAATCACTCATTTTAATCACGACAGCCTTGTTTACTGGCAGAAAGATGAAAATGGTAATGTACTGAATTTTGAAATCACCTTTGATCTGTCTGCCGATACGGATTTTTATATGGCCGCCATTCAGGCTTTGAATCCCACTCTTAAAACTTTTATTTATGATAATCCGTATGGTGACGTTGAAGAAGAAGATATCGATCTTGACGATGATGCATATAAAAATGCGGCTGCCTTTAATCTTGATCCGTCTATCGGTTATGGGAAATTGAAACTGGAATGGTATGACTTCAGTTTTTATGATGATTACAGAATTGTCATGTTTGCCACGGATCAAAATTATCGTGAATTTTTAGTTTCGTTTAGTAATGTGATGGAAATTGACGGCAATTTTCATGAGGCCAAATTCAACATCGAAGGGCAGGGGATCGGCATTTTTGGCTCGATGATAGCCGATACGGTGTATTGTAAGGTACTTGATAAATAACGAAATTAGATTACTTTTATGAAAAAATTTAAGAATAACCGGTTATGAGGAGCAGAAATATAAATATTCAACGCAAATTTAGCATACTGATGCTGGCAGTATCATTTGCCCTGATATTTAACGCTGCTTTGTTCGGGCAGGGCATGACCAGGTCGACCGGTATTGGCGTGCGGGTAAATTTTTGGAATATTTCGGGGACGCCAAACCGAATTGTGATGGATAAAGAGAACGATGAATCCTATGTAAATATTAACGGCGTTGGCGGCACGCTCTATTTTTTTTCCCGGGCCTATGACCGGTTTTTTTTAGAGCTTAATATGGGCGCCATCGCGTCGGTTGAGTCGGAGGATTTCCTCCGGGAGGATGAAGAATCCAGGTCGAAAGTTAAAGTCGCCATACCGATTACCCTGGGTCTGCGTTATGATTTGCTGCCAACGCATCTGACTACCCGCGTTCAGCCCTACGCCAGTTTTGGCGGAGGTTTTTACTGGATTCAGGAAGGCGATATGCTTACTACCGATTTGGAAGAAGAAGAAGATGACGAGGATTTTGACGGAACGGTGGAATATGATTTTCAGACGGGCATCTATTTTGGCGCCGGGACAAATTTGCTGATCACCGACTGGGCGGCCCTTAATTTTGATATCCGCTACCATATAACGGAATTGAAACTGGATGACAAATATGACGGATTTGATTTTGGAATGGGTTTCAGTTTCATGTGGGGAAAGAAACGGGAAATGTTCCAGGTTCAGGATGTTAAGCTTGTGGTGACGGATATATATCCGGCTTATTATCAGTTCTATAATACCTATCCGATTGCGCTGATTACGGTTAAAAATATTTCCGGATATCCCATGGAAGTCAATGTCCGGAGCCGGTTAAGCAACTACTCTTTACGCGGGCACGAAAGCGGTTTTATCAATATCGATAAAGGCGAATCAAAAGATATTCCGGTGATGGTCATTTTCAGCCACGAAATTATGGAATCGCCTGCCAATGCGCCTGCGGTTCTGGATATTGAAGTGGAAGGCCGGGCCGGCCAGACGGCGACCAAATCCTTCAGCGCACAGATTACCATACATAGCCGTAATGCCTGGAACGGCGATACGGATAAGCTGATTTATTTTGTTACGCCTGCCGATGAAACAATTTTGGAGGCCAGCAGATCGGTGGTTAAAAATCTTGATCTCGGCGCGGGCGACCAGTTGGAATCATTTAAAAAAGCACAGGCTCTTTTTGAATATCTGCAACAGGAAGGCATCAAATACCAGGCCGATCCCAATATTCCTTTTTATCAGGATGACCGGGTGCAGTACGCGCAGGAAACGCTAAAATGGGGCAGCGGCGATTGTGACGATTTGACGGTATTATATTCATCTCTTTTGGAAAGCCTTGGAATCAGAACGGCTTTCGTGGATATACAGGTGCTTGCCGGTGAAATGGCTCATCTGTATTTATTATTTGATACGGGTCTGGAGCCCGATAAAGCAGAACTGATCAGCAGTAATGATAAGCGCTATGTGATCCGCAATTCGGGCAGAGGAAAGAAAACGGTCTGGATTCCGGTGGAAACAACCCTGGTCGCTTCGGGTTTTGAACAAGCCTGGAATCATGGCGCCCAGTCCTATCTGCAGGAGGCTGTTCTTAATAACGGTCTGGCGGAGGGCTGGATGAAAATTATTGATGTGCAGTAATATTTAATCAGGAGATTAAAATGAACTATTTAAAAATCATAATCTTAATTTCCGTTTTGATTTCCATTCAATTTCTACACGCTTCAGGGATTAAGGCTGAACTTATCAAGGTATCGGGCGATGTAAAAGTCCGGTTCGGTTTAAATGAAGAGTGGCAAAAAGCGGAATCCGGACAAATTCTTGATGAATTCGATTCCATTCTTACCGGCCAGGATGGCCGCGCTACTCTTTATGTAAAAAATGGCGTCGGTTTTACTATAAAAAACCGTACGTTTTTGGATATCGCTGATCTGAGGACAATCAGGAAGGATGAATTGTTTTTGGTTATGATGTCCAAAAAAGTGGAGAAACTCGAACCGGTAAATAATAAAACCATAAAGATCGGTAATGTAAGCGTTATTCATGGTTCGGAAAAACAACCGGCGCAGGGTACCGACGATGCCGGTGTCGAGGACTGGTCTATCCTGGAAATCAATGGCGCCAAAGCGCTCTATGATTACGGATATTATACCAATGCCGCGGTGAAACTATGCAAAATAAGAGATAAATACTCCGACGATCAGGATTGCGGTGAAGCGGATTACTGGCTCGGCAAATCTCTGGAAGCCGTAAATTATACGGGTCACGCTATAGACGCTTATCAGAAAGCGCTGGATGAATTTAAAAGAAGCAAATGCCGCGGCAGAACGAATGTGGAATGGGTAAACGATTCGAAGCAGCGGCTGACGGAATTGAAGAATAAGGGGAAAAATAAATAAACGCACGTTTATAAATGCCTTCCGTACAAAGTTTGATAAAAAGGAAACAGTTGGATTATACGTTTTAATCATGGCGCGTATTTGAGTTTTAATTTGCTTTATTACTTTTTGAAACGCTATTTTAAAACGCCTTTTAAAATGTATAAATAAGGATTCTGCCATGAAAAATTTATTTTTAGTTTTAATATCATGCTTATTTACGGCAACCGCCGGCCTGAGCCGTGACGGAAAGGTTTATGATGATCTTTCCCTGAAAAGTAAACTGCTGAAAAGCGACTGGAAATACGCGGTTTACCTGCCGTCCGATTATGAATCTTCGGCCAGAAGTTACCCGGTTTTATATCTGCTTCACGGTATGGGCGACGATCAAACCGGCTGGATACAATTCGGCGAGGTTTTGCACATCGCGGACAAGGCCATCAAAGAAGGTAAAGCGACGGCCATGATTATTGTTATGCCGGATGCGCATACGGGCGGCCCGGGTTATTTTAACGATCCGGCGGGGGAGCGGCCTTACGAAGATTTCTTTTTCGAAGAGTTTATCCCTTATATCGAAAAGACCTACCGTATAAAAAGTGAAAAGCGTTATCGCGCGGTGGCCGGGCTTTCCATGGGCGGCGGCGGCGCCTTTATGTACGCATTGCACCGGCCGGATATGTTTTCTTCCGCCTGCCCCTTAAGCGCCTATATCGGCGCGCTGTCGTTTGATGAATTTAAGGAACGGCAATTAAAAAACGGCGCGACTTATGCCGATACGCTTCTGCGGGCTTATTACGAACGGCACAACGCGCTTTGCCTGGTAAATAAAAAACCGAAAGAGGAAATGGCGTCCGTGCGCTGGTTTATTGACTGCGGCGACGATGATTTTTTGTATGAAGGCAACAGCCTGATCCATATAGCCCTGCGTAAAAAAGAGATTGCCCATGAGTACCGGGTGCGGGACGGCGGCCATAGCTGGACTTACTGGCGGGCGTCGCTGCCGGAAGTTCTGGAATTTATCTCCGCCGCTTTTCACCAGTATTGAACTATAAAGGTTAGTAAGCGTTCGCGCCGATAGGTTTATAGGTTGAACGTTAATAATATGGGGTGTTTGGCATTTCAAAGCTCCAAGGTATCAAACCGCTATATATTTTATTAAAAGTACTCATGTTCAAAAATAGCACTATCCGCCAAATGACCTATATTTATTGTTACCTGCTGGCTTTTATTCATTAATAATTTTTTCAATCCTATCGTGTAAATTTTCTTTTATCCATTTGTTCAAGCCTTCTTTTCCATCTCCTTCAGCTTGATGCCAAGGACTTTCTTCATTAATTAGGACTTTTTGATTTTTCAAATCATATAATGAGTGATAAAGATTTCCACGTTCCATTATCAAATAGTCTTTTTTAATAAAAATTCTAATATTTTCTGTGTTTTTTGCTCCTTCGTCATAATTGAAAAGGATATGTTCAATAGAAGAACTTTTTTCAACTTTTTCTCTACTCAATCTTTCTTTTCCATTCCATTTGCTTTTTGGAATTTTTATTATATCCCATTGCATATCGTCAAATCCCGCCATAGTAAAGTAGAGAATATAAAAGTCATTGTTATATTCCACTTTTTGTTGATATAAATAGTCTTTAAAGAAAGACATATAAATGTTTGCTTTTATATCAGCATATTTCATAAATCCTTCTTGATTCAGTCCGTTTGAAAGTGAGTCCTTGTATTTGGGTGTTATAGTCAAACTGTCAATTAATATTTCTTGTTTTATCAGTTCTTCCATTTCTAATTCCGCTATTTGATTAAAGTAATAGTCAATCGTTCTGTCCTCAATTTTACTTGTTTGGGATTGACAACTAATAATTAAAAAGGTCAGAATTAATATAAATGTTTGCTTAATATTCATAGTCTGTGTCGTTCTTTA
Organism: Calditrichota bacterium; assembly: GCA_003854985.1. Classification (GTDB taxonomy): domain Bacteria; phylum Calditrichota; class Calditrichia; order Calditrichales; family Calditrichaceae; genus Zgenome-0002. The sequence goes on from RQOG01000105.1 coordinate 66,233, forward strand.
GCTTGCAGGTAACGCCTGCGTGTATGAGCCGTTGCGTTGCAGGTGCGCTTTGTGGTCTAGGAAGCACAAGGTAACCAAATGAGCTACCCCTCGCAAAACCGCTGCCAGCAATGGCTTATACACGCTGTTAGCGGCTGATTAATATTAAAGGCGGCTTAATTTTCAGACATTATAGTTTAAGTTCATGAACCTAGATATGAATTAGTTAGATATGAATTAACAAGTTCGTCTTCGTATTTTTTCTCAAGTTGATTAAAAACATGTATTAAGATTGGAATAGATGGCTTTGAGAGAAATCTTCCAATTACAGACATTAATGGGCCAGAAAGAGCTGATATGGATAATAAGAATTCTGGATTTTTTTGGGAAATACCTGCATATATCAAAGTGGCTGCAGTATTGACCATAGAAATTATGGCTCCTTTAAGAACAAAACTGTGGCTAATTAAGCTTTTATTCCGCTCATTTTTCAACTTTTCAAGTTCATACACAATATGACTATAGTTATTCTCGCTTTGTTCATTTGATTGATTAATCTTTGGGTTAAATAGTTCTCGTAGTTTTTCCGCAAATCTTTTTTCTTGTCTAATAACTGAATAAAATGATGCAGTAGAAATACCATCTAAAAAGGCAAAGTTGCCATCATTAAAAAGTTTTGCAAGACTATTGTGTAATTGAAATTGTTCCTTATTATAATAGTCCGTATCAATTTTTGGAAATTTAGGAATTTCTTTATCAAAATAAGTATATGGATGAAGCGTAAAATCATCGACGATACTCAGTACCGACATTAGAGCAAAATCGGCATTTGATAGTTTGCCCGTATCAGTATTTTCAAAAATCTTTCTTGTTTGTGGATACCATATTATGGGCGGAGGAAGAATTACTATAGAACCCTCGTTAATAATACTTTCCAATAACAATAAATCACAAGCCAAAGTACCAATAAAATCAAAGTACTTATAGTCATCCTTAATTTCACTTAATGCCCTTGAAAACAGAAAATCCCAAATAACCACTCTGTCTCCAATTAAGAAGCCAAGTTTTATTAACTTTTGGAAATCACTAACTAGTCCATAACCAACTGTTTGTATTAATTTTTTATCTCTAGTAAATGAAGCAGTGTCTGTGAGAGCATCATCAAGTAATGAACTACTATAGATTTCATCTATTTCATTTTTTAATCGCTCTAATGAGAATTTATTTATGCGACCAGGAAAGAACACAGGCTGTCCCATTTCATTGATTTCAATATAAAGTCTTTCCCTAATTGAGTTAATATACTTTAATGATATTTCTGTGACTCTATCTTTCATGTTGATTAAATTTAATTTGCCGCTAACATCCCAATAAACGTATTGCGTTTATTACGCTTATAGGTTAAATCCCTTTTTATTCTTTTAGCGCGTAATTTAAATATTAAAACACTAATTGACAATACATCACAGGCGAATTACACGATAAACATAAAACCGATAATCCGGCCGGGGAAACCATAAATAAACGGCGGGCGTCCCTGCCGGAAGTTCTGGAATTTATTTCCGCCGCTTTTCACCAGTATTGAATTGTAAAAGTTGGTAAGCGTTAGCGCCGATAGGTTTTTAGGTTGAACGGTGGCAGTATGGTTAGTTGCCGATTTCGATGCACTTTCCTATCTAGTTACAAGAAAGTTGAAACGGGCTACAACCATTGAATTTACTACTGACCCGGTTATTATTTTTATACATTGATGTGCTTTCGTGCTTTTTCAATAATTACCTCTATAAAATTCTTTTTATTCTTCATTCATCAACCTTGATAAACCAGTGTATGGATTTAATTCCATTAATTCAAAACCGATTATTTGTTTCTGTATCAATGGCAATTTTTGCAATATTTGTTCCGCTATTTTCTTGCTTTCACATTCAAGAATAAGAACGGCATTTTTATTTTCGGTAAAATAAATCTCCCGTAGAAAGTCTGATAACATTAATTTATAAACTGATTTTGCCTCTTCAATCAGTGTATTAGTTTCATTTTTCCAATCAACAGGTTGCAGTTCTTTTTCTATTGCTAATATTTTCATAGTCCTAATGATGTTTTAATGGCGTTACTATTTTGTAGGTAATGGAAGATTATGTTGTCTCAAAAAGGATAATTTATCCCAATATCCATCTTCAAATATGTTCTCAACTATACAAACCATTTTTGCTTGCGAAAATTCATTTCTAAACATTTCATTAATTGAATCACGACCAATAATTGGCTCGTTTGCTGACTTCCTTTGTTCTAACATTCTTAAAAAGTCAAGAACTAAATTTTCGTTTGCTGTCATCTAATACCAAGCTATTTTAATTCATTTATCGACTGCATATAAGAAACAATCAGTTTATCAAAAAGATATTTTGTATCTTTTTAATATTTCACTTTCCTGCACTTCGTTTAATGATAATTTAATTTTTTGAATTTTTCCATTTTGTAAATAAATCCCAGTTTTATCTTTGTAGCTTTCATTGAATGCAGCACCGTATAATAATTTGGCGCCATGGATTGGATTCTTGTATAATAACACCATTAAAGGGGTCATCCATGCAGGCATACCTTTTCCTTCTGTTAATTTTGTTTTATTACCGCCAGGTGAAACATTTATTATTCGTATATTATTTTTAAACCATTCGTCTGATATCTTATTCATTAGTAAAACAAGAGCCAATTTAGACTGCGTATAAGAACCAAATAATTTTTTAAACTTTTTGGGATTGAATAAGTCTTGTATATCAATAGTTTTAATATAATGCAATCCGTCAGTAGCTGTATTTATTACAATTGCTCCGCCAGATTCTTGTAATAAAGGCTTAAGTTTTAGTGTTAACAAATAGTGGGCAAGTGTGTTTATTTCAAAATGCATTTCATTCCCTTGTGCTGATAATAATTTTTCTCCTAATAACACACCCGCATTATTAAAAAGTATATCTATCTTACCCCATCTATTTCTTATATCGTTTGCAACTTGTATTATTTGCTCCTGATTGCTTAAATCAGCGAGAAAAATATCTATTTCTAATGTATTGAATTCTGGATATTCACGAAGAAATTCGAGTTTCCTATTTTCATTCTTGATTATCAATCCTATTTTATGCCCCTCATTAAACAGAATTTTCGATAATTCTAGGCCTATACCCGAATATCCTCCAGTTATTAATATTTTTTTTGTAATCATAAATATGATTTATTTTGATTTATTGGATCATTAAATGTTCTTTGTATTGCCTCAATTCATTAATAAACTCAGTTGTGTTGTCAATATTGAATGCAATTTGGTCTGCAGTTCGTTTATATCCATAGTAGCCAATGACGGTAACAGGTTCATTTAAAGTTATTAATATATTGGGGGAACGAAGCAGAGAACAATCTATCTTTTCTTTACTTTTATTAAACCGCTTAATAATTTCAACCTTTTCAATTTTTTCAGGGTCAATAATTGCACTTGCCCGAATTCCAATGCGCAGGTACAGTTTATTTTGATAAAATACAATTGGTCTTTTAATTATTGCGGCTATATCTGCTATTATAAAAACAATGCCATAAATAGTTAAGATAGTAACAACCAAAGCAACATTCTTATTCCAATGCCATAGGAAAAAATGAACTACGATAGTTTCAAATAACATAATGAAAGTAAGTACACCTGTAAATCCGATTACCCCGGTTTTTTTATATGTTGTAAAATACTTTTGCCCATTGAATATTTCTTTCTTCACTTTCCAGAAAAATAAACCATATCGAAAAGTGAATACTTCCGATGCAGCAATGTATAGGGCTTTTGATTTTCCAAATACACTTTCAATGGCGGAATATAGATTTCTGACAAAGTCAATACGTTGAACGGACAATTGGTTATATGATTTAATTATTTTTCTAATTTTTATGAACCCATAGGTAATAACAGTTAGTTCAATCAATGCCGTTCCTTTTTTTATTAAATCAAGATAATTATGATTTTCTTTTGGCAGAATATAATTCGCAATTCCAAGACAAATCAGGAATACTACAACGATAGTTATTGGATGTATTTTTAATTTTCTTGAAATAATAGAATAATATAAAATAGGTATTCCCAAAGTTATGTCTATAGTAACAGCTAGTGAAAATATCTCCGCATGACTTTTAAATTCGTAAATTTTTACCAAGAAAAGACTAACAAAGATTATAAATAAAATAATCCCTAAAAATGTTGTCAACCAAACGTTTTTTAAAATTACAGTTTTCATAATATTTTAATTAATTTAATCTGTACCTGCTAAGTCATTTCAGCCTTGCTGCCAACATCCCGATAAACGAATATTCGCCTGTCCGGCGTCTTACAGACGGATAGCACGCAATATAAATATTAAAATGCTAATTGACAATACATCCAGGCAAATTATACAATAAACGGTAAAGCGATAATCAGGCCGGGGAAACCATAAACAAACGGCGGGCGTCCCTGCCGGAAGTTTTGGAATTTATCTCCGCCGCTTTTCATCAGCATTGAAGAAGGGAAAGAGTTGCTAACGTGCGCGAGTACCTGAAGTTGGCGACCAAAGCGAGCCAATTTGAGCGGAGCGAAGCGGAGCCGGATACTCGCTGTTGTACGCCGTGCAAAAAATTACTTTTTTTCAAAAGATTCTTTTATGTATTCCTTAGGAAAATTATTTATATATTCTTGTAATGGTTTCATGCCCATTTCATTTCTTCTTTTATTCACATTTTTTTCATCCTCTATTGGAAACGGGATTAATTCTCCATTTTTCAAATCTAATTGTGTTCCGTATAATTGTTTTTTGCCTTCGCGGATAAGCAATCTATCTAACAAAAAGGCATAAGAGCTTTTCCTGGCTTGATTTATATCTGCAGCACTTTTTAATAGGTTAATACTCATTTTTTGTAATTCCAAATCTCCATGCTGCACTAAAAGCCAAGCTGCTTCCGAACCATCTTTTCCCACTAAGTCAAATGTTGGCCAGCCATATGTTTTTATTATTTCTTTCATCCTTTTTGTATTATCTAATAAAACTTGTAAGCTCGTTTGAAAAGGGTCTTTATTTTCCTTGTTGATTTTATAATTGTTTCCTATTTTCCTTTTTGCCTCTTGAAGTTCTTGTTCCATTGAATTCTTGATTGCTTTCTGATCTTCTTCCGCCATTTGCAATAATTCTAGTCGTAGACCTTTATTTTTAATTATTGGGGAACAACAGCTGCTTACAAGAATTAAAGAGAAACTCAAAAACAAGGCGAAGAACTTATTCATAGGATTGTTTTCATTATTTTAATATAGTTTTGCATGGCGTACAACGGTTC
>RQOG01000106.1 GCA_003854985.1 Calditrichota bacterium
CAAGAAATTATCATTTTTATTGAAAAATCTTGCAAAAAAACACCTATGATAAAACCCAAAACAAATCAAAACCAGCTTACATTCTGCAGTACATTCGAAGAAGTATTAGACAAGAAACATTCGCTATACGTATTAGCCAATAAAATTAACTGGAAGTTGTTTGATGATGAGTTTAGCAAATATTATCATAAAACGATGGGCAGACCGGCAAAGTCAATTCGAATGATGGTAGGTTTATTAATTTTGAAACATCTGAGGAATTTAAGTGATGAATCAGTAGTAGAGCAATGCGGAGAGAATTCATATTATCAATATTTTTGTGGGCTGGAAAAATTTAATTCCCAGCCGCCATGTAACGCAAGTGAATTTGTACATTTCCGGGACAGAATAGGAAAAGAAGGAATGGAATTAATATTTCAAGAGAGTATAAGGGTAGCAAGTGAAATAATGAGCTCAAGAAAAAAAACAAGGAGTAATAATAAAAATAATTCAGGTAATAATAATCATAAAATCAGAAAGGATAAAATACTCGATAAGGATGTAATAATAGATACGACAGTACAGGAGAAAAACATAACATATCCGACAGACGACAAGTTGTACAAAAAAATAATTAAAAAATGTGTTGAGATATCGGAGAAAGAATCAGTAGATTTAAGACAGAATTACAAACGAACTGTAAAGAAACTTTCCTATCAACAAAGATTTAAAAAGAGCAAGAAGCAGAGAAAACTGGCACTGAAGGCATCAAGACGGATAAAGACAATAGCAGGAAGGCTTGTAAGGGATTTAGAAAGGAAATTAAGTCCGGGACAGATGGAGAAATACGAACTGGAAATAGAATTATACAAGAAAGTATTGAGACAGAAGCGGGAGGATAAAAATAAGGTATACAGTTTACATGAGCCACAGACAGAATGCATATCGAAGGGAAAGGAACATAAGAAATATGAATTTGGAAAGAAGGTATCAATAGTAATTGGAAGAAAGACGGGAATAATATTGGGGGCATTAATGATTGAGAAAAATGACTATGATGGTCATACCTTGCCGGAAGCATTAGGACAATTTGAAAAGCTAAATAGCTACCGTCCAGAACGAGCACTTGTAGATTTGGGATACAGGGGAACAGATAAAGTTGAGAACACAAAAATAGTGAGACCTGAGAGCGGAAAAGGAAAGAGTAAATATGCAAGACGAAAGATGAGAATAGATCACAGAAAGCGAGC
>RQOG01000107.1 GCA_003854985.1 Calditrichota bacterium
GATTCTTTTACCCTGCAGAACGGAAGCCACATAAGCGGGATTAAAATATTTTTCATGAAAATTATCGATGCTGTATACCTGGTTCCCTACTCTTACATTCAGGTATTTTGCCCCGTTGGGGGAGGCGTTAAAATAACCCTTCGGGGTGATCACAACCCACTCACCATCGGAAAAACTGATAAATCGGGCGATTTCCTTCCCGGTTGAAACGTCATTGATAACCGCTGATTTCCCGTACCTGCTGCCGGCGATTATTTGTCTGCCATCCGGACTGAAATTCAGGGATGTTATTCCTTCCTTGTGCGTTTCAAAGGAAATCTTCTCATGTTCCTGATCAAATGCCCAAATCGTGATCAGACCCCAGCTATCGCCTGTTGCAAAATACTTTCCATCCGGGGAAAAATTAATTTTCTCAATATCCCGGTATTCGCCCCGATATCCTTTGGGTTTATAAACTTTAAGGACTTCCCCCGTGTTCATATCATATTTTTTTACAAATCCCCGCGTACCGATGAGACACTTTGTTTCGTCAATAAATTTAAAGGTTCTGGCGTTCCCGGATTGTTCATCCAGGGTGCGGATCAGACTGCCGGTTCTGATATCCCAGACTCCCAGATTTAAGTAAGCGGCGCCGCTGATGATCGCTTTTGTTTTATGATCGAATACATAATTACTAAAACCATAGTAATTAGTCGAATTCTGCAGTTTTACAGGATCCGAATACCTTTCGTTCAGATTAATTACGTATAGTTCTCCTTCCGGATTTTCATCATCTTTATAAAGAAATGCGAAGTTGCCATCCTGTGAAAATGAATTAAAAAATTCATCATCCCCGATAGGACGTATAAACACTGTTTTACCAAGGTCTTCATTATATAATTCCGACCGGCCTGATTGCGGATCTTTAATCATTACCAGACCATTACCGCCAACCTTTTTGATTTCTTTTGTTTCCGTATTAAAATGTGCGCCTGTTTGTCCAAATTTCCGGCTGGGCGTTAAGATACAAAATGATAAGTCCGGATTAAAATAGGATGCTAAAATAGAATTTGCCTCATCGCCAAAAACAGCAACCTGATTAGCCGGTTCATCATAAAGAATGATTTTACTATTGCCGTTACAAAACGCGATATTGTTTCCATCATTTGAAATTGCCAGCGCTATCGACGCCGGTGCGCTGAAGTAACGGCTTACATCCGTGCTAATAATCCTTGTTATGCCGGTTTCAACATTATATTCGCCGATCGTTCCATAAGCTCCGGCAAGGAGTATATTCCCGTCTGCTCTGAAATTTATATCATCAATATCATCATAGAAATCATTCCGGCGCTCATCTATCTTTTGGCTTATCAGATTTACAATGCGTATTTGCTTATCAATTAAAAGAAGCGCCAGTTTAGTACCATCATTTGATATCGCCCGGGAATAAATAAATTTATTACTAAGCTTAATATCTTTTTTCAAAGCTTTGCTCTTTATATCCCAGATGTTCACCGAATACAGATCCATCTGATTCAGATTAAGGTCTCCTTCCTCGGTAATAACATTAGGCGAAGAAAAGGATATATCATAGCTTATGGATAAAAGATCATTTGATCCTGGTAAGAATATGAGTCCCTGTTTTCTATAATCAAAAAGATAATGACTGCTTTTTAATTCAATCTGATTAATCTGTGACAGACTCTCCAGATCAAATACCATTATTTTATCCGAATACAGGGCAAAGTACTTTTCATCATCAGAGATGGTAATCCCGGATATATACTTTCCGTAACCGGCTTCCTGTTCCGGAAAAATTCTCAATGAATGGATCTTCAGTGTATTCAAGTCACATATTCTGATAATTCCATAATCGGACGGACTGTATGTTATCAGATAGCGTCCGTTTTTTGAAATGGCACTGGAATGCGCCTCATTATCGTACAGGGTGATCAACTCCTTTTTGGCCTGCAAATCCCAGATGGTGGTTCCGTTTTTGCCGCTTGTGATTAGACGTGAGCCATCGGAATTGAAAGCAGCCCGCTGCGCGTCCAGTCCGACCCCCTGAATGAACACTTCCATTGAAGTGATGTCTTGTGTTTTTTCTTTGCTGTCGCCTATAATACTGCAGGATGATATAAAGAACAGCCATCCCGTCATAAAAATGAAGGCCAAAATTGATTTTATATTTCTATGATTATCCATATTCGCTCCGGGTTATTAATTTTTATTCATGGTTTTTTCATCTACCGAGCGCTAACGGAAAATCCATGCCTTTGGAATCGACCACCGGGAACTGCGCTTCCTGCCGGTATTTCATTGTCAGTTCCGGCAATTCTTCCTCAACATAGCCCATCAGTTTCCGGACTGTAATGGCTTCGCCTTTGGCCGCCGCCCGGCCTTTTAAGCCTTCCAGCAAGGTATAGGTGAATACGCCGTGACCCAATTCTTTA
>RQOG01000108.1 GCA_003854985.1 Calditrichota bacterium
AGATGTCATTTTATAAATGTATTATATACATTTCTACACCATTAAAGAAAGTGAGATCTTTTTTCTAATTTACCGGGCCTGTCCGGCTACTGACGGGCCAAAAACAAGCGCCAGGCCGCTATAAAAAGTCTGACCGCTAAAATTCAAAGAACGATTTTGTGTTTGCATGATAACGTCTTTCTTAAACGCTTTTTTGTCTCTAAAGTAAGAAAGGAGTGCGTGCATCAGCAATTACTTTTTAACATAATGTCTTAAGCGACGGGTTAGCTGTGAAATCTTATTTTTCTTCTAAAATCTTTTTAATCATTTTTGGTAAATCTCTCTCCAATTTTTCATAGCCAGGCTTGTTATCTGCATAAATCAATACTCTATGATTATATAAATCAAAAGGAATATCTTCTTTGGATTGCGACAAAAGAATAACATCTTTACCAAGTGTATGGGTGATTCCAAGTTCGTAAAATACATTTGCATTCTTTTTTGACATCTCAACAATGATTAAACGAGCTTGGTTAATACTTATCCAAATATCTTCCATAATAATACTTCCCCATAAATCATCAGCTCTAACAGGATTTAAACCGGTTGATTTTATAATATCTTGTAACATTTTCCACATATATGAAGAAAAAGGTTCTGAAAAAGGCATTAAAACAAAACATAACTTGGGATTGGTAACAAATTTTCTACATTTCCAGATTGGATTAGCGACTAATGTCATTTTGGAATCCTCAATTTTTGTTAGGTTATTTAAATCTTTTATATTATTTAGAGTGTTATCGGTTAAGGATGCTGCAATTTTTAGAATAGCTCTACCATTTTGTGTTGAAAACATTTTTTTATAACATCCTTTTGTATCGCAGAAAGAAAAACCATTCTTTAATGAATATTTTATATCCTCCATCTTATCGCAGTAGTCCAAAACACATCCAGTAGTATCCATATGTGTGTCCACTGGACAAAAATAACAAGCAACTGCCGAAATTAGATTAAGTAAAATGGAATTTGCAATTAAGAGTTGAGAAGGTTTTTTACCAAGTACCTTTTGAATCAAATATCGAGTCGCAAAAATAGCAACACCGGGAGTAGGGAAAATATCTTCTTCAGCATCAACTGTTATAAAAAATAAGTCATCGTCTTCTTCATCATAAGCTTGACAATCGAAAAATAAAATGAAGAGTTCTTTATCATTTATATTGTTTTTTTTCTTAATGTCATAAGCGTGTTGAAGTAAGCTATCTACATCAATTTTCTTTTTAGGATTTGTGATCAAAGCTCTATCACTATAACCTATGTCTAATTCGTGGAATAGAAATTCATTTTGTGATTGATTGGATATTTGAATGAAATATTTTTGAATCAAATAAATGAATTTCTTCTGATGAGCGCTGATATAAACATTTTGCATAAAATAATCCTTTTTTATTACAGCTAACGGCTGAGCTAAGCCGACCTCCAATACCCCTCCTCTGGCAATGCACTTTTCGGAGACCCGGACGCCTGTCCGGCTGGCGCCCGCCAGACGGGCGTGATCGGTTCGGCTTGAGTGAATTGTTGGGCAATTTCTTTATCAATCATATCATAGCTTGATATTATCTCAAATCTGTCAAGGCAGAACAGTAGCCTGTCTATGACCAGTTATAAGTTGGTCACATCTGCTACAATTGAAGCCGCTTCGGCCTGGCTCAACCCGGTGGTTTTAGTAACGCTTGGAACACTCATCTCGTTTAAAAACTGAGAGCGTGTCAGGCGTGCAACAGGCCTTTGAGTCAAAGCCATCGCTTGGGCACCAGAATGCTGCGCGACGTGAGACGCGATGCAGCATACCATGGCCCTGGTGATGGATACGTAAAAAAGACGCCGTTGTTCTATAAGCAATCCGGTCGCCTGCAATGCCTTGAAACTAGGCATTAGTCCTTGTTCCGATCCCGGTATGAACACAACCTTCCCGCTGAGTCCTTTCGCTCCATGCATGGTCAGAATCCTGATACGTTTCTGAACAGGTGTTTGAGTTTGAGGTTGTGTGCCACCAATTCGTTGGTTAACCAAGTCAAGAATGGCCTGCTGATCGGATTCGCTGTCGGCTGCAAGAAACTGAAGAAGCTCCTCAAGTGTCACCTCGGCCGGAAACGAACTTATCAGGGTATTCCAAATCGACAGGTTGCTTGCCGCATTGCCCCCGGATGTGAACACTTGCGATGAGAGGATAGTCGTGATGTCACCGCTCCGAGCGGCCAAGGTATCGCTCATGTTCCATGTTCTAACCGTCTGAACAATTGCCATGACACGCTGAACTGCGGAAAGGCATCGCCCGGAAAACCATGACGGGCATGCAGGGAGGTAAAAGAGCAGGCGAAAGTTCTGGTTGTTTAAAATGCAAGCATCAGCGACGCCTTTTGCCGTAGAGCTACCAACACCGGAAAGTACCTCAAGCAGGTCCCGATGCGCCGGATAGTCTTCTTCACCGGTTGAATTATCTCTGGCGATCCGCAGAATCGAATAAACTGCCCTGATGGCCTCATATTCATTTGTGAGCGCCGCGCCGCGAGGAGTATCATAGGGAAGGCCGAGATTACCAAGCTCCTGGGACAGCATGTCGAGCTGGACACGGCGATTGGATATCAAGATAAGAATTTCGTCTTCGCGCCTCTTCATGCCTGCGTTGATCAGCGTCTGACAGGATTGGGCGATGGAGCGTGCCTCCTCCTGTGCAGTCTGGAAAGACCAAACCATTATGCAGCCCTGCACTGGCGGCGAGGCAGCGCTATAAAGCGATGTAAGATTCTTTGTAACCCGATTCAAATTGTAAGTGATCAGTCGACTTGCTGGTTCAAGCACTGCCTGAGTGCATCGAAAGCAGTCTGTTAACACATGAGTAGCCGATGATGGGTAGGCAGTTTGAAACTGGACTATGCCGTCTGGATTAGCATGACGGAATGAATAGATGCTCTGGTCGTCATCCCCGGCTACAAATAGGACTGTATTGTTTGCAGACAATAAGCGTACGAATTCTTGGTCGCATGCATTAAGGTCTTGGAATTCGTCAACGATCAAATGGTCGATTTGTGGTAGTTGATTTGGCTGCAGTGCACCTTGTCTAAGTGCATCTACGCACTTATAGATAACCTCCCCGGGGAGCACACAGCAATACAGGTTAGTCCGAGCCGAATGAAATGCGTTGAATCCTTGGACCTCTGCAGGATTTATTTGTGCCTGGTTCACGTATTGGGGATTCAACGTTTGCCACTGCGCATCGTGTGCGAGCCTGATCTCGGCGGCTCGTGACGGTGTACATCCTAAACTGCCGGCAAACTCCCTGTCATAGACATTGGTCTGTTCCCAATCGTCCAACATGATTGGCGTGCTGGGATAAGACGTGAGGAGATTGGCACGTCGCAGAATTCGAAGCGCAAGGGAATGCATCGTTGAAACCCGGACTTGTGCTGCTGCATTCGCACAAGGGAGGGTGCTGCAAAAAGCTAGAATGCGCTCAGTCAGTTCGACACACGTTGCCCGAGTGAATGAGATAACGTAGATGTCACCGGGAGCTGTTCCATTGGTCAGAAGATCAGCTACCCGCTTTTCAATCGTACGAGATTTGCCCGTGCCTGGGCCGGCCACAAGTCGCACCTGTTGTGCACCATCTCTGGCAGCGGCCCACTGACGTTGTTCAGCTTGTGCTTTTTGTGCAGTGGTTATCGGCATTTAGTCACCTCTTAGTGCCTATAGCCAAGGCTATATTGTTGATCAAATCTTTTGATGCCATTTCATTAACCTATTTTTCTTTCATATCAATAGCAGAGCCTAACATATATATTAGTAAGAATCTGGTCTCAATATAATAAAAGATATTACCGCTATCAATTGCCTGTATAAATTATACTTAGATTACACGGATTACTATTTTATATCACTTTATTCAGAATAAATTCTTTATATTGTTTATGGCAGTTAATATTTATCTTCATATTTATCAGGCCATTAGACTATATTAATCATGCGGTTATTGTATGATCTGCAGAAAAAATTGCTTAACCGGTTTCAGCAGGTCATCCGCACCGCCATATTCTTAATCCCAGCCGCCTGTCAGTAATTATTCCTTTCAGGCCATACGCCGCATTCGCTATTGGACATTTTTACAAAGGTGTCACTACGGGACGAAATCCGCATTCTGGCAATTACATCTACAAATGGCCTATTAAAAACCGGCGATCAGAAATAGATGAAGCGTAACGTATAAAAATAAAAACTGTCTGAACGAGCTAACAGCGAGTGAGTTTTTTTATTTTAGTGAAGCGGAGTCTGTTTCCGCCTGGTTTTTAATCAGCCTTGAT
>RQOG01000109.1 GCA_003854985.1 Calditrichota bacterium
AGTAATGAAGCCCTTACAGCCAGTAATGAAGCCCTTTTGAATACTAATAAAGCCATCAAACTGGAACAGGGTAAATTAAAAGGATACGTACAACAACGAGAGCAGATTCTGCAGGGTCTCAATAACAAATTATTGGAAATTTACGGCAGCACCGCCTGGAATTTAATTCAACGGTTATGGAAAATACGACTTTGGATTGCTCCAAAGGGAAGTGGTAGGGAAAAACTTGCCTACAGTATATTTAAATTATTAAAACGCATCATCCGTAAGCCCTCAGTACAAATCCCCGAGAATAATGATCTTGAGCTAATCCGTTCATCCTATTTATTTGATAATGCCTGGTATCTTGCCAGTAATCCAGATGTAGCCAAATCCAAAATGGACATAGCTCTCCATTTCTTAATCAAAGGCGGATTTGAAGGATTGGACCCCTCCCCTTTATTTAGTACGGTCTATTATCTTAATCAATACGAGGACGTGAAGATATCAGGGATGAACCCCTTGCTTCATTATCTCAGGTATGGAAAATATGAGATGCGCCGTATTCTGCCTTCAGATTCCGAGGAACAGTTAGGGCCGACATCAAAGACAACCAAGCGAACTGTACCAAATAACCTGATTTCACCAGCAATATTTCTTAAGCAATTACGAAGCATGAAAAAATCCGATCAATATGCAATTTCTATCAGCCATGATAATTATTTGGGGGTAGATGCTGGCGTTCAACTCTGTATAGCTGATCAGCAGCAAGCTTTTAATCATATTGGCAAAGGATACCTTCATATTTATCCTTATGAAGATCATGATTCAGTAACCGATGAATCATTATATGTGGGGATTTCATTTGACGGCAAAGAGTTGGGCATCATGAAATTTAAAGATCTGCTTCATGGAATCAAGCAGATTAGTACAATGAAGATTAATGATATCCACATTCATCACTTGAAAGGGATAAACATAAAATTCGTAAATGAATTATTAGCATTAGATGATCATCACGGAAAGTTCTGGGTGCACGATCAATACTCTATATGTCCTTCTACACATTTGATGAGGAACGATACAACATTCTGTGATGCACCAGATATCAATAGCAATGCCTGCTCGATCTGTAAATATAGTATGGCCCGTAAACAAAAACAGGGAGAGCTACTTGAATTATTTAAAACCAATAAATTCGAGGTAATAGCGCCTTCGAAATTCGCATTGGAATATTGGAAGGATAAATTCCCTTACAAAAAGGTCAACGGGAAAGTAATTCCACATGTCATATTAAAGTGGACAGATAACAAACCCGAACAAAAAAGAAATAATACTTTACGAATAGCATTCGTGGGTCGTTCTTTTGAATACAAAGGGTGGAAAACCTGGATGAATATCGTTGAAGAATTTTCAGGTAAAAACAAGTACAGGTTTTTCCACTTCTCATCTCAACCAGGAGCAACAGGAGATTATGAGTGGGTGCCTACCAGGGTCACAGCGAGTAATCGAACTGCAATGATCGAAACATTAAGGGATCATACTATTGATATTGCCTTACTGTGGTCTACGACAGCAGAGACTTTTTCTTTTACACTACACGAAGCGCTCGCTGCAGGGTGTTTTGTGATTACAAACAAAGAAAGTGGAAATATCCAAGCCGCCATCAAACGACACCAGAAGCGTGGACTTGTACTTAATGATGAAAAAGAGCTGATTACACTAATGAAAAGTAATAAGCTCAAGAATATTCTTAAGGAGTACCATAAAGACGGAAGACCTCAGGCGAAATTTATCATAAATAATAAGATGGAGTAATTATTGGATGGATATATTTACAAGCATAACCGCTAATTACCTACCAAAAGCCCGCATACTGGCCCAATCCATTAAAAATTATCATACGGACTGGACTTTCCATTTATTGCTAAGCGATAAGTTATCAGGAAAAGAACCCGATCTACGTAAATCCCTTCAGGACGGTATTTTTGATCGCGTGGTAATGGTGGATGAGCTGGATATCCAGGATATTTATGGCTGGATATTTAAACACACGGTTGTAGAACTATGCACAGCAGTAAAAGGACCCTTTTTGCAGCAACTTATCCGGGAGGGGCACAATAAAATTGTCTACATTGATCCTGATATCGTTATTCTTAATCCGTTGAATGATTTAGAGACACTGCTGAATGAGCATTCGATCTTGTTGACCCCTCATCTCTTGAATTATACGGATGACCCTCAATCCATCCACGATAACGAAATTGCAGGCACCTTGAGACATGGTACCTTTAATCTGGGATTTATGGCGGTAAATGCTGCCCGTGAAGAAGGCATTCGATTTTCTGAGTGGTGGGGAAAACGTTTACAAGACTATTGTTATGCGGATTATGATCAAGGATTATTTACTGATCAAAAATGGTGCGATCTGATTCCCTCATACTTTGAGGATTTTTACGTAATTCGCGACCCGGGATATAACGTCGCCAGCTGGAATCTGGACTGCCGGCAAATTTCATTTGATGGGGGTGGCCAGCTAATGGTGAACTCCAACCACCCGCTTCGGTTTTACCACTTTACAGGATATGACTCCGGCGCCGGGATAAATGTAATTGATCGATTAACCTCAACCGGAAATAATGCCATTGTCAAGGAGTTATGGGGTTGGTACAAAAAACAATTATCGGCTTATGGGCAGGATAAATGGGGAAAGACTGATAGTTACTATAACTTTTTTAATAATGGTCAGAAGATTACGAACGAAATGCGAAGGGTTTATAGGAATTCTATAGATCTTCAGACCTTATATAAAAATCCTTATGAGATCCATAAACACACGGGGGGGTTCTATGCCTGGTGGCTGAAACAATATCCCATAAAGTCTGAGGACTCATCAATCAGGGTTAACCAGGGTTCAGAACAGAATCTCACTGGTTCAAACCAACCCCCCAACAAAATTGACAACTTGATTTTACGCCAGGCAGAGACATATATTCAGTTATTGAAGTATGAAAATAATGAATACACAGAAGATTATGTACCGTTATCATCAGAAAGCTTGATCAATATTGATCTGCCTGTAAAAGCGATCGCTTTTTATTTGCCACAGTTCCATCCGATTGCTGAGAATGATGTCTGGTGGGGAAAAGGGTTTACAGAATGGGCGAATGTAACCCGGGCGGTGCCGCAGTTCCCGGGTCACTACCAACCCCATCTTCCAGGCGAACTTGGATTTTATGACTTGAGATTGAAGGAAGTTCAATACCGCCAGATCGAGCTGGCAAAACAATACGGCCTTAAAGGTTTTGCCTTTTATTATTATTGGTTCGGTGGTAAGCGGTTGCTGGAATATCCAATTGAACAGTTCTTCAAGGACAAAGACAAAGACTTTTCTTTCTGTTTGTGTTGGGCGAACGAAAACTGGACCAGGCGCTGGGATGGCATGGAAAATGATATCCTGATGCAACAGGTTCACAATCCGGAAACAGATATAAAATTCATTAAAGATCTGGAGCCATATTTAAGGGATGATCGCTATATTCGAATTAAGGATCGACCGATCATCATCGTTTATCGTGCGAGTTTATTACCTGAACCCGAAAACACGGTGAATCGGTGGCGGGAGTATTGTTCCAAACACAAGCTGGGAAATCCATACCTGATAGCTGCCCAGACTTTTAGTTTTGAAGATCCCCGCATGGTTAATTTTGATGCAGCCATCGAGTTTCCCCCACACAACCAGGTTTTCAATACTCGTTTTCAAATTAATCCCTTGGTCGGTGTGTCCAATCCAAAATATGATTCTTACATATTTAGTTATCCCGATGTGGTGAAATATAAAGTCTTTGAGGAAGCGGATCCCCCTTATAATTTATTTAAAACCGTTTTTCCAGCCTGGGATAATGAACCCCGTAAACCGAGCCGGGGTACGGTCTTTGCAAATTCATCACCGGAATTTTACAAACAGTGGCTTCAGGGTTCCTGCAGATGGACTCTCAAAAACAAGCCCCCTGAGGAGCGGTTGGTATTTATTAACGCCTGGAATGAATGGGCGGAGGGAGCTCATTTGGAGCCGGATCGCAAGTATGGATATGCCTACTTGCAAGCCACCATGGATACGTTAAAATCCCTATAAATCGCTCGCGATGTTATACAACCGTGTCGTGCTTCAATTAATTTAGTGAGCTTTTAATGTAGGGTATCTTTATAATAATAAGCTAATTAGTATTAAGGAATTTAACCAATATTAATTACCTACTATGTTGAAAATAATTACCTCAATCATAGAAAAATACCTACTGCCGATCACACTAATTATCCTTTTATCCATACCGTTATTACATATGTTGACAGATACAAAAACGAGTAATTTCCCTGATGATTTTCTCGGTCGTGATTATTTGGTTTCTAAAGTGAATGGTTTTCGTTATTTTGTGATTAAAGACCGTGTTTATGAACAAATGCTTTCAGATACAAAGGGTTGGTTTATGCTTACCGACCAAACATCTATGAATAATTATCAAAACTCGGATCTTTTTTCTCCAGAGGAATTGGAGTATGTTGGCAATAAATTATCATATTTATGCGACTTTACCACCAAGTATGATATTGATTTGATTTTTATTGTTCCACCAAATAAAAATACAATTTACCCTGAATACTTACCGACAGAAATTATTAAATTGAATCAAAAGTCTCGCTTGGATCAGGTAATTGAGATTTGGAAAGAAACAGATCGTTGTAATATGCTGGATCTTCGGAAGGTTCTTATAGAATCGAAATCTTTCTCTCAATTATATTTTTCAACAGATACACACTGGAATGATAATGGTGTATTTATAGCCCATAAAGAATTGACAAAAATATTGGCACAAAAATACCCATCAGTTCATGAACCATCGCTGGATGATTACATAGTGGAAGACAAGAAGTACCGCGGGGATTTAATCGGACGGAATTTTGGGCAAATCAATACTTCAGAAATTGCGCCTTTTTATTCTCCCATTGCTGATACCGGTTATTTCCTTATAACATCCGTGGGGGTGTGGGGATTGGAAGTTAACGAATCCTATAATGTGAATGCCGATCTCCCATCAGTGATTGTTTATAGAGATTCCTTTTTTACGAGTTGGGTTCCTTTTCTCGCACAAACATTTCGGGAAGCTCATTATTACTGGACCTATGTAATTGACCCCAATAGGATTGCTGGACAAGATCCCGATGTTTAATCTATGAAATTACTGAAAGAACGCTAATTAATCTCAAACAATTGCCCAATCAAACTCAATATTATATTAACTGGTAGGAAGTTCTTATAGCGTATTGCGAATGTTCTGTATTGAGTAGTAATAACATAAATATTAAGAATTAACTTAATTATGATGATAGTGAATCAACAAGGGTTGACCTCAATTCATTAATCGACTTGATCAATAATAATTTATGGAATTCAATTCGTTATCATTCCTTTTTGTATTTATCCCGATATTTATTATTTTATTTTTTTTATCGAATGTATCATATCGTAAATGGTTATTATTATTTGCTAGTTTATTATTGTATTCCTGGTTTCAAAAATACGATGTCCTGTGTATATTAGTTTTAATTTTCTTGAATTTCTGGGTGTTACGGGTAATCAATTCTAAGGATATTAATGTTATCTTTTCCAAGATCTTATTCATCGTTGCCATTACCTTTAACATATCGTATCTCATATTCTTTAAAACCGTATCAACCTCAAATTTGATCCATTCTGCAATTGTTAATATTATTCCTGGCCTACAACGATTAGATATAATTTCGTACCCCGTTGGATTATCGTTTATCACATTCCAAGTGTTATCAACGCTTATTGACTATCGACGTTCAGAAGAATACTTTTCTTGTAGTATATGGGATTACATGACCTATATTTTCATGTTCCCAAAAATAACAATGGGTCCAATCACGCGCTTTAAAAGCATTTTCCCCCAGCTTTCAAACCTGAATCCACCCTGGGATAACATACAGGCAGGATCAAAGCGATTCATTATTGGGTTGGCAAAAAAAGTCATTATTGCTGATCAATTGGCAACTGTGGTTAATGCTGGGTTTAATTTACCCAAACCTGCCTTTCCAACATCAATTGCCTGGTTGTTACTCATTTCTTTTATGATCCAGATATACTATGATTTTTCAGGCTACATTGATATGGGGATTGGATTGGCAAAGATAATGGGAATTGACTTTCCAGAAAACTTCAATTCTCCCTATGTCTCACTGAATATAAC
>RQOG01000110.1 GCA_003854985.1 Calditrichota bacterium
AGATTGAATGGAAATTATTACCTGTCATTAATATAAATCAGGTATACTCCATTGCGAGGAATTATCAATGGAAATAATCTGGAATATTGTCCAATTTGCCATCATATTTAGTGTTTTATTATTCGTCCATGAAGGCGGCCATTTTATCATGTGCAGATTGGCACGTGTACCCGTTGAAGAATTTGGTTTTGGCCTACCTCCTAGGATTATCAAACTCTTTACATGGCAGGGTACGGTTTTTTCAATCAATGCATTGCCCTTCGGCGCATTTGTAAGGCCAAGGGGTGAAGTGGAAAGATTAGTTGAAGGTGGGTTGGCGAATGCATCTCCCATAAAGAAATTGGGAGTGTATTTTGGAGGACCAATTTCGAATCTTTTATTAGGTTTACTCCTGTTGTTTATTCTTTTTTTTCAACTTGGAACACCTGATACAAGCAAGGTTCTCATAACTGGGATCGCACAAGGATCACCCGCAGATCTGTCAGGCCTCACAACCGGTGACCAGGTAATATCCATCAATGGTTCCAAGATAAATTCGATTGAGGATATGCAAATCTCTGTGACCGATAATCTCGGTAAACCAATTCAAATTGAAGTCATTCGTAATAATGAAGCTTTAGTTATGGAAGCAACACCAAGAGTAACCCCCCCAGAGAATCAAGGCGCTTTGGGTGTTGTACTGAGCAACCCATATTACCCGGTTTCGATAGGTGAGGCGTTTAAGACAGCCGTTCATACTGGATATCGGCAGATGGCTGAATTCGTTCTGTTACCAGGCCGGTTGATGACTGGTGCAATTTCGTCAGATCAATCCAGAGTTGTGGGAATAAAAGGCATATACGATATGTACACGGCTGCAGGGAACCTGGACGCTGATGTCACCAGTGACACGACCCAACGCGCACCGCTATACCGGCTCTATTTCATCGCTACAATCTCCATCGCTCTTGGGCTGACGAATCTTTTACCAATTCCAGCTTTAGATGGTGGACGAATTGTACTGGTAATGCCTGAGCTGATTTTACGTCGAAGGATTCCACAAAAGGTGGAAAAGTATCTAATTTCGATCAGTTTCATGGCTTTATTACTGCTGATGATCATCATAACGTATCAGGATTTTGTCAATCCGATCAATCTCCCCTGACAAAGAAAGCATCATGCACGAGAATTCCATTTCTTTTCTGGAAATATTAAACAGATTATGTGACCAAAACCAACCATTCCCAGCTAAACTGCTGAAATATTTTTCAGATCTATCATCCGAGCAGGAAAGCATGTTGGCTGAAAGATGGCCGCAATTAGAAAACAGTCGAAAAATATCACTGCTTGAAGACCTTGAAGATCGCAGCGAGCGGGATACCCTGGTCGATTTTACCTGCACAGGCAAGGTGGCATTAAAGGACGAAGATGAAGCAGTCCGTGAAGCCGCATTACGTCTGCTATGGGATTGTGAAGATAAAGGATTCATTCACACCTTTGTTAATATATTAAGAACGGATGCAAGTCACCGGGTTAGATCCGTTGCCGCATCTTTATTGGGACGTTTCGTTCTCCTGGGGGAGACCGATGAGCTTGGCATTGAGGATAAGACCAGGGTTGAAGAAGCATTGATTGAGAGTCATCAAGTAGATAATGACAAGCTTGTCAAACGTCGAGCCTTAGAATCACTGGGTTATTCGGGTCGTGAAGAAATCAGCCAATTGATACATGATGCCATGAGCACAAAAGACACCGATTGGATATCTTCTGGTTTATATGCCATGGGACGTAGTGCTGACACCAAATGGGCAGATTTTATCCTTCAATACCTACAAAACCCGGCACCTTCGATTCGGGAAGAGGCTGTGCGTGCAGCAGGTGAGCTTCAGCTCAATTCAACATCTGAAATATTACTGGATATGCTCGAACAAGAAGAGGATGATGATGTTAAGTTTGCAATCATCTGGGCTTTATCACAAATAGGTGGTGAGGGGGTACGCGAAGCGCTTGTCAAGCAGGCTGAAATGATTGATGATGAAGAATACTTGGATTTCATCGAAAAAGCGCTGGATAATCTCGATTTCAACGAAGAGTTGTCACACTTTGACTTGATCGACATTGATAGTCTTGACGATACTGAATGATTTTCATATTTGGAAGTCCATAATGAATTCTCAAGGTATTAATAAAGATCAACTGCATGTGTTGGTATCAGGCAGAGTACAAGGTGTGGGATTTCGTTTCTTTGTAAAATACCAGGCTGATAGATTGAATTTAACTGGTTATGTACGCAACATGCCGGAAGGACAGGTGGAAGTATTGGCCGAAGGTTTACCGAAAGATCTTGATCAATTATTGACTTTAATTTGGATGGGCCCTTCAGGAGCGTTGGTTGTTGATGTTATTCAAAACCGTTGTCGTGCAAGTGGAAAGTATCATGATTTTGAGATTGAACCCCGGGCCGGGTATTAATCATTATCAGAATTTTTCGTAGCAGTCTGTATTAATAGACTGTAGCGTCTGGCAAACTTAACTACTTCTGCCCGCTTTTTGATCCCCAGTTTTTCCAATATACTGTGAATATGGTTTTTTACTGTGTTCTCAGAAATGACAAGATGTGATGCAATTTCACGATTCGATGCATTCGTTGCCAATTCACTTAATACATCTCGTTCCCGTCTTGTTAACTTTTCCAATGCCATTTCTCCATATGGCTGTGGGTGGTTAATCTTGGAGAATTCTCCCATCACCCGAGCAAACATGGTTCGTGAAATGGCGAATTCACCCCGCTCAAGAGCTTTTATAGAAGCCAGCAAATTGCTTTTTGTCTGATTTTTTAATAAGTAACCATGTGCGCCAGCTCTGATAGCAGTAAAAAGATAATCATCCTTATCTTCTGATGTTAGTATGACAATCTTGGGTTTCATTTTGCTCAGGTTAACGAATGACATGACATCCACACATGTGCCATCCGGGAGAAGATAATCCATTAAGACGAGATCTGGTTCAGTTTTTTGCGCAAGTTCAATCGCTTCTACAACGGATCCGGCTTCTCCTGCAATCAGGTATTCAGCATGATCCTTCAGGAGGCTGATGAGACCCTCACGAAACAGTCGCTCTCCATCAACAAGTAAAATATTCACGATAACCTCCTTAATTGACAACCCACGGATATCGTTTCCCGGATAAGCTATGGCAGTGACCAGTAAGCAATCTCATCCACCCAAACAGATAAGTTTTTCTCAACAACCGATCTGACGAATATTCCAAAACCACCACTGCTAAAAAGATCGTCTTCGATCTCTTTGACTAATACGCCATTAATGTACAATGTGATTTTGTTATCTACTGCCATTACACCCAATCGATTTACAGCTTCCTTGCCTGGAAGAATTGCCAGGCTAGATTTAGCAAATACAAGAGAGGTCATGTTTTTCTCTGAATAAACCTTTAAGAAATATTTCCCGTTGCATTGTATTCCATAAAAATATCCTTCATCTGCAGTTGATATATCAGGAACTCTGAAGATAATGCCATAGTGA
>RQOG01000018.1 GCA_003854985.1 Calditrichota bacterium
TAATGATATCGACAGAATCGGCTTTATCTTGCGGAGAATCCTTACAAGGCCACCAATACCGGGCGCCATAGGATTCACTTAATGTCCATACACTTCTAGAACCATTTGGGAAAGTATCAAAGTTAAAGTAGGCATTTCCACCAGACGATGGATAGCCCTGATAATGAATGTCGAACATAAAAATGGAATCAGCGGAAACCGGCTTATCAAACGTTAATTTGAGTGAAAACTCCCTATGTTCATAAGAGACTATATTTGATGATATGGCTGTGATTTTCATATTATCATGGAAATCCAATTCTATAACAGACAAATCGTTATAAAGAGGTTTTCCTTTTATTGTAACTATTCCTTCAATTCTGTCAGGCTCATAATATACTTTCAATTTTAACCTATAATAAAACACATCATAATTTCTGAAGGGAGAGTTTTGTTCGTTTAAAGTCTTTAAATAATTCATAGCTTGTTTAAATGAACGGGCTTTATGCATCTTAAGGGCAGAAAAATCAATCTCTTGTTCAACTTCCTGGTTTTGTCCATATAGAAGTATAGGAAATAATAAAAATATTAGTATAAATTTTTGTAATGTCCTAAACACTTTAGTCAACCTGGTCAATTGATTCTTCTATTTGTTGTTTTTCATACATTTGGGCATAGCTTCCATTCATCAATAAAAGTTCACTATGGGTTCCTTGTTCCACAATTTTTCCATCATCCATCATTATAATATGATCTGCATATTTAATCGCTGAAACACGGTGGGAAATCCAGATACAGGTTTTTCCTTTCATAATTTCACGCAAATTATTCAAAATCAATTCTTCTGTTATCGTATCAACTGCTGATAAAGCATCGTCAAGTATAAGAATATTAGGGTCACGGATCAAAGCCCGGGCAATGGCAATCCTTTGTTTTTGTCCTCCGGAAAGGTTTATACCCCGTTCGCCTAATACTGTATCATATTGATCCGGAAATGCCATAATGCTATCATGAATTTCAGCCATTTGGGCTGCCCAATGAATTTTTTCATTCGATATATCAGCCTGACTAAAGGCAATGTTTTCTTTTATCGTATCTGAGAAAAGGAATGACTCTTGGGGAATATATCCAATATGATTACGAAGAGTTTTTAAGGGGATATCTATTATGTCCGTTTTGTCTATAAAAACCGAATTTTCGGGCGGATTATAAATTCTTGTAATTAACTTAATTAACGTTGATTTCCCTGTTCCGGTTTTACCAACTATAGCTAATATTTTACCCGTTTCAATTTTCAGATTTATATTCGTCAGAACATTTATACCATTATTGGGATAGTAAAAAGATAAATTTTTAAAAGATATCGACCCGTTTATTTTATTAATAGGTATTATATTATCGGCATCTTTTATGTCTGGTTCTGCAAACAGGATAAACTCCATCCGTTTCATAGAGGCCACCCCCTGATAAAATATATTCATCACCCAGCCAAGCGCTATGGAAGGCCAAACCAACATGCTTAAATATAAATCAAAGGCTACAAATTCTCCCAGCGTAATTACGCCATTTGTGATCATTCTACCGCCAAATAAAAGTATAATTGCAATACCAACACCAACAATCAACATCATCATGGGACGAAAGGCAGCATATACCCGGACATAATTCATATTTTTTCTTATATATTCTTTATTTAAAAAATTAAAACTATCTGTTTCCGAATCTTCCTGAACATAGGATTTTACGATCCGAATTCCGGCCAGGTTTTCCTGTGCTTTGGTACTTATTTTAGAAAATTGGACCTGCACATCATTAAACCTTTTATTGATTTTATGACCTACACGATTTACAACAATAGCTAGTGCCGGAGCAGGAATCATTGCCAGTAAAGTCAGAAGAGGACTGATTTTTATCATCATAAATAGCACAAATGAAAACATAGTAATTGTATTAAAAGTATACATTAATCCAGGGCCTAGAACTGACCGGACAGCATTAAGGTCATTCGTTAACCTGGCCATAATATCACCGGTACTATTTCGCTGATAGAAAGCATCGGATTGATTTTGTAGTTGCGAAAATAAATCATTCCGTAAATCATTTTCTATTAGGCGTGAAACGACTATTATCGTTCTTCTGGTGAGAAATCTAAAAAATCCAAATAGAACCGAAACAGTTACCACGGTACCGGCATATATCAGGAGCTGATTTATTTCAACATCATCTTCCAGATAATCAACAGCATGCTGAATAATTTTAGGATTTATTATGCTTATCCCATTACTGAGAAGTAAAAAAAGAGCACCCAATATTAACTGAGTTTTATATTTATTCAAATAAGGCAGCAATTGCCTTAGCATTTTAATTATGATAATTAATCTCCTTAATTAACATGAGAATAATATATATTTTCAAAGTAAAAAATAAATAGCTTTAATTTTAAATATATCATAATTTTTATCACAAAGCTTTTCAATTTTTAATAATTTTATTATTAAACGATAAGGATATCAAAAATAATTTCTAAATAGCGAGATCCATAATATGAAATACACTTTAAGTATAATCTTATTAACCATTCATATAATATTGGCAAATCCAGATTTTTCAATAAATAAAATTGAACCGCCTAATTGGTGGGCTGGAATGAAATGGAATAAAATACAATTGATGATTTATGGAGAAAATTTAAAAAATTTAACTATTAATGCAGAAAGTCCGGATATTTCCATTTTGGAAATAGTGGAAACGCCCTCACATAAATATCTATTTTTAGAAATTCAATTGTCTGAAGATATTACGCCGGGGAAATATGTAATTTCAATTAATAGTGGAAAGGATTCTAAAATAATCCATTACCATCTTGAACAACGGGATTCGCTGCTTTTTAAGCATATGGGATTTGACCAAAGTGATATTATCTATCTTATAACTCCGGATCGTTTTGTAAACGGTGATACCACAAATGATATTATAGAAGGATACGATCAAAGATTCGGTCGCCAGGACCGCTTAGCCCGCCATGGCGGCGATATTGAAGGAATTATTTCAAAACTTGAATATTTAAAAGATTTTGGAGTTACCTCTATCTGGATAAATCCATTATTAGAAAATAATATGTTTATCAGTTATTATGGCTATTCAACAACTGACTTTTATAATATCGATCCCAGATTTGGGAGTAATGATTTATATAAAAAATTAGTAAGTGAAGCTCATAAAATGGGCATTAAAATTATAATGGATCATGTTAGTAATCATGTTGGAGATAATCATCCGTGGATAAAATGTGTGCCTTTTGACAACTGGATTAATGGTACCAAGGAAAATCATTTAAACGTGACTCACCATAAAACAATAATTCCGGATATTCATGCACCATTTGAAGAAAAAGAAAAAATGCTTAAAGGATGGTTTATGGATTTTATGCCGGATCTCAATCAAGCCAATTCTTATCTTTCTGACTATTTGATCCAAAACACAATTTGGTGGATTGAGTATTCAGGGATAGACGGAATTCGTGAAGATACGTATCCTTACGTGGATCAACATTTTTTATCAATCTGGGCTAAAAGCATTTTTTCAGAGTATCCAAATTTTAAAATTATTGGAGAAATATGGGATGGCAATTCGGCAACTTTATCATATTTTCAAACAAAAACACCACTGAGAAGTGATTTTGATACTTTTCTTCCTTATGTTACTGATTTTCGCCTAATGTATGCATTAGGCGATTTATTACGCGAAAAATCTGATCTCAATGCTATTTACCATGCTATTGAACAAGATTTCATTTATAAGAATTCAAATAATCTCTTGACATTCATTGATAATCATGATGTATTAAGAGCAGCTTACCTAAGCAAGGGAATTAATAATAAACTTGAAATTGCATTAGGCATTTTATTCACTACCAGAGGAATACCTCAGATTTACTATGGAACAGAAATTGGAATAATTGGCGATGAAGATCACGGAGATATTCGGGAAGATTTTCCAGGCGGATTTCCCGGAGATAAAATAGATTTATTTAACCAGGAAAATCATTCATATGAGAAGAAAAAATTATATAAATGGATTAAGAATTTGATCAGATTGAGAAAAAACGAACCTGCCTTACAATATGGTTCATTAACTCATTATCCTGTTGAGAATAATATTTATGTATATAAAAGAATTTATAAAAATGATATTATTTATATTTTTGTAAATGGCAATGACTTCGATTCTGAAATTTCCATTAAAAAATATCATATATCCGGAAACATAATTGATATTATTAATAACAAAAAAATTAATATAATTGATGATAAATATATACTTGCAGAAAAAAACATTTTAATTTTAAAAATAAAACTTAATTAGATATTGTCGAATGATGTTGAATAGCAAGTTCTGTTGATTCAAAAATTCTGAAAACCGTATCAAGTTTAGTTAAGTTAAAAATATGTTTAACCTTATCATTTAAGTTGCTTAAAAATACTTCGCCGCCGATATTCCTGAATGACGTCAGACAAAAAATTAATGCGCCTAATCCATCGCTTCCGATCCAGTCCAGATATTTAAGATCGATGATAAGTTTTTTATAATTTTTTTTCTTTAAAAGACGTACCTTTGATTCAAAATCATAAATTTCCGATTTTGTTTGAATTCTTCCTTTTAAAGTAATAATAATAACATTTTCGTTATTATTAATTATCATCATATCATTTATCATGGAATAATATTTTCGGAGATTTTTTAAAATATTTTAAAAATATAACTAAAAAAGCTCAAAGAAATATCTTTGAGCTTTTATGTGGGCGGTATAAGATTCGAACTTATGACCCCCTGCTTGTAAGGCAGGTGCTCTAAACCAGCTGAGCTAACCGCCCGTTTGATTATTTTTTTCTTTGATCATGATTGAAATCGGAAAAATAATAAGATATGCAATGACTAAAAGAACAGGAGCTAAGGTTCTGGATAAAAAACCATCAACCGGAGGCTGAGCCATTAGTATGAATCCAATAACAATTGTTAATAGTCCAATAAGAAAAACAGATATATTTTTTTTACCTATAATTAAATTTTCAATTTGTTTTTGTTTTTGAATAACTTTAGTCAAAATAAATACTCAGTATTTGTTTGTATTTTTTATTAATGGCGAAAAATCTAATATATTTAATTATAAAACGCAATAGTATAATTTATGGTTTAAAGTATTTATAAAATTAGATATATTAAATATTATTTTTTAATAATTATAAGTATTAAGAGTTTATAATAAATAAATAAGATATAATAAGTAATGTTAATATGTGAATAAACTATAAAATTTATTGTAAAATCAATATATAAATAAAAATATAATGTTAATAATAAGAATAAAAAGATGTTGATAAATAGTAATGAAATATAAAAAATAAAAATTATATGGAAAAACATTGTAAAAAATATAAAAGTAACATTTTTATTAACAATTTGTAAGTATAATAAAATTAATATTTTAATATAATTTTATAAAAATTTATCAACAATTGAATAAAATTTGCAAAAGGAAGAGTAAATATAATAAATTAATGGCTCTTAAAAATAAATGGAGGATTAATGAAACGTACATTTCAACCAAGTAACAGAAAAAGAAAAAACAAGCACGGTTTTAGAAATAGAATGAGTTCAGTAAATGGAAGAGCAGTACTTGCAAGAAGACGTGCCAAGGGTAGAAAACGACTCACAGTAAGTGATGAATTTATCCAAAAAGCATAATTTAAAAACAATTAATAGAAAAGATGAGATAAAAAAAATATTAGAAAGCGGGAAAAGGATTTATACGAAATATGGTCCCATCTTTTTATATTCTTCAAATGAAGATAAAATAAAAAAAACAGCCATACTAATTAAAAAAAGTATAGGTTCTGCCGTAAAAAGAAATTACATAAAAAGAATCTTTCGAAATTTAATAGTTAATTTTATAATAAATTCCAAATCATATAACAGAGTTATTTTTATATATAACCATAAAAATAAAACTGGATTTAAAGAATTATATGAAGAGTTAAAAATATTGAATAATTTTTAAAAAATGAAAAAAATCATAATATTTATAATTAAGACATATCAGAAATTCATTTCACCTTTGTTTCCACCGTCATGTAGATTTTATCCAACATGTTCAGAATATTCAATTTTGTCTATTGAAAAACATGGATTAATTCTTGGATTATGGTATTCGATTAAGAGAATAAGTAAATGTCATCCTTTTCATCCTGGCGGTTATGATCCGGTTAAATAGAAAAAGGAATATATAGATGGATAGAAAATCTATATTCGCTTTAGTTTTAATAGCAGTTATCATCATTTTGCTTCCCTATTATCAAAAATTGATTGTCGGAGATCAACCAGTTAAACAAAATCAATTCGAAAAAAGCGATAGTATAAAACATATTCAACCAG
The DNA here is from genome assembly GCA_003854985.1 of Calditrichota bacterium. Lineage (GTDB taxonomy): Bacteria > Calditrichota > Calditrichia > Calditrichales > Calditrichaceae > Zgenome-0002. The sequence continues at coordinate 6,412 of RQOG01000018.1, forward strand.
ATAGTAATCAAATTTTAAAAGAAGATAAAAATGAAGATAAGAAAGAAATAGTAGAAAAAGTAAAAGAAGAAATAAAAGAAGAAAATTTAAAAAACAATTTTTTACAGGATTCGGTATACAGAAAAATTGAAATTGAAACAAAGTTTTATTCAGCAATTTTGTCGAATAAAGGTGGTGGAAGTTTTGAAAAATTTGAGTTGAAGAACTATCAAAAATATGATTCTTCAAATGTAAACCTGATTGATAAAAATTTAAATAATGGTATAGAAATTTCTTTTCAGAACACCGCTGGTGAAAATGTTGATATATCAGAATATTTATTCCAGAGTAATAAAGAATTTGCAAAAATCGTCTTAAATACAAATGAAAAAGAATCCATTGAATATGAATTGGTAATAAACAAAAGTAGAATAAAAAAGACTTTCATATTTTATGCAGATAAATATCATTTTGATTTAATTATAGAATATTTAAATCCGGGAGATTTGCTTTTAAATAATCAATATAGAATAGGATGGGAAAACGGACTTCCTTCAACAGAATCTTACGCAGAAGATGATAATACATACAATCAGACCGTGATATCGATGGGTGGAGAAGTTGAAAATTATGATATAACAGATGAAGGTAAAAAAGAAACAGTTACATTCTCAGGCCTTGCAGACTGGGTTGCTATAAGAACAAAATATTTTTTGACTGCGATAACAGGCGTTAAACTGGATAATTCCGAAAGCATATATTTTTCTCCTGAAGGAAGAAAAAAGGAAAATTATATTCAAAGAATATATAATGTGGGATATTATAAAAGATATAATGAGTTTTCTGAAGATACCTTTAGAATTTATATGGGCCCCCTGGATCATGAAGAATTAGAACAATATGATAATGGGCTTGATAACCTTGTGATGAGTAACAGTGGATATGAACGATTCTTTCGATTTTTTAGTATGATAATTTTATATATCATGATATTTTTAAATAAGTTCATCCCAAATTATGGCATTGTAATCATCGTTTTCTCAATATTAATAAAAGTTGTTCTTTATCCTTTGACAAAAAAATCATATACATCCATGAGAGAAATGCAAAAGGTTCAGCCCTTGATGGCGGAAATTAAGGAGAAATATAAGGGCGATCCCCAGAGGATGAATAAAGAAACCATGAAATTGTACAAAGAACATGGTGTAAATCCTATGGGTGGATGTTTGCCAATGCTTCTGCAAATGCCATTGTTGCTGGGATTGTTTATTGTCTTTAGATCCACAATTCAATTAAGAGGAGCATCTTTTATTCCGGGATGGATTGATGATTTATCCAGAACGGAAGCCTTATTTAATCTGCCTTTTTCAATACCGTTTTATGGTGATGAATTCAATTTGCTTCCAGTATTAATGGGGCTGACAATGATATTTCAGTCTAAAATGACTATGCAGGACCCAAAACAAAAAGCGATGGTTTATCTTATGCCTATAATGATGTTATTTATTTTTAACAGATTTCCTTCCGGATTAAATCTTTATTATACTTTATTTAATTTATGGACAATAATTCAGCAAAAGTATTTACATAATGACAATAAAGTGGAGGATACGGGCAAAAAGATAAAGAATAAGAATTTAAATTATAAAAGATAGATTTAGCCCCATACGGGGCTTTTTTTTACTATGAAAAATATAATTAGTAATGATACAATAATTGCACCAATAACATCCGTAACCGGTGGATCGGTATGCGTAATTAGAATTAGTGGTAAAGATTCTATATTATTAGCCAAAAAAGCGATTGGTCCATTTGATATATCAAAAAACAAAGGCAATACCCTTTGTCACGGATATATAAAGAACAACGGGAATATACTAGATGAAGTAATAATAGCTCTTTTTAGAAAACCCAAGTCATACACCGGAGAAGATGTAATCGAAATTAATTGCCATGCCAATCCCTTCATTGTAAACAACATTCTTCAGACATTTTTAGATATAGGTTGCAGATATGCTGAACCTGGTGAATTTACGAAAAGAGCATTTCTAAACGGAAAAATGGATTTAATACAGGCAGAAGCCGTACAGGATATAATTAGCAGTCAGTCAAAATTGGCGGTTAACAACGCCATTAGCCAATTAAAAGGATCGCTTTCAAAAAAAATTGATTTTATACGAAACCAAATAATAAACATATCTTCATTTTTAACATTAGACCTCGATTTTGCAGATGGGGATATTGAAATAATTGAACCAGAAAAGGTAAGAGAAGAAATTGAAATACTAATAAGATCAATTGAAGAATTAGCTATAAGTTATAACGCAGGAAAAAAGTTTTCCAATCCGATGGAAGTCGTAATAGCAGGGAAGCCAAATGTAGGGAAATCAAGCTTAATGAATGCTTTATTAGAGCAGGAGCGCGTTATAGTTTCTGAAATTCCCGGTACAACAAGAGACTACATACATGAAGAAATAATTATTAAAGATATTATCGTAAAGTTTATTGATACGGCAGGAATAAGAATAACAGAAAATAGTATAGAGATAAAAGGAATCGAAAAAACAATTAAGTTATTTTCAAGAGCAAGGCTGATATTATTAATGTTAGATTTATCCCAAGAACCCAATAAAGAAGATAAAAATATTCTAAAGTTTATAAGTAAGAGATTTAGCGATAAATTATTGATTATTGGAAATAAAAAGGATTTGAATATATCTGAAGAAATGAGGATATTTTTAGAAAATGTACGAATAAAAAAAATAAATATTTCTGCAAAAAAAATACAAGGTATTAATATACTTAAAGAAGAGATCTATAAGATTCATCAAGAAGATAGCAAAACCGGATTAGAAGAAATATTTATTACCAATGAAAGACAGTATACTAAACTTATTGAAACCAAAACGAGTTTAAAGAAAGTACTTGACGCCTTAGCGAATGGATTAGGTTATGAGTTTTTGGCTGTTGATTTAAAATCAGCAATTGATAAAATATCAGAAATAACCGGCGAAATAGCCACAGATGATATATTAAATAACATATTTAAGAACTTTTGTATAGGAAAGTAGCGTTCCACGTGAAACATAAATATGAAGAAATATGATATTGCCGTGATAGGCGGCGGACACGCAGGAGTGGAAGCAGCGGTTATTAGTGCAAAAATGGGAATGAATACCGCTTTAATCACAATGGACGTGAGAAAAATAGGATTAATGTCCTGCAATCCCGCGATAGGCGGTTTGGCAAAGGGTCAACTGGTGAGAGAGGTAGATGCACTCGGCGGAGTTATGGGCGTAATTACCGACCAAACGGGGATTCATTTTAAAATGCTAAATACCTCAAAAGGACCGGCAGTTCAATCTCCCAGGGCACAAACGGATCGTATAAATTATGCAAAAGCAGCCCAAAGAGTTGTTCAATCCTATTCCAATTTAGAAATAATCGATGCAATGGTTTCCGGTATTCGGGTAAAGAACGGGAAACTTGGATATATTGAAATAAACGGAGAGCTGGTTGAAACAAAAGCCGCCATCATAACATGCGGAACATTCTTGAATGGCGTAATTTTTATTGGTGAAAAAAAACTAAGTTCAGGAAGAGCAGGGGAATTGCCAGCGCTTGGATTAACAGAATCACTTAATTCATACGGATTAATATCCGGAAGGCTGAAAACCGGGACACCTCCAAGAATACATATAGATTCAATAGACTTTTCAAAAACCGAAGTTCAAACACCCGATGAAAACCCGACCCCTTTTTCTTTCAGCACACAAAAAATTATGAATGAACAAACAAATTGCTATATAACCTATACAAATAAACATACACATGAAATATTAAAAGAAGGGTTTAATCGTTCTCCACTCTTTACGGGTATTATAAAAGGAACAGGTCCAAGGTATTGCCCATCAATTGAAGTTAAAATTGATAGATTCCCGGAACGTGAGCGGCACCAAATATTTTTAGAGCCGGAAGGGCTAAAAAATCCCGAAATTTATGTAAATGGTTTTGCTACAAGTCTTCCCGAAGATACTCAGATAGAAGCTATAAAAACGATGCCAGGTCTTGAAAATGCCAGGTTTTTAAGATTGGGATATGCGGTTGAATATGATTTCTTCCCTCCCAGACAATTAAAATATACCCTCGAGGCTAAAAATATTGAGGGGATTTATTTAGCCGGCCAGGTAAATGGCACTTCCGGATACGAAGAGGCTGCGGCCCAGGGAATTATGGCCGGAATTAATGCATCATTAAAAATAAAAGAAAAAGAAGCTTTTATACTGGATCGGTCGCAGGCTTATATCGGGGTATTAATAGATGACTTGATTAATTTTGATCATGATGAACCATACAGAATGTTTACATCAAGAGCTGAATTTAGGTTGTTATTAAGGCACGACAACGCTGACCTGCGTTTAATGGAAAAGGGCCGGAATTTAGGTCTTGTAGATGATATTACATATAAAATGTTTGAAAAAAGAAAAAATGCTATTAGAGACCTTGAAAATCAAATAAAAAAAACATCTATAAGGGTAAATACATTCAATGATTATTATTCATCAAATACCAGCCCAATAAATCAAAAACATACGATCGAAACTTTGATAAAACGGCCTGAAATCAGGCTGAAAGATCTTTTAAATATGGTTGGAATAAATTCATTCAATTCTGATGTCATAGATGAAGTGGAATATCAAATCAAATACAAAGGATATCTTAACCGGCAAAATGACTTTATTAAAAAATTCAGAAGCATGGAAAACATAAAAATATCCTCTAAAGTAAATTTTATGACGATTAAATCATTATCCACCGAGGCTAAAGAAAAACTACATCGAATCAAACCCCATAGCCTGGGGCAAGCTTCGAGAATATCCGGAGTGACTCCTGCAGATTTGTCAGTCTTATTGATTCATATGGAAAAGATGAGACAAACAGGTGTTTCACGTGAAACCTGAAATCACATTCAATGATATGGTCGGTTTTTTACAAACACAAAAAATAAACTTAACCCTCAAACAAACCGACCAGCTAAGTAATTATTATAAATTATTAATGCAATGGAAAAACAAGACCAATTTAATTTCATCGAATGATTATAACGCTATTTTAGAACGGCATTTTATTACTAGTTTTTATTATGGTTTTATATTAATAAATGAAATAAATCAGACGGATCGTATTGTTGACATGGGTACCGGCGCCGGGTTCCCGGGAATTATACTTAGTATTTTATTTCCCGATCATTGTATTTCACTTATTGATTCATCAAGGAAAAAGGCGCTATTCCTAAATTTGGTTAAAAAAAATCTGGGTCTTGTCAATTGTAATATTGTAAATGATAGAATTGAAAATTTATTTAATCAAAATAATCTGATTGTAAAATATATCATGGCCCGGGCCCTTGCTCCGCTTCCTAAATTGATCGAATTGGCAAAATCCTTTATAGAGGATGATAGCCGCCTGTTTACAATCAAGGGAGCAGATTTTAAAAATAGTGCTGAAAGAAATTTTTTAAACAATAAACAAATTCAAATTATTCCAATTTATAAACCCTGGCTGGAGTTTTCGTCATACATGAACCATAAGATACTTATTGAATATAGGTTTTAATGTATAAGTTATTAATAATTAATGGGTTAAATAGTTATTTGCAATATAAAACCCTGATAAACGTTTCAGAAAAGCATTGGTTAAAAATTTATTAAAATTTGGGCTTATACATAACATGAAACAGTAAAAATCTATTTCTTGATTAAATTTATAAAATAAATTAAATTAAACATTTATCATTAAAAGATAAATTAAGTTTTTAAATGGCTTTGACCTGAAAAATATCTATCCTGATTAATAAAACTGGGTAGTAGACATAATACATATCAGGCAGAGGAAGGTATGGAAAACTTTAAAATTTTGTATCTGGCAAGTGAAGTTGCACCTTTTGCGAAAGCCGGAGGTTTGGCTGATGTTACAAGTGCTCTTCCTAAAGCATTAAAAGGCTTGAATCAGGAAATACGATTGATGATGCCAAAGTATAAGTTTATTAATGACAGAAAATATATTCTGCGTGAAGTAATCCGTTTGCGGGAAATTAAAGTAACAATCGGCGGTGTTACAAAAATTGCCAATGTTAAATCCGCATTTCTTCCGGAAAGTAAGGTGCAGATCTATTTTATAGAAATCGAAGATTTATTTAACAGGCTTGGTATTTATAATGATCCAAAAACAAAAGAGCCTTATCCTGATAATGCTATAAGATTTGCATACTTTTCAAAAGCTGCCTTGGAAACTTTAAAAATTTTATCATGGCAACCCAATATAATCCATTGTAATGATTGGCAAAGTGCTTTTGTACCTGTTTATCTTAAAACAGTTTATATGAATGATCCTTTCTTTAAAGGGGTCAAATCTGTTTTTACAATACATAATCTTACCAGCACAGGTTCCTTTCCAAAAGAAACGGCAAAGGAAATTGATTTTGATGAAAGTCAGACAAAAGAAGGCGGTATGTTCAACAAGGACGGTGAACTGAATCTTACAAAAGGAGCTATTTATTTTTCAGATTTTTTAACCACGGTAAGTGAAAACTACGCAAATGAGATTATAGCCAATGATGAAACGGGTTTTGGTTTCGGTACAATTTTAGATGAAAAAGGTGAAAAATTTGAAGGTATTCTTAATGGCGTTGATTATGGCATCTGGTCACCTGAAAAGGATAAGTTATTGCCGCATCAATATTCGACGGAAGATATGAATGGCAAACTGGAAAATAAAAAAACACTGCTCAACAGACTGGGTTTAAAATTCGATGAAAAAACGCCCTTATTGAGTATGATCGCTAATATTGAATATCAAAAAGGCTTTGATTTAGTGCTTGAAGCCATGGAAGAATTGCTTAAAGAACAATTGCAGATTTGTATACTCGGGGATGGCGACAGGGAAATAACCAAGGAGTTATATAAATTTACTAAGTCTCATCCTGGCCAATTCAGCATGAATATTACGTTTGATGATAAAATGTCGCATTTGGTTGAAGCCGGCTCGGATTTGTTTTTGATGCCATCGCGTTACGAACCGTGTGGATTGCATCAAATTTATAGTCTTCGTTATGGAACGATCCCGATCGTTTCAAAAATTGGCGGATTATATGACACTGTCGATGAAATCGATCTGGAATCAGGAGAAGGGACAGGTTTTCTAATTGAAGAACTTAATGCAAAAAGTCTGGTAAAAACAGTAAAGAAAAGCATTGAGTTGTTTAAGGACACGGAAAAATGGGACAAAATTAGACAGCATATTATGCTGGAAGATTTTTCATGGGAATATTCTGCGAAAAGATATTTGGATATATATAATCGGGTCATCAATGAATAATTAAAAATTATTACTCTGGAACTAAAAAGTTTTGTCTATGTAAAACGAATTCTAATTGAACAACATTTTATTAACTTGGAATTATACTCGATGAAAGATAAGTCTTTTTTATTATTAATTTTACTTTTTGTTTTTTCCTGTCAGGAAATTAATGAGAAAAATATCCCCAATTCCGGTAATATTATCGATCATGGAGAGTTTGTAAACGCAATAATTTATCCTGATACGGCAGCATTTATCATAAATGACAGAGTGAATACAGCTAATGGGATAAAATTATCAATCGGGAGTTATCAGGATTTCTCAGCAACAAGTCTACTCAAGTTTATTTATCTTCCCGATACATCAAATGAATTGGATTCAGTTTATCTTCATCTTTATCCGGAAAGTATATTTGGCGATCCCGAAGGATTGGTAACAATAAATTTATATCAACCAATTGAAAGTTGGGATGAATCTGCAAACACGGAAGATTACTGGCATAATCCTGGAACAATGAATTTTATTACTTCTATTGAGGTGGTTCCGGATGATAGTACCACCATAATTATCCCGCTCGAAGATAAAGAACTTATAAAAAGCTGGCAAAGAGATACGGTTACAATGAATCATGGTATTTATCTTCAAATGAATTCTTCAGATTTTTTATATGAATTTCATTCTTTTGAGAGTAGTAATACAACATATTGGCCAAGATTAATGTATAAAGTATGGGAAAATGATACAACATTTTATTATGACAGTACTAATATCGGATTAGATGCCACCATATTTGATTATACACCGGACGGTGCGGAAAATATATTTGAAATAGCAAAATCAAAAAACAATTTGATAATTAGTAGCGGAATTTCAGCGCATACATTGTTAAAATTTAATTTAAAAGATAAACTTCCCAAGGAGGCTGTTCTATACAGCGCTGATTTAAAACTATTTGTCAATGATTATAATATCATAGATGAAAGCGAGGGGAATCTTTTAGATAATCCGGACCATGATGGTTCTTTCTTTATTCGTTTAATTACGGAGTGGAACAATGATTTTACAAAAATGGGCATTGATTCTACCTTTCAATATACAAATATACTTACCCAAACGGATGACTATTTGAACCTGTCTCACAGTTATAAAAAGAATTTTGGTCAGTTTGCCATCCAGGATTTAATCAATGGCGATATAAACATAGAGGGCTTATTAATTCAATATATTATGGACGGTCAGGATATTTCAGTAAAAAGAATTTATAGTCTTGATGATTCTGTATATGCCCCTTCTCTTAATTTGCAATATTATAAAATTACTACTTCAGGATTTTAAGGATAAACTCAATGAAAATATCCATTAGAATTTTTTTCCTTATATTATTATCTAACAATCTTTTTGCCCAAGGCACCATTTTCGGACTTGAAAAATACAATTTGGGGATAATCAGGCCTAATTATTCATCAGCGGGTTTAGGCAGATCATTTGAAGTTGCGGATACGGATTCACTTCATCTCAATTATATGAACTTTGCTACCTGGACCAATATATCATATACCACCTATGAAGTTGATGCTCTTTATACGGCAAGTAAAAGTAAGGATAGTAACAGTAATAGTTATTTCAGGGATTATGGTAGTTTCCAGGGTGGCTTTTTAGCCCTGCCAATTATTCCACAAAAATTTGTTATAGGCATTGGCCTCCAACCTTTTATTCAGATGGAACATACGGTTAAGGATACTATAGGAGATGTTTCGAACGATTATACAGTAATAAAGGGTGGTTTAAGCCGATTAACTTTTAATGTATCGTATAAACCGATCACCTCTTTTGGGTTTGGGATTGGTTATGAATATAATTTTGGTAGAATCGAAGAGCTTTATCGAATGCAGATGATTGAATATGGCGACCAGTTTGATATGAATTTTGAATATCGTTTTGGCGGACATGGTATTGTTACCAGCGCTTTTTTTAAACCTTCCGAATTGTATTCTATTGGTGTTTTTTATCGTTTACCTGTAAAAATGAATTACAATATATATTCTGAAACAGGGAATTCTTACATTGACGATGAAATTTTAAAGAAAGAAATGACTTTGCCCACACAATTGAATATAGGTGCAATAGTAAATTTATCGCGAAAATTGAGATTGGGAGCGGATGTTATTTATCAGAACTGGAAGAAAGGATACAAAATTGAAGATAACACCATTTCAAATCAAAGTGATTATATGCGTTTAGGCTTTGGATTTGAGCTTAAAGAAAGTGAGAAACGTTTTACATCCTTTTTTAATACGCTTAATTATAGAATGGGTGTTTTCTTTGGAAATCAAAAAGTAAACAATATGGATAACTCTGTTCGTGAATATGGTTTATCAATGGGAGTTTCTCTACCTTTGAGAAGATTTATTTTCAGAGTTGATTTCAGCGGATTACTTGGTAGGCGAGGAAATTTATCGAATAATTATTATGAAGAAAATTTTTTACAATTCGGTATTTCGATCAGTACCAATGAGATGTGGTTTTTTAATATTGAGGATTAATTGAAAGGGAGGATTGAAAATGAAAACTAATAGCTACTTTTTATGGATATCAGTTTTATTATCAATTCTAATTATCTCAGGAATTTGTTTTGCCCAATATGATGATGAATTATTACTTGAAGATCAAACCGATATGTCTTGTATTCCTGAAAACTTAAATACCATTTATGATAGCCTGGCAACCGGAGAAGTACAGGACGTAAAAATGGAATATAGTTTTGGAACCGAGTATTATAAAAATAAGAATTATAAGGAAGCGGTTCCTTATCTATGGAAGGCTTTTTTAAATGGTGATGATCAATATTCGCGCGCAGCGGTTAGAAAACTTGCCGATTCTTATTTTTCCCAAAGTATGGTTGATAGCACTTTGATAGTATGTTATAAAGGTTTGGAAAAGTTTCCGGATTTGACAACACTTCATCATTATGCAGGATCGCTTCAGAACACGTTGGGAAAAGTTAATTGTGCAATTCCACATTTTGAAAATTTGGTACAGAATACAAAAGAAGGAAAAGAGTTAGTTGAATACCTAAAAACTTTAGCTCTTTTATATTTGAAAAATAATGATGAAAGAGCTGTTGATATGCAAAAAAGAGTCGTTGAGCTTGTGCCGGATGATGCTGAACAAAGTGATCTTTTAGCTTCGATGATGGATATGTTGGTAGATCCGGAAGAAGCTTTGGCACAACGTAAAGAGAATTTTACAAAGTTTCCCGACAATACCGATTATGCACTTGATTATGGTGATGCGGCTGTCAGAGCTGGTAAATTTGAAGAGGCAATTAAACCTCTCAGCGTTGCTATCAGTAAGGATCCAAAAGTAAAAGCTTATAATCTTAGAGCGCAGGCCTATGAAAGTTTAGGAAGTTATTCCAAAGCGATCAATGATTATAAATCGGCTTTGAATTTGGAGCCTTCCAATGCTGATTTAATGCTGAATATTGCTAATAACTATAAGTTTTTGAATAATTTTAGCAGCGCAAAATATTGGGTTGGAAGAGCACTTGGAACCAAACCAGGTTATGGAAAGGCTTATATAACCATGGGTGAAATCATCGAAGCATCGGTTCCATATTGTCAAAAACAGCGTAAAAATTCAAAAACGACATTTGAAGATAAATTAGTTTATGAAAAAGCTAAAGAACAATATGACTATGCCAAAAGAGATCCTGCTTATAATTCAAAAGCAAGAAATAAGATAAATTATTTACAATCTTTATTACCTACTAAAGAAGACAGATTTATGAATCAGGGTAAAAGCATTACATCGTCCTGTTATGATTTTGTAAAGTAGGTTTAAAATGATAAAAATAGCATTAGGTTCAGATCATGCCGGTTATCTTTTAAAAGAAAAAGTAAAAAAGTTTCTTATTGAATTGGAATTGGAATTTAAAGATTATGGAACTTTTAAACTTGATTCCTGTGATTATCCGGAATACGCTTACAAAGTAGGCCAGGCTATTGTAAGTGGAGAAGCAGATATGGGTATTCTGGTTTGCGGAACAGGTATTGGGATGAGTATAACGGTAAATAAAATTAAGGGAATCCGTGGTGCATTAGCCAATGATATTGAAACTGCTCAACTCAGCAGATTACATAATAATGCCAACGTTTTGTGCCTTGGCGGAAGAATATTAAAAGAAGAAGAAGCAAAGGAAGTTGTAAAAACCTGGATTAATACTTCTTTTGAGGGCGGCCGGCATCAAAAACGATTAAACCTAATTACTCAGTTAACAGGATTATAAGAGGTAATCATGCTGAAAAATATTAAAAACCAAGATTCCGAAATATATCAGGCAATTAAAAAAGAAATTGACAGACAAAATAATACAATTGAGTTAATTGCCTCTGAGAATTTCGTTTCAAAAGCCGTGCTTGAAGCAAATGGATCAGTGCTTACGAATAAATATGCCGAAGGCTATCCAGGGAATCGTTATTACGGTGGATGCGAATATGTAGATATTGCTGAAAATATCGCCCGCGATCGGGTTAAAGAAATTTTTAAATGCGAATATGCCAATGTCCAGCCGCATTCTGGATCGCAGGCAAATATGGCTGCTTATTTCTCATATTTAAATCATGGTGATAAAATATTAGGAATGAATTTGGCTCATGGCGGGCATTTGACACATGGTTCACCGGTAAATTTTTCAGGCAGGATGTTCCAGTTTTTCGCATATGGAGTAGATAAAACCACCGGCCGTATTGATATGGATCAGGTGGAAAAATTAGCGCTGGAGCACAGACCAAAAATGATCGTAGTGGGTGCCAGCGCTTATTCAAGACATTATGAATTTGATAAATTCAAAGAAATTGCTGATAAAATTAATGCCGTTCTCTTTGCTGATATTGCTCATCCGGCAGGATTAATTGCCGCCGGCTTACATCCCAGTCCGATTCCTTATTGTGATATTGTGACGTCAACAACCCACAAAACACTCCGTGGTCCGCGTGGTGGTTTGATTATGATAGGCAAGGATACAGAAAACAAAATGGGTATAGTTGCTCCAAAATCAGGAAGAGTCAAAATGATGTCTGAAATTGTAGATAGCAATGTTATGCCGGGAATTCAGGGCGGCCCATTGATGCATGTTATTGCAGCTAAAGCCGTAGCATTTGGAGAAGTGCTTAAACCGGATTTTAAAGAATATGCGAAACAAATAATTAAAAATGCACAAACTCTTGCCAACGCCCTTATGGGAAAGGGTTATCATATTGTCTCTGGCGGTACTGATAATCACGTATTTTTAATCGATCTGACAAACAAAAATGTAACAGGAAAAGCAGCAGAAAACGCGCTTCATGCGGCGGGCATTACGGTCAATAAAAATATGGTTCCTTTCGATCAGCTTAGTCCCTTTGTTACAAGTGGAATACGTTTAGGAACTGCTGCAATGACTACAAAAGGAATGAAAGAAAATGAGATGGAAATCATTGCCAATATGATCAATCAAGTACTTTCCGATATTGATAATCCTGCAATAACATCAGTAATTTTAAAACAGGTACACGAACTCAATAAAGATTTCCAATTATATTCTGTTGATTAGTATTTCTGTTGAACCTAAATTGCCCCATATTATTGGGGCATTTTTTTATGAAAATTGATAAAAGCGAAGAAATTGAAATGCCATTTCTTGATCATCTTGAAGAATTGAGATGGCGAATAATAAAATCATTAATTGCTGTTGTTGTTGTTTCTGTGATTTGCTTTTTCTTCGCTGAGTATATTCTTGAACTATTTTTAATCTCGTCTAAAAATCTGAAGCAACCTCTTAATCTTCAGGTGCTGAAAGTACAAACAACTTTTGTAATCTATTTGGAAATAGCACTTATATTCGGGATTATTTTAAGTCTCCCAATTATTTTCTATCAGGTATGGGCTTTTGTTGCGCCCGGACTTCTAGTTAAAGAAAGGAAATATGTTATTCCGGTTGTGCTTTTTGCGACGATCAGCTTTATTGGAGGCGCATCATTTGCCTATTTTATCATAGTCCCATTTGCATTGGATTTCTTTTTAAGCTTAGCCCCAACGCAGGTTGTAAATAATATTGCCCTGGATTTTTACTTTGGATTTGTTCTGCGTATAGTAGTGGTATTCGGAATTGTTTTTGAATTACCCGTAGTCAGTTTGTTTTTAACAAAAATTGGTATTTTAACCCCACAAATATTAAAGAAATATAGAAAATATGCTATAGTTGGTATTTTTATTCTGGCAGCTATTTTAACCCCCCCGGATCCTACAACACAGGTAATGCTTGCAGTTCCGCTTGTTATTTTATATGAAATAACAATTTGGATTAGTTATATATTTACCAAAAAGAAAAATATTTCCTAAATCTTTAAACTTAAACACTTCTTTTTCAATGTTGCCTGATATAGATTGTATATTTAAATTCCTTTTTTAATAAATTCAGGAATTTATGAAAACATCACTTCAACATATTAAAAAACCATTTAATGAAGAAATTAAAGAATATGAAATGGTTTTTTCAGAAATAATGACATCGAATATTGCTTTAATTGATGTCATTCTAAAATACGTTATCAAACATAAAGGAAAAGGCTTGAGACCGCTTATTGTACTGATGGCGGCTAAACAGGTAGGAAAAATTAATCAACAAACCTATAGAGTTGCTTCGGTAATAGAATTATTGCATACTGCTTCTCTCATTCATGATGATGTTGTAGACGAAGCAAACTTAAGAAGGGGATTCCCATCAATAAATGCTGCATGGAAGAATAAAATAGCAGTTCTAATGGGCGATTATCTTCTTTCCAAATGTCTTATTGGAGCAACGGAAACCGGTAATATGAAAATAATGAACATGCTGGCAAATGTATCTAAAAGCTTAAGCAAGGGAGAGCTTTTACAAATAGAAAAATCCAGAAAAATGAATATTACGGAAAAGGATTATTTTAGTATAATTCACAATAAAACCGCTGGTTTAATAAGTGCTGCGGCATACTTAGGTGCAATTACTACCAGTGAAGATGAAGAAGATCATTCAAATTTAAAAGAGTATGGTGAAAATTTGGGGATAGCATTTCAAATAAAAGACGATCTTTTAGATTACTATGGTCATTGGAAATTACTTGGCAAAGATTCCGGGAATGATTTTAAAAACAAGAAAATTACCCTACCTCTGATTAGCGCATTTAATAATGCAGGTGATAAAGAAACAAAAAAAATCAAACGCCTTTTTAGAAAAAAACTAAGCAAAAAAGAAGAAAAGTTTATTTTAGACTTTGTTTACAAATATAATGGAATCGAATATTCTGAGAATAAATGTCAGGAATTTTCGGATAAAGCAAAGACGTGTTTAAATAAGTATCCGGATTCGGAAGTTAAGAGATCAATGATTAGTCTTACCGACTATGTAGTAATGCGGAAAAAATGACTAAAAAACACTACAAATTTTTAATTATACGCTTAAGTTCAATAGGCGATATTTTGTTAACAACACCCTTCATCAGGCAGATAAAAATAGCTTATCCTGATTCTGAGATTCATTTTCTGATAAAAAAGGAATTCTTGGATTTAATAAAATGTAATCCATACCTGGATAAAATAATCTATTACGATTCGGAAACAGGTAAAACAGGACTAAGAGATATTGCTTTAGAATTAAAAGGGTATCATTATTCGCATGTATTCGATTTACATAATAATTTTCGTTCAAAATATGTTTGTCATAAACTATCCGGTTCCAGGATGTATAGTATTCATAAGGATAAGATAAAACGTGCTCTTTTGGTATTTTTTAAAATAAACAGATATGATAAGATAGTGACAATACCGGAAAGATATTTAAATGTTGGTTCAGCTTTAAATATTAAAGATGATTTTGAAGGGTTAGAAATATTCTGGGATAGTCAAACCGACCAAAATATTGATAATCTTATAAAAGAACATTCTATTTCGTCTAAAATAATAATCATTGGTCCAGGCGCTGGCCACTTTACAAAACGCTGGCCTATAGAGTATTTCAAAGAATTAGTCCATGGATTAACTGAAAACAATTCATTTACAACTATAGTTTTAGGCAGTCTTGATGAGCATGAAGAGTTTAATTGCCTTTTAATCAATAATAATGTTTTCAATTTCGCCGGCAGATTATCATTATTAGAATCGGCAGCATTGATTAAAAGGTCTAAATGTGTTGTAAGTAATGATTCAGGGTTGATGCATTTGGCAACAGCAGTAAAAGTTCCTGTAATTGCAATTTTTGGATCTACCGTAAAAGAATTAGGTTTTTTCCCATACCGGAGTGAGAATTATGTTTTTGAAAATTTGGAATTAAAATGCCGTCCTTGTTCTCATTTAGGCAAGAACAAATGTCCAAAGGGTCATTTTAAGTGCATGTTATCGATAAAGCCGGAAAGTGTTTATAAAAAAGTAATGCAATTTGCGGGATAGTGTTAATGCAAAATTTAGTTTTTTTTATTTACAATAATATTGTATTTCCTTTAATTTTAATAATTGCAAAGATTTTTTCGTTATACAACAAAACAGTTTTTGATGCATTGAATGAACGCGAAGGAATAATTAATAAACTTAAAGACACGGTTTTTAAATATGATAAAAAAATTCTTATTCATGCCGCATCTATGGGAGAATTTGAACATATTAAGCCTCTTATACAGAAACTTAATAGTTCTTTTAATGTATCGATTATTGTAACTTTTTTTTCACCGTCAGGATATAACCAGATTAAATCATATCCTGGTGTTGAATTATTTCTTTATTTGCCTTTAGATACACCAAAGCTTATGAAAGAGTTTTATAATTTGCTTAATCCAACTCTGATCATTTTGTCAAAACATGATGCATGGCCAAATCAAATTAAAATAGCTAAAGAAAATAATATTCCTGTTTATCTCATTAATGCTTCATTAAGCCCGAAATCGAAAAGAATTAAAGGGCTTGCCCGGAATATCTTAAAATATGTTTATGCTTATATCGATAAAATTTATACAATCAGCGAAGAAGATATGATTCAATTTAAAAAACATTTTCCGGCGTCTAACATAAAAAATATAGGTGATACTAAATTTGATCAGGTGCTTTTTCGAAAAGAAGAATCGGCTTCCAAAAATCTTTTACCTGAAGTAATTACAAAAAATGCTTTCATTATTGTATTCGGAAGTATATGGGAAGAAGGTTTTAAAGTTGTAAAACACACAATATTAAAACTTGTAAATGAAAAAAATGATTATAGATTTATTTTTGTACCGCATAACCCTTCGGATAAGAATATTTTTATGATTTCGGATTTTTATGGAAAAGACAATTGTATAAAATACAGTAAAATAGAGCGTTTTAGAAATCAGAAAATTGTAATAATTGATGCAATTGGTATTCTTGCAGATTTATACAAATATGCCCAAATAGCTTATGTAGGCGGTGGATTCAAACAGGGAATTCATAATGTTATGGAACCTGCGGTTTATGGAATACCGGTTTTATACGGTCCAAAAATTGAAAATTCTTCTGAAGCAATACGGCTAAATAAAAGCGGTGGAAGTTATATCATTCATTCTGCAGAAGAATTTCAGCGCAATTTGTATCAATTGATCTCTGATGAAAAGGTCCGGGGAGAAATCGGATTCAATGCGGAATCTTTTGTTTACAAAAACACTGGGGCAACTCAAGTTTTAATAGAGGAATGGAGTAAAATTTTACTTAATTGATATCAAGAAAACCTAAAATTCTATGTTCAAATATATGTTCAGCCTGATCTAATTTATTTAAATCTGCCCGAATTAAATCGGCCGATGTGTGAAATTCAACAGGGAAATTGGGATAAAATTCATTGTATTCTTTTCTTTTAGGAGGCGATTCAGGAGAAATTTCCGCCAGGAACAAAGCCTGATACATATATGTTCTGGCTAATTCCAATTCGCCAATCTGCATTAAACATAAAGATTTAAAATGAGTCATATCCGCTGATGAAGTATATTGAGTTAAAGCAAAATCAATATATTTAAGAGCATTTCTATATTCTTTATGATCATAATAAACCACTGCGCTCAGGTAACAAATATATTTATCATCCGGAATTTTCTGACATAAATCAAGAATATAGCTATCGTATCTTTTTCTGTAATCGCTCCAGGCTAATCTGCTGTTTATTTCAAAAATTTCTTTTATTAATGTGGGTGAAATGTCTTCATATTTATTTTGAAGATTTTCATAAATTTTTAATGTTCTCTCTAAACTGAATGGTTCATCATCTAATAAATCGGGAGCCTTTGAGTGCGGCCTGTTTAGAATTTTTTCATATTCATCGGCATGATACTTCATAAAAACTTCGTTGCCAATTTCGAAAATTGTACTAATTGAGTCTAAGGTAAATCTATTTGACAAACTACGCTTCAAATATAAATCAAAGATCTCATTTATTGATTTCTGTATATCAAAAACAGATTTCATATCTAATAAACTTGTTTATAACTTTCAAAATAATTTAAAATGTAATAATTAAAAGTCAAATTGAAATGAAGAATTTGTCATTGATGCTACTTATATGAATAACTTCATAATCTTTACCTTTGACATGGGTTTTAATTAAAACTTTTTATAGCCTCATCTAAATTACCGTATAATTGAAAAACATTATCTAATTTTGTAATGGAGAATATTTTTTTAATCTTTTGACTTACGCTGGCTAATCTTAAATCTCCTCCGGAATTTTTTACAGTAGTTAAACTTCTCATTAAAGAACCAATACCAAGGCTGGAAATCCAATTAACATTCTTTAAGTCCAAAATGATTTTTTTATGATCTTTGCTGATTACATCTTTAATTGTAAGATACATTTCTTCAACATCGTCACTGCTTACAAGCTTACCTTTTAACGTTAATAAAATGATATCATTCATTTCTGATGAAACTGAAATCATGCATAACCTCCATTGTTTTTAGAATTTAAATTAATATATGAACAGGCAGGTATATGGAACAATACTAAAACAAAAAGGGAAATCAAATTAATTTTATTCATAAAATTTAATTTCTATTCTATTTTCAGATAAATGATTTGTATCGACAATTTCTCTAAGTTTTATATCCCATATTCGATTAATATCTTTATAATTATAATTAATAAGATTCATTAAAATTTTAACTTTATCCATTGAATTAGGAGGATAATATATCGTTATCGCATTGTTAAGAAGTTTGGAATATGTACTCTCGGTTTTAAATATTTTGAATCCAGAACTCTGTATTGCATCATATAATGTCCATGATATTTTTGAGTTAAAGAATTCTTCCGGAGCGATGAGATTAATATTATATTTAGAATTATCATAAAATAGTTCTCTTTCTTTTTTAAGATTTGCAACATAATCATTCAATTCTTTTTGGAATTCATCAATTTTAATTCTATTAGAATTTATAGATAATTCACTAACTAATTTTTCAAGTTTAATTAACCTATCAGTCAAATTTTTTACTTCAAACTTCGCCACTTCAATAGCATAACTACTTTTAGCTTCTAAATCATTTTGTAAATTCGTCTGTTTTGATTTTAAAATATTAGTTTTATCTTTCAGAGTATCTATCGTTAGTTGATAATTTTTCTTTAATATATCATGCAATTTTTGTGCATCTGATGCTGCATTTTCTGCCTTTACTGCTGATCTCATTGCATCTGCATATTTATCCTGTATTATACCATCTACCAATAATCTTATACCAAATATTGATAAAAAAACTATACCTATACTACCAATTATACTTGGTATGGCGAATCTATTTTTTAGTCGTTTAATTATATCATTCTCAATCTCATTAAGAATTTTAATTTTTTGATTTTGATAAGCTTCTTCTTCATTTAATTTAATTTTTCTTCTACTGTTATTAATCATTGCCTCCTCCATTCCAAGAAAGATATGTAGTATAATGTATACAGAAATATTTAAACTATAAACAAATTTATTTATATGTTAATAATAGTCAAGTGCGATAATATTTATTCAAATTTATTATTAATTTGTTCAAATGATATATTTTTTTGAAATAATTTAAATTTCATTTTCAAATAGAAAAATTTTATAGAATAGCTTGTTAAAACACATATATTATAATATCTTAAACACGTTATACTATGGTATTTAAAAGGAACGTATAATGGAAACAATCAGCTCGGTTTTTATAAACTACTATATAATGCTTATAATATGGCAACAGGAATTTATTATTATCAGATATGTACTTAAGGACAGATAATTACTAAAAAGCTCTACTAATTAAATAGTTTTGTTGCTATTCTGTTACTTTAAAATAAAAACTCCCTTACTAATGTAACAATTGACAAGGGCTTAAAGCGGTCCGGACGAGACTTTCCGCTTTGAAGCGGAACAACTTCCTGCGAGTAGGATGAGATCAGGTTTTCGATGTATTTACGACTCTTTTTGTTTTTGATTTCCTTTTCACGTTTTAAAGCCAGAGATTTATCAGGGAA
>RQOG01000111.1 GCA_003854985.1 Calditrichota bacterium
GGCTTCGTTTGATTGCGATAATCAACAAATGAAGGATATATGGAATGTTGGCTGGCGTACCCAACGCCTGTGTGCGAACGAAACATTTTTTGATTGCCCCTATTACGAGCAACTTCAATATATTGGCGACACAAGGATACAGGCATTGGTTTCTACCTATGTTTCAGGAGATTCCCGATTGGTTAGAAATGCAATTTCTGCTTTACATGATTCACAATTACCATTTGGAATAACACAAAGCCGGTTTCCATGCAACCAAATCCAAATTATTCCGACTTTTTCATTGGTTTGGGTAACAATGGTTTATGATTATTGGATGCTAAATGACGATTCGGTTTTTATCCAATCCATGATTCCTGGAATGCAGGAAACAGTCAATTGGTTTAGAAACCGGATAAGCTCCTGTGGAATGTTAGGCCCCGTTGAATGGTGGGATTTTGTAGACTGGGTTTATTCAGAAGGATGGGACAATGGTAATCCGCCTGCCGCTCATGCCGGCAATTCGTCCATTTTAAGTTTGCAATATGTTTATACCCTGGAAAGAGCAGCAGAGATATTCGAAGTTTACAAAATGAACGACGTAACTGTTGATTATAAAAATTTGGCCGGTAAAATTAAAAATGCCGTTTTTGAAAAATGTTTCGATTCGAATAAAGGATTGATTGCCGATTCTCCTGAAAAGAAAACTTTTAGCCAACATGCAAACATCTTGGCCGTTTTAACCGGGACCTTCCCACAAAAATATGATAAAGCTAAAATAATTAATGCTCTGCTCCGCGACAAAGATTTGGCACAATGCACGTTGTATTTCAAGTTTTATTTGTTTGAAGCGCTTGAAAAAACCGGGCAGGCTGATCAATTTACAGCAGCTTTAACTTCCTGGAAAGAAATGCTGGATAACGGGTTGACCACTTTTGCTGAAACTCCCGACCCTGCACGCTCCGATTGTCATGCATGGAGCGCTTCACCGGTTTATTACTTTTTATCATTGGTAAGCGGCATTAAACCTGCTTCACCAGGCTTTAAAACTGTAAAGATAGAACCTAATCTTGGAAATTTGAATAATATTGATGCAGCCATGCCGCATAAGCTTGGAACTATTCGTGTCAGACTCGAAAAAGAAAATGGAAATCAGGTAAATGGTGAAATTATCTTGCCTGGTGGTTTAAACGGGGTATTCATCTGGAATGGGATTCAAAGGCAATTAAAAGAAGGTACAAATAAGATAAACTGAAAAATTATTAACCATGAGAAAA
>RQOG01000112.1 GCA_003854985.1 Calditrichota bacterium
ATTGGTCGCCTGGGCTATTCATCATAACAGCGCCAGAACCGGCGGTAAATATATTCGTCTTAATTGTGCGGCCGTTCCGTCCGAATTACTGGAAAGTGAATTATTCGGCCACCGCAAGGGATCCTTCACCGGAGCGGTCTCTGATCGGATAGGAAAATTTGTTGCGGCTGACGGGGGCACGCTATTTTTAGATGAAATAGGCGATATGGATATCCAGCTTCAGTCCAAACTGCTTAGAGCGATTGAGGAAAATGAAGTTGAGGTGATTGGCGATACGGAACCGAGGAAAGTGGATGTGCGCATTGTTGCGGCTAGTAATAAAAATCTGGAACAGCTGGTAAAGGAAGGAAAATTCCGGGCAGATCTCTATCACCGGTTAAATGTTGTTGTTATCCAAATCCCTCCTCTGCGGGAAAGGATTGAGGATATTCTGCCACTGGCTTATCATTTTTTAACAAAGTTCAATAATTCCTATAATAAACAGATTCTCAATATCAGCAGACAAGCCGAAGCGCTTCTGATCAATCACACCTGGCCCGGTAATGTCCGAGAATTGAGGAATACAATTGAGAAGACTGTTATTTTCAGCGAGACTAATGAAATCAAGATTAACGATGTACAGAAAGCGTTAAATATTGAGAATTTTTCAAACCGTTTTAATTCGGATTTGTCGGAAAATGAGATGCCATCTCTGAAAACAGCAAATATTGAGTTTGAAAAAAAATATATTTTACAAATTTTAAACCTGGTTAACTGGAAAATCAGCGAAGCAGCCGAACTTTTACATATTGACCGTACCAATTTGTTCAGAAAGATGAAAAAACTGGGAATCACAAAACATAAATAATAATGTTTAAAAGTAATTTTTTTTCGACGCTTTATTGTTTTTTAACAACGCCAGCCAATTTTCAGAAATAAGTTTTTTTTTGAAACATATTTGTAGTTTTTCAGTAACAGCAGGATATAAAATTGCTGAAAATTATACGTAACAATAACCGGAAAATCACTAATACTAAAATTTATAGGGGACTCTATGGAAGGACTAATCAATTTACCGCTGTTTTTTATCTCATCACTGGTTATAATAATAGCGCCGGGACCGGATTTTCTCTATGTAAC
>RQOG01000113.1 GCA_003854985.1 Calditrichota bacterium
GGCTGTCACTGCATGATACAATAACTATCAGACATAATAATCCACTTATCATAAACACCAAAATTTGCTGCCATTTCATGTTTAACCATTTATGTTTTATTTTTTATATGTTTATTGTTTTATCTATGGATAAAACATCTGCCAACCGGAAGAGCCTAATCCCTTACACAAAGAACTGAAAAACCGTGTCGCTTATCGTCCTTGTAGCGGCCTAAGTCTGAACCAATGTAATTTAGCAGGCGTTTCCAGGCGCCTGACGAACTGTAATCATCAGAAGACCACCAGTGGCCGTAGTAACCCATATCTAAAAATGTATCATCGCTGTTAAGGTAACCGCCCGGAAGAGCCGAAAAACCGCTTTCGTTGGTAGCGCCTGTATTGGGGCTGAACCAATGCGTTGTCCCTGATTCTTTCAATTTACCGCCTGCAACCGTACTACCGCCAAGATATTCTACCATGATTTGCCATTCTGAATCCGTAGGAACATGCCAGCCGGCAGGAGCTATATTGCGGCTGTCATCCACGGCATACCAGTTGTATAACCTGCCGTATGTGGGCACATTAGTTGAATCATTATTGTAGTTACAGTACGCGCCGGTCGTTAAGCCTCCCCATTCTGAGTTATCCGTTACATTAGGTATTGAATCGCCATTTGAATAATGGGTTACCTTAAGATTTTCCGCCATCCACCATTGATCGCCTATTTTTGTGACTATGTAGATATTACCATCTATATCGGTCACTTTCCCTTTTTCATTATTTCTGTCATCCACATATATTTTTACCCGAAACCGGTCGCCATTGGTCCCCGGGTGCTCCGCGCCAAAATCCCATTCGATATGTTTTCCGCTTCCACTTAAAATATCGCAGCCAATAGCGCCGCTTATACTGTCGCAGCTGAAATTCCAGGTTGCTCCGGAGTCAGAGGAAACCAGCATAATCACCGACATGGTATCGCCGTCCAGGTCATTCAAATCATAATAAACATCTACTATAAAACTGCTGTCGGTTCGCTGGCTAAAAGTTACATTATCCACTACCGGCGCACTGTTCTGAGAAAA
>RQOG01000114.1 GCA_003854985.1 Calditrichota bacterium
ATAGTACATATAGCTCCATTTGCACCAACATTGTGTGGGCTTTATGAACATGCAAGAGACATGGCGAGGGCAGATATAGAAGGTGGTAATCAAGTTATATTTATAGATGCAGGAGTTAGTATTAATGGAGTTAGACAAGAAGGAAAAATAAATGCAGTAGATGATAGGGCAGGATTTAAATTGGAAACTGCACACCCTGACATGATCATGCAGGCTGATGTAATAATACAGCATACAGGGTGTAATGATATCTGGACAGTAAAAACACAAGCTCCGATATTTTGGGTTATACATGGTCGACCTTTGGCTTGTTTTCGTCCAGAAACAACAGGAAAAGCAAATAGTTATAGTCTATATTCAGATTTATCGAAATGGCCGAGGGCAAAAAAAATGATTTATTTTTGGCCAGAATTTAAGGAACACTGGAATGTCTGTATTGATGAATCGAAACATCTTATTTTTGATTATCCTGTAGTTGATGAAAACAGGTTTAACAATATTGGCAATGTACATACTTTAGAAAATCCAGGGAAATATAATTTTTTGATTTGTGATAGTGCAAGGGAAGATGTTGACTTGTATGAAACTGTTGTAGGTTGCATAGAGTCTGCAAAAAAATTCCCAAATCAATTTAAATTCCATTTTTACGGTTTTGACCATCCTATACCAAATTGTTGGAGTATAGTTTTTGATAAATTAAAAAGTCTTGGAGCATTAGGAGATTTAAAAGCAAGAGTAAATGGAATGGAATCTATTTATAAAACTTGTGATTGTTTAATTAGCCCGAACAAAATTATTACAAGAACAATAGCTGAAAGCCTTTGTTGTGGTACTCCTGTAATAGCTCAACAGCCATGTAAAATTTCTGATATTACATGTGAGTTTAGTGATGTTAATGATTTTGTTGAGGCTATAACTATTTTTAAAAATAAATTTGATAATAAAGAATTTGATAAACAAAAGATTATTGAACGTTCAAAAGTATTTAACATGAAAAACTATTATACACGAATGAATGAAGTGTATAAGGAGGTGTTAGCTTAAATGGCTGACGGAGATAGAACAAACAAGGGGTTACTTAATGATATTTTAGATGCTCTTCAAAATATTGCTACAAATAATATAGTTAATACATCTGATTCAGATATGTTAGCTTATTCTTTTGCTAGTGCGAAATCACAGAAGCAAAATGGTGCTGGCACTATAACACCTGTTACGAATACAACATTTTATAGAATAGATTTTCACAACAGCACAGTAATAACAGCTATGACAGTTGTGGGCGGATGGGCTGATTATACAGGTGTAACAATGCCAGCAAATTCATATATTTTGACTAATTGTACAAGCATACAGATATCATCCGGTCTTATTACTGCATACCAAAGGAGTACAGCGTAATGCTTGGCTTAGGACTTGGGCTTGATAAATCAAATACAAAAGTAAATTATCATATGTCAATATGGGATACTACAAAAACAAGTACAGGAAGTAGTAACTCAGACCAAATTAAATTACCCAGCATTAATGGAGGCTCTTACAATTGCACTGTATACTGGGGTGATGGAAACAGCAATAATATAACTACTTGGAATGATGCAAATTTAACACATACATATACAAGTACAGGTATTTATAATATAAGCATAATAGGGCAGTTTTCCGGTTTTCAATTTAATAATGCAGGTGACAGGCTAAAGTTGATAAGTATAGAAAATGGTGGGAAAGATTTTTATGTTGGTGAATCAGCTGGCGGAAATTTTTATGGGTGTGCTAATTTTCTTTATTTTAATAATCTTAACACTGTTGGGGTTATTAATATGACTTCATTTTTTAGAGCTTGTTCAAAATTAAATTGTTATTTAGATATCAATACATCAAGCTGCACTAATATGTATACAATGATGTATCAGGCAACATTACTAAATCAATCAATTTCACACTTTGACATTGCTAATGTAGCTAACATGAATCTAATGTTAACAAGCTCTGGAATAAGCAATAGCAATTATTCTGATGCTTTAATAGCGTGGAATTCAAAAAGTCACAAAAATAGTGTTACATTAGCAGCATCGGCTAAATACGAAGCAAGAGCCGCAGCCGCTAGAGTAGATTTTATTAATAATCATTCATGGACTATTAATGATGGTGGAGCGGCTTAATTGTTAAAAAATATAGTTAATATTAAGCTTATCACAACTTATCAAAGGAGCACAGCATAATGTTAGGAATTGGGTTAAATAATAATGAAGGAAGTGTCGAAGTGGAATATCTACATCCTAATTTGTCAGCGGTTGAGTCAATTTTGAAATTCAATAGAAAAAATCTAGTGTTTACTATGCAAGGTGATAGCACTTCCGATGGTGACAGTGATTGGTGGAATTTATTTTTGAAAGATTTTATTGCTAAATATCCTGAATGGAATTACTACAGAAGAAAATGGAATGATACGACACAAAGTTATGGTGAAGCTGTCAATCAAGTTGAAGGCAGTAATGGTTATAAATATGCAGCCATAACAAGTACTGGAGGAAATCAAGTAATAAGTACTCCTGACTCTGCAAGTTTAGATATTGTCGGAGATATAGAAATTTCTTGTAAAATAGCATTAGATACATGGAAACCTGCTGCAACAACTTGTATACTGGAAAAATGGACTGTAGCTGGACAAAGGAGTTATATGTTCCTTATAAATGCTACATCAGGAACATTAAGTTTATACTGGTCTAATGATGGCACAACTATTAACAATATTGATTCTACAACAGCACCAACAGTAACAAATTGGCAGGATTTATATTTAAAAGTTACTTTTGATGTCGATAATGGAGCAGGTGGTAAAACTGCAAAATTCTATCAAAGCACAAATGGAGAGACTTGGACACAAATTGGAGCAGATGTTATACAAGCAGGTACAACAAGTATATTTGCAGGAACAACTGCAATTAGGCTAGGAAGCTATTCAGGAGGAACTAACTGGCATTTAAACGGTAAGCTATATACAGTCACTGTAAAAGACGGTATAGATGGCACAACAGTTTTAATGTTCGATGCTGCAATGCATTATATAGGAACAACATTAACAGATTTACTTGGATTAACTTATACTATTGTTGGCAGTATCACGATGGCTGGTGGGTTATCATTGCAGGGTTTAAACGGCTCTGTAAGTGGACAAATTGCAAGCTATGCAACTGCTAGAATTGCAGATATGATTCCAACTGAACCAGACTTGAATTTTATAAACTATGCTCATAATGAAGGATCTGAAACAGATTACACAGATTATAAGGATTTACTAGACGCCTTAAGAGCAGCTTATCCACGGATGGGAATTGTGTGCTGCACTCAAAATCAGCAAAACACTACACAAACTTATTTTCTGCAGCATGGCATAAGAAATTCGCAAGTTTCAAAATATGCAGGTGTTGCAAATTGTGTATTAATAGATTTTTTCACAGAATGTTTGAATTATGCAATTTTAGACATAACAAGCGAAGATAATGTCCATCCGTCTGCTGCTGGCTATAGAATCTGGGCAAATTATGCAATGGAAATATTTAGAAATGTTTAGTGGAGTACCTAATTGATTGAAAATAATATTAATTATTACAAAAAAATATCTGATGAAGCATTAAGCAGTTTAACATCAAATCAAAAATATAAATTCGCTGTAAATGAAAAATTATTACAGAATAATATATCTAATTTTATGAAAATTGATGATTCTACAGCTTCAAAAGAATTGATTGATAAATATAAAAAAGATATGCGTAAAATGTTTAATACTGCAAATATTGAATACAATAAAGTATTTAATAAGCTTAATGCTACAGATGATGAAGTTTTAAAACAAAAAATATTAAATGATTATGCTGATAATGGGATTATAGGATTTAAAGCAAAAAACGGAGCAAGGTGGAACATAGAAACATATTCAAACATGTATACAAGGCATGTAAATAATGAATGTGTGAGAAATTCTGTTTTGGAACAATCAAAAAAGCAAGGAAAAGAAAAGGTTAAAATATCTACACATGGCACTAAATGCGATTTGTGTAAACCATGGGAAGGAAAAATTTTAACTTTTGAAGAGCTTGAAACTGCTAAAAGTGCGGGGTTATTTCATCCAAATTGTTTGCATATAATTTTATTTGTTGTGGAAAGGATTAAATTTTGAATTTAGAAAAAATATCAAATTTAAGCTATGAAAGGCAACAACAAGAATTAAATAAATTAGTTATGCCTATTGTGGAAACAGAAACATTACTACGAAAATGGCAAAGAAGATTATTGGTAGCATTAACGGATGAAGAAAAACAGAAATGTAAGGCAAAAATAAAAGAGTATGAGAGGGCTAACAAATGATTACTCTTACAGATGTAAAAACTTTATTACAAATTTCAGATACAACTTATGATACATTTATTACTTTTAATATTCCTTATATCATTGAATCTATTTGTGAATACTGCAAAAATCATTTTATAGATATTGATTATATTGACAATGATACATATATTCGCTCTAATGATGTTGTTTTTGCTAATTCAGACAGTTCTATAACAATAAGTGATTTTGATAATGAGTTTATTGCTGGAGATTATTTAAGGATTTACGGAACCAAAAGGAATAATGGACATTGCAAAATTAATTCTATTAATTCAACTAAATTAATAGTATCTGAGATTGATATTATAGATGAAACGGTTGACAGCGATATTGATAATAGTATAGTAATATTTCGTGCTGATTATCCGAGGTCAATAAAATTACCTGCAAGCAAACTATTTAAATACCTTATTGATAAAGAAAATCCAAATGTAAAAAGTGAAAAAATAGATGATTATTCAGTAACTTACAAAGATTCAAAAATAATAAATGGTTTTCCTACTGAATTGATGGAAAGTTTCAATACATGGAAAAAAGTATTTTTTGAAAGAGTATTTTTGGATAATAATAAATACTATTAAGGATGTGGTTATATGAATATTCAAAGAATGAATAATAGTGGAATAAGAATGCAGGTTACAAATAATATTCCTAGTTTTTTTGATATTTTCAGAAGAAATAAAATAAAAACACTTACAGAAATAGGAAAATTCTGCACTGGTAAAATGAATTATTATGCTGCTGTAGATACTGGATTTATGAAAAGCAGAAATGATTACAGAATAACAATGGATAAAAATTTACAATTAATAAATAACTGTCATTATGCAGGTTATCAAGAGTTTGGAACATATAAAATGAATGCTCAACCATTTATGAGACCAGCCGTTTATGGACATTTAGCAGAAATAGAAATGATTGCAGGAAGGAATATGAGTTTAGACTTATGACTTTAAGTGAATTAAAATTACTGGTTAAAGCTAGGCTAGTAGCTTTATCTGGCATAACTGTATATGATGGGGAAGCTGACGAGGATGAAAGCTTCCCTTATTTATGTTTTCATTTCCCCAGTGCCAGTTTTCAACATAGG
>RQOG01000115.1 GCA_003854985.1 Calditrichota bacterium
CAACAATAGGTCAAGGAACTGTTTCTTATTTTCGATAATTTTTTCAATTTTCACCATATCTCTGTTCTTTCCTGATTTGTCAGGTTTTCTTTACTGTCGTTTCTGTCTTTCTACAACATTAAATTGTATGAGTAGTGGCAGATTACTTGGTAGTTTCCTGTCAAACCGCTACGCAGTTTGCGCGGGCTAAACCGCCTGAATACCCTCTGAAATCACCGTCTGGCCACCGGACAGGTACTCCAGGTATTAAATACAGGCTTGTTTTACGGAAAATGTTGAATTTTGGCACCCGCGCAGTATTTAATACCTTACTTTGTCAGGCTACACAGATTATTTATCAATTTTATAATTCCAAACTGTTTTTGAGAAATAACCATCATCATATCGTATAGATCCATTTTCTTTATAGAATGGAACGATATAGAATCTTTGATTTCCAGTTGTATCATTTAAAAATACTATAATCCTTTCTTTCCGATCATCATTTTCTGATGGTTTATCAAAGCCAACGATGCATAAACCTGTTGCGAGGTACTTGTTTGATTTCAATCCATCAGATATATTCTCCTGAATTGAACGTAAACGAATACTCTCATCTGCGATATCAGGTGATAAAATTAATAAAGTACAATCAGGCTGTATGGCAAATCCAATAGATGGTACAGATTCTGATTTTTCAATTCGTGTTTTTGCATATGAATCCAATGCAACTAGAATAATGACTTCATAGTTATAGTTTCCAGAACCATATCTTTCAAATGGTTTTTTCTGCTGTGTACTAACGGAATCTTGGGCTATTGCCGAGAGATTACAGTTTAACAAAAATGTGCAAACTAATATGATTCTAAATGATGGAATATTCTTCATTGTAATCCTTGATTCACCTTTTTTAATTTACTGTACCTCGCTAACAACTATCTCAGCATAGGCAACGACAATTAATCACTTCCGGCAATGATACTAACCTGCTGTAAAACGAGCCTTCAGCAAAATCAAAAATACCGCCGGTTGCGGTCAGCGGCAGCTTTTGTCAGCAGCATTTTTATACCCAAATCATCAAAGTTTTAATTCTATACTGAATTTTTGTTTAGCGGCTTCCCTGTTCTTTTCCTGCATTATTTCGTATTCCTCTATTTTCGGATTCACATGCGCTAAGCTTTGACGAAACAGTTAGTGAATTTTATTTTTCAGGTAACGGAAACAAACGCTTGGATCTTGGTGCGCCACATCTGACGCATTCGGCGTCATACCAGCTCATAGGCATGCCGCACTGGGGACAGCGCCAGCGCTCCTCTTCGTATTTAATCCATTTTTGAACACCCATCTCACGAATTTTTTTAAGGTTTGGCAGATATTCCTGGCGGTGCAGATAATGGCCCATATTAATTAAATTTGTAATACGATAGCACGGTAACTCTTCACAGTCAGTGCAACGGGAATCTTTCTGTTTGTTTGCTGCACATTTCCTTATCGCGCAGTTCTGACAATGGGCAGCAAGCTTTCCGCCGCTGAGACAGCCGTCGCAAAGAAGGCCATCCATCCAATTCGAAGGCGGAATCCCTTTTTGTGGCTTCTTCGGTTCGGATGAAAATCTCTTTTGTAGTCTCAATTTTATTTGTTCTTTTTTACCGTGTTTAGCGATGTAAGCCGGGCAGGCTCCGCAATAGGTTCCGCAGGCGGCTGCCAGATGTTCTTTGCCTTTGCTGTCTTTGTTTTTATCTTTTTCTTTATCTTCTGAGGCTGCCAGAAAATCCAATGAAAGACAGACAAAACAAGCGCCGGCTGCCTCTTTAACAAACTTTCTTCGGGTAATACTCTTTTTTTTATCTGAATACATATCTTCTCTCAAGTATTAAAATTTTTTAATGTTTTCATCTGCTAACGGGGGATATAACCCGCTGGCTGATGGCCTACCCAAACCCATGCACTTTTCGGAGAATCGGGAGCGTGATCCCGTCGGCTTGATATGCATTGTTATACGGCAATATATTTATTCTTTGATATACCAACTAAAATATCCATCAAAAATCCCGTCCCATATTTCTAACGTATCTCCATGAAGAGAGGCATATTCATAGTTTCGATTGAAGTTGAAATCATATGTAACAATATTTTTATACGAAATTTTATCTCGATAAGAATCTGCTTTTTCATATGTATAATCGGCAATAACTTTCATAGTATCATTCTTGAATATTCTGAATTTATTTTCTTTGTCATATTGAATTATAAGAATTAAACCTTCTTCTGGAATGATTACGCTTGGGCAGAGACCGCCAACTGTTTTTACCCAGCGCCATTTGCCCTCGTATTTGTCTGAATAACTGGATATTGGATTTTTATTAAAATCACATCTAATAAAGAAAAGAAAAACAACTATAATATTAAATAGGAAATAATATTTTTTCATATAAAACCTCCTATATGAACGCCGTATAACGCACTGCGCGTCAGCCGCGCCGCGAGTTGACCGAGATCGGCCCCAAGTTGAGCCGCGTTACATAACTAAAATCGCGCAGCTACCGGCCGCGACAGCGGCGTCGGACTGCACGCGCTTGTTAGGCTCGCACCCGCCTCAATTTCCCCGCCGCCTTCTCCAATTCAGTATCTGCTTTGTTCTGCGCTCAGTGGTCAGGCGACAAACTTCTTGTCAACATCTCCACCAATGAGTTCCTCATCTACGAAAATGTGACACCCCGTCTTGAGCCCCCAATCAACACTGCCCACATGCACCCGCACTTCATGAACTTTACCATCAACGACGATTTGGCCGTGAAGGTCACGAGAGAGTTTAGCCCATGTGTCTTCTTGTTGCATAGGTACCCCGTCGATCAGGAGTTCTTCCCCAGTACGCAACAGGATATCCCACCAATTCCGAACCGTAATTTGGTGCCCTTTCCAGGTAGTCTCCCACTGTTTGGTAAATCGCATCATAGTACCTCTTGTCTTCAAATTCAGTCCTACATAGCAGCATCATGCTTTGCTGTAGGGCGGCCTAACGGCGCGGGATTGAGCCGCCCGCCCTACTTTTTTTTAGATAATGTACTAAACAAAATAGCAAAAATCTATCCGGGACCGGCTCTAATCCTGGTTAGATGCCAGCCACAAAAAAGGATAAACCGATAAATAAACGTAAACAAAGCGGATACCCAAAAAATCCCGCCGTTTTGGGGGCATCTAACGACCAAAATCACTTGCCGCCTTGTCAAACGTTAGGGATTGCAATACTGCCTGAAGCAAATTGAACTGTCCAGGACTAGCCGGCTTCCCGCGGTCAAGTGCATTTTGATGGTTATACGCAAATTAGGAATTATTTTCGGAGTTACCTTACACCGTCATATTTCTATTCGATCTTAAAAGAATTGGAAATTATTGTTTCACTATTATTCATTGTAGGTTTATGGACTTCGACCAGGAGACGAAAAGTACCAGTTGAGTTAAATATGTTAGCGTGCAGTGAATGAGTATAGGTACTACTTGCCGGTATGGTATCCAATTCGGTTGGACAACGCAAAGACATATATCCAAACCACAAATCGTCCGACCAATTGCTATTCTCTTTTTTCTGATAGAACATTTCCAAGTAGAAACCACATCTTAGCTCTATTATTATATCATCATCGGTATTATTCGTTAGATTTAACTTGATACTATCAAGTAGAGTATATGATTGCTTGTCAGTAGAAAAATCAATTTGGTCTATTGAAGCGCTTATATCGGTAGCTTCTTTCTGGCAGCCAGTAATTAATAATAAAAACAAGGTATAAGATACCAATGCTTTCATTTCGATTCCCCTTATTTAAAGATAGGTATTATCAAATTTCTTTGATCCAATACAACGTATAACGGCGCGGGATTGAGCCGCCCGCCCTACTTTTTTTTAGATAATGTACTAAACAAAATAGCAAAAATCTATCCGGGACTGGCTCTAATCCTGGTTAGATGCCGGCCACAAAAAAGGATAAACCGATAAATAAACGTAAACAAAGAGGATACCCAAAAAATCCCGCGCTGTTAGATGCCCCCTGGACAAACGAGCAAAGCGAGCGCAGCCCAAAGGGCGGCGGCCATCCCTGGCCAGCACATTCTTTGTAATTGAATTACGTCTTTCCAGCAACCGACGGATGGCTTAGCCCCGCCTGTCAGACGCCAGCCGTGTAATAAATACCGGATTGTAAAATGGCCACTAGGTGAATTTTGGCGCCCGCGCAGTATTTAATACCTTATTTTGTTTTAACGCGTTTATCCTATTTCAAACTAATCTTTCTTAAATCATAAATGAAACTTAAAGTCGATCAAATTCTTCCGGTTCAATATCAGGTATCTGAGACAATGCTTTTTTAAAATCACTTTTATTCGCTCTCTTAGAACGCATTTCCAAGTAATCACGAGTCAAAAAAGCTGACATCTTCTCGGCGACGGCATTTGCAATAAATTGATTTATAGAGATACCTTCTTTCCTGGATATTTCCTTGACTTGTTTATGTATAGATTCTGGCAAACGTAAACTTAAAATACTCATAATTTATATTTCTCCAATCTTTTTTAAAAATTCTTTTGGGGTTAGTACTTTTATACCAAACTTATCAACTCCAATAAAATCATCCTTGTTATATGTTACAATAATTTCACTATGAGATTCGATTGCTAATTCAAGAATAAAATCATCTTTTGGATCTTTCAAATATGGTCTCCATAGAAAAAATATTTCACATTTTGTTGAAATTTTACATATCATATCCAAAATTGCATCTATCTGAGAATCAGACATAGATATATTACCCGATTCTCTTTTTGCAACACTTTCATATTCGAAAATTAGTGTTGAAGATATATTTTGTTCATATTTTCTTCTTGGTACATCAAACAATAATTTAAACGATGCTCCTTTTCTTGATTTAAGCGCTGATATAAAAACATTTGTATCGATTACAATTTTATATTTTTTCTTCCTCATGGTGGTATTATATATAATACTTGTCTAATTGTCAAATAATTATAGAATCCAAATACTAATCATTAAAGTGTATTAAGCGTCATAACGGCGCGGGATTGAGCCGCCCGCCCTACTTTTTGTGAGATAATGTACTAAACAAAATAACAAAAATCTATCTGGAACTGGTTCTAATCCTGGTTAGATGCCGGCCATAAAAAAGGATAAACCGTTGAATAAACATAAACCAGGCGGATACCCAAAAAATCCCGCGTCGTTATATGCCCCCGGGACGAACGAGCGCAGCGAGAGAAGCCCAAAGGGCGGCGGGGTTTTTTGGGGTGATCTTTATTTTTTATTTTTAAGTATAATTTCCCTTGTATGTTTAAAAATTCTTTTCATGTCTTTTTCAAACTTCGTTTTTGTCGATAACAATAGGATTTTCATAAGAACTTCAACATCTTCATGTTCTGGTTTATTTATTTTTATTAAATCTGCAGATTTTAAGAGATTTAAATATGATGATTTTAATTCTGCATCGAGATTTAAATTAAAAATATATTCTTTGAATCCTGAAATAGTGTCTCTAAAAAGTTTTTGACTTACAGGAGGTTTAATTATGAAAGATTTTTTAACCATTGGATTACCTCTCCCAAAATGTTTGGAAAAACATAAAAAGACAATAAAAGAAATTATTGGATATAATATAAAAAAACATAGAATAAAAAATAAATACACTGCAAACGAATTTTGTAGTTTAACAGGAATATCGCTTGAAGAATTGAAAAATATAGAAAATGGAAACTGTAATATTCCAGCTCATTGGTTATATGCTTTTTCAATAATATTCGATGAAAATATAAATGTATTTTTTAAATTTTAGGAGATTCTATGAACTCGATTACCCCAAAAACCCCGCCGTTCCGGGGGCATCTAACGGCTGAGCTAAGCCGACCGCCGATGGCCCTCCTCTGGCAATGCACTTTTCGGAGACCCGGACGTGTGTTCGGTTCGGCTTAAGCGATTTGTTGAACTAAGCCCGCCGTCCGGCGGACAGCAGTAAACTCCTCATACTACATTTAATTTTCGCAATTAAGCCGGTCATTGAAAAG
>RQOG01000116.1 GCA_003854985.1 Calditrichota bacterium
AGTGCCCCCGGCGTTTTGAATAATTTTAAAAAACTGATCCTGTGGTACATGCTGGGATTCCTGGAACATCATGTGCTCAAACAGGTGGGCAAAACCGGTTTTGCCTTTTTGTTCCCTGGCCGAACCGACGTGATACACAATCGCCACGGAAACAATCGGGTCGGATTTATCACTGTGTAAAATGACATCAAGCCCGTTATCCAGTTCGTATTTTTCATAACTAACCTCAAATTTAGGCTGGGCATTTGCCCCGATAAGGAAAAACAGTATGAATAGCATCCAGAGCTTATTTAAATGATTAAACCGCATAAATGATCTCCCTGATTTTGTTTACCCTGTTTATTTTTAATAAGGCCGTAAAATACAATATTTAATTATACATTAAAACCCCGCTTATATTTATTGTTTGTAAAAACAGAGCATTTAAATTGAACCCGCATGACCTTACGAAATTAAACCTCTTTTAGTTTCTCCGGATTGTATTAGTTTTGACATGTTTTCTAAAATTTATTTAGATTGATTTTTATTCCGTGAACAGGACATGTATGCTGAAAACAAATAAGCCTTATTCCGTTATATCGTCATACTACGATAAAATGATGGACCATGTTGATTATGTTATGTGGGCCAATTATCTGAAATCCATTTTAAAATACTTTGGCATCAAAGGAAGGCGGATAGCTGATTTATCCTGCGGTACGGGTAGTTTACTGGATAACTTAAAAATCAGAAAGTCCAAGCTTGTCGGCGGTGATCTCTCAATTAATATGCTGAAATCGGCAAGAATAAAGCCGGGGATTCCACTGGTTTGCGCAGATTTAAAGGCATCCTGTTTTAAAAAGGAGTCGTTTGATGTCGTTTTTGTGCTCTACGATTCAATGAACTACATGTTAAGCGATGAGGATACGGCTCGCGTTTTTTCCGAAATAAGCTATACGCTTAAACCGCAGGGCTGGTTTATTTTTGATATTGTTACGCCATATATATGCGAGAAGGATTTTCATGATTATCATGAAAGTGATTTTGAAAACGATAAAGGTTATGAACGGCGAAGCTGGTTTATCAGCAATGGCAATAAACAGTTTAACGAATTTATTATCTGGGATGGCGACAAAAAACAGGTTGAACTGCATGAACAACATATTCGCAGTTTGAACGAATGGCAGAGATTAATAGACGAAAGCCCGTTTGAATTAATTAATCTTTTTGGTGATTTTTCCTTCCGCAAAGGCCATGATAAATCCGACCGGATACATTACATCTGCCGGAAAAAATGAGAGAATAGTTAAAAAATAAATATCTTTTGTTTTACATTATTGCAATAATTAACTTCTTTCGCAAATGAAACTTTGTCATTTCCAATTAAAGCAATTATATCGACCAAAAGTTTTATGAATAATAGAATAGAGGAAATATTGTGAAAATTGGTATAGCAATGCTGTTAATACTTATTCCCTCATCTTTTATATTCTGCCAGGAAGACTTATATGAAGCTAAAAATTCTGCAAAAAATTGTTTTCAACTGTTTTTAGTAAATGAAATATCTATTGCTTATAAAAGAAGTATTAGCGATCGGTCTGCTATAAGATTGCAAGTTGATTTTAATAGCAGAGCTGCCGAAGAAAAAAGGTATTCAGAATATTTATCTGTTCCCAATAGCAGTATCAGAGAGACCACAAATTTTAGTAACTATCAAAATTACAGCTTTTTCCTTGATTATTTGATTCAACACAAGTATTCGAATAATTTTTTATTTCTATATGGTATAGGGCCGTTATTTAAACATGAATATTTCCATGGAAAAAATAAAGATATGTATAATAAAATTAGTGAAAGATATTTTACAAATTGGTCTGCGGGGATATGCTTAGTAACAGGAATTGATGTTCCGGTTTATTCTTTTTTTAGCCTGAATGCCGAATATAGATTACAGGTTTTTCATATTTGTGAAAGAATCAATTATAATTTTAGCAAATTAGACGGCTGGAAATATGAAATAGATGGAATAAGAATAGGTTTATCTTTCCATTTTTAGAATTGAACTTAAAAGAAGGTCCGATTTGGGTTATTAACTATTTTTACAATTGGAGACCGCATGAATATTAAAATACCATTATTTTTAATGCTAGCATTTTATTCTTTTCTATTTGGTCAGAATGATTCCAATACTGTTGATTATAAAAAAAACAGTATACAGTTTTTTTTATTAAATGATATTTCAGCTGCTTATAAAAGACATATTTCAACTAAAACAGCTTTACGAATTCAAATAGATTTTAACAGCAGCTATTCAGATGCAAGGATCAGATATGATAATAACTCTGATCCAAATGATAAAAATGAATATTTAGAAAAGAATGGGAATCATAATATCTACCTATTTATCGATTATTTACTACATAAAAATTTATCGGAAAAAATTAAATTTATCTATGGCATCGGGCCTTTGTTTGAATATAGTTTTGGGTATTTAGAGAATACTGATCATAATGAACCGCGATATGATGATCTGACATACACCTCTAAAGTTTCAGCTGGACTAAATTTAATTACAGGTATTGAGCTTAAATTAAATTCCATGATTAGTCTGAATGCGGAATATCGTGTTCATGGGCTTAGATCATGGGAAAAAAATGATATTAAGTATAATCGCCTTAGTGAAGGACGATGGGAGTCTTATCATCAATATAAAACTGACACCTGGAAATATAACGTTAATTATGTGAGGATTGGAGTATCTGTTTACTTTTAATACTAATCCACTCTCTCATATAGATGTATAAACAGTATATTTGTTATGAGTGAATCACCTTGCCATTTAAAATCAGGATTGATTTTTCTTTCAAGCCAGTTTTTCTACAGTTTTAAGGTAAGTACATAAAATCATTTGAAAACCTATAACTTTTATGAATTGTTTCCATTTATAACGTAAATAGCTATATTTAATCATCAAATTCACTATAAAAGGATTTAGCATGAAATACATTATCATTCTTTGTGTAATATTCTCCGTTACCTGCTGTTCCGCAGGCGACGACAAGGACAAGATTCAAATCCGTAAAGCCGGCGTGGCCGGCGCTTTTTATCCGGCTGATGCGGAAGAATTAAAAAGCATGGTTAATGGTTTTTTAAAGAATGTTAAACAACCAAAAATTGACGGGCAGATTATGGCTATCATCGCTCCGCATGCCGGGTATATTTATTCCGGTCACGTAGCCGCTGAAGCTTATGCCCAAATCGTTAATAAAGACTTTGAACGTGTTATAGTAATTTCTCCTTCTCACACTACAGGATTTAACGGGGTTTCGGTTTATCAGGGCGACGCCTATAGCACTCCTTTAGGCAATATTGAGGTGGATAAGGAATTCTGTAAACAATTGGTGGAAAAATGTCGTGCTTGCAAATTTTCCAATGAAGGGCACCAAGCCAACTGGCAGGGCCGGGCTGAACATGCCTTAGAAGTTCAGCTGCCCTTTATGCAGGTTGCTCTTAGCCAATTCAAACTTGTGCCCTTAGTTATGGGCAGCCAGGATTATCAGACTTGCCGGGAACTGGCTTATACGCTTATCAGCCTGATTGCCAATGCAAAAACCCTGGTTGTCGCCAGCTCAGACCTTTCCCATTTTCATCCCTATGAAGAAGCGGTTCTTAAGGACAACAAAGTAACCAATGCTATTGAGGAGTGGGATTATTTTAATCTCTCGCGTAATTTAGCGGGCAGAACATGGGAAGCCTGCGGGGGCGGGCCAATAGTCACCGCGATGATTGCTTCTGAGAATATGGGCGCCGTTGAAACGCATTTGCTTAAATATGCTAATTCCGGTGATGTGCCGGCGGGCGATAAATCGGGGGTAGTGGGTTATGCCGCTTTTGCAATTTATAAACCGGCTCAAACATCCATAAATAATCAGCAAAAGTCTTTTTCGTTGACTAAGGAGGAGCAGGCTGAATTATTAAAAATTGCCCGGCAATCGGTGGAACTGGCTGTTAATAATAATGATCGATATGATCCCGGGCAGGTAAAATCCGCCAAATTAGAACAGGACCGAGGCGCCTTTGTCACCTTAAAAATAAACGGCCAATTGCGTGGCTGCATTGGATATACCGCTGCCACCCAGCCGCTAAAATTAACTATCTGCGACGCGGCCGTTAGCGCCGCATTGAAAGATCCAAGGTTTAATCCGGTTAAGGAAGAAGAATTAGAGCATCTTGAATATGAAATCTCGGTCTTATCGCCCTTCAGAAAAGTCCTGGATATCAATCAAATTGAAGTCGGCAGGCATGGTTTGTTGATTCAGAATAATAGCCGTTCCGGCCTGCTTTTACCGCAGGTTCCTGTTGAACAGGGCTGGGATCGTGCGGCTTTTCTGGCGCATACCTGTTTAAAAGCAGGACTGCCTGCAGATGCATGGCAGGATGAAGATTCCGATCTTTTCATGTATACGGCTTTTGTCTTTGGTGAACATTAAGTAAGATTTAACTAAATTTGGCACGCATTCCTAAAGTTATGATTACAGAGATATTTAATATCACTAAAAACAGTATAAAATTGGCCATACCAATCATAGGAAAAAGCAGCGCCGCTGGTAATAAAGAGCCTAAGAGCGCTCCAAGTAAATCGATTGAATATAAAATACCGATATTGGTTTTTTTAATTTTTTCTTCTCCAAAATAAATGTTGGTTGCCATCGGAAATATAAAACCGCCGATACTTCCGCAAAGGAAAGAAATCAAAAAGAATAAAAACTCGCCCACTGATTGATATTCACCAATCCAACCTAATATAAAATCAGATTGAATCAGGATATAAAAAAAGATCAGCAATCCGGAAAGGCATAAAAGGAATAAATTGATCAGGACTATTGAACTCCGGCCTAAGCACTTTATGGCTGCATAATTTCCGGCTGCCATGCCCAGCATAAGAATTCCCGTTAACAGCGCAATCTCAAAATATAAATATCCAAATAAAGATTGAAAAGCAATCAATAACGCCACTTCAAATCCCATCACACAGAAGCCCATTAGAAATACAGAGAGAGCGCCTGCGGCTTTATGCGCAGGTTTAACAACAAATGACAGAATTATAATAACGATCAGCAAAATCGCTAAGGCATGAATAATCATTTTTTTCGACCAGTTTTGGATAAACGATGAAACAGGCGACAAGAACTTTGATCCGGAATATATATTGTTTAAATAATACGCTTTCGGATAAAGGTCCTTATTGATAACCGGAGAATCAATACCGGTAAAAATCTCAGTGATCATACTTGTCCTGTCCGGCATTAAACGGAACGGCAGATAGTATTCTCTCACATAAGCGGTTTGAATCTGTCTTTTCCTTATTTCATTAACCAGAGTATCAGCATCAGGAAAAGCATTAACCGAATCCAAAGATGCGAAAAAATGTATTATTTCACCCGGAAGTATACCTATAAAATTAAACTCTGCCTTAAGCGTACTGTATAAACTCGCAAGATATCGGGCATGATCCTGATTGATAAAATTTTCAGCGCCTTCGGATTTTAACGAAAACAGACCATT
This sequence comes from Calditrichota bacterium, assembly GCA_003854985.1. Lineage (GTDB taxonomy): Bacteria > Calditrichota > Calditrichia > Calditrichales > Calditrichaceae > Zgenome-0002. The sequence continues at coordinate 5,545 of RQOG01000116.1, forward strand.
TTTATTCAAATGATTTTTAGCCAGACGGAAAAATTCGGCTGTAAAAAAACGGTTAATCTGGGCATTGTCGGGATCCGGCATATTACAAAGAATTATGTCGTATTTTTCAGCAGAATTTTTAAGAAAATATCTGCCGTCCTGATGTACAAACTTGATCCGTTCGTCATTAACTAAAGGAAGTTTCAAATGTTGAATCAGTTCCATTGAAACAGGATCCGCTTCCACATAATAAATAGTTTTAACCGAAGGATGTTTTAACACCTCTGATAATCCACCGTTAAGCCCGCCGCCAATCATCAAAATTTTCTCTGGCGATGGATGCTGTAGCAAGGCATAATGAACATTCTCCTCAGCCGAGGCTTTATCCGGCCATACAAACGCTGCAATGCCATTATGATAAAACGTATATTCGTCTTCCACCTTTACCACGGTCCATTCGCCGAATTTACTCGATGCCTGGGCCGCAATAGTCATCGGTTTCCAGGCCTTAGTAACTATGTACTTTTTAAGCGGCAGCGAAATTGAGGTTACTATTAACAGGCAAAGGAAAATTATTATGAATGATCGTTTATAACTCGGATAATAAGAATGTTTATAGAAACAAGATAAAAAAAACAAATTTGTAATCACAAGAATAACGGCAATAACCATAGAGGATAAATGAAACAAAATCAATCCACTGATAAAAATGCCACCGATTCCCGCTCCAAGTGTTTCATATAAATAAATTTTATTACTTGATGATGGGCTGGATGAATTGTTTACAACAGCATACAAATGACTGCCGGCGCTGAAAAGAAAACCCGTAATTATACAAAATATGGCTGTTTCAAAAACAACAAATATGATCATTTTTTCCAGGCTTAATAATTCACCCGGTAAACTTTTACTCAAAATTTGATTGGCGGAAATGATTAATAATGTAACAGGGAGCCATATAATCTGCATAACATACATGATTCCCCATGTTTTTATCGGATCAGTTTTCTGTTGTAAATATTTGCCGCTGATTATACTCCCGACAGCTGTCCATATCAACCAACAGGCTAAAATCAATCCGATGGCCAGTTCACTGCCTCTAAAAAGAATAAAAAACTCCCGTAAAAATAAAATCTGGGCGGAAAGCGCATTTAAGCCGGCCAGCGACACGGCTGTAATAATCCACCTTTCCGGTATACGGGTTTTAGTATAGTTAAATAGATTTTGATCCATATTAAGTTAATGGCAATTTAAGGATTAAATTATGTTGATTGATAATTTTTTTAAAAGGTATGGAAACGAAAACCCAAAACAAGTGATTTTTTATTGAGAGCAATTATTACATATGATTTAAATTAAATTTTATAAATCGTTTTTAATTGAGTTCAAATCGGCTAAAATTTCCAGATGGTGGGTGTTAACCTTTACTTTAGGATACACCTTTTCAATGATGCCTTCCGGATTAATGAGATAAGTTGATCGGACAATGCCCATAAATTCCCTGCCGTATAAACTTTTTTTCTGCCATACACCGAAAGTTTCGCAAACATCGGATTTTTGATCGCTTAGCAAAGGGAATTTTAAATCATATTTTTGCGCAAATTTCTTATGCTTTTCTACCGTATCCTTGCTGATGCCTAAAACAACAGCATTCAGATTTTCAAATTTTGGAAATATTTCCATAAAATTGCACGCTTCGGTTGTACATCCGGGCGTCATATCTTTGGGATAAAAATATAAAATAACCCAGCGACCTCTGAAATTTTTCAGATTGATTAGTTCATTATTTTGATCCGGCAAAGAAAATAACGGAGCCTGGCTTCCTTTTTGCAACATAATTTCCCCTTGTTTTTTTAAACTATTAACCAATTTCGAATGATAAAATATTCCAATTAAACTATTAAAAACATACATTTAACCATAAACATTGTGAACTTATCCACATTTTTAACTGCACTCATCTATCGGTGACAAAGTGCTGAAAAAATATAAACAGATCGTATAATTTAGGGCAAATATTAATGTAAGCCACTAATAATAATAGAGTTATATCAATAAATCTATATTAAGCATATGTTATAATTATATTAGACCATGAAAAAAAAGTATTGACAAATATTGATTTTAATGTTTTCCACAAGTTATCCACATTTTCGAAACAGGTATACGCCTGTTTATGTTTTTAAAAAGTATGCCATAAAAGTGCCTTTCCTCATAAATTATTTAAAGAAAATTACGATATTCATCATGTTTATGAGATTCAGGAATGGAACAATGATTAAAATACGGCAGGAAGAGCTGGCAGAGGTGTTTGATGATATAATTCTCGGAAGAGGCGTAAAACAGGTCATGCATGATCTGGAATACGATCATAAAGTTTATGCCAGCCTTTTTGTCCAAAGATTAAGAATATATAAGTATCATCCGGTTTCCATTAAAAATGTATCTTTAAGAACCGGTTACAGAATCCCTGCATTTTATTTAAATGGAAAGTTTGCTGTTTTTGGATACATCTTCTGGGAGAGCTTCCCCGGTGTGGAAAACAAGCAAAAAATCTGGGAATCGGTAGTCCGTAACTCTAATGGCGACTGTAGATATATCTTACCGGATAGCAATAATCAGGTTGTATTTGCCAATTTAAGCCGGATTGAACCCGAAAATCCGTATTAGATCCTTTTGATTATTTTTTTGATCCAAGCGGTTCAACATGAATTGATATAAAAGTCTGCTTCCCGTATATCTCCTTTAACTTATTTTCTGTTTCCGTAGCAATATCATGGGCTTCAACAATTGATAATGAAGGTTTTACCTTAATATGAAGATCGATTGCTATGGTATTGCCTATTTTCCTTGTTTTTAAATTATGCGGGTAAAAAACGCCTTTAACGCTTTTTACAGTATTTAAAATCATCTGATTAACTTCCTGCGTAAGCGAGGCTTCTGTAAGTTCACTAAGCGATATTCTGGCAGTTGAATAAGAGGCTTTTAAAATAAAAAAACTTACAAGAATAGCGGCGATCGGATCAAGAACAATCCAGTTTTTTCCCAGAAAAATTGCTCCGGAAATACCTATAAAAACGCCTATGGATGACAATGCATCCGAACGGTGATGCCAGGCATTAGCTATTAACGCCTGACTTTCATATTTTCGTCCGGCTTTGATTGTATAGTTGTAAAGACCTTCCTTAACAAGGATAGAGATGAAAGCGGCAACCATTGTCCAGATTTCCGGCGTGGAAACAGTATAGCCATGAAGTATTAAATATATCGTTTTGCATCCGGTCCACAGCAGGCCAAGTCCCACGGTGAACAACGAGATGCTGATAAATATAGCAGATAACGTTTCAAACTTGCCATGCCCATAATGATGAGTGGCGTCAACGGGTTTCTGAGCGATTTTCAGACCGGCTAAAACAGCTATATCCGTTGCAAAATCAGAGAGCGAATGTACGGCATCGGCCATCAGAGCGGTACTGTTTCCCCAAATACCTATCCATAATTTTATTGCTGTTAAGAAAACATTCCAAACAAGACCGATTAAAGTTACACGACCAGCCTGTTTTGCTCTTTCGTCTGATGAAGGCATAATTAAACCTAATCCAGATTTGGAAAAAAATCAAATTGCTGTTTATTTATAAAAGGCCTAATTCATTTTCATTGAAAATAATCGCGGAAAATTTTTGTATTAACGTCTCCTTATCCTTCCAGGCTGATGATGGTAAACCTGCTTTCTGGCAGGTATGCTCTAAAAAAGTCTCCACATCCCAGCCGTATTCAGTCGCCACCTGAGGCAGGAGCAGTCCTGAATATGGAGGTTTTTTTATCATCAGACCGTCGCGGCCGATTTCTATTTCAGAAATATCTTTTACCTCGGTTAACGGTGTTAATACGGAAATTTCAATATCAATTTTATTAAATTCATTCATCGACAACGGCGAAAACCGGGGATCATTAAAAGCGGCTGATACGGCAAGGTCCTTAACAGCGTCCTGTAATGGCTTGTATCCTTCCACATAACCAATACAACCCCGCAGATCTCCTGAAATATGAAGCGTCACAAATACGCCTGTTTTAGTTTTTAAGTTTTCAGAAAAATAATCTTCAATTTCAGGTTCCCGATTCTGCAAAAATTTTAATACTGTATTCCTGACCAGTTCTAGCAGGTATTTTTTTTCCTGTTCGTTTAAATTAAAATTCATTGTATATTCTCCATGTTACGTTTATAATGTACATTAAAAATGCTTATGGAAAAACCGGAAATTAAAAAACTTTTTCAAGAGAAAGAAAAATCAGATTTAAAACAAATTCTTAAAAAATACTTCGGCTATGATCAATTTCGGTTCAGGCAGCAGGAAATCATAGAACTGCTTTTAGCCGGTAAAAATGTGCTTGCCATTATGCCAACCGGTTCCGGAAAATCTCTGCTTTATCAACTACCATCGCTCATTCTGCCGGATTTAACAATTGTAATTTCCCCTTTAATCGCTTTAATGAAGGACCAGGTTGACGGACTGGTTCTCAAAGACATTGACGCCGCTTTTATCAATTCATCATTAAGTAAAACCGATCGGGAACAACGGTATAGGGTTTTAAAAGAAGGAGGATATAAAATACTGTATGTTGCTCCGGAAAGATTTCGGAAACCGGATTTTGTCGACATTATTCGGAAAAGAAAAATCAGTTTGTTTGCCGTGGATGAAGCTCATTGTATCAGTCAATGGGGGCATGATTTCCGGCCTGATTATAGCCGGTTAAGCGAATTCAGGAAAGTGGTTGATAATCCTTTGACGATTGCCATGACGGCAACAGCTACTCCGGATGTACAAAAAGATATTTTGATGCAACTAAATCTTAAAGAAGAGCAAACGGTTGTTTTTCATACCGGTATCGAGCGGAAAAATTTATATCTTGAAGTTCATGAAGTTTGGGGAGAAGATGAAAAATTTAAGCAAATTGTAAATACTTTAAAGCAGGTGCCCGGCAACGGAATCATCTATTTTTCCCTTATCAAAGACCTGATGAAGATGAGCGAACGATTTGATAAGGCAAAAATCAGGCATTTAATTTATCATGGTGAGCTTGAATCCCGGCAACGGAAAAAAATACAGGACCGTTTTATTCATGGGAAAAATCAATTGGTTCTGGCGACGAATGCGTTTGGAATGGGCGTGGATAAAGAGAATATACGCTTTGTAATTCATGCCCAACTACCGGGAAGTCTGGAAGCTTATTACCAGGAAATCGGCAGAGCCGGCAGGGATGGTAAAACTTCTATCTGTTCCCTGCTCTATGATCAGCAGGATTTGAATATCCACATGGAATTTATAAAATGGAATAATCCCACCGCTGATTTTTATGATCGCGCTTACCGGCAGCTTTTAGCTGATTCAGATCGCGTTAATGCCGAAGGTATTGATTTTCTGAAAGAACAGTTGACGTATAAAAACCGCTTTGACTACCGGCTCGAAACGGTTTTGAATCTGTTTGATCGCTGGGCGGTAACCGAAGGTGAAATCGAAAAAAGAAATCTTAAGGTAATATCAGAGTTGCCCCAACAGCTCACGGATCAAACGTATTTTGATATGAAATTAAAAAACGAACAACAAAAACTCTACCAGATGATGCAGTATATAAAAACAAAAGAATGCCGTAAGGCTTTTATTCATAACTACTTTGGTCTTGGGCAAAGAGAGCGTTGTATGGCATGTGATAATGATACTAAACTATAAAAATCACAGAACAGAAGATCTATGGTTTATGGATAACCAGCAGGTAAAAATCCCTAATTTGAAATTGCATTTAGATTTTTTCCGGCCTATTTTTATTAAATTTCAAAACAGCTTTATTAAGGATATCAGATTATAGATATGGTTACCAAATCGCAGAAAATCAGGTTGGGCATTTTTATAACCGGCGCCGGGATCATATTATTTGCCACGCTTGCGCTTTTATCGTTAAACAGGCTTTTGGAAGAGAAGGATATTTATTCCATCGCTTATAAAAATATTTCCGTTAGCGGTCTCAGTGTAGGCAGTTCGGTTAAATACCTGGGTCTGAATGTCGGCACGGTTGATCATATCGAGATTGATCCTAATGATATCAGTCGTATTTTAGTGACCGTGGGTATCGAGCGGGGAACACCGATAAAAAAGGACGTCCGGGCGGATATATCCTCTATTGGAATAACCGGGATAAAAATTATAGAACTTCGGGGCGGAACGGTTGAAGCAGAATTATTAGAACCGGGTGAATTTATTCAGGCAGGAAAATCACTAACGGAAGATATAACCGGTAAAGCGGAGATAATCGCCGAAAAAATTGAATACCTTCTGAACAATCTGCTGGAATTAACCTCTGAAAATAATCGGCAGAAACTGGCGGATTTAATGGACGGCGCTTCGGAAACATCACAAATGACAAAATCACTGCTGTCAGAGAATAAATCCCGTATCACCAACACCCTTAAAAATATTGATACAATTTCCAATGATATGGTTTATGCTGCCCGGGATATTAATCAATCCTTAGAGGTTTTAGGTGAAACCGTTCAATCGGATTCCTTTCGTCTCGCGCTTAAAAGTATGACCCGTTTTGCCAACCGATTAGGCTCATCCGACATGGACAAACTTATTGGTGATCTTAGTAAAACGGTTGAGCGGACCAACGGACTATTAAACCAGGCAGAATTTATTCTGCGGGAAAACAGAGATAATTTCTACAGGTCTATGCAGGAATTAAACCAGACTATTGACTATCTTAATAATGCCGCCCGGCAGATTGATGAAGATCCATCGGTACTTATCGGCGGCAGCCGGCCGGACAATCCGCCGGATGATAAACTGGAGTAATCCGAATGAAAGCTTTAGGTTATATATTATTGATCAGCTTCTTGTTTTTTTCCTGCGGAAGTAAAAAAATTCTGACCAAATATTACCTTCTGGATAGTTTTAATCCGGCAGAAAACCAGTCTTTAACCGACACGACTGGTATCAGTCCCATTCCGGGCTCGGTCTATATTCAAAAAATAGATGTTGTCCGGCCTTATGATGATAATACCATAGCCCTGCGTATGGCATCCAATGAGATTCAACATTATGTATATCATAAATGGGCGGAGCGGCCTGCAGACGGCATCCGGCGTTATATCTGGCAGGAATGCAAAAAAAATCAGGTATTCGAATATTGTGATATTTCCATGTATCAAATCAAACCGGATTATGAGGTTACAGGACTTTTGGAAATTCTGGAACGCGTGGGCATCGAAGATCATTATGGATTCCGGGTTAAAATGTATCTGGATTTGAGAAAAACCGGTGAATCTCAGATTTTGCTTGCACATGATTTTGATCGTTTTATTCCTCTCGAAGAGTCCGCCGGAATGAATGTTTTTGCGGCCGGCGTTGCGCATATTCTCAACGAAGAACTGGATACTTTCATACAAAAAATCAGAAATTATTTTAAATATAATCAATGATATGCCCCGGGAAATAATAAAAATACCCTCTGCTTTGGGTTTCTCTAATGTCGAAGAGGTCCGGCATCAGATAACGAAATTAATCAGCGCTGAGTCTCCACAGGAGTTCATTCTTGACTTTGCGGAAGTGGAAAGTATCGATACGGCCGGCGTAGCTTTAATTGATTACCTGAATGAATTTGCTCCCCGTTTCGGAACGGAAATTACACTGACCAATGTCTCTAAAAAAATAAGCTCGGCTATGGATGTATTTCATCTTAAAAAGGTATTTACCCCGGAAAAAAAGGAGCCGCCGGGATTCTTTGAGAAAACCGGAGATTTGTTTTATAAATTGAAGAATTCCGTTGGCGATATTTTAATACTGCTTTCAAATATCACCTACTGGAGCGGTTTGTCAATTGTCCGGCCGAAACTCAGACGTAAAGGCGAAGTAATCCATCAGAGTATCCTGATCGGTGTAAACGCTTTCCCGATCATTGCCCTGATTGCGTTTTTAATAGGTTTTATTCTGGCTCTGCAGTCAGCCGCCCAGCTCCGGCAGTTTGGCGCCAATATATATGTTGCCGATTTAGTGGCGATTGCCATGGTCAGCGAAATGGGCCCTTTGATTACCGCTATTATGGTTGCCGGCCGCTCCGGATCCGCTATTGCCGCGGAAATTGCTACTATGGTGGTAACAGAAGAAATTGATGCGCTGAAGGTCATGGGAATTGATCCGGCGCCTTACCTTGTCGTTCCAAAGGTAATGGCAATGTCCCTGGTTATGCCCATGCTGACCATATTCGCCAATTTTATCGGGATAATAGGCGGAATGGTTATAGCCATCACCTATCTGGATTTGGATATATTACCCTTTTTTAATGAAGTGATGTCCGTGTTAAGATATAAGGAATTGGTAACTTCCATTGTAAAAAGTCTGACTTTTGCTTTTATTATCGCTGTAACGGCCGCCTATTTCGGCCAAAAGGTTAAGGGGGGCGCTGAAGGCGTGGGAAAATCGACGACCTCTGCGGTAGTTTTTTCCATATTTTTCGTGATCGTAGCAGACAGTATTCTCGGGCTTTTATTTTATTTTGGCGAGACGACGTTCTGATGAATTTGCCGGTTATCGAAATCCGCAATTTAAAAAGCGCTTATGGCGACCAGCTAGTGTTACAGGAGGTAAACCTGCAGATTCCGGCTAATGAAATTACGGCTATTCTGGGAACCAGCGGTTGCGGAAAAACCACCTTGCTCAAACACATGATTGGATTATTAAAACCTTTGGAGGGTGAGATACAGATTCTTGGGAAGTCAATTTTGGAACTGGATGAAAATGAATTAAATGACGTACTTAAAAAAGCAGGCGTGCTTTTTCAGAGCGGCGCGCTGCTGAATTCAATTTCTCTGGCCGACAATATTGCCATCCCGTTGGAACAGCATACCAATCTTTCAAAGGATATGATAGAATTTATAATAAAACAAAAGCTGGAACTGGTCGGATTATCACATGCTTATCACTATCTTCCCGGGGAGTTATCCGGCGGAATGAGAAAAAGAGCCGCCCTTGCCAGGGCTATAGCTCTGGATCCTGTAATACTATTTGCCGATGAACCCGGAGCCGGACTTGATCCGGTAACAGCGGCTTCATTGGATCAATTACTGCTTTCCCTGAAAGAAAAACTCGGTATGACGCTGGTAATGGTAACTCATGAGACAGCCAGTATTAAACGTATCGCCGACAGGATCATCTATCTGGGTAAAAACCGTGTCCTGTTTTCCGGAACCTTACGGGAAGCTCTGGAATCGGATATTCCGGCATTAATAACATTTTTTAACAGCGACAGCTCTCAAAAATCCAAGGCTTAAAACTTTATATTTGTTTAAAGAATACGCTTTATGAACTTTTTTAAAAAAGCCGGGAATGTTTTCGGCATCCTTCTTTTTGTGGAATTATCATTTGCCCAATCTGATAGCCTTATTTTGCAGTGGGCAGAATTAATGGAAGAGGATGAAGAAATCATCGAGAGTATTCAGAATCTAATGGAACAACCCGTAGATATTAATAAGGCAAATCGTGAAGAACTTTTAAGCATACCCTTTCTTTCCGCTGAATTCGCCGATAGTATTATTGCCCGCAGAAATCAAAGGGGTCAATATTCAAACAAAAGACAAATCAGATCAATCGTCGGCGCTGAATACTATGATGTGATCAGGGATTTTATCACTATCCAAGCCAGCCAGCGTTATACCGCCAGTGTAATCCATAGAAATCAGCTATCAATTGAGAAGATTGAAGAAGTCCGGACAAATCAATACCTGGGAGATGCATTAAACACTTATGACAAAGTATATTATAAAAATCAGGATAATTTAAGAGCGGGAATTGTCACTCAAAAGGATGTGGGTGAATCCTCGTATTGGGATTTTTTCTCCGGTTACATTGAATATACAGGTCAAAACTGGAAGGCTGTTTTAGGAAGCTATTATCTGCACTTTGGCCAGGGACTGGTATTTTCAAATCCGTTCGGAAACCGAAAGAGTTCGGTCTCTACCATGGCATTCAGAAATATGAATTATGGAGGATTCCCCAGTTTAAGCAGTTCCGAAAATACCGGACACCTCGGTTTTTATGTTAAAAGCACGTTACCGGCAAACCTTGAAGGCCATATTTTCTGGACAGCCAGCAACCTTGACGGCCGGTATGATTCCGACGGTGAAACAGTTACCGGGTTTAATTACGACGGGTATCACAGAACCGCCAATGAGATCAAAACAAAGGATATCATTCGTGAAAACGTTTTCGGTTTTTCAGTTTTAAGAAACTTCTTTAATGCTATTAACATAGGCTGCCTCTGGGCATCGTATCAATATTCACCCAAAATTGTTCCATATCAAAAGGATGGCGATGATTCCGCTCTGAGACGTAATTTTTTTCTTTTCTCCGGCAATAGTATCCAACAGTCCTCGCTGTTTTATAAATTGGGATATCGTAATATTCTTCTGGAAGGCGAAGCGGCCTTTTCCGGCGCAGGTAATGATGCGCTTGCTGTTTCACAATCTTTATATCTGCAGAATAAAAACGCTTCAGCGGGTATAAAATTCTGGCGATTGGGCAAAAGTTATTTATCACCTTCAGGCCGATCATTTGACGACTCTGACGCATTTCCACAGGGTACGGAAGGCTATTACTTTGCTTTGTCGCTGAAACCCGTGAATCAGCTTACCGTGCATGCTTACAGTTTAAACAGCAAGGACTTATGGCGGACCTATTTTATAAAAGTGCCCGTTCAGAAATCGGAATGGCTGATTCAAGCGGAATACTCAGCATATGCCGGTGTTTTTTCCGGCAGGGTCAGGTCTGTAAAACGTGAAGAAATTTTTTCCGATACGGAAATTTACGGGAAGACCGTTGATATTGAACAGTTATCCGGCCGGCTTGAAGTAAGTTGGCGGTTGAACCGGCTTATCAGGTTAAGATCACGCTGGGAAACAACGCGCATCAATCAATTAAAAGAACATGGAACGAATATATTTCAGGATATACAGGTGCAACCGCTTAAGTGGCTCAGTATGGCCACAAGATTTTCCTTTTACAAAACAAACTCTTATACAACGCGGATTTACGAATACGAGAATGATATCCCCGGCAATTTTTCCAACTATCCTTTATATGGCGATGGAAGCAAATGGTATTTATTGCTAAAAATAAAACCTTTATCGGCACTGAGTCTGTGGATTAAATACAGATATCTGAAACAAAACAATAATCAACCGGATCAGTTTAGTTTTATTTCCCCTGAAATCGGATTAATGAGAAGTATAAATATGCAGATACAATACCAGTTCTAATTATGCTTTAACCAGCGCCAAACTTCGCTTATGGATACTTTTTTGCCCTGCATCAGGGTAGCTGTCCGGAAAATTTTACCTGCTATTATGATAACAATAATGATAGATAATACCATTATCGCAATGGTAAGAATGATGTCCAGTTTATTTAAAGCGCCGCTTAATGGTATTCTCATAATCATAAAGGAAGGAGACAAAAACGGAATATAAGACAGCACCCTGATGAGCATTGATTCGGGATCAGACAAAACCATCAGGGACAATAACGCCGGGAAAATAGCCACCATTCTTAACACCTGACTGATTTGCTGGGTATCATATTCATTTGTTGATAAAGAACCGAATGTGATAAAAATAGCCCCATAAAATAAAAATCCCAGACAAAAATATAAAATAAAAAAGAAGGCGTTGGTCAATGTTAAATAATCAATTTCCTGATTTGTAAACAACCCGGATTTAACGATTAACGCGGTTATGCTTATCCATATAAAAATTTGCACCAGTCCTAAAAAGCCTAATCCTAATATCTTGCCGCCCATTATCTGCGCACTGCTGGCATACGATAATAGTACTTCAATAACTTTGTTTGATTTTTCCTGTAAAATGCTGCTAAAAAGATATCCGCTTGAAGAAAAGACGGCCATGAATAGTAGAAATACAGCAATTAAAGGACCGTATAATTGTATATAAAAATTCCATTCTTTCTGGCCCTCCTGCAAAATCTGAAATTTTTTTATCTGAATAGGACGAAACCAGTTTCTTAACTTGGAGGGTTCAATCTCATCATTTAAGATTCTGTGCCTTGTAATAATACCCTGCAATACCCGTTCAAAACGTTCAATTTCCAGGAAATCCCCCGGATTTTTTGAGTGATACTGGACGTTGCCGGTTCGGGCGAAGTCCAGATTAAAAACAAGATAAGCGTCAAGATTATCTGAAATCAGCAGAGTATCGGCCATTTTAACAGCTTCCCGCTTATAAACAGAGTCCAGCACCGTTTTGAACCTCTGTAATTCAATTTCAATCAGTTCCCGTTCTTCTCTTACCAGTTGCATTTTTTCGTAAGATTGCACCAGTTGTCTGTCTCTGTTAGCCGATTGGGAGTTTGTATAAAGAAATGTCCTTTGCGATTTAATCTGATTATAAAGCGCGGAAATCGAGTCCCGCCGGGCTTCAATTTCCTGAAGTTCCTTAAGCGAATTTTGATAATTTGTAACGTTTACCGGAGATACATTTAAAATCTGGTATAGCGGCGACCGGCTATCCGTATGAAAATAACGATTTAATTCATCCTGTAAATCCGACGTTAGATTTTCTCCCGACAGATCGATGACGCCGATAAGTTTGGTCTGAATCTGAGGCTGATATTGAAAGAGAAAAACCGGGAGCGCAATCAAAGCCGTAAAAATAATCGGCGATACAAAGGTATTAAAGAAAAATGACTGAGCCCTAATTCTTGACTTGAATTCCCAGCAGGCGATTTTTAATAGATTCCTCATATTCCTCTAAACCTTTGATTTTTCCTGAATCAGGTTAATAAAAATATCATGCAGGGATGGTTCGACAATTTCAAATTTTCGGATTTTTGCTCTTCCTTTTAATCTTGAAAAAAAAGTTGATACCGGAATTTCCTTATCAATCATGGTAAATTTATAGGCTGTTTTATTTTCTTCAAGAATGCTGATTTCTTCGATTTCATGTAAAAAGGATAAATCCGAATCCGATTCGATATAATAGGCATTTTCGCGAAATTTTCTTTTAATTTCGCTCATTTTTCCGTCTAATATAACCCGGGCATTATTAATTAGACATATATGATCGCACAGTCTTTCCGCCTGTTCCATCTGATGGGTGGAAATTAACAAGATCTTTTTATTAGCCCTGTATTCTTCCAGGATTTCTCTTAGCACCACCTGATTGATAGGGTCAAGTCCGGCAAAAGGTTCATCCAGTATGAGTACGTCAGGATCATGTAAAAATGCGGCTATAAACTGGATTTTCTGCTGCATGCCTTTGGAGAGATGGTCGATCCTGGAATCGGTAAATTCAATCATTCCTAAACGATCCAGATAACGGATTGCTTCAACTTCTGCTTTTCTATGCGATAAATTATTAAGCGTGCCGAAATAGACCAGCATATCCAATACTTTCGCCCGCGGATATAAACCTCTTTCTTCGGGCAGATAACCAAAATGTAATCCTTTTGTTTTCTGCCTGTCTATACCATTGAATAAAATTTCACCCTCATCGGGGAGTATAATATTCATTATCATCCGCATTGTAGTGGTTTTTCCGGCTCCGTTGGGACCAAGCAGACCGAAGGTTTCGCCGCCTTTTATTTTAAATGATAAATCATTCACTACAAGCGAATCGTAAAAACGCTTTGTTAAGTTTTTTATTTCTAGAAGATTTTTATCCACAGTTTATTTAACCCAGACGTTTTGCATTGACAACCGAATTGGTTTGTTCATTTATTTCTTGTAAAAATAATTCACTCCTGCTCTCGGGCACGGCAACAATTATTTTGATTTGTTCGGTATATTCGGCATTTTCGACAATCCCTTTAAACCGGTTAATTATATTGCGAACCGTATTTTCCAATTCGTAACCGCAGGATAGTATAAATCTGGAACGGATTGTTTTTTTTACCAGCGTAACAGCATCCAAAGCGCTTTGGGCAGCCTGGCTATAGGCGCGGATCAAACCTCCCGTGCCTAATTTGACACCTCCAAAATATCGCGTCACCACACAAATCACTTCCAGCAGACCTTTCGCGTCGATCATCTGCAGAAGGGGTTTACCCGCTGTTCCCGATGGTTCTCCGTCATCACTGTATCTGAAAAGATCCTCTGTAATCCGAAATGCATAGCAATTATGTGTGGCATCATGATATTTTCGACAAAGATTTTTATACAGGACTTCCGCCTCTTCCTTAGTTTCTGCATGAAAAATATTCGCTATAAATCTTGAGCCCTTTATTTTAATCTCCGTTTGCAGAGGGCTTTTTACGGAAAAATATTCATCCTGATTTAGCGTCATTTGACAAAAAAAGTTATGGAATTTCGCCAAATATAGTGTCCGCTGGTATTTAAAGCAAACTATCTGATTGGATCGTGTGTTCGCACCGGATTGTCAAATTGATCTGTTCAAATAGGCAATCGTAAGAAAGTTAGGCGGGAATAGACCAGACCAATTCAATATTTTAGACACTATATAAAGATATATAACTTTCAATATATCAGAATAGTTATTATATTTAGCGCGCGGCATTTTATAAATGCTTTTTTTTAATTTGGTGTTTTCAAGTTCAATGGATTGAGTTAATGAAAAACGCTTCGCATTATTCTAAAATAAGAGACAAAATAAGCAACCTGGAAAAAGAATTGCTCGGATTCAATCAGCGTAAAAACTGGCGTAACCGGCTTTTTGATCTATCAATAGATCTTCTATGCGTCGCAGGGTTTGACGGCTATCTGCGTCAGTTAAACACAGCCTGGGAGAAAAATCTGGGCTGGACTTCTAAGGAACTTCAGGCCAGGCCCTGGTTGGAATTTGTTCATACAGCCGACAAAAAAACCATATTAGATGCAATAGAACTGCAAAAAAAAGGTGAAGCGGTTTTTGATATTGAGTTTCGTTTTAAGACAAAAAATAATGAATGGATTTGGCTTTCCTGGAATTCGTATCCGATTCCGGAGGAAAATATTATTTTTGCTATTTCCAGGAACATTACCCAGCAAAAAATTACTCACGAAAAATTACTCTCCAGTGAAGAACGGTACAGAACGTATATTAAACAAAGTACAGAGGGTATTTGCCATGTTGCGTTCTACACGCCTGTGCCTGTATATCTTTCCGCTGAAGAACAAACGGAAATGATTTATAATGAAGGATATATTTTCGAGTGTAATAATGTTCTGGCTAAAATGTATGGCTTTAAAAGTTGTAAAGAAATTTATAGAAGAAGGTTAAAAGAGATTTATAACGAAAAAGACTGGGCATCCAATTTAAAGTCGACGCTTGCATTCATAAAAAATAATTATCAGACTCCGGATTCCCAAATTATCGAAATTGTACAACCCTACGGGAAAAAAACTTTTCTTAATAATGCCATGGGCGTCATTAAGGATGATAAACTCATCGGCATTTGGGGAACACAAAGAGATATCACAGAACAAAGACAGGCAGAATACAAACTACGATGCAGTGAAGAGAATTATCGCGAAATCTTTAACAATTTCACGGAAGCAATATTTTTATTTGACGTAAAAAACAGCCTCGTACTGGATGTTAACAAAACAACGCTTGATATGTTTGGTTTTAATTCTACCCCGGAAGCAATAGAATTCTTTAACACCACAAAAACAACAGAACATGAAATCAGCAACATCATAGAGGTAAAAAAATTAATTCAAAAAGCCGCCCGGGAAAAATCTCAGATATTTGAATGGCTTACACATAAACAAGACGGCCGTCCATTCTGGGCAGAGGTTGTCCTTAAAGCCATAGAATTAGGCGGTGAAAAAAAGGTAATAGCCGTCGTTAAAGATATTGATGATCGGAAATATGCCCAGGACATGATAAAAGAAAATGAGAGAAGATACAGAACACTCTTTGAATCATCCAGCGATGCTATCTTTATTGTGAGCCAGAAAATAGTCGTTGACTGTAATAAAAAAGCCGTTGACGTTTTTATGAAAGAGAGAAAAGAGGTCATCGGGCAGCCTGTCTCAAGATTCATTGTATCTGTATATAAAAATATCTCTATAGATGAGCATTATATGACAGCTCTTGAGGGAAAGGAACAAATTATAGAATGGCCATGTCTGCGCGAAAACAATATTCCGTTTGAGGCTGAGATAAAGATCAGCCCCATTGAACTGGGTAGTATAAAGCATTTACAAATTATTATCCGCGATCTTTCCGAGAGTAAATCGGCTCAACGGTCAATTCGTATTTCGGAACAAAAATTTTCGGGTATTTTTCAGGTATCCCCGAATGCCATTTCTATCACAAGCCTATCCGATTTCGCTATAATAGATATTAATGAAGCCTTTCAAAAATTATCCGGTTATTCAAGAAATGAACTGATCGGAAAAACATGGAAAGAGCTAAACCTGATTCAAAAAAAGTCCCAGCTAAAATATATGGTTGGACTTTTTAAGAAAAAACTTGAATTAACCAATGTTGAGTTTGAATATAAAAACAAACAAAATCATCTTATTACCGTCCTGGTTTCAGCAAAACTTATCCATGTCGACCGTGACGATTATATTTTAATGATCGCTCATGATATCACTAAAAGAAAAAAGATGGAAAGGGAACTTCAGTATCACAGTCAATTTGAAAAGCTGATATCAGAAATGTCTTCCCGTTTTATTAATCTCCCTCCGGAAAAAATCGATGATAATATAGATAAAGCTCTTGAAGATATCTGCCAGTTTACAAACACCAATTTGGGCTATGTGTTCAAAATTTCCGAAGAATGGACTAAAAGAGAGATCATTCATTTCTATAAAACAAAATCCACATCTTTCAAAAAAACTGATTTTAAGGTTCAGAATATTAAAACCATGCCATGGTGGATGGGTAAAATAGCCGACCAAAAAGTCCTATCTATTTCATCACCCGATGAATTACCTCCGGGTGCTATGGAAGAAAAAAATCTTTTAATAACACTGGGTATCCAGTCACTTATTGAAGTTCCGATGATTTACAGAGGACGCGTTTTTGGCGTTTTGGGCCTGGGAACCACCGTGCAAAACCGGCCCTGGAGTGAAAATGAAAGTGCTTTAATTCGAATGGCGGGACAAGTATTTACCAATGCGCTCCATCGAAAAGAAGTTGAAAATGCTTTAAGAGAAAATGAAGAAAGATTCCGCTCCATTATCCAGCATTTATCGGATATTGTCTGGATTATTAATGATAAAGGTAAAGTATTGTTTGAAACACCTTCTACCGTGAGGATTTTAGGGTACGAACCCGGTTTTTTAATTAGCAAATCAGGGTTTGATTTTATCCATCCCGATGACAGAAACAAATTAATGCGGGAATTCAATGATGTTTTGGAACGAAAGAATCTAATGATCCCCAGTGAATTCCGGTTTTTACACAAAAACGGAAACTGGATAGAACTTGAAGTTGTAGCCAATAACATGCTGCATCATGAAGGAATTAAGGGCATCATAGTTACGGCACGCGATATTTCAGGGAAAAAGCAGGCTGAATATGCTTTACGCGACAGTGAAAAGAAATATCGTAATATTTTTGAAAATATTCAGGACGTGTATTTTGAGATTACTCCTGAGGGCATTATTACTGAAATAAGCCCGTCGATTACAAGCCTTACCGGATATGAACGGAATGAATTAATCGGAAAATCCGTGGCTTCTATTTATAAAAATCCGTCTGACAGTGCATTGTTTTTAGACAAAATAGAAACATCGTTGAAAATATCTGATTTCGAAATTGCCTTAAATTCCGTTAAAGGAAAAGAACGTATTTGCTCGGTAAATGCGGAATTAATATATGATGATAATAAGAATCCGGTTAAAATTTTCGGCACTATCCGCGATATTACAGAAAGCAAACGGTTACAGGCGCAATTGATTCAATCGCAAAAACTTGAATCCATTGGTACGCTGGCCGGAGGTATTGCCCATGATTTCAATAATCTGCTTACGGTAATTTTAGGACATGCTGAATTGGTTTCGTTGAAAATAGATGAAAAAAATTCATTTCACAAAGATATTATTTCGATTTTAAACGCCGGTCAAAAGGCTGAACTGCTCACCAGGCAGCTGCTAACCTTCAGCCGCAAACAGGTTTATACACCCGAAATACTAAATATTAACGAAACGATTCACAGCCTTGACCCTATGATGTGCAGGCTTATCGGAGAAGATATTCATATTGAAAAACGCCTGGATAAAAATCTGCCGAATATTAAAGCCAATCCGGGACAGATTGAACAGGTTTTAGTTAATTTACTTGTCAATGCCCGCGATGCCATTCAGGATGAAAAACATAAACCTGATGAAAAACGGATTGTTCTCGAAACCGGACAAATTTATCTTGATGTTAATATGGTCAGCACCCATCCGGGATCGACCAAAGGTCCGCATGTTTTTATTTATGTCAGCGATACCGGTATCGGCATGGACGAAATTACCAAAAGCAAAATTTTCGAACCTTTTTTTACAACCAAGGAATTCCATAAAGGTACCGGCCTTGGTCTTTCCACAGTTTATGGTATAGTAAAACAGAATCAGGGCAGTATATATGTTTATAGTGAACCAGGCCAGGGTACGACAATAAAAGTATTTCTGCCCGTATGCGACAAGGAAGAAACCTTTCCTAAAAAAGAAATCGAAATACAAAATATTCAAAATGGCCGCGAAACAATTTTATTGGTTGAAGACGACGCTTCGGTAAGAGCTTTCGCCGGCGCTGCTTTGCGAACGTTTGGTTACAAAATCATCGAAGCGGCAGATGGCTTTGAGGCCATCAGGATCGCCAGAGATAATGCAGACAAAATCGACCTTGTAATGACAGATGTGGTAATGCCGGGTATGAATGGTAAGGAGCTATCCGATCATTTAAGTGAAATCACACCCGAAGTAAAAATTCTCTTTACTTCAGGCTATACAGACAATCATGTCGTGGAAAAAGATGTGCTTAATGAAAAGTTAAATTTCCTCGGCAAACCATATAGTACTCAGGCACTTGCAAAAAAAATACGAATTGTATTAAATTCCTGAAGAGTTATGAAAAGAATTCTGATTATAAGTTTATTGTTCCTGTTATTGGGGAGTTGTCAAAATCAGACTGATTACACGCCTTCCTCACTTCTCGAATTTAAAAGGGTAAAAATGATAAAAGGTCAGGAAGCAGATGAATTTGTTAACCGAATTCATCTTCGGCCCATAAGTACTGATATAAATACCATCGCTTTTTATGAAGCGGACGAAAAAACGGCCGTTATCTATCATACGGAATATGAGGATAAAAACCGGGCTATAGAAGATTATAAAAACATGATTGGTAAAATATCTCCGGAAAATTCAGCATTTGTAGGTGGAAAACAAATACAGATAGAAAACAAAACCGTATACCGTTGCTTTGGCATGGGACAGACTCATTATGTTTTTTATCATAATAATTTTCTGTTTTGGATAAGTTTGCCGACAATTGGTGCGGAAGATCATCTGCGCGCCTATTTTCAACTGAATAATATATAAAATCTGAATAATGTTTTTTGATTTGTTTGCAATGGAAGGCAATAAATAAAAAGCCGATAACGTTTGAAAAAAATGCAAACCAATTTTGATATCGAACTCTGTCTATTTACGAGACGGCATTGTACGTATACTTTTTGATACAATCCTGATTCTGAACGGGAAAATCAGCCAGCATCTTTTTAACCTGTAATAACTCCCTGCTTAAAAAATTCATGACTTTCAACGTATCCCAATCAAATTCTTTCTGATTGATATTTTGTAAAAACAATACCCGGATCTGATTGGTCAGGGTCTCGTATTGATTTTTCAAATGTTGTTCATTCATATTTCCACCATTTTCTAATAATAATCGGCAGCCCAATTTGCACCTTGATTTTCATTCTGAATAATGGTCAATCTCATTCATTTTTAATTTTAGAACAAAAAACCGCCTGAATAAATTGCACTAAACATAAAGGTCTGTTAACTTCTGCAAAATTCAAGAAATCAGGAGATCATTTGATGAAACAATTATTAATTATTGCCCTGTCTTTGTCTTTGTTCTGTTTTTCCTGCAAGGATCAGAAACTAATTGATGAAAATGAACAATATCAGTTACAAATAAAACAATTAAAAGAAGAGGTACAGACCATGCAGGATGAACAGCAAAAAACACAATTTTTAATAAAAAATCTTCAGAATATATCAGCAACTATCGTAACCAATAAAGGCGATATTTCTCTCATGTTTTATCCTGAAAAAGCCCCTCTTCACTGCTTTACATTTATAACCCGGGCCGAAGCCGGATTTTACGACAACACACAGTTCCATAGGGTTATTCCGGGATTTATGATTCAGGGAGGCGATCCGAATACAAAAACTGATCAAAAAAATACCTATGGCCAGGGCGGTCCCCTGGTAATGATGCCGCATGAGTTTAATGATGTTTCCCATAAAAGAGGCGTCCTCTCAACGGCAAGGGTATCGGATCCATCTTACGGAGCAGGCAGCCAGTTTTTATTATGCATGAAGATAACCTGGGTTTGGACAGACAATATACTGCATTCGGATTTGTTACCAATGGAATGGATGTGGTGGATAAGATTGCTAATGTAAAGCGGGATCAAAGGGATTTGCCTTTGGAGCCGGTGATTATTAATACTATCAAAGTATTTAAAAAATAGCGCTTAATTATTTATGATTGAATTCTATAATGTTTACGCTGACATAGATACAAAGATAATTCTTTCTAATATTTCCTTTCGGCTGGTTAAGGGGGAATTTGCTTATATTATCGGTCCAAGCGGAGCGGGTAAATCGACAATCCTGCGCATGATCTATATGGATTTGTATCCTAAAGAAGGTATGATTATTATTGACAAATACAGCTCTGCAAAAATCAAAAAAAGTGATATCCCCTATCTGCGGCGCGGATTAGGCGTTATATTTCAGGATTTCAAATTATTACACGACAGGAATGTATTTGAAAATGTGGCGTTCGCAATGCGGGTAACAGGTACAAAAACACCCGAGATAAAAAGACGGGTCTTTAAGGTATTGGCGGAAGTCAATTTAAGCAATAAACGCAATCATTATCCTGATGAATTATCGGGAGGCGAAAAACAGCGGGTAGCTATCGCCAGGGCTATCGTCAATAAACCATTTATTATTCTGGCAGACGAACCTACAGGGAATCTGGACAGAGCAAATTCGTACGAAATTATGGAAATTCTGGAGAGGATAAATCGCCAGGGAACTGCCATTTTAATGGCAACCCATGATGAACATCTAATAAAAAAATATCCGCATCGAATGTTATACATTAAAAACGGAACAATGGTTGAAAGATGAGTTTCTGGTTTAGTTTAAGAGAAGGAATAAAGGGCCTGGGAAGGGCGAAGCTTGCCTCTTTAATTACAATATCCTCTACAAGTTTTGCATTGTTTCTCGTAGGCTTGTTCATTAATTTTTCAGTAAATGTAAACTACTTGATTGATGATTTCCGTTCAAGAATAGAACTCGAAATCTTTCTGGAAGCAGATATTCAGAACCAGGCCGGTATAGAAATCAGTAAAAGAATAGCCGCCCTGGAAAGCGTTGGTGAAGTTACATTTATCTCAAAAGAAGAAGCGGCCAAACGATTTGAAGAAGAATTTGGCCGCAGTGTATACGATGTTTTGGATACTAATCCTCTGCCTTCTTCTGTAATTGTAAAAATGAAAACCGGATTTCAGACACTTGAACACATCACCGGGCTGGCTAACAAAATTTATTTAATCGATGGTGTAAGCGATATTGTATATCAACGCAATTTTATTCTGCTGATCACACGCTATATAAATATTGTTTATTTAATTGGAATCAGTTCGGGCGTTCTTTTAATTTTTATCGCCGTAGTTCTGTTGTATAATACAATCCGGCTTACAATCCTGGCACGCAGCGATATCATTGAAATTATGAAACTTGTAGGCGCTACAAAATCTTTTGTACGCCGCCCATTCCTGATTGAGGGATTCATACAGGGCGCTTCAGGCGCTGTAATTTCCGGTTTAATGCTTTATGGACTTATGTTATTAATCAGAAAATTCTTTTATGCCGGATTAATTGATTCTTTGGAAATATATGGTTCGCTGCTCTTATTGGGTACAGTTATTGGCGTCATTTCAAGCAAACTGAGCATCAGCCGGTATCTGCAGGAAATCTGAAGTAATTTTTTTACTTTACCTCATCCGGTTATGCACCGGAACTGCATAAATATTTTATGGTTTAATCAATGTAACTTTAAATCCGGATGAATTATCAAACTTGACATAAGGGCGAATAAAAAATTATATTTAAAAGTTAAAAAATAAAAAACAATATGGTTGAAAGTATTACATACAGAGAAAAATCGATATTAAAAGAGCTGATACACAAATACATCTTAACAGCTAATCCGGTGGGTTCAAACCAAATAGCGCTGAATGGTGATATTGGTTTAAAATCTGCTTCTGTAAGAAGAATTATGTCCGGATTGGAAGAAAAAGGATTTGTTTTTCAGCCCCATACTTCTGCCGGACGCGTTCCAACTACCGCTGGTTATCGGTTATATGTGAATGAATTAATGACAATGGATAAAATTAATCCTGAAAACGAAAACGAAATTCTGGATTCTATTGAAAGCAGTGACGGTGATTTTACTCTGTTAATGAAAAGTATAGCCGGTGTGCTTGCCAGGCTGAGCAGTCAGCTCGGTGTTATTGTTTCGCCAAAATTTGAGCAGGGTGTTTTTGAAAAAATACACATTATTCCTGTTTCGTCCGATAAATATATGATTGTAATATCTGTAAAAGACGGCCAGGTAAAAACAATTATCATTGAACACAGGCAGAGAATAAATCAAAGCGCTATAAAACGAACAGTTAACAAAATTAACCAAAGGCTGCATGGAAAAACTTTAATGGAAATTAAAAATCATTTCCCGGATGTCATGTCCGATCTGAAAAATGAAGAAAGCGGACTGGTGAGATTGTTTTCTGAAACAGCAGAAAAGCTATTTGATTTCAAGCGGTATGATAATTATACCATAAACGGCACATCAAATATTCTTCAGAAACCGGAATTCATTAACAGCGAGCAGATATCAACCTTAATTGAATTGTTGGAAGATAAAAATATAATAATTCATTTTATGGGCGAGCGGGAAACGCCACCCGGTATTAAAGTGACTATTGGCGATGAGCATTTGAGATCGGAAATTAAGGAATGCAGCGTAATAACATCCACTTATAGAATTGGCGGGATTTCAGGCATACTGGGTATAATTGGTCCAACCAGAATGCCCTATCAAAAAATGATTCCGCTGATTCAGTTTACCGCTGATGCAATTACAAGTTCGTTAAATTCTTAAATTGTATTATATAATTAGTATACCAGGAGATGATAAATGACTGAACAGCAAAAGAAAAATGATAAACAGGATATAGAGGATAAGCCGGAAGAAAAAAAACATATAAAAACAAAACCCGTTAAAAATTCAGATAAACAAAAAATCGCCAGCCTGGAAGCTGAAATTGAATCTCTAACGAAAGAAAAGGACAGTCTCAAGGATCAGCTTCTAAGGAAAATGGCAGAATTTGAAAATTATAAAAGACGTTCCGAAAAAGAATTTTTATCTGTTCTGGAAAACGCCAATGAAAATCTGATTACGGAAATTTTACCGGTCTTGGATGATTTTGAAAGATCATTAGAACATTTTAAAAATTCCGATAATCAGAAATCCCTGGTGGAAGGCGTTGAATTGATTTATAAGAAATTAATTTCTATTCTTGAAAAAAAGGGCATGAAGCCAATGGAAACCATTGGAAAAGAATTTGATCCCGAAATGCATCAGGTCTTAATGCAGGTGGACTCGGATAAATTTAAAAGCGGTTACATCGTCGATGAGCATTTAAAAGGCTATTTGTTAAACGATAAGGTAATAAGACATGCCCAAGTACTCGTTAGTAAGTAGGTGAATATATGACATCAAAAAAGGATTATTATGAAATTCTGGGCATAAGCAAAGATGTTTCGCCTGAAGAATTAAAAAAAGCATATAGAAAATTAGCTGTTAAATATCATCCGGATAAAAACCCCGGAGATAAGGAAGCCGAAGCAAAGTTTAAAGAAATTGCCGAAGCCTATGCTGTATTGAATGATCCGCAAAAACGTCAACAATACGACCGGTTTGGGCATGCTGGCCCCGGCGGCGGAGGATTTGGCGGATTCGATTTTGGCGGATTTGATATTTCGGACGCCTTACGCCAGTTTATGGAGCAGGGATTTGGCTTTGGGGATTTTTTTGGCGGCAGCGGAGGCGGTGGACGGCGGAGAAGCAGCCGGAGAGGGTCCGATTTGCAGGTTAAACTACGCTTAACATTAGAAGAAATTGCTACCGGTGTAAAAAAGAAAATCAAAATAAAAAAACAGGTAGCCTGCCAGGAGTGTAATGGCACCGGTTCGGCCAAATACAGCAGAACTATGAGCTGCCCTACATGTCACGGTACAGGAGAAATCAGACAGGTCTCTAATTCAATATTCGGACAAATGATTAATGTAACCACTTGTCCACGTTGCCGCGGTGAAGGCCAGATTATAGAAAATCCCTGCCGTTCATGTCATGGAGAAGGACGCGTAAGCGATTCAAAATTAATTGAAATTAATGTTCCTGCCGGCGTTTCATCCGGGAATTATATTCCTTTGGAGGGAGAGGGAAACATCGGTATCAGAGGCGGTAGTCCCGGCGATTTGATTGTGTATATTGAGGAAATCAAGCATTCGATTTTCGAACGTAGAGGCGATGATGTAATTATGGTATTACCCGTCAGCTTCCCGAAAGCCGCTTTGGGAGGATCTGTGGAAGTACCCACACTTACCGGCAAGGTCAAATTAAATATTGCGGCCGGTACTCAGTCCGGGAAAATATTACGACTGCGGGGTAAAGGCATTCCGCATCTTCATGGCCCGGGAATAGGTGATCAACTGGTTCAAATTCAAATTTATGTACCAACAACATTGTCATCAGAGGAAAAGAAAATTTTAAACCAGTTGGCTGAAAGAGAAAATTTTGAACCCGGGGAAGACGGACACATGAATATTTTTGAAAAGTTTAAACAGGCATTAAATATTTGACCTTAAAGACTGCTCTGGGCAGTCTTTTTTTTATTTCTTTGCTATTACCAATTACCGGTATTATCTTTATCAACATAATCTATTCCTTCAACTATATCACATAAAAAAGGGCGATTTCTTATGATTAGTCTGACTAATTCTGAGAAACGGGCGTTGATTATTGTAATTTCAGTAATTTTTTTGAGTATCCTGATCCAGTGGATATTACCGCACGAGGTCAGATCCGACCTTTATGATTATACCTATCAGGACAGTCTGTTTACAGCGGCATCCCGTGATACTGTTCAAAATAAAACATATCAGGAGAAGAGCTCTGAAGAAAAGAAACAAAAGGATAATAAAAAAGCAGAGATAAAAAAGAAAACCTCCGCGTTAAAACCCTTTAATATAAATACGGCTACTTATGATCAATTAATTCAGTTGCCCGGTATCGGTAAAGTAACCGCTAATGAAATTCTAAATTATCAGAAAGAATTCGGCCCTTTCAGAACTCTTGAAGAATTAAAAAAAGTAAAACGAATTGGCCCTAAAACTCTGGAAAAAATCAGGCCATTTATTTATCTAAGCAACGATTCCACAAAAACTAAACACTAAGTATACAATATACGTTTAGCGGTTTCTTCTGCCGTTTTTTTACCTATCAGTTTTGTAATTATTTCCAAAGAAAAATCAATAGCCGTTCCAACGCCTCTGCCCGTAATAACGCAGCCATCCGTGACAACCGGTTGTTTTAAGTATATGCTGTCTATGAACACATGTTCTTCGCTGGGATAACTGGTTAATTTCAGCCCTTTGGCAATACCTGCTTCGTAAAGAATAATTGGTGCTGCACAGATGGCTGCAATCCATTTTTTTGATTCAAACCTTTGTTTAATCCAGGACAGTATCAATGGATCCTTTTTCATATTATTAGTTCCCGGCTGTCCGCCCGGTAAAATTAATATATCAAATTTCATTTGATCACAATCCTTATAGAATTCATCCGCTTTAACACTTATCTGATGCGATCCGGTTATCAGGTTTGTGTCCAAACCGGCAGTGGTCACCTCTATCGAGGCACGACGTAATAAATCAATTACGGTTATAGCTTCAATTTCCTCAAAGCCCGGTGATAAAAGAATTAAAGCGCTGGCCATTTTTTTAACTCCTTTTTTTAATAAAAATAACTTGTTGAAAAAATGATTTCAACCGTATCGTAATGAATTTTAAAATACATTGCTTTGTATCCGGGATGTTTTTATTTTAATTCATAAACACAGGATGCAAAATGATAAAGGCATACTTTATTTCAGATTTACATATCGGCGCCGAAGCAAATTCAAAGGAACAAGAAAGGCAAAAGAAAATTTTACATTTTCTGGAAATGATCGCAATAGATGCAAGTCATCTTTGCATTGTGGGCGATCTGTTTGATTTCTGGTTTGAATACAAATATGTTGTGCCAAAAAAATACTTTGATTTCCTGTATGTCTTGAAAAAACTTGTCCAAAGTGGCGTGGAAATACATTATTTAACAGGGAACCATGATTTTTATTTAGGACATTTTCTGGATGAATATATCGGAATAAAAACATGGCCAAATGACTGCAAACTTGAAATAGGAGGAAAAAAGTTCTATCTGTTTCATGGGGATGGGGTTGCAAGCCGGGATGTGGGTTATCGCATTTTAAAGAAAATTTTGAGGAATAAACTGAATCTAAAATTATATCGCTGGCTTCATCCAGACCTTGGAATTCCCTTTGCGCGCGTGATTTCAGGATCAAGCCGTAAGTATACCAAGAAAAAAAACCTGCAGGATGAAATGGATTATAAAAATTTTGCAGAATCCCGTTTCAGGGAGGGCTTTGATTATGTATTAATGGGACACCGGCATATGCCTTTGGAGCACAAGGTTGGAAATAGCAAATATATAAATTTAGGTGATTGGCTGGATAATTTTACTTATGCTGTATTTGATGGCATTGATTTAGAACTAAAATATTATAACCGTGAATAATCATTATATTACTTGTATAAAATTAAATTCAAGTCATTTGTATCAGCGCATATAGAGCACAATTAGATTGTTTGAAAGATTTTGTCTTAAAAATCTATCTAAATTATAGGAATTTTAAATAGTTACATACATTAATTTCCCTTGAAAGTTCAATATAATTTTAGTAACTTTGAAAGTTTAATTTATATATTTGGAGGCGTAATGGAATTCACCATTTCCCGTAATAATTTTTATCATACACTGCAGAAAGTGATTAATGTAATTCCAGCAAAATCTACTGTAGATATTCTGTACAATGTTCTGTTAATTGCCGAAGAAAATCAGTTGCGTATTATTGCAACAGACTTAGAGATTACGCAAATCGCCTGGTCTGAATGCAAAATCATTAAAGAAAGTTCCGTTACGGTACCCGGTAAATTATTGCTGGATATTATTCGGGAGATGCCTGATATTGAGCTCAACTTCGCAGTAGATAATAACCTGAAAATTATCATCAGATCGGAACTTGGTGAATATAAATTATCCGGACAAAGTAAAAATGAGTATCCAAGCGTACCATTGGTGGATTCGGAAGACAAACTGGCGCTTAAAAATGCCCTGCTTAAACGAATGATCGAAAAAACAATTTTTGCATGTTCAACAGATAACCTGCGCCCTGCTTTGACAGGTGTTTTCTGCCAGATTTTCGAAGAAGAATACCGGATGATTGCTACAGACGGACATAGACTGGTTAAAATAGTTAATAAAGATTTTCAGAATCCCGGATTCAGTCGTGAATTGATTATCCCGACAAAAGCCCTGAACTTTGTAGCCAGGAACCTGCCGGAAGAAGGAGAACATCAGATCGTTATTAGCGAAAGTCATGTTTTATTTGATTTACCGAATACAAAAATTTATTCCCGCATCATCAAGGATCCTTTCCCGGATTATGAAAGGGTAATTCCGTCTGATTATTCTAAAATCATGCGTATCGCAAAGGACGACTTCGTTTCATCCGTGAAAAGGGTTTCGCTTTTTTCAAATCCTATGACCTATCAGGTGCGATTAAAAATCGATAATAACCAGGTTGCTGTTCATGCTCAGGATATAGATTTTGGCGGCGAAGCGCATGAAACTATTAACTGCTCCTATAATAGTGAACCGATTGAAATTGCCTATAATGCAAATTACCTGCTTGATCTGTTAAAACATGTCGACGCTGAATCAATCAGGTTCGAAATTGAAGATGCGGATGGTCCTGGTTTGATTTTCCCCGAAGATGGCAAACAGGATGAAGAATTACTTATGTTGATTATGCCGGTGAGAGTGACCGATTAAAAAATGCATCTTAAGCGCCTGAGCCTGGAGAATTTTCGTAACATAACGAAGGTGTCACTTGATTTTAATGAAGATATAAATTTAATACATGGAAAGAATGGTCAGGGAAAAACATCTATTTTGGAAGCAATTTATACTCTGGCTATAACCAAAAGCTTTAGAGCGAAGTCGGAAAATATTATTTTACAGAATGGTAAACCTCATTTAGAGATTAAGGGAAATATAATTTCATCCAATAAAGACGAATTTTCTATGCGTTTTTTTTATTCAGAGGAATCAGGGAAAAATATATTCCTTAATTCCAATAAAATAAATAAGTATTCCGAAATAATCGGTATGGTGCCCATTGTGCTTTTATCTTTGGAAGATCTCGAGTTAATGTTCGGCATGCCTGCCTATCGAAGAAAGTTTATGGATATATTGTTATCCCAGGTAAGTCCGTCTTATCTTGTTGCATTGCAGCGCTATAAACGCACCTTGGTTCAAAGGAATCGTCTCTTAACGTTGATCAATGAAAAAAATGAACCTAAAAATTCATTGGAACCCTGGGATGCGCAACTTATACAATATGCCGAAGAAATTACCTCAGCGCGATTCAACCTTGTTTTGTATTTAAAAGAAAGAATGGAGACATTTTACCATTTTATTTCTAACCATGAAGAAAAAATTGATGTTCATTACCGTTCATCCATAATCCGGGACAGACAGGATGTTTCGGCTGATATGATCAGAACTTCTTATTCCGAAATTCTAATGAGTAAAATAGATGATGATATACGTCAAAAGACAACCGGATACGGACCGCATCGGGATGACTTATTGTTTTTAAAGGATGGTTATCCCATGAAATCCCATGGCTCTCAGGGAGAGAATAAAACGCTTTTAATCGCCTTAAAATTTGTTGAGCGGGAATATGTAAGAAAAAGGCTTAACAAACAGCCTATAATGCTTCTTGATGATGTTTTTAGCGAGTTGGATGATAACAGAGTAGCGCATCTGGTTAACCATATTCATGATGAAGGCCAGTCTTTTATCACCACCACAAACCGGGATAAATTTTTAGATAAGAATTTGCCTGATATGAATTTTATCCAATTAGATAATGGAATGGTGGTAAACTAATGCCTGGTTTCGAACGAATCAGCACAGCGCTGCATAATATTTTAAAGAATTATCAGCTGGAGTCTGAATATCAGGAACAATTAATTATAAAGTATTGGGATCAGATGGTAGATCAAAGAATTACTTCGGTCGCCAGACCTGTATCTTTAAAAAATGGCGTATTGGAATTACAGGCTCTTTCCGCATCCTGGAAAAAAGAATTAATAAACAATAAAGATAATTTATTAAAAATGATTAATGATTCCATTAATCAAATAAAAATAACAGAAATTAAACTGAAATAATTATAACAAGGTGAATAATGCCAGATAAAGAATATACTGCCCAAAATATCCAGGTTTTAAAGGGTTTGGAAGCAGTCAGGAAAAGACCTGCCATGTATATAGGTGATATTTCAGGCAAAGGACTGCATCACCTGGTATATGAAATTGTTGATAATAGCATTGATGAAGCTATGGCCGGCTATGCGAACAAAATCGAAGTTATTATCGGCAAGGGCGAAACGATTACGGTAATCGATAATGGACGCGGAATCCCGGTTGATATTCATACCGGAGAACAAAAACCCGCGGTTGAAGTTATTATGACTGTCCTGCATGCCGGTGGCAAATTTGATAAAAGCAGTTATAAGGTTTCCGGTGGATTACATGGCGTAGGCGCATCGGTTGTGAATGCGTTATCCAAGTGGTGTATAGTTGAAATCTCAAGAAATAATAAAATCTATAAACAATCTTACGAACGCGGTGTCCCCGTAGAACAACTTCATGAAATCGGAAAATCAGAAAAATCGGGAACAAAAATCAGCTTCCTGGCCGATGATGAAATCTTTAAAGAAATATATTATAAATTTGATATTCTGTCCAATCGTCTTCGGGAATTAGCTTTTCTTAATGAAAACCTGGAAATCGTCTTAAAAGATGAGCGAGATGGTCGTGAAGAAACCTATAAATATGAAGGTGGATTACGTGAATTTGTAAAATTTCTCGATGAAAGCCGAACGCCTATCCATCAGGATCCCATTTATTTTGAAGGCGAAAAAGACGGTGTTCCGGTACAGATTGCCATGCAGTATCATTCCGCATACATAGAGACTATTCTTACTTATTGTAATAATGTAAACACCATTGAGGGTGGAACCCATCTGTCCGGTTTTAAATCGGCTCTCACACGTTCTTTGAATTCGTATGCTCAGAAATATAATCTGATAAAAAATACGGATAAAATCAGTTTAAGCGGCGAAGACGTTCGTGAGGGGCTGACCGCTATTATATCAGTTAAAGTTACAGACCCTCAATTTGAAGGGCAGACAAAAACAAAGTTAGGAAATTCTGAGGTACGCGGCGCCGTAGAATCTTTAGTTAATGATAAATTGTTTGAATTTTTTGAGGAGAATCCTTCTGTATCTAAAAAGGTGATAGAAAAATGCATCAGCGCCGCCAGAGCCAGAGAAGCCGCCCGCCATGCCAGAGAATTAACACGTCGCAAAACCGCCCTGGAAAGCAATTCGCTTCCCGGAAAACTGGCTGACTGCGCCTCCAACGATCCTGAAGAATGTGAAATTTACCTGGTTGAGGGTGATTCTGCCGGTGGGTCTGCAAAACAGGGTCGTGACCGAAGATTCCAGGCTATTCTTCCTTTAAAGGGAAAAATATTAAACGTAGAAAAATCACGGATAGATAAAATTCTGGCGAATGATGAAATTAAAACAATAATAACAGCCCTTGGCGCAGGCATTGGCGCCGAAGATTTCGATATTTCCCGGCTTCGTTATTCAAAAGTAATCATAATGACTGATGCCGATGTGGATGGCTCCCATATACGTACTTTACTTTTAACCTTTTTCTTCCGGTATATGACGGAAATGATTCAACACGGAAATATTTATATTGCCCAACCCCCCCTCTATAAACTCAGGAACGGAAAAAGTGAATATTACGCCTATTCCGATAAAGAAAAAGATGAAATCATAAAAACGCTTAATACGGATGAAAATAAAATGAATATCCAGCGATACAAGGGTCTTGACGAAATGAATCCCGATCAGCTTTGGGAAACCACCATGAATCCGGAAACGAGAACAATAATCCGTGTATCTATGGAAAATGCCATGGAGGCTGATCATATATTTACTATTTTAATGGGCGATGATGTCGAGCCCCGTAAAAAATTTATCGAAGACAACGCGCAGTATGTGCGTAATTTAGATATTTAAGGATAATTAAAAAAATGGCTGAAAACGAAAGAATATATCCGAAATCCATAGAAGACGAAATGCGTGAATCGTATCTCGATTATTCCATGTCCGTAATTGTGTCCAGGGCTTTACCCGATGTCCGGGACGGATTAAAACCCGTACACCGTCGTGTATTATTTGGCATGCACGAATTGGGGGTTTCTTATAATAAGCCCTATAAAAAAAGCGCAAGAATTGTCGGAGAAGTCCTGGGAAAATATCACCCGCACGGCGATATGGCTGTTTATGATACTATGGTTCGTATGGTGCAGGATTTTTCATTGCGCTATCCGCTTGTAGATGGTCAGGGTAATTTTGGTTCCATCGACGGCGATTCTCCCGCAGCTATGCGATATACGGAAGTCCGTATGCGGCGTATTGCCGAGGAAATGCTCACGGATATCAATAAAAACACCATAGATTTTGTCAACAATTTTGATGAAACGCTCGAAGAACCGGTTGTGCTTCCCGCTTCTTTGCCCAATTTATTGATTAATGGTTCCAGCGGGATTGCCGTTGGTATGGCAACTAATATTCCCCCGCATAATATCACGGAAGTCATTGAAGCTGTTAAAAAGGTGATTGATAATCCTGAAGTAGAAATTAGCGAATTGATCCAGATTATCTCCGGACCCGATTTCCCGACCGGCGGCATCATTTATGGTATTGAGGGAATAAGACAGGCTTATCTTACTGGTAAAGGGCGTATTGCCGTTAGAGCCAAGGTAGATATTGAAGAGAAGGATAATGGCCGGGCAACTATCCTGGTTAAAGAAATTCCATATCAGGTCAATAAACTCAATTTAATAAACAAAATTGTAGAACTGATTAAGGAAAAAAAGATAGAGGGCATCGCAGACTTACGCGATGAATCGGATCGTGATGGAATGCGCATTGTAATGGATCTGAAAAAAGATGTCGAGCCACAGGTAATTTTGAATTATCTTTATAAACACAGTCAACTACAAACCACCTTCAGCATCAATATGTTGTCCCTGGTTAAAGGCCGGCCCTGCGTATTAAACCTGAAAGAAATGATTCAGTATTTTATTGATCACCGTATCGAAGTAGTTGTTCGACGTACCAGATACGATTTGGATGAGGCGGAACGGCGTGCACATATTCTTGAAGGATTGCGTATTGCCATCGACAATATTGATGAAATCGTAGAGCTTATAAAGAAATCACCGGATCCGGCCACGGCGCAGGATAGATTAATGAGTCGTTTTTCTCTTTCGGAAATTCAGGCCAAAGCAATTTTAGAAATGCGCCTGCAGCGATTAACCGGTCTTGAACGGGATAAAATAGAAAAAGAATATCAGGAATTACTGGAAAAAATTAAATATTACAAAGCAATTCTTGACAGCGAACAGATGCAGCGGGATATCATCAAGGGAGAACTTGATGAAATTAATAATAAATACGGTGATAACAGAAGAACAGATATTGTTTCATCGCTGGAAGATTTAACAATAGAAGATTTAATAGCTGAAGAAGATGTTGTGATCACTATTTCGCATCAGGGTTCGATTAAGCGGTTTCCGCTTTCAGAATACCGCACCCAAAATCGTGGCGGACGCGGCGCAATCGGCGCGGTGACTAAAGATGAGGATTTTGTTGAACATTTATTCATTGCCAATACGCATGAATATATTTTATTTTTTACCGACAGAGGCAAATGCTATTGGCTAAAAGTCCATGCCATACCGCCCGGTGTAAAAACCTCCAAAGGGCGTCCGATAATTAATCTGATTGATATCGAGCCGGGTGAAAAAATCCGGGCTTTTATCGCCGTTAAAGAGTTTAGTAAAGATAAATTTATTTTAATCGGCACGAAAAAGGGTATTGTAAAAAAGACAAATCTGGTTGCTTTTAGCCGGCCACGAAAAAATGGTATAATCGCTGTAAATATAAGAGAAGACGACCATTTAATCGAAGCGAAATTATGTGAGGAAAACAGTACTGTATTATTTGTAACCAGAAATGGCAATGCCATCCATTTTAAACAATCCGATGTAAGAGAAATGGGTCGTTCAGCTACCGGTGTGAAAGCCATCAGGCTTAAAGGTGACGATATCGCTATTGCCATGGTTGTAGTATGGGATAACTTTAAACTGTTAACTATTTCCGAAAAAGGTTATGGCAAACGCACTCCGGTTAGTGATTTCCGGATACAGAATCGCGGTGGTAGCGGAATAATAGCTATGAAAATTACAGAAAAAACCGGCCAGTTAATCGGCGCCATTGGCGTTCAGGATAATCACGATATCATGATTATAACCCAGAATGGTGTTACCATACGGCAAAATGTCGATGCAATAAGCGTAATAGGCAGAAATACACAGGGTGTAAAACTGCTCAGATTAGATAATGATGATCTTGTAGGTGATATTGCACGAATAATGAATACCGAGCAGGTTGAAGAGGATTAATTTATTTAATTGTACCTACCAGGAGGTATAATGAAAAAAATTTCAGATTCAACAATTAGTCGTTTATCAACTTATTTTCGTACGTTACAAAGGTTAATCGAACAAAACCGGGAAACAGTTTCTTCGGATGAAATTGCTGAAATTAATAGTATTACTTCCGCTCAGGTAAGAAAAGATTTTTCATTCTTTGGTACCTTTGGTAAAAGGGGATTAGGATACAATACCAGAGATCTTAAAAATGCCATAGGACAAATTCTTGGCCTTGATAAAAAATGGAATGTGGCATTGGCCGGTGTTGGAAATATTGGGAAAGCACTGATCGATTACCAGGAATTTAAAACCCAGGGATTCAATTTTACAGCGCTATTTGATATTAATTTAAATATCGTTGGAAAAACCATAAAAGGATTAACCGTTAATCACATTGATGATGTTTGCAGAATAACAAAGAACGCTAATATTGAAATAGCCGTAATCGCCGTGCCTGCAAATGTAGCGCAGGAAGTGATTGATTCCTTTATAAGCTGCGGTGTAAAGGCGTTCCTGAATTTTGCTCCTATTACGATAAAAGTTCCAAAAGATGTTTTGGTAAAAAATGAAAATATGTCGATAGAATTAGAGGCTTTGTCCTATTATTTAAGCCAAAAATAGCATAAAAAAAAGCCGCCCGATAAGACGGCTTTTTTTATAGTGTTAATTGGATTTCTGTATTTGCTCAGCCTTATCAAACGCTTTTTTAGCTTCATCATTTCTATTTAACCTGTTATATACAACCCCCGTATTAAACCAGAATGCATATTCTTCGGGAAAATAATCAAGCGCTTGTTTTAAAACAACTAATGCTTCATCAAATTGTTTCAGCTGAATTAAAACGTTGCTTCTGATATCATAAGGCTCCTTAATTTCCGGATCCAGATTGATTACCCTGGCAAAATTATCGGAACATTTTTGCAGATATTCATCTCTTAAAGATTCTTCAACACCTTCTTTTGTAGCCATTTTAAAATATAAAAGTCCCAGATTAAACGGGTAGGCTTTCTCTGCAGGATCCAGTTCGATCGCTTTGGTATATAGCGTTAAAGCTTTTTCTTTATTTCCGAGAAAATCATAAACCTGTGCAAGCAGGGAAATTGCATCCTTGTTTTCCGGTTCAATTTCCAACGCTTTTTCAAGGTTTTGCGCGCTGGTTTCATAATCTTTCAGGTTAAAATTATATTGACCCAAAGCAATCCAGGCCGCAGCGGTATCGGGTTTCATTTCGGTTAATAACTGATAATTTTTTAAGGCATTTACGCTGTCTTCTAACATTGAATAACATAATGCGGACAAAGAAACGGCTGAATAATCATTCTTTAATAAATTTGCGCTTTCGAATTTATCAATCGCTTCTTTTAATAACTCTTTTGCTTTGGCAGAGCTGCGATCCTGTTCATTTACAAACAAATTGTATTTTCCAACGCCGGCATTATAAGACTTCTGAAAGTAGATCATGCGTTCTTGTTCAATTTGTTTGGCAAAATTACTATTAATCGAAAGTGATTTTTCAAAAGCTTTAACCATATCAGTATACTGATCTTTTTTACCATATGAACTTCCCAAGTAATACCATGCCTCGGCATTATCCGGATATTTTTGCGTAGCTTCCAAGGCATATTGAAGGGCGGTATCATATCGCTGTGCATTTAATTCAACTGCAGCGCTTTCAATTTCCGGGGGACGGCATCCTGTAATTACAATTAGTGTTAAAAGCAGAACGAAAAATGTGAATAAAAATTTTTTCATACGATACTCCTTAAAATTAGTTGATTAAATTTTGTAGTCTTTTTTTATTTGGATTATTAATCACGCTAACCGGCGTTATTATGGCTGTTATCAGATTATGCGGCGTAATATCGAATGCCGTATTATATACTTTATAATTTAGATTTTGTCTGATATTCCAGAATGATAAAATTTCTTGCGCATCCCGTATCTCAATTGGAATTTTATCTCCAGATTGGATTGACATATCAATGGTTGTTAGCGGAGCGGCCACATAAAACGGAATTTTGTGATATTTGGCGGCAACTGCCAGCCCATAGGTACCAATTTTATTGGCAATATCCCCATTTGCAGCAATTCGATCCGCACCGACAATAATCAAATCAATATCTTTCTTAGCAATTAATGATGCTGCCATATTATCGGTTATCAGCGTACAGGGAATATGATGATAATTCAACTCCCAATAGGTCAGCCTGGCTCCCTGCCCGACCGGTCTTGTTTCATCAACAAAAACTTCTATTTTCTTACCGGTTTCATAGGCCTTATAAACAGGCGCTAAAGCCGTGCCGATTCCGCCTGTGGCCAGAATTCCTGCGTTGCAGTGCGTCAGAATTTTTGCGCGTTCGGGAATCAACTGATTTCCATGTTCACCGATTTTTTTGCAGGCATTATAATCTTGTTCGTGAATTGATCCGTCTATGGTTTTAATACGATCGATCATAGTCGCGCTTTTCAAACTCTTTATCTGCCTTAAAATCTCATCAACAGACCATGAAAGATTTACCGCTGTAGGTCTGGTGCTTTTTAATTTTTGCCCGGCCTTAACCATTTGTTCATATGATATTTTGGTATCCAGTTTTTTTGCCGCAATATACATACCGTAAGCAGCTGTTATGCCAATGGCGGGCGCTCCTCTGATTTTCAAAGAACGGATTGCATCGCAAACGCTATCTAAATCGGTTAAGTTTATATATTTTAATTCATTCGGGAGCAGCGTCTGGTCGATGATTTTTAATTCGTCATTTTCAAATTTAATCGGTTCCAGCTTCATAAATCCGCACAACTATTCATAAGTTGATAACCTACAAAATTTATATTAGATTCGCAATACATCGGTATTGTGTTGGTTACGGGAATTTATAAAAGTATAAAACGGGGAAATCAGGGATGAACAATATAAAAATTTATTTTTTTCTATTACTTTTTCACTTAGTCGTTATGCCTAATGTCGCTCAGGAAGCGAATTTCAATGAGCAGTCCTTTTTTCAATCTTTAAAGGATTCGTATTATACCTTAAAATCAACGGAGTTAAAAAACTTTACGGTTCTGGTGACCAATTCAAAGATCGAAATATTCGCCGAAGAAAATTGGAATAATAAAGAAATCTTCCCCTTACAGGTTATCTGGTTTAATCCCGATAAAATATATATTTCGCAACTTGGCGTTCCGGCTTTGGATTCTTTGAAACAGGCTGAATTCGATGAACTTATCGAAGGATTAACG
Source organism: Calditrichota bacterium (assembly GCA_003854985.1). Classification (GTDB taxonomy): domain Bacteria; phylum Calditrichota; class Calditrichia; order Calditrichales; family Calditrichaceae; genus Zgenome-0002. The sequence continues at coordinate 43,067 of RQOG01000116.1, forward strand.
AAACAGGTCAGAGGGATCATGATTGATTTGCAGCGTTTTTATTTTATGGGTGTCTATGAATCAATTCCTGAAGATTATATTTTAAAATATGATGAAGAAAAAGTGCAAATTACAAATAACGTTGGCACGGGAAAGGACTTAACAAAAGTAAAACAGTTACTCGGACACAACGGATTGTTAATACAGATAGAAATCAGTTATCCTGCTCAAAACAAACGGGTGTATCTGTTCCCGGTATTCAAAATTGTTAAGACCAAATGGTTATGCGAAGGCTGGAAATTTCAGACATATATCAATAATGAAGTACAGAACGGATTCGATTTACAAATAAAAAACCTGTTTTCTCAGAATGTATGGGTGCCTGTGGAAATAAGCCTTCAGGTCCAGACTGCCGAAGAAAAGGGCGTGACATTCTATGATATAATTAAGCTTAAAAATTATCTTTTTAATCAACCAATAGAGTTACTTAAAGATAATATAAAATAGAATCACTCTAAATGTTCTAACAAATTACTGATTTTATTTTTGAGGTTTTCCGGTGGAACCTCATGAGACATTTTATGTCTGATAATACTTTTCAGCTTTAATTCAAAACTTACTTTTTTATCACAGGGCAGACAATATTCGAGGTGTTCCTCGAATAATTGTTTTTCATGATCGTTTAATCCGGAATCAATATATTTTTGAACCAGTCTTTCGATATCCGCACAATCATATTTTTCAGACTTTTGCTTTAAAGTCATCGTTTATATAACCCCTTTTCTTTGCATAATCCCACAATTGCCTTTGAAGCAGCTTCCTGCCGCGATAAAGTCTCGACATCACTGTTCCTAAAGGTGCATCAATAATATTGGCAATTTCATTATAAGAAAACCCTTCTACATCGCATAACAACACTACTAATCTGAACTGGTATGGCAACGCTTCAAGAGCTTCCTTTACATCATCATCAAACATACTTTCCAGGAATTCTTCCTTACTCGTTTCCTGGATACTCACTGTTTCATCTAAACGCTTATAAAGGAAAAATTCTTCCAGGTCATCATAACTTACTTTTTGCGGTTGTTTTACCGCTTTCCGGTAAGCCGTTATGAATGTATTAACTAAAATCCGGAATATCCATGCCCGGAAATTGGTATTTCGTTGATATTGAGCCAAAGCCTTATACGCTTTATATAAAGTATCCTGCACCAAATCCTCAGCATCATTTTGGTTACGGGTCATTCTCAGTGCAGTGCTGTAAAGAGAAGAAATATGGGGTTCGATTAATTCAGAAAATTCACGTTGTTTATTCTCTGCCAAAAACGACTCCTTTTATTCAAATATAGCCTGAATTTTAAAAAATCTTATATTTTAAATCAAGATCATCGAACAAAACCTTAATTTCAGACTTTCAATAAAATCCGAAAAGTGGACATTCGTCCTGGTTTTGATTCTTTTAAAAATAGTTTTCCGTCATGATATTCTTCGATAATTCTCTTCGAAAGACTAAGTCCCAAACCCCAACCACGTTTTTTCGAACTGAATCCAGGTCTGAATATCAGTGTTTTTTCTTTTGTAGAAATCCCTTTCCCGCTATCTGTAACATCCACAAAAATACTGCTTTGATCATGGGTATATCCGGCGGAAACAACTATTTTACCATTTTTATCGCCAATTGCGTCAATAGCATTTTTTATCAAGTTTTCCAACACCCATTCAAACAGATCGGCATTAAGATTGACATAAAGATCTTCTTTAATATTTTGATATAAATTGATCCTTTTCTGCATATTCGGAAGTCTTCTGTGAAAATAAGCAACCACCGTTGAAATAATATCATTTAGTTTTTCTTTTTGTAATGTAGGAATCGACCCGATTTTTGAAAACCTGTTTGTTACTTTGTTTAATCTTTCGATATCATGACGAATTTCATTAAGTGCCATATCTAATTTATCAGGATGCATAGTCAGCAGTTCCACCCATCCGGAAAGAGCGCTTAAAGGTGTTCCAAGCTGATGCGCGGTTTCTTTTGCCATGCCTACCCACACAAATCTTTGTTCACTCTTACGAATATGAGAAAAACCAAGATAACCCAGTAAAATAAACAAAACGCCGGCAAATACAGCAATGTAAGGTAAATTATTCAGTTTATAAATAACCGGAGAATAGCCATAATAATAATAACCTAATATCACGCCTTGGGCTTCGATTGGAATCGGATTGTTTTCTAAACGTATTTGTTCAAAAATATGCCACAGCTTTAAACTGTCTGATTTAGATAATTCGGTTAAAGGCATCGTATCTAATTCCGGCGATATATTTCTGCAATTTTGCGGCCGATGATTTGAATCTGTGTAAATAAGCGGATAATCCGCTTTATCAATTACTTCATTAAGCAAGAAACTGAAATCCAGATCATTGGAGGGATCATTAATAAACTGTTCAAAAATCTTGATTTTAAACTGCAAATCCTGTGAGGCTTTTTGTTTAAGTTGACTAACCAGACTTTGCGTATAAATAATTCCGGTGATAATAAGCAGGAAACCGAATAAAAATATTATACTTTTTAGATTGCCCCTGCGGCTGTAAAACGATTTTTTCAATATACGCTCATTATTAATGAAAACAGAAACCTTCTACGATTTGAGGAAAATAAGGTTTCTTTTATTCGGGAAAAATCTGAATTGAGTCTATTTTATCTCCAGGTTCAATAATATCGACTACCTGCATACCATCTGAAACTTCAGCAAACAATGTATATTTACCGTCAAGATGAGGTTGATCGGATTGACATATGAAAAATTGACTGCCGCCAGTGTCAAATCCGGAAGTGGCCATGCCAATGCAGCCGCGTTTAAATGGCATTTCATGGTCTTCCGAAGGAATCATAAAATCCGGACCGCCCCAACCATCACCTGAAGGATCGCCACCCTGAATTACAAAATCGGGTATAACCCGATGAAAATTTAATCCGTTATAAAAACCTTTTTTCGACAGTCGAATAAAATTTTGCACTGTGAGCGGAGCCTGTTCAGGGTAAAAAACTATTTTAATCTTGCCCTTTGAGGTGTTTAATATCGCCTCATATTTTACGTCGAAATGTAAAGAGTCCGGATTTAAATATTCCGGAAGAGAAAACAATTCATCGCTCACTTTAAACGAATAATCAGCAAAATAAGCACTCAGGCTGTCTTGAATCTGATAAGATGAAGCGTATTCATAAAGTTTATTGAGCAAAGAAGTATCCGGTCTGGTCTTTTTTGCTTTAATCATTTTTAGTGCTTCTAATTGCACTTCCATATTATCTATGTTTTTAGAAGCCATATAATATTCGATAAGTTTATCTGTTTTTAACTGTTTTTTATTCTCAAACATCCAATGAAGCGCCATAGCCTGTGAACTTTTAAAGTCGCTTTGCAGCAGTAATTCCGCATCTTCAGTCTGAACCGCTTTTCTTTTATCTAAAGTAGTAAAAGCGGTGTTGGCAAGAAGAGGATTAGGCACCTGAAGATAAGTCCTCAATTTTATGCGTGCATCCCTGGTGTGAATTAATCCCATAGCCTCCAATAATATAGCCTGAAAATAGTTGTCGCCAAGCCCCAGATTTTGCTGTATTATCGGATAAGCATTTTTAGGATAGTATTTCGCAAGAATCTTAATTAATTCCGCTTTAACATATAAACTTTTTTCTGTGGAAATGCTGCGGAGAACAAAGGCCTGCATATCATCATTAAACTTTATCAATGCTTCATTCACTGCAATTCGTATATGAGGGTTCGTATCCGATGATAGTGACTGAATTACAGGTAAATAAACAGAATCGGCTATAGCCGGAAAAATTTTTATCGCATAATACTTATTTAACCAGTATTTATTCTCCTGAGAAACCAGGATTTTATATTTCGCAAGAAATGCCCTTGAAAGTGTTGAATCATTTTCTAATATATTTTTTAGCTGACTATTGTTTTTTAAAACGGTTCTATTCAAACCTTTAAGCAAATAGTAAAGCGCTTTTTCATCAGCATTGATAATCATTTCCGTTATTTTTTTTACATCATTTGCAGAAGCGGCATAATATTGAAAATAACTCATATTTTCCCCGGGGACTTCAATGAATATACTATCTGCGGTAAGCTTTTTTGCCTTTGATGATACAATCTTTGCCCGGGCAAATAACGCTAAAGCCCGAAAAGATGATTCGGCCAGTTCATCATTTTCAAGATTTTCTTCAATCCGCTTTAAAGATTTTTTAACAGGAATTTGAGCAATAGCATCAATAATAGCCTTTTGTGTTTTTATCCCAAATTTATTTACATCCAGACCAAGAAGATAATCTACAGCCACGACATTTTTTAATTGCCCGAGTGCAAAAACGGCTTCCTGTTTTAGGCTGTCGATCGTTGATTCTTCGATAATTTTTTTAAAAAATGGAAAATATTCCATATTTCTGCATTTGCCCATAGCTTTTATTATCGAATACCGAAAATTGGTGTAATCATCATCGGTATAGATATTTTCCCATTCCGCAAGCTTAATTTTACGGGCATATTCCATTTTTTTAATAGTTGAAACTAATTGAAAATCCTGGTCTTTTTGCTGACATGAAATCAGAAATACGCACAAAATCATAAATATCAATATTATTTTTTTCATGATAACAGGTATTTTAATGGAACATTAAATGATTTCATTCAAATTAAAAAAAAATGTTTGAATTCACAATAAAATTATATTTTCGTAATGTAATAAAACACTTTATACAAAACATATTAAAAATATTAGCCTTAGCTTAAACGAATAGGGAAATTTAAGATTGACATTAAATTCATATTTAATTAACTTCCAACGTTTTATAAACTTAAAATATACTTATCTATCGACAAAGATTTTTGGAGGCATAATGTCTAACAGTGAAGGCAAAGGATCAATAATTTTAAAGGTATTGATCATTATCTTAATTATCGGATTGATCCTGACCATTATTATTCCTGGCAAAATTTGGGATGAAGAAGAATATGAATTGACAACTGAACGTACAAATTTAGTTAGTATCTATGAAGCCGAAAAGTTTTATTATCAGTTGACAAAAAAGTATACAACCGATCCGCAGGAATTATTAAATACAATCCATGCGGATTCATCGTTACAAATACAGAATTCTGTAGTTTATTTTACAAAGGAATTAAAAAGGGAAATTAATTCTTTTCTTAGTATTCCTATCGTAAATTCTGTAAGAACGATTGATCTGAATATGAGTAATATTAACTTGGATCTTGAAAGTAATTCCAGAAATTTCCGAAATCACGAAGATATTTTAAAAGAGGCCGAAGATCTTCATATCAAAATCAACGAGCTTAGAACGGCATCAAAATATACCAATTTTATTTTTTCAGCCTTGTATATTGATAGCCTTAAACAATTAGGCCGGGATATTACGGAGTATACTTTGCAGGTTGGAGCCACAATGTCTCTATACTATGCGGATACAATTTCAAATGCTCTGAATAATATCAGCTTAAGCGAACTTGCAGAAGAATGGCGGCCATATTCGGAACGACTTGATCAATTAATGACAAAAATTGCCAGATCTGATATTTCATCGGTTACCAGTGTGGCTGACCGGGTCAGGGATTTCAGGAAGTCGGTGGATTCTGCATTTGTAAACTTTAATAGTTTGAATATTGCTAAGGAAATGGATAAATGCAGACAAGCGGTTACTTCATTCGAGCAGTTATCCAAGAAATTTCTGGAAAATTATTTAATCACCAGCAAGTTGGCACTCGTAAAGATGTCTGAAGCGGATTCTTTAATTCTTAATATTACGGAACAGCGGTTTTTTAGTCCCATTAACGGGCAACCTATTAAAATTATTATTAATGAAGATTCATCCGAAATAAAGGTTGAAAGCCCGGTGTTATTAGATGAATTAAAAGAAAGAGTATTACCTGTAGCTGAAAATCTTAAACAATTAAATTTTCTAACCGCATTTAAGGCATATACGGACACGCTGAACAGTATCAAAGAAAAAGGCCTTAAAATCAGAAAACTATTAACTAAAAATACAGACTTGTTTATAAAGTATAAAGAAATTGAAGAACTTGTAACGAAGCATTATCCCGGCATACAATTGTATTCATCTTTTAATGATTTGTATTCTTTTACCGAAGTTGTTCCATCTACTGAAAGCTATAGTGAGATAACAAATCAATTGGAAAGTTCTTTAAACGCTGTGCGAATTATTAATCAATCCCTGCAACAAAAGGTTTTTGGAAATCTTGATACGCTTCATACTGATTTAGTTAAAGCTTTAAAAGAATTTAATGATATTTTAGCCTCTGTCCGCAGGCTGCCTGCCGGTATTGTTAATTTTGATGAAGATATAAACAAAATTAATTCTTTGCTCGAATCAATAAAATCCAGCGGCAATGAATCTCAATATAAACTGATGGAAGATATGGATTTATTAATCGGCGAGCATCTTGAGTTTGCAAAAACAGGCGTTGAAGAGAAAGTTTATCTGCTATTTAATAAAACAATCATAAATCCCGGCTATGTGGCTTTGGATGTTAAAAGCTGGGAAGAGGAAAAATAAAAATTGGCTCTTAAATTAAGTTGAGGTTGATTGGAATTAAGAAGGAGGGCTATTCCCTCCTTTTTACTTTATGATGGTTAAATATGAATCGTATTCTCAGTCTCTCTTTTTCAGATCAGTTTGTCTATTTGGTGCATGGCGTTGAAGAGCAGTCATTGATCGAGGTAGTTTCTTCGGAAAAAATAATTTTCCCCGGCGGATCGGATATATACAACATTTTTTCGGATGAAAATATTGACTACCTGGCCGGGCTTATAAAAAAAGAAAAATCTACCAAATTTATTAATGACAATATTACCATCAAAATCAGTCTGCCGTTTCAATATTCATATTTGAAGCGTATTGCGGTACCTGCCTTAAATAATTCGACAGAAATGTTTTCTCAGGTACGCTGGGAATTTGAAAACTACCTTCCTGAAAAACCGGACAATTATAAAGTTATTAAAACCGATATTATCTTTGAATATGCTGAATACAAAGAAATTGTTTTTATCGCGATATTAAAAGATATTATCAAACAACTGGTAAAACTGGCCGAGAAAAATGGTGATGTTTTAGGCGAATTGGTTTTGGATGTATTTTGTATTGAAAGATATCTTAGAATCAATACTCTGTTAGATTTTTCCGCCGTTCAGGTTGTTTTATATGTGGATAGATACCGATTAACCATCCATGTCTACATCGGAGGCAAATATTATACAACTTTTGTCGATCCGATCAACCCGGAAGCACAGAAATATTCCTTTGAAGATAAGATACTTGAAATCAGTAAAGATCGGATCAACCAGATACAAAACCTGATATCACAAGCCGGATTTAACAGGGGTGATAGTCAGCAGTTTTTTTTGTACAACACGGTTATGAAAGAGGCGCTGTTACAAAGGTTTAACGAGGAATTTGACCTTAATTTTATTGAATTGCCGGTTCTTGGTCAAAAACAAAATGAATCGATGATTAACAGCAGTCTGGAATCACTTGGACTTATGAACATCCGCACCAAATTATAATTAGGAGGCGATGATAATGGGTAAAAACGACTTGCTCAGTGAAGATGATTTCTTTACTGATAAAAGTGAACAAAAGCATGATATCAGCCAACCAGAACCATTATCCATTAGAGATGAAGATGACCTTTTTAAGGATATTGAATTTGATAAAAATGATGAAATAACCGAAAAACCAAAGCCGCTGAATATCAATTCCTCCAGACAGGAACCGGAATTTATCATCGACGGGGAAGAAGAAAAACCAATGGAGAAAAGCCCGGCGAAGGAATCTACTATTCCTGAGTCTGGTAAAGATATACCTGCTAAAGAAAAAGAACCTGTAAAAAAGATTCAATATGATTACGAAGAAGAAGCGCAGGATAAAGTAAATTATAAACCGATTATTATCATAATAATAATACTAATTTTAGCCACAATTGCTTATTTTGCCTATAAGTATTTAATCGAAGAAAAAGAACCGGAAGCCGTAGAACAAGTTGCTCCAGGTCCTTCCCCGGAAGAAATCGCCAGAGCCGAATTTTATTCCGGTCTGAATGGAAAAACAAGATTTCAATTAAATCATACCGGAAATATTTTATCGCTGACTTCTGACAAAAACAGGTTATCAAGTCTGATGATTTATGGCGATGATTTTGTTATGGAGATTTACAGCAACACCCGGGCAGAGCTGGCGCGTTATATTAAAGGACTTAAAACCCAGTATTCATCCGAACAGTTTTCTCTTGAAGCCACAACAGACCGTCCCGGAAAAAGCGGAGGCGTTTTTGGCCAGTTCGCACTTGATCTTGATAAAAATGGTTCAGATAAAACCGAAGTGCCCACACCTTTTGCAAATTCCGATGAAATTAAAAGCTGGATAAACAGGCTGGCTACAGATAACGGCATTCAGGTTACGGATTTAAAAACATCTTCAATTGCGCCAAAAGATATTTATCAGGGAATTCAGTTGGAAACCACCCTGAGCGGTAGTATTGATGCATTTAAGCAATTCTTAAGCAATGTCCGGCAATCAAATAAAAATATGCTTATACATAAATTAAGTTTAATTTCTACGGATCTTAAATCCTACAGACCCGGGAAATACCAGTTAAAGTTTATATCAAAGATTTATATCTGATTATGAAACAATGAGAATTATATCCGGACAATATAAAGGAAGGAGACTAATAAGCAGTGAAGATTTTTCTATAAGACCGACAACAGACCGGGTTAAAGAATATATATTTAATATACTTCAGGATTTCCCGCTGCAGAAAAACGTGGCAGACATATTTGCGGGAAGCGGAAATTTGGGATTGGAAGCATTAAGCCGGGGCGCTAAAAATGTTGTCTTTGTTGAAAAATCCGTTCAGTCAATTAAAATACTGCAAAAGAATATCGAAAATCTAAAACTTAATTCAAAACAATTCAGGATTGAAAATAACGACGCCATCAGATTTGCTCAGACTAATACCGAAAATTTCGACTTATTTCTGTTGGATCCGCCTTTTAATTATCCTGAGTTGCAAAAGTTAATAAATGGTATCTCCGGCAGTTTTTATTTTAAAAATGAGAATCTGCTTGTTTTAGAACACGAGATTACGAATTTAATTGAAATGGAAAATCAATATTATACAGTCATAAAACAGAAAAAATTTGGCAGGAGTTTAATCAGTTTTTTAATTAAAAAGGTTTCTGATGCATCATAAGAAAATAGCTATATATCCCGGAACATTTGATCCCATTACTTTAGGCCATATAGATATTATCGAACGCGCAAGCAAGCTTTTTGATGAGGTTATTGTGACAATTGCCATCAACCTTACCAAAGAGCCTCTCTTTGATAATGAAGAACGAATGGATATGATCCAGCAGGCCATTAAAAATTTTCCAAATGTGCAGGTCGCGGCATTTGATGGCCTGGTGGTTGATTTTGCCCATAAAAATAAAGCGACCGTTATTATCCGGGGTTTAAGAGCCATTTCCGATTTTGAATATGAATTTCAGATGGCTTTAATGAACCGGCATCTGGATGACAGTATTACAACCGTTTTCTTAATGCCTCACGAAGCTTTTACATATCTTAATTCTACAATTATTAAAAATGTTGCCAGCTTTGGCGGAGATATAAAAAAGTTTGTAACAGAGTACGTAGAAAATAAATTATTGGATAAACTTAATTTAAAGGATAGGTAAAGTGACCTTCATCGAAAAAATTCGTATTAATGCAAAGAACAATTTAAAAAAAATTGTTCTACCGGAAGCTTTTGATCCCAGAGTAGTGAAAGCTGCGGCCTTTTTAAAAAAGGAATCTTTGGTTGAACCGGTTTTGCTCGGCGATAAAGAAAAAATACAGAAAACAGCTGTTGAGGAAAATGTATCTGTAAATCAAATAGAAATTATAAATCCCGAAACCAGCCCGGATTTAAAAAGCTATGCTGATGAGTATTCTGAAATAAGGAAACATAAAAGGATAACTCCTGAGGTTGCATTTGAAACTATAAAATCTCCGTTATTCTTTGGCGCTTTTTTAACACGCCGCGGCTATGTCCAGGGTTCCGTGGCAGGATCAGTTGCTACAACAGGTGATGTTCTGCGGGCTGCTATTCAGGTCATTGGTTTAGCCGAAGGAATTAAAGCAGTTTCAAGTTCATTTATCATGGTTTTGCCGGATGGAAAGGAATTAACATTTGGCGATTGTGCGGTTATTCCAAATCCGGATATTGAGCAACTGGCCAGTATTGCCATTTCTTCTGCAAAAACTCATGAGCTTTTAGTGGGTGAAGTTCCTTATGTGGCTATGCTTTCATTTTCTACTAAAGGCAGCGCCAAACATCCGGATACCGAAAAAGTAATTGCTGCCACAGAAAAAATTAAATCTTTGGCGCCCAAATTAAAAGTTGACGGTGAGTTGCAGTTTGATGCGGCATATATTGAAAGCATAGGAAACAAAAAGGCACCGGGAAGCCCTGTTGCAGGTAAGGCAAATGTATTCATTTTCCCGGATCTCGATGCCGGAAATATTAGTTATAAAATCGCACAGCGATTGGGTAAAGCCGAAGCTGTTGGCCCAATTGTTCAAGGTCTGGCGAAACCATTTAATGATTTATCACGCGGCTGCAGTGTGGATGATATTATTAACGTTGCCTGTATCTGTAGTCTTTTAGCATAATAACAAAAGGAGTATATAATTTAAAATGCCAACTTATGAATATAAATGTATAGATTGCGGTTATGAATTTGAAGTTTTCCAAAGTATGACAGCCGATCCAATTACAGTCTGCCCGAAATGTAAGGGAAAAGTCCAAAGACGGATTGGTACCGGTGCGGGTATAATGTTTAAGGGAAGCGGATTCTACATTACCGATTATAAGAAATCAAAAAGACCGGTTGATAAAAAACCGGAATCTGATTCAAAAAAGAAAGGTGTAAAAAAAGCCAGTTAAAAAATCTTTGATTTCTAAATAATTTTTTTTATACTATCTCAGTGTATTATCCAACTATCAAACAATAAAAGGGGACTCGTTTATGTCAAAACTTAAAACAAAACTGGCAGAGAAAATCCCGGGATATCGGGAGCGTATCTCCCGATTGGTAAAGGAATACGGTGATGTCGTGGTTGATCAGGTCAAAATTAGTCAATTTTACGGGGGAATGCGCAGCCTAAAATCTTTAACCACAGATATTTCTTATTTAGACCCGGAAGAAGGAATTCGTTTCCGGGGTTACACAATACCTGAATGTCTTGAAAAATTACCAAAACCCAAAGGGGCTGAAATGCCTTATGTTGAGGGCCATTTTTATCTGCTTCTTACAGGCGAAATTCCCTCACAATCAGATATTGAAGATGTGATTCAGGATTTTAAGAAGCGTAGTAAAGTTCCCCAATATGTATTTGATGTATTAAGAGCCATGCCTGACGATTCTCATCCTATGACCATGTTTTCAGCAGCCATTCTTGCCTTGCAAAAAGAATCTGTCTTCGTTACTCAGTATAACGCAGGCATGAGTAAAATGGATTACTGGGATCCTACTTATGAGGATGGTATGAATCTTCTGGCCAAACTCCCTGAAGTAGCGGCGTTTATTTACCGGTTGAAATACAAAGGCGATAAACAAATTAAACCGAATCCCGATTTGGATTTTGGCGCTAACTATGCGCATATGATGGGCATTAAAAGCCCTTATGAAGAGATTTCAAGGTTGTATTTCATACTTCACAGCGATCATGAAAGCGGTAATGTAAGCGCACATACTACACATCTGGTGGCGTCTGCATTATCAGATCCCTATTATGCCTTATCTGCCGGATTAAATGGGTTAGCCGGACCATTGCACGGACTTGCCAACCAGGAAGTACTGCGTTGGATTCAGCAGCTGATGGAAAAAATGGGAAATAAACTACCCAGTAAAGATGAACTGAAAAAATTTGTATGGGATACTTTAAAATCCGGTCAGGTAATTCCCGGATATGGTCATGCCGTATTAAGGAAAACCGATCCGCGATATACCGCTCAAAGAGAGTTTTCTCTTAAACATTTGCCGGATGATCAGATATTTAAGCTGGTAAGTATGGTGTATGAAGTAGTCCCGCCAATTTTATTGGAACAGGGCAAAGCGAAAAATCCCTGGCCAAATGTAGATGCGCATTCCGGTGTTATTCAATGGCATTACGGAGTTACCGAATATGATTATTATACCGTAATGTTTGGCGTGGGAAGAGCACTTGGCGTGTTAAGCAATATTATATGGGACAGAGCGGTCGGTCAGGCCTTGGAACGTCCGAAATCACTAACCACGGATATGCTTGAGAAGATTGCCGGAATCAAATAAACATTAATTGTTAAAAAAGCGTTCGAATAACCGGACGCTTTTTTTTATTGTTAAAAGTTATTCCTTAAACTGTTATATTAAAGCGACCCGCTATACATACCTCCATCTACCTGGATTGTTGCTCCGTTGATATAACCGGCCTGTTGTGAAGCAAGAAAAGCAATCAACCCTGCCAGATCTTCAGGCGCTCCTAAACGTCGGACAGGAATAGCATCCGTCCATTGCGAAATAATTTCATCCCGTTGAAGGCCGTTTTCTATTTTCTTCCTGATAATACGCTCTAATCCGTCCGTTAAATGATAACCCGGCGCTACATTGTTCACAGTTATTCCAAAAGGTCCTAGTTCATTGGCCAGCGATTTTGCAAGACCAATTACGCCCAGTCTTAATGCATTTGAATAGGTCAGTCCGGATAAAGGAGATTTGACTGTTATGGATGCGATATTAATAATCCTGCCCCATTTCTGCAATTTCATTTGTGGCAGTACTAATTGAATGCTTCTTACCACGCTCATAAATGTCGTTTCAAACCATTCGGCCCATTCCTCTTCAATAGTATCTTCAAAGTTTTTTACAGGAGGTCCGCCTGCATTTGAAACCAGAATATCAATTTTGCCCCATTTTTCCTGTACATTATGAAAAAAACCTGCTAATTCATTTTTATTTTGAACATTAACGCTCTGTGCAATAACCATGACGCCGGTTTCACTTTTTATTTTTTTGCCGGCATTATCAATAGAACTTTTTGATCTTGAACAAATAGCAACTCTGCATTTTTCTTTGGCTAAAGCCTGAGCCGCGGCAAATCCAAATCCCCTGCTGGCAGCCAAAACAACCGCGACTCTATCTCTGAGACCAAATTCCATATTATTCCTCCCATAAAGTATAGTCAATTTTAATGAATAGAATCATGAAATCAAATTGAATATTGTTTATTGGTTTTTAATTTAATCCTTGTAAATTTAATCATCTGAGTGAATATTGTGGAAGAATTAAGAGATGTTTCGCGTTAATAACGAAATATCTGTATTGGCGAAGAAATTTTGCTTTGTTTTTAACTCTTTGAAAAAATATAATCATGGAAAGCAAAAATTTTATTTTAAGAAATTTTATAAATTTGCAGAGGAAGGATATTAAGCGATGAAATTGATATCATGGAATGTAAACGGGATCAGGGCGGCCATACGAAATGGTTTATTAAACTGGCTTGATGAGACAGACGCGTATGTTGTGTGCCTGCAGGAGGTCAAAGCCTTTAAAAACCAGGTTCCGGAGTTAAATGATAATAATTTGAAAGGCTGGCATGTGGAATGGAATGCCGCTGAAAAAGCCGGTTATAGCGGCGTAATTACATTAAGCCGGGAAAAACCTTTAAAGACTGAATACGGATTCGGCCGGGAGGAATTCGACAGGGAGGGCCGCGTTCTTTTTCAGGAATATAAGCAGTTTTACTTATACAATATTTACTTTCCAAACGGGCAAAGAGACCAGGAGCGCCTGGATTATAAAATGAATTTTTATGATGTTTACCTTGAACATGCCCAAAATCTGCGCAGTAAAGGTAAAGCAATAATCACCTGCGGAGACTTTAATACTGCGCATAAGGAAATCGATTTGAAAAATCCGAAGGCTAATGAAAAAACCTCCGGTTTTTTGCCCATAGAAAGAGCATGGATGGATAAACTTGTTAATACCGGCTATGTTGATACCTTCCGCATTTTCAATAAAGAGGCTGAACAATATTCCTGGTGGACTTACCGGTTCGGAGCCAGAGAGAAGAATGTAGGCTGGCGGATCGATTACTTTTTTATAGATCAGGAGCATGTGCCACTGGTTAAGAACGCCTTTATTCATCAGCATGTTAAAGGATCGGATCATTGCCCGGTGGGCATTGAATTAACAGTATAAATTGGTTTACAAGTCATACCATTATTTTATAAAAAAATTTTTGATTTTTTGATGAAAAAATTGAATATTATTAAAAATCCATATCGCTGGTTTTTAGTGTCTTATATTAAGTCAGAGAAAATTGTGTAACATTTTTATATCATCCAAATACAGGGAGGGAAAAATGTATTTAGTCAAAATTTGCACTTTCTTATTTTTTGCCTTTTTATTAGCCTGTAATGAAAACCAAAATGAAACAAAAACCTCAGAAGAGTCGCCTGTGGTTCAGGAAAAAACTGAATGTCCTTCTGTCTGCATCTGGGATAAAGGGACTCTGAGAGCCGAGCCTAAAAGCAGTGGCAAATGGCTTTCGAGTATGGCTCTCGGTGAAAAAGTTATATGGACGGGAACAGAAAGTATCGACTCCACAGATAAAAACAGAAAGTATTACAAACTAAAATTATCCGATGGCAGTGAAGGATGGGCCTCCGAATATGTTATAGTAACTAACGCCCAGCCTGCTGTAGTCATTAACAAAACTTCAGTTTACAACCGACCAGATTTGTTAACGGTAACCGATACTGAATTTGAAGAAATGGATATTATTGCGGTTGTTTCTTCGGAAGACAATTGGATTGAAGCTGTTGGTAAAGAGAAAAGAAAAAAAGGCTGGATTCAGGCTTCTGCAATCAGCACAAATGATATTGATATAGCCGTAGCTTTACTGGCTTCCAAGGCGCTTTTGGAAAGCAAAACGGCAGATAAAATTGAAAAGATACAGAATATATTGAATAATACGGCTTTTAACGGCTCTTTTTTTATTGATCATTTAAAGCTCAAATTACTTGAATTACAACCGGATTCAGAATTCGGTGTTGTTGAAGATACGATGAGCATAGAATAAATATAAATAGATTTTTAAATTCCGGTCCGGAAAGATTGATATTTTAAAAATTTCCGGGCCTTAATTTTCCCTTTTTAATTCAGCTATTAAATTCTATTCTTGTTTTCTATCCGTCCAAAATGCTAACGAAATATATTTGAATTATTATACGTTTTTTTGTATGATCACCCCATTATCATTTATCGGAAACAAGTTTTTATTGTTAGTTTTAAGGAGGATTGATGAGTTCTCAGCATGAACCGGAAATAAGGACTAATCTGGATTATATTGGTTTAAGAAATCTGAACGAAGTCTATTGGAATTTGACTACACCCGGTCTTTACGAGCATGCCGTGCGTCGTCGTGAAGGTTTAATCTCTCATTTGGGCCCATTGGTTGTTCGCACCGGTGCCTATACCGGACGTTCACCGAATGATAAATTTATTGTCAAAGAATCTAAAACTGGCGATAATATTTGGTGGGGATCGGTTAACCGACCATTTGATGAAACAAAATTCAAAAATTTATGGCATCGTTTACAGGGTTATATGCAGGGTAATGATCTTTTTATTCAGGATTGTTATATCGGCGCTGATCCAAAATATCGTATGCCTGTCAGATTAAGTACAGAATATGCCTGGCATTCTCTTTTTGTAAGAAATATGTTTATTCCTATTGAAAACCGGGAAGAATTAGCCCATCATGTTCCCGAGTTTACTTTTATTGATATGCCTAAATTTCATGCGGTTATGGAGTTTGATGACACAAATTCGGAAGCATTTATTCTAATAAATCTTGCTGAAAGGCTGGTGCTGATTGGCGGAACAAGTTATGCCGGTGAGATAAAGAAATCAGCTTTTTCTGTTATGAACTATTTTTTACCTGAAAAGAACGTTTTACCCATGCATTGCAGCGCCAATGTTTATAACAACGGGGATACCTGTATATTTTTTGGATTGTCAGGAACTGGTAAGACTACGTTATCAGCCGATCCAAAACGTGCTTTGATTGGCGATGATGAACATGGTTGGGGTGAAAACGGTGTTTTTAATTTCGAAGGCGGATGTTACGCGAAAATAATTCGTCTTTCCGAAGAGGCTGAGCCTGAAATATACAATACAACCTGAAAATTCGGTACAATTTTGGAAAATGTAGCTATCAATGCCTATGACCGCCGTCCTGATCTGAATGACGATTCCTTTACAGAAAATACAAGAGCTTCTTATCCGATTACAAATCTTAATAATTTTGTACCAGGTGGCATGGGTAGTCATCCGAAACATATAATTTTTCTAACGGCCGATGCTTTTGGCGTACTTCCGCCAATTTCCAAACTCACTCCCGAACAAGCTATGTATCATTTCTTATCGGGTTACACAGCAAAGGTCGCGGGAACAGAAAGAGGTATTACTGAACCGGAAGCTACCTTTAGCGCTTGTTTCGGGGCTCCTTTTATGCCCAGGCATCCGGGCGTCTATGCAAAATTACTCGGGGAAAAAATTTCTAAGCATAAATCTCAATGCTGGTTGGTTAACACAGGTTGGACCGGAGGACCTTATGGTGTGGGGCATCGTATGTCTATCAAATATACCAGAGCATTATTGGATGCGGCTTTAGAAGGAAAGCTGGATCATGTTGAATTTAAAAAAGACCCTATTTTTGGATTAACTATTCCTGCAAATTGCCCTGATGTTCCGATTGAAATTCTCACACCCCGGAATACCTGGAAAGATAAAACGGCTTATGATCAAAAAGCCCGCGAATTGGCACAGAGATTTAAGGACAATTTTAAATCTTTTGAATCTCTGGTTAACCAGGAGGTAATTGATTCAGGGCCATTGGTTTAATCACTAACAAGGGATTTTTTTAAGACAATTTAGTTTTCTGTTAAAATTTTTACCTATATAACCAAACCTGCATTAGAGAAACCAGTTTTTCAACATCTACAGGTTTAGCTAAATAGTCATTAGCCCCCGCTTCAATGCATTTTTGACGATCTCCTTTCATCGCCTTTGCAGTGAGGGCAATAATGGGTAATTTTTTAAAATCTTTTTGTTTTCGTATTTGATTCATAGCCATATATCCATCCATTTCCGGCATCATTATGTCCATCAAAACCAGATCAACATCATCTTTTTTACTAAGTAAATCTATGGCCTGTCTTCCGTTTTCTGCGGCTTCAATATTAATACCATATTGTTCCAGTACACTCGATAATGCAAAAATATTACGAACATCGTCATCTACAATCATTACTTTTTTGTCTTTGAGGACTTCATTCTTTTCACTGTTATTCCTGATTTTATATTGCTTTTCCTTTGGAAAATCGGATTTAACTCTATGTATAAACAAATTTATCTCATCTAATAATCTTTCAGGTGATTTGGCGCCCTTGATAATTATACTTTCAGCATGTTCTTTTAAAGCCTCTTGTTCTTCTTTATTCAATTCTTTCCCTGTGTATACAATTACAGGCAAGTCTTTCTGATTGAGTTCCGATTTAATTTTTTCAATAAGATCAAAACCCGAAATGTCTTTCAATCCCAGATCAAGCACAACGCAATCATAGCTATTACTTTTTAACATTGTTAAAGCTTTTTTCCCATTACCAATACTTTCAATTTCAACATCTTTGCCATTTAATAATTCTTCCATGCTTTTCCTCATATCCTTATCATCCTCAATAATAAGAATTCGTTTTATCTTTTTGGAGATAGTGGCATCTATTTTATTAAAAACATTATCGAGGTCATCCTTACTTACAGGTTTCGTTAGATATCCGACAGCGCCCATATTCATCGCTTCAGATTTTTTATCGTGTGCAGAAATAAAATATACCGGAATATAACTTGTAGCCTCATTTTTCTTAAGCCGGTCCATTACTTCCCATCCATCAATTCTGGGTAAACCAACATCTAATATTATTGCACTCGGCCTATATTGTAATGCCATTTGTAATCCTGCTTCGCCATCTTCCGCAAGAATACATTTAAAACCACGTTCTCTTACAAACTCAAAAAGTATTCTGGAAAAACGGGGATCATCATCTATGACTAATATTGATTTGTCATTCTGTGTCAATTGCATCCGGTCATCACGTATATCACTTACTTTTTTATTAATAACAGGTTGTTGCCCGGATAACACTTTTTTTGTCTTTTTTGGTTCTTTTGCAATGATTCTTTTTGTTTCACTGTTTTTCTTTTCTTCTGCATCTCTTTCTTTTAATGAAATTTTAAAGGGTAAAAACACAGAAAATGTACTGCCTTTGCCTTCTTGACTTGATAATTGAATTTCACCCTGAAGTAATTTAATTAATTCACGGGATATGGATAATCCAAGACCGGTCCCCCCATATTTTCGACTTGTTGTGCCATCCGCTTGCTGAAATGCTTCAAAAATTAGTTTTTGTTTGTCTTTGGGAATCCCAATACCGGTATCACTAACAGAAATTTTAATTGTATTCTGTCTGCCCAGTTTATCATTTTTTAAAATATCCCCGGATTTCAATTTTGAGATTTGAACTGTAATTCCACCTTCCAGAGTAAATTTAAGCGCATTAGATATCAAATTTTTTAATATCTGTTCCACCCGTTGACGATCCGTGATAATATTCTCCGGAAGGTCATCATCACTAATCACCTTCAGGTAAAGGTTTTTAACGGCAGCCATATGTTCAAAGTTTTGCTGTATATAATTAGGCAGATTCCTCAGGGACATTTCATCAACGTTTAAAACCATCTTACCGGCTTCAATTTTAGATAAATCTAGAATCTCATTTATCAGCTCCAGAAGATCAATTCCAGAGTTATAGATTGTTTTAGCAAATTCTTTTTGCTTTTCAGTCAAATTACCTTCCATATTATCTGCCAGTAACTTAGACAGTATTTGAATACTGTTCATTGGTGTTCTTAATTCATGTGACATATTGGCTAAAAATTCGGATTTATATTTGCTTGTAAGCTCTAATTGTGCTGCTTTTTCTTCAATCTCATTACGGATAATTTCCAGATCTTTGTTTTTTTGAAAAATTTCAGACTTTTGTTTTTCAAGATCTTCATTTGCTTTTATCAGTTCATTATGTTTTTGTTTTAAAGATTCTTCCGACATTTTAAGCGCTTTTGTTTGTTCCTCCAATTCTTCATTGGTTACTCTCAACTCTTCCTGTTGCGCCTGTAATTCTTCGTTCGTAACCCTTAGCTCTTCTTGCTGAGTTTGTAATTCCTCAGCTTGTTCCTGTGTTTTATATAACAATTGCTGCGTTTTAGCCCTTGCTTTTGCAGAGTTTATAGCTATAGCTATGCTTTCTGAAACCTGTCTCATAAATTCCATATGTTCATCTTTAAATTCATAGGAAGAACCTATTTCTATCACCCCACTTATTTCATCCTGATAGACTAACGGGCTTACTATAATATTTAATGGAAGAGCTTCACCTAACCCGGAATTAATTTTGACATAATTTTCTGGAACATTATTAAATATGATATGTTGCCTTTCCAAAGCAGCTTGTCCTATTAAACCTTCTCCAAGTTTTATAATATTACGATTGCCTTTACGTTTAGTAAAAGCATATGATCCAATAAGTTCAAAAGTGTCTTCTCCGTTATTTATATAAATTGCTCCAATTTTTGCATCCGAGTATTTTGAGGTATAAGAAATTGCTTTCTGGCACAATTCTTTTAATTCCAATTCCCCGCGTATGGTATCATTTAGTCCGGAAATCCCGCTTTTAAGCCAATTCTGTTTTTCAATCTTTGATATAGAAGAATGAATATTATCCCGCATCTTTTGCATTGCAAAACCCAATTCATCTTCTTCAGACATAACCTGAACCTCGACATTAAGATTTCCTTCAGCTATTTGTGATGCAATCTCTGTTTTCCCTGTTAAATTGTCCTGTAGAACACGGAGAGATTTCATAGCGTCTCCAAGTTCATCCTTACGATTTGTTGTTACCGGCTGTTTGATATTGCCAACCGAAAAATTCTTAAGATATAGAATTATCCTTTTTATATCCTGCATAATTTTACGGTTAATGAGTACCATCATAATGGTAAAGGTCAATCCAATGCTTATTATTACAATTAAAAGACCTAATATTTTCTGCGATTGGATAGAACTCTCTGTTTCGTCCATTGAATATCGAATACTTATTACTGCAAGCGGATCACCGATTCTGGCTTCATGGCATTCAATACATGATTGAGTTGTAAGAAGAGGCTCTATAGCCCTGATAACATTCTCAGACATAAACTCTTCTTTCATAAAACGTGATATTCCTGATCGAAGAACTATTTGTTCAATTTCATCGATTTCTTTTTGTCTCTCTGGATCAATAATTGCTGTCGGAATAAGGCGAATTTCACGTATATTAGGCATATCACTTAACATCCGTGCAAAAGGCTCTGCGCTGGTTACTCCTTCACCCATGGAAAATTCGATAGATTTAAGAAGAATATCTTTTATTTCCCGGACGTGTTCTTCTGCATTTTCAATTTCCCGGTCAGAGCTACGGGTAATTAATACCAATAATCCACTTCCAAGTACTAATAGTAAACACGAAACCAAGATAAGTCCCAGACTGGTAGATATTGAATTTTTCATCTTTTCCCCCCTTGAGTATATTTAATAATTGCTTTTTACAGCAATTTTAATATGGCTCAATAAAAATGAAATGTAAATAAAGCAGATATATCCATATAAAAATTTGTAATATACTAAGTCATGTGAAAACCACCTCAGATTACGATAGTATAGGGACAATGGAAATTAACTTATAAAAATATAGATAATCTACTATATCATTGCAAGGTTTTTTTATTTTGAATGTTATTTTTTAATAGGCTGAATTATATTTTTGCTGAGTTGTCCTAAATAATTAGATTTAAAAAAGATTTGTTGTTTTTATTGATTTTAGTCCGCTGTTTTAGATGATCTGGAAAACAACCCCCAAAAAAAGTTATCAAAAATAACTTGCC
>RQOG01000117.1 GCA_003854985.1 Calditrichota bacterium
CATGAATTCTCTTAAATCATCAGGTGGATCAATAATGAGATCAAGATTACCAAACTTCTCTTTTAATCGGGTAAAATATTCTTCAAACGATGTGGGTAGTGCTCGGTATTTCTTAAAATTATAAACACCAATGCGGTGCATATTATCCATGTATCGCTGGACATTTTCGAGGCTTGTAAACGCGACATTAAATGACTTCTTTATCCGATGAGCTGTTAATCCAAAGACCTTATTTCTATGCAGCTCCAATACCAGAAAAATTTCCATGTCAGGAGGATGCCCTGCATCAAACTTCGTGATAAGACCCTTCCTGATCAATTCATCCCATCGATCGTCCGATTGATCTATTGAATCGCCTTTATCCTTTTTCATGTTCGATCCCCAACACTTCTAACAATTTATCTTTATCGTCAATGTTATTCTTTACTTTATACTGTAAAAGAAGGGCATCGATTGTTCTCACGATGGCTTTTTTGTCCGGTTCGGGAAGCTGTTCCATTTCTTCAACTCTCTTTAAAAATCGTCGTGATATGTGAATAGTAGGTATTTTGCCATTCGAGTTCTCTGCTTCATCAAGAAGTTTTCCTGGTGAAACATCCAATGCACGTGCAATCTTGACAAATTGATTGATTGGAATGCGGCGAGTGCCATTTTCGTAAGAACAAATCAAACTTTGATCTAAACTCAACATCTCTGCCAATTCAACCTGCGTTACTTTTTTGTTTCTCCTTATTCTCGCAATAATCTGCCCGATTTTTTTTGTAATTTCTTTGTCTAGGCCAGTTATTTGTTTTCCCATTGTTTCCCCTTTTTTATTGTTAAATTTATACCAAATTCAATGATAAAGCGAATATTTTTGTTGACAATTATTGATATAAGTAATATCGTGGATTCTAAATATTTTTTTATGGTAGATGGCGGGGAAAAATGCAGTTGAAGGAGGTGTGATGAAGATTGTTATTTATTCAAAAAAATGCGGTTTTCGGTCTGTCTCGGCAAAGATGTCCCGAAAACCGCAGGTTCAGGGTAATCCCCTGTGCTCTTTTTATAGCATGAAACAGGGGATTGCTCAAGAAAGGAGTGTGATCGATGAGGCGATACCCCGATCATGTGATTGAAAAGATCAAGCGAGAGATTGATCTTCCTGCCTTGTTTCGGGCAAAAGGAGCCGTGCTCAAATCCACCCATAACGGTGGCTTCGAGTGTTTGTGCCTGTTTCACCAGGAGAACACTGCCTCGATGAAGCTGAATGTAGTCAATGGCATCTGGATGGCTCATTGTTTCGG
>RQOG01000118.1 GCA_003854985.1 Calditrichota bacterium
AATACATAAAAGAATCTTTTGAAAAAAAGTAATTTTTTGCACGGCGTACAACAGCGAGTATCCGGCTCCGCTTCGCTCCGCCCAAATTGGCTCGCTTTGGTCGCCAACTTCGGGTACTCGCGCACGTTAGCAACTCTTTCCCTCCTTCAATGCTGATGAAAAGCGGCGGAGATAAATTCTAAAACTTCCGGCAGCAACACCCGCCCGCCGTTTGTTTATGGTATGCCCTGCCTTATTATCAGTTTTTCGTTTAAAGTATAATTTGCCTGTGATTTATTGTCAATTAGCATTTTAATATTTAAATTGCGGGCTAAACGAATAAAAACTTAACCTATAGGCGCAATAAACGCATTACGTTTATTGGGATGTTGGCGGTAATGCTAAAAAAAACAGACACATGGAAAGTTTACAGAGAATTTTAAAGGATAAAGGTGTTCAATTTGATAGTGGATTGTCTAATGATGAGATTATTCAAATTGAGACAAAGTTTAATATTAAATTTCCACCTGATTTAACGCGATTCTTACAGTTGGGACTTCCGATTTCTGATAGTTTTGTAAACTGGCGACAAGGATTAATTTCCAAAGATACAGAGGCTAAAATTGATCACGACTTGATTGGCCATTGGAAGGAATGTTATTTGACTTGCAAAGCAATGACTTTTGGATAAATAGCTGGGGTGATAAACCGGAGACATATTCTGAGAAAGAAAGGATAGCAAAAGAAAAATATTTGACATTTCCTAAGTTGATTCCGATTTACAGCCATAGATACATTCCTATGGAACCAATGGAATCAGGGAATCCAATCTTTTCTGTTCATCAAATGGATATAATTTATTATGGTTATGATTTGGCAACTTATTTTGCTAATGAATTTCATTTTGAGTTGCCTGATGGATTTAAGATAGTTGATGAGCCGAAAAATATTAGATTTTGGAGTAATTGGATTGATGAATGGACTGAAAATTAAAAAAGCACATACCGCCAACACGCGCTATAGTTAATTGCCGTTGCAGTGCCGATTTAAGGTTTTAGCTCTTATCAAAGTTCGGTGTAACTTGATAAGAAAGTGCTTCGAAATCGGCAACTAACCATAGCGCCACCGTTAGCACCAATTTTATGAGCTCTAATGCATCGAAAATATTTTATCAATTTTATAGAAATGAAAAATATTATAAAAAAACTAACCAGTAATGAACTGTCAATATTCTTACTGATTTTTGTTTTTGCCGCTCTTTTCTACCTGTTCAACATTGGGTTTAGTGATTTGTGGAGTGATGAGATATATACCAAAGCAATGTTGGAAGGTTCTTTATCGGACTTTTACGATAAGTTTATAAACGATTTGCCCCCGCCACTATATTATTTGGGATTAAGATTGTTTACCGCTTTATTCGGTTTAAACCCCATAACATTACGATTATTTTCGGTGTTAGGCGTATTATCAACATTATTACTGGGGTATTTTGCCGGTCAACGTATTTTTGGAAAACAAGGTGCACTGTATTTTTGCCTGATGCTGATT
>RQOG01000119.1 GCA_003854985.1 Calditrichota bacterium
CGTGGGTTATGAAGAAAATATAAGATAATCTCACCAGGATAGAATAAGTAAGTCCATGGTAACCCATGACTTCAGTCATGGGAGTATGGGAATAACGTCATAAATATAAACCGATTTATAGGTTTAACTGAAGCGCTTAATCGTTTCAAGCCCGCGATTAAAATCGTGGGTTAAGCGGTTATGATGTACTAATTCGTTAGTGATAACCCATGACTTTAGTCATGGGAATACAGGAAAAACACAGAGAATAGAAACCGATTCATCGGTTTTATAAATTCCTAAGCCTGATTCTGCCAATAAAATGCATTTTATTTGTTTCAATTTTATTATATTTATTACCTCGATAAAACAAGTTGTATAAAACAACGTAGGTTTATGTGTTAAAAACAGATCATTTTACAAAACTACGAAAGGAGCGTTTCATGAAGCGCAGTATATTTATACTGTTTTTTATTCCATTGATGCATTTATCTCTTTTCGGTGCGGAATCTCATTTAATGAGATATGCCGATGTATCCGAAACGCACATTGTTTTCACTTATGAAGGCGATTTATGGCTGGCACCCATTGCCGGAGGATTAGCCAAACGGATTACTTCGGATGAGGGCAGTGAAATGTTTGCCAAATTCAGCCCGGATGGACAAATGATCGCCTATACCGCTAATTATGACGGCGGCACCGATGTTTATGTGATGAATCGTGACGGCGGTGTTCCTAAAAGGTTAACCTACCATCCTGCCGAAAACTTAGTGCTGGACTGGTATCCTGACGGCAAACATATTTTGTTTCGTTCCAGCAGGGAGTGGCCGTTTCGCGCTGATATGCTTTATAAGATTTCTATTAACGGCGGCATGCCGGAAAAACTGCCCGTGGACAGGGCCGGTTTAGCCTCGCTTTCACCGGATGCATCCATGCTGGCGTATAACCGGATTTCCCGTGAATTCCGCACCTGGAAAAGACATCAGGGAGGCACCGCGCAGGATATCTGGATAGGCAGTCTGGCTAAGAGCGATTTTAAACCTGTAACCGATTTTAAAGGCACTGATAATTTTCCAATGTGGGTTGGAGACGCCGTTTATTTTACTTCAGACCGGAATGACGGCACCTTAAATCTCTTTAAATATGATGTAAAATCAGGTGAAGTTTCTGCTTTGACTAATTATAAAGACTATGATGTGAAATATCCTTCCGCCGGTCCGAACCACATCATCTATCAAAATGAAGAAACCTTAAATTTATTATCATTAACCGGCGGTAAAGCGGAACCGGTCAAGATTATCATAGAAATACCTACCGAAAATCTTTCCGTGCGCGAAGCATATATTGATGCGGCAAAATTTCCCCGTGCTTTTGGTTTATCGCCTTCAGGAAAACGGGCGGTTTTTGATATGCGCGGCGAAATCATTTCAATTCCGGTGGAAGAGGGTATTATCTATAACTTAAGTCAGTCGCCCGGATCGCGTGAAAAGAATCCGGCCTGGTCGCCCGATGGTACGAAAATCGTTTTTTTGTCCGACCGCAGCGGGGAAGAAGAGCTGTGGCTGGTAAATCCGGAAGGCGGCGAATGGCGGCAGTTGACCAAAGGGAATAAAGGCTTCCGTGCTCAGCCGGTCTGGTCGCCGGACAGCCGTTATCTCATTTTCCATGATAAGTTTATGAAACTTAATTTAGTCGATGCCGCGAACGGAAATATATCGGTTATTGATCAGGGAGAATTTGACGATGCCTGGGAAAGATGGGGTATTCAGGATTACGTCTGGTCGCCGGACAGCCGCTGGATTGCCTATTCCAAAATGGAACTTTCCATGTATGAATCGATTTTTCTGTACTCAATCGACCATAAAAAAACATACCGGGTGACCAGCGATATGACCCAGGACTGGAGTCCGTCATTCAGCCCGGACGGATTGTACCTTTATTTTCTGTCTAACCGGACCTTCAATCCTGTTATGGGCTTCGTGGATCAGAATCATATTTTCCTGGATATGACCAAACCTTACATACTTATTTTAAATGAAGGTGATCCATCGCCCTTTATTCCGAAAAACGAAAAAGAAGGCGCAGAAGAACCGGAAAAACCGGATCGCAGTAAGAGCTTAAAAATCACGCTCAAAAACTTCGAAGACCGCCTGATTGAAGGGCCGGTTAGCGCCGGGAACCTGTTCCGGCTGGAAGCCGTTGACGGCGGATTTCTCTATCTGAAGAAGACCGAAAATGAATTTCTGAAATATCAGACTGTTACCGATGATAACGGGTCAAAAAATCTCGATTTATATAAATTTGATCTTAAAAAGAAAACCGCTGAAGCTGTAATGACAGGCATTTCTCAATACCATCTTTCGGCGGATGGCAAAAAGATGATCTATAAAGCCGGTTCTCTGTTCGGTATTGTGGATGCCGGTGTTAAGGCCGCATCCGGCGACGGAAAAATTGACCTGAATGCTGTGAAAATTAAAACCGATAAACTTGCCGAATTCAATCAGATGTTTAATGAAGCCTGGCGCATTCAGCGCGATTGGTTTTACGATAAAAATATGCATGGCTTAAACTGGCAGAAAACTGGTAATAAATACCGGAAATTTATTCCCTTTTGCGGAAACCGTCAGGATTTAAATTATCTTATCGGGGAGATGATTGCCGAATTAAATGTAGGCCATACCTATGTTTACGGCGGCGATTACCAGCGTCCGAAACGCATTTCAACCGGATTATTAGGCGCCGAATTTGTTCTCGAATCCGAAAAATCCTATCCTAAAATTGCCCGGATTATTAACGGCAATTCCTGGGATGAAAGGGCTATGTCGCCTTTTGAAGAACCCGGCTGTCCGGTAAAAACAGGTGATTATATTCTGGCCATAGACGGCGTTGCCATCGGGCCAGGGGACGATATTTATAAATATCTGGAAAACAAAGCCGGTCAGGTTGTCGAACTGACCTATAATTCCAAACCGGTTTTCACGGATGCCAAAAAGCATCTGGTTAAAACACTCACTTCGGAATATACGCTCAGGTATGAAGAATGGTCGAGGAATAATCTCCAATATGTCTGGGAAAAAACGGCCGGGCAGGTTGGCTATGTCCATCTGCCGGGTATGATGGAAAACGGTCTGATCGAATTCGCCAAAGCCTTTTATCCTCAGTACAGAAAACAGGGTATGATCATAGACGCCCGTTATAACGGAGGCGGTTTTACCAGCAAACAAATTCATGATCGTCTGGAACGACAGGTGAATTCCATTATTCAGCCTAGAGAAGGAAAACCGGGTGTTGTGCCGGAAAGAACCTTTAACGGGCATTACGTTTTAATTATTAACCGGGATACGGGGTCGGACGGAGAAATTTTTTCCGAAGCCTGGAAATACCGCAAAATCGGACCCATTGTCGGTGAAAGAACCTGGGGCGGCGCTGTGGGCATCGAAGCACATCAGGATCTCATGGATGGCGGCGGCGTAACCCCGCCGCAATTCGGAGAATACGATTTCAGCAGCCAGTGGATAATTGAAGGTCATGGTGTGGAACCTGATATCGTTGTAGTCAATATGCCTGCGGATGTTCTCAAGGGTATAGACACGCAACTGGACAAAGCGATTGACATTATTCTGGAAAGAATTAAAAAGGACCCGAAAGCCTATCCGATGCCTCCGGAATATCCCGATAAAAGTAAACCATCTTTAAAATAAAGAATGTAAAAAAGCAGGATTTCCGGTCCTGCTTTTTTTATTTTTGATAAGCTCTTATTGAATTTTTTCTGAGTTGTCCTAAATAATTAGATTTTAAAAAAGATTTGTTGTTTTTATTGATTTTAGTCAGCTGTTTTAGATGATCTGGAAAACAACCCCCAAAAAAAGTTATCAAAAATAACTTGCCGCTATCTTCAGATAGCGGTATGAAAATAA
>RQOG01000120.1 GCA_003854985.1 Calditrichota bacterium
GGTTATTTTTATACCGCTATCTGAAGATAGCGGCAAGTTATTTTTGATAACTTTTTTTGGGGGTTGTTTTCCAGATCATCTAAAACAACAGACTAAAATTAATAAAAACAACAAATCTTTTTTAAAATCTAATTATTTAGGACAGCTCAGAAGTTAAACCATATAATCCGCATCTTGTGACATTAAAACTATGCGATAAATAATGATGGATTTAAATATACTCTTGATTCATTGCATGGCGGGCAATATCTTTAATGAGTCATAAACGGGGAGTATAGTATGGAATCTATCAATCCTACTAACGGGCAATTAATAAAAGAATATAAAGCTTATACAGAAGCGCAAGTCAGCAAAATTATAGGTTTAACTTATTCTTCCTATAAAGAATGGCGCCTGGTACCGGGCGCAGAGAAAAGCGCTTTAATGAAAAATGCCGCCGCAGAATTAAGAAAAAATAAGAAAGAACTGGCCCGGCTGATTACCATGGAAATGGGTAAAATAATAAGAGAATCGGAAGCCGAAATAGAAAAGTGTGCCTGGGTATGCGACTATTATGCGGATAATGCAGGCCGTTTTTTACAGGATGAATTTATAGCATCCGATGCCGGTAAAAGCTTTGTTTCCTTTGAGCCGTTGGGAATTATCTTAGCCGTGATGCCCTGGAATTTTCCGTTCTGGCAGGTTTTTCGTTTTGCCGCGCCGGCTTTGATAGCCGGTAATGCAGGACTTCTTAAGCATGCTTCCAATGTATCGGGCTGCGCGCTGGCAATTGAAAGTATTTTTAAATCAGCAGGCTTTCCGGATCATTTGTTCAGTAGTTTATTAATACCGTCAAAAATGGTTGAGCCGGTCATCGCTCATAGATATGTCCGTGCCGTAACGCTGACGGGCAGCGAAGGGGCAGGTAGCGCTGTGGCTTCAGCGGCGGGGAAATATCTCAAAAAATCAGTACTGGAACTTGGCGGTTCCGATCCTTATATCGTGTTGGATGATGCCGATTTGAATTCCTGTGTAAAGGTTTCGGCTCAGGCCAGAATGCTTAACGCCGGGCAGAGTTGTATCGCGGCTAAGCGTTTTATTGTTGTTCGTAACCGGCTCAAAGAATTTGAGCGGATGCAAACGGATATTATCAGCAAAATGAAGATCGGCGATCCCTTATCGGAATCAACAGATATCGGGCCGTTAGCCCGGCCTGAGTTTGTTGCAGAGATTGACTGGCAGATTAAACAGTCCGTAAAAATGGGCGCCAGATTATTGTGTGGCGGAAGTAAAATAGATGGCGATGGTTCATTTTATCAGGCCACCGTATTAAGCGATGTCCGGGCGGGTATGCCGGTTTACAGGGAAGAAACCTTCGGACCGGTATCGGTGATCATTCCGGTTAAGAATGAGGAAGAAGCCATCGCTGTTGCCAACGACTCGGAATTCGGACTTGGCGGCAGTTTATGGACCAGGGATATTAAACATGGAGAAGAAATAGCGCGTAGAATAGAATCCGGTTCTGTATTTATTAATGGTATGACTAAATCCGATCCCCGGTTACCCTTTGGCGGAATAAAAAAGTCAGGATACGGCAGAGAACTCTCGCATTACGGTTTAAAGGAATTCGTTAATATAAAAACCATTTGGATTAAATGATTATTAGTATTGAATAAACTATGGATGAATGTTTTAGAGGTAAATTAATTAAAATTTACTGAATCCCAGAAGCCAAAAATGCGTATCAGTCAGGAAAAAAAATAAATATAAACGATAAATCATAAATAGAAGATGGAATGAAAATTATATTTTTTATTATATTAAACAAACGCTATGAATAAGAATGATCCTGATATTACCCGGAAATGATAAATTATATGGTTGATCATATTCAAATTATGAAAAACTATAATTAAAAAGAATAAACAGTTGATTTTGTATTTGAAATCAGGAATATTGTGATAATTTTATTGAATTAACAGATTGGTCATTATAACCGTTGAAAGAACCGTATGAAAAAAGAGACCTCCGTCCATCCCACGTATAATTTTATTTCAATCGCTTTAGGGATTATCGTTTTTGTATTATTTATATGGGTTTTAATCATAGGACGAAGTATTATTCTTCCTCTTATGATCGCCCTATTTTTTTCTTTTTTGCTGGATCCGCTTGTAATCTTGCTGACCAAATGGAAAATTCCTCACGGTCTGGCAGTTACGCTAACCCTGTTGATTTCCTTTGTGGTATTATATCTGCTGGGTTTACTCGTTTACGCCAATGTTGAGATGTTTGTGAAGGAATTTCCGGTTTATAAACAACGCATGATCGAAACAGTGGTTGCAATGGATAAAGGGTTAGAGGGATTATTAGCCCGATTTCCAAGATTAAATATTACCATGCCGGAGAAAATAGACTGGTCGCAATATATTCAGGGTATGTCTATTGCGCAGGGCGTGGTCAGCAGCGTCGGTACGTTTGTGACCTTCCTGTCGAAAACCTTGTTGGTGATTATCTTTGTGGCCTATATGCTGATAGGCAAGAAGAATATTAATCAAAAAATTATCAATGCATTTCCGGGTCATCAGGGCGGCCGCATGCTTCGCATCTTAGAAAATATTACTACCCAGATACAGACTTATCTTGGCACAAAAACTCTGATTAGTTTTATTACAGGAGTGCTTTCGATAATTCTGTTTTTAATATTCGGTCTGGACTTTGCCATATTCTGGGGATTCATCATCTTTCTATTTAATTTTATCCCCAATATCGGTTCGATTATCGCTTCCATTCTTCCGGTGATGTTTGCTTTTTTACAATACGGATCGATCACCCGAAGTTTTTGGCTGCTTGTATTTTTGGTTGTGGTGCAATTTACAATTGGCAATATTGTTGAGCCCAAATTAATGGGCCATTCGCTTAATCTAAGTCCGATGGTGGTAATTATCGCTTTAATTTTCTGGGGATATATCTGGGGTGTAGGCGGAATGATTTTAGCCGTTCCTATTCTGGCTACTTTAGCAATTGTATCCGAAAATTTTGAGTCGATACGTTTTATCAGTGTTTTTATCCGCGGTAAATCGGTTTAAATACGCCCTTGCTTTATTAATAAATCCCTGGCGCGCATTAAACCGATAATGGACATAGCATCCTGAATGGTCCCGTCTTTAACCATGGCCCATGCTTCAAGAAATGGCATCTGTTTAACCGACAGCTCTTCCGTATGATCAGGATTCGGGCGGCCATTCTTTAATCCTTCGGCCAGAAAGAGATAGGCCGTTTCATTGGTGAAACTGTTACTGGTGTGACAAGTGCCCAAATTTGTCCATTTAAAAGCGGTCAGGCCGGTTTCTTCGCGTAATTCGCGCCTGGCGCCGTCTAAAACAGCTTCATCTTCCTGCCCGCCACCTTCCGGAATTTCCCAGGAATAAAAATCAAGCGTGTAACGATATTGTCCGACTAAAAACGTATCAAGATTTTCAGTTACCGGCACTACGCCTATAGCCGGTTTGGTTTCTACTACTCCATAAATTCCCTGTGTTCCTGTTGGAGTAATAACCTGGTCTTCACGAATGTTTATCCAGTTATTCCGATAGATATTTCTACTGGATATTTTTTTCCATGGATTTTTATGATTCAATGTTCTGATTTCCTTTAAAATTATTTTCCAATACAAGATACATTTGTTAACTTTACCATTCTGATATTGAATAATTGAAAGATATTAACAAAAGAGAGCGATATGGAGCAAGCGATAATAGAATGTGTCCCTAATTTTTCCGAAGGACGCGATTCAAAAATTATTAAGCAGATTACGGATGCAATAGAATCCGTTGATGGTATACGATTATTGGATGTTGATCCGGGCGCGGATATGAACAGAACGGTGGTAACTTTTATTGGCGATCCTTTGGGTATTCAGGAAGCCGCTTTCCGGGCGATTGCCAAAGCCGCCGAACTCATCGATATGCACAAGCATACAGGCTCACATCCCAGAATGGGCGCCACTGATGTATGTCCGTTTATTCCGGTTAACGGAATCGGCGAGGAAGACTGCATTCAGCTTTCAAAAAATGTTGCGAAAAGGGTAGGGGAAGAATTAAACATTCCCGTTTATCTGTATGAAAAAGCAGCTCAAATTCCCGAACGACAGAATTTAGCCGTTATTCGCAGGGGTGAGTACGAAGGGCTTGAAGAAAAGCTGAAGAATCCTCAATGGCAGCCGGATTTCGGACCGGCAAAATTCAATGCCAGAGCGGGGGCAACGGTTATTGGCGTGCGTGAGTTTTTAATCGCCTACAATATTAATCTGAATACCAGGGAAGTGAAATACGCTACGGATATTGCCTTCGAACTCAGGGAAAAAGGCCGTTCGGCCAGAAGGGGAAATTCCAAACCGTTTTATTTTAAAGGGACAGAAATTTTAAAATATAAAGAAGGCTGTTATCCCTGCGGTTCCTGTGATTTTAATGGTTCTACATACGAAGAAATTTCCAGCCATTGCCAAAAAGAACATGGATATGATCTTGATGAATTATTAAGAGCAAATGATATTAGTCCGGATAACCTGATCGGAAAATCCGTAAAGAAACCCGGTATATTTGAACACTGTAAGGCCATTGGCTGGATGGTGCCAAAATACGACAGAGCCCAGATTTCAATTAATCTGACTGATTATCACGTTACTTCCATGCACCAGGTTTTAGAGAAAACACGGAAACTTGCCGAAGAGCGCGGATTAGTTGTAACCGGCAGTGAAATTGTGGGTATGGTTCCTTTCCAGGCGCTGTTGGAAAGCGGTAAATACTATCTGAAAGCACAGCAAAGATCAACCGGTATACCCGTTATGGATATTTTGAAGACTGCGCTTCAATCTCTTGGCCTGGAAGATGTTGGTGGTTTTAATATCAATGAACGCGTGTTAGGTTTGCCTGATTATGCCGATGCAACTTTGGCGCAGATGAAAGTGACGGATTTTGTTGATGAAGTTTCCAGAGAATCACCCACTCCGGGCGGGGGATCGATTGCTGCGCTGGCCGGTGCATTGGGAGCTGCTTTATCATCAATGGTATGTAATCTGACTGCAAATACCCGTGGTAGTGAAAATATCGATGAAATTCTTAATGCCGCGGCAGTTGAAGCGCAGAAAATCAAACAGGAAATGGTTTCTGCCATAGACGCGGATACCAGAGCTTTTAACGCTTATATGGAAGCCAGAAGACTGCCATCGGGTACGGAGGAAGAAAAAAAGATTAAATTTGAAGCCGAACAAAACGGATTAAAACAGGCGGTCGAGGTGCCAATGAATACCGCTGTTAATAGTTATAAAGCTCTGGAACTCGCCGAAATTGCGGTAAAATATGGAAATCCGAATTCGGTGACAGATGCCGGTGTCGGGGCACAAATGGCCTTCTCTGCTTTAACAGGCGGTATATATAACGTTTTAATCAATCTCAAGGAAATTAAGGATGAATCTTATAAAAATAAGATGCATTCCGATTGCATGGAATTGAAGCAAAAAGCCCGGCAGAAACTTGAAAAAATATCGGAAATGATCGAAAATAATTTTTAAAAGAACCGGTGTGATGAATCTAAAAAAGTTAATA
>RQOG01000121.1 GCA_003854985.1 Calditrichota bacterium
CGGTCAAACCGTAAAGTTGGTAAACCAATTGGTCTATTTCGTTTTCTAAGTTGGAAGTATCTGCATCTGAATTTTCAGATTTTAATTTCAATATATCCTTTACAATTTCACTAATTGTCTTCTGCATTTCAGAGTTAATATTTGGGATTGGAAGTTTTCTTAATTCTGTTAATGTTGTTTGTCTAAAATCGTCTTTAGTAGCAATTGAAGATGAGTTTAAGTAAATGAAGGATATTAGCTTGCTTGCTATGATGCCCGTCAGAAAAAAGCAATCGAATTTTTCATCTATCGGTATAAATGGGTTGATGTCTTTCTTGAAAACTAATCTTTCATTGCAATAAGTAACGGAAAGTCTGTCTTGACGATTTATTATTCTTCTTATTAAAATCTTAGGTTCTGCCTGATAGAATTGAATTAGATTTTTTTTATCAACTAAATCAGTGTTGTAAACACTATCTTTTAACAAACAATAATTGTAAACATTGCCAGTTGCAAGGAAAGGAAAGATAAATTCAGATTCAACTTTGTTTGTTTCAGGAAAGTTACTTCCTGATAAACCTTGTGTTGATTTAGTTATTGAACCAAATTGAACAAAATTTTCGGAATCAAATCTTGAAAATTGATGTGCTGTTTTGTCTATAATTACTTTAAAATCTGGGGATTTTATATCAGAGACATTGAATTTGTTGTATTCTAAGTTTTCTAATGTTTCAACTTTCGCTTTTTTATCAAATGCGAAGATTGAGTATTCTGATTTAGTTTCTTTTGAAACAAAATAAAGGGCTGTATCTACATAGGCATCTTCAAATATGTTGAAAGGTAGATTTATTAATTTTTCAAGTCCAAAATTCTCAAAAAAGTAGTATCTGAATTTTGAATAATTCTCACCTGTTTGCCATGTTAATGGTGCTATGTAAGCCAAAAGACCTTTATTGTTCAGGATACTCAAACCTTCTAATATAAATGGAACCGAAGTTTCATACTTTCTCTCTAACTGAGTGTATTTGTTATTGAAAAATTTCCTCTCACTTACTTCAAATGCTTCCAATGGTATGTATGGCGGGTTTCCAATCACAACGTCAAAACCCACAAAATCGCCGTTATCGTCCAAAACTTCGGGAAATTCAAACCGCCATTCAAAAGCGTTTTCGTAAATTTTGTTGCTTTTTATTTCTTCAATTTCGGCTTCCAGTTTTTGACTATCGGCGGTTAGTTTGGCGACTTTGGCATTCCATTTGTCTTTTTCTTTTTTCGATAATTCAAATAGTTGGCCTTGTTTTGTCATTGAAAATAACTCGCCATTTAATTCTCTCAGGCGTTTTACTTTCGGGTCGTTCTGCGATATTTCGCTGCGGAAATTGGTTTTAATTTCATTTATGAGCCGTTCCATTTCCCGTTTTTGCTCTTTGCTTTGGGCGTTGCGGTAGGTATCTACGGCAAGACGGTAACTGTCAATTGTCCATTTACTGGCGCTCTTTTTTAATGCCTGTTTTAAATCGGCATCGAGAGCGAAACGGCTTATTAAAGAGTTTCCGCATTTTATGTTTATGTCAATATTCGGAAGGGTCTCAAGCTCGGTTTCGTTTTTGTAATAGGCGTTTTTCAATAACTCAATCCATAAACGCAAACGACAAATTTTTACCGACTTGGGGTTTAAGTCAACGCCAAACAAGCAGTTTTCAATAATCGTTTGCTTTTCGTGAAACAACGTTTCCTGTATGCGTTGGCTTTCTTTATTTGTAGGGATATATTCAAATAATTCTCCGTCTTCGTCCGTTACAATCAACTCATCGTTTACAACTTCAAAATGATATTCTTTTAATCGCCTGCCTTC
>RQOG01000019.1 GCA_003854985.1 Calditrichota bacterium
TTATGAAAAAGACGTGATAAACCTGGCCCGGGGAAAGGGCTGGTTTAACGGAAAAGATGAGGATTTCAGTTTTGCCGACACCTATGCACCGCCTGACTATGGCGCCCTGCGCTTCTGCGAAGCCCGCGTCTGGAGTATGTTTCGCCGCGCAGCGCCTTCGCTTAATCTATCCATCGACTACGTTAAAGGCGTAAAAGACGCCGAGCCTTTGCCGCTGTGGATCAAACCGGATAAAAAGCTTACGGTCAGAGATGTAATGGAACTGATGCGCGATCATTTTGAAGGAACGGATTTTGACATGACTAAAGATATTGGAGCCGGACCTCATCAACTGCCTTACCGATGGAGTCCTTTGGTCTGGGAAATAGACAGCGTTGAATATTGTCATGAACGGCCCATTTCCACCCAGCAGACCGGCTTTTCTTTTATCGCCCAGGCCCGTTCGTGGCTGCCCGATCCGATCGGCGGCATTCTCTGGTTTGGCGTTGATGATACGTACAGTACGGTCTACATTCCCGTGTATTGTAACGTGAATAAAATACCGGTTAATTATGCAGTCGGCGTGGCAAATTTTACCACATCCTCCTGGGAATCCGCTTTCTGGGTGTTTAATTTCGTGGCCAATTACGCCTATCTGCGTTATAGCCATATGATAAAAGACATACAGAAAGTACAGCGGGAATTGGAAGGGCGCTTTTTTGCCGACCAACCGGGTATCGAAGAAGCCGCCCAACATCTGTATAAACAATCGCCGCAGCTGGCCGTGGACTACCTGACGGAATATTCTTTAAAAGCCGGCAGCGAATCGGTGGAACGCTGGAAGAAATTAGGCGAATCCCTGCTTTGCAAATATATGGACGGCAACATGAAAGATGAGCATGGAAATGTAACGCGCCCCGGGTATCCGGAATTCTGGTATAGAAAGATCATCGAAGAGACCGGCGATCATTATAAGATGCAGGAATTAGAACCGGACAGCGCCCGTTAGTATGTACAGACTTTATAACCGATAATTTACAAAAAAACCAAATTTAGTCTGTTCGAGGTATCCATGATGAGATTATCATTCTTATATCGCTTGCATCAATAGTGTATTCTAAAATTTTATTCCCATTACCCTCTACATCAACTGCAAATAAACCATTGGCAGTTAAAACAGAAATATTCAGACCATCAGGAGACCACAAAACAGTTGTACCAAACATAACCTGTGACGTATCAATTAAAAAGGATTCTTTTTTTAATTCAAAGTCATATCCAAGCAGGTAAGATCTCCAAACCAATACTGGCCGAAATTTTCTAACATCATACTCATACCACGCCTTGTTTTTTTGTTTATTGAAGTTTGAAGAATATAAATATATGCTATCCGGTTCATAAATATCCGGTATGCCGGCCCGGGTAAAGTCCTGTAAAGAATAATAATTTGGCTTTTCAATATCATCATAATTACAAGGATTTTCAACTTCAACGGGATCGTTCAATCCATCCTTGTCAATATAGTAAGCAGGTACCGGATCTGCAGTGGATGAACAGCCATCGGCATAAATAATCCCTTTGCTATCCGCAGACCAGTTAAAGTTATTCGGAAAGATTTGAGGTAATAATACTTTAATATCGGAACCATCTATTTTCATAACACACAAACCGGTGGAATCTTCCGGTATTCCGATAGCCTGATTTTGCATGTAGGCAATATACAAACCATCCGGAGAAACTTTCGGAGATAAGGCCATTTCCATATTCATTAATATCTGGTCGCTTTGAGTTTTAACATCAGAAACATTAATTTTTGGTGATGAACTATACTCAGATCTGATTAAATATACAATTTTTGAACCATCGTTCGAAACGCTATAACCATAACCAGGAATAAACTCTAAACCATGGCCTATTTTTTTCAGTCCGGTTCCATCACGATTTATAATGACGAACGCGTTTAATTCGTTAAAAATAGCGTTTGGATTTGATAAAAGGATAGAATATTCTTTGGTTTTTCCTTCATTATCCGAACTACCCGGATCGCTACAAGCCATGATTATAAAAAAACCTAAAATGATTATGAATAACTTTTTCATATTTATTCCTTTCTCAAATGCGCAAATTATAAAAATAGTAGCATAATAAACGTTATAAAAGTAATAATAAATCAATAAAACACAAGTTATTTATTATTGTATTATTATTTCCCGCGGAATTTTCGGAATATCTGCCGTAACGCAAAAACACCGCCTAACATACCCCCGCCAAGCTGCATGCCAATATTGCCGATCATCTGCAGACCGATTATATTTTCAAAGGGATTGTCGTTTATCAGATAAGTCCAGGTAGCCGAAGGCATTTTATATTTTTCTCCCTGCAAAATGACCCGGCTGTCAGAAACCGTTAATTTACGCAATGATGCAAGCGCATCCTGTTCTGTTTCATAAAACATCTCATCAAACATGCCGATAACTGTTTTTTGAAATTCATATAACGGATCCTGCCCGCCTATTCGCCGCAGGTGAATGCTTTCTCGTAGTTCGGCCACATCAGCCAGGTACCGCGTCCAGCTTTTGTCTATATGGTAAAGCATTAAACGCTTACATACTTCGGCCGCCTGTTTTTTACCAAGGCCTGCTTCAATCATTCTGATCTTTGTGGTTATTTGACTTTTAAAAAAGGTTGCTGCCCTGTCTTCATGCATGTATTCGGATCTTTTATTAAATATAATCAACCGCTGCTTTTCCAGAATATCTGAATACTTTTGCAATGTTTTTTTTATTTCCAGATTCTGGCCTTCCACAATTCTTTGCACACGGCTGATTTCCCTTGATAATATTTTATTATCTGAAAGTTTCTTCATCCCGGTTTGATTAAATTTTACCGGCAAAAGTTCTCTCAGCTTATACCGGCTAAACAGTTCATCCTCCAGACTGATAAAGAACTTTGATGAACCCGGATCGCCCTGTCGCCCGGCCCTTCCCTTAAGCTGTAGATCGATCCTGCAGCTTTCATGTTTATTAGTGCCGATTACATATAATCCTCCGAGCCGAATAACCCGGTCCTTTTCCACTTCATCCGGTCCACCCAACCGAATATCCGTTCCGCGTCCAGCCATATTGGTTGAGATAGTCACAGCTCCCACCTTACCCGCCTGGGCGATAATCTCTGCTTCATGCCAGTCATTTCTGGCATTAAGCACCTGGCAGTTCACTCCTACGCCGCGGAGAAAATCGGCCAGTTGTTCAGATTCACATACGCTTGTCGTTCCCACTAATACCGGCCTGCCGGATTGCTGCGCTTTGACAATTTCATCGATAACGGCCTGCATTTTTTCTTTCCGTGTAGCAAAAACTGCATCGGGTAAATCTTGCCTAATGCATGGTTTATTGTGAGGAATAGCCAGCGCTTCCAGATTATAAAACCGTCTGAATTCATTTTCAGCGGTAACTGCCGTGCCCGTCATACCGCATACTCGTGGATACAGTCCGATAAAATGCTGTAAAGTAAGGGTATTTAAAATCTCTCCCTGTTTCTGCTGAACAAGGTTTTCCTTGGCTTCCAGAGCGGCTTGCAGACCGTCAGGCCAGCGTCTTCTGTCGGCAATCCTGCCGGTGAACTCATCCACCAATTCTATCTTATGATTACGCACAATATAATCGATGCCATTAACTAACAGATTTTCAGCATGAATGGCGCAGTTAAGTTGCGTTAACAGAGTATAATTTTCAGAGTTATATATATTACCGCACTTAAGTTCCATCTCCACTTTGGCCGTTCCGGTATCTGTCAGATAAAAATTACGCTGGTATTCATCGAACTCAAAATCGATGTCTGGTACCAGTTTTTTTGCCAGCAGAGCCATGCGGCAGGTATCCGGTACGAAGTTATCGTTGCTGCCGGCAATTACCAGTGGGATCCTCGCTTCATCAATCAGGATAGAATCGGCTTCATCAATTATGGCCTGGTGGAAGGAACGCTGAACCCTTTCATGCCAATTATAACACAGGCTGTCACGGAGATAATCGAATCCTGCTTCTTTGGCTGAGAGATAAGTGATATCAGAGTCATATGCCTGCCTGCGATCCGTCGCTGCCATCCCTTCTTTCACAAAACCTGCTGATAATCCCAGATATTTATAAACCGGCCCCATCCATTCGGCGTCGCGTTCCGCTAAATAATCGTTAAAGGTTAAAACATGCACTCCCAACCCGGTCAGAGCATTCAACACAACCGGGAATACCGCAGTCAGCGTTTTACCTTCGCCGGTGGGCATTTCAATAATCCTGCCGTGATGCATTGCAACGGCGCCGTAAATTTGCACATCAAATGGTTTTAGTTTCAGGCAGCGCTGAATAACTGTGCTCACCAGAGCATATACCTCGGGTAAAAGGACGTCTATATCTATGCTTTGCCCTGCCCGGTATTTAAGAGTCTTAAACATATCTTTCAGATAAATATCCGGCTTTTGCAGCAGGTCCTTTTCCGTTTTCCTGATTTTATATAATAAGTGATTGAAAAATAAAATAGCCTTATTGCGTTCCGTATTCACCAATCGGTGATACTTGGATTTTATATTTTCTATAAATGATAAAGAACTCATATTTTCCCCTTTTTTTGATAACATATTTACAAACCTGGAAAATCAAACATGTTGAATCCATTTCCATCAGTCTGATATGAATTCATGACTGCAATTATTGACGATACTATGTTTGATTAATCTATAGAGTATTTAAGCGTTGTTTGGGAAAAATGATTCGTCGTCGGGAGAAGAATGCGACTTTTGCTTTTTATATAAGATAGTTATGATCGGATTTATTCTTATATAATCCGGCAAGAAAAATTTAATTTGTATATGACGGTTAAATACCCGCAAAGCATTGGAATAAAAGTATTCTATTTCTGGATACGGCGCCTGAGACAGGCGTAGGTTGATTCGGTTATTACGAAAGTTAAAAGGAAACTCCGGAGACAGTTGTTCAACCATGCGTTCAATCACCGCGTCTGCCGGAATGAATAGAAGATCAAAACCGCTGAATTTATACTGTTCCTGCTGGCTTCCCTGTAAAAAAGAAGCAGCAACCAGGAAAACCAGAATAATTGAATATTTTTCTTTATTCAAATATGTTTTAAACATGTATACTTCTATCTGCCATTAACTGATCTAATGTATGCTATCAGGAAGTATAAGACAAAATTTTTTTACGGGCGCTAACCAAATAATTCAATAAGGTTACCAAGTTAGATTGAATTTAAATCCTTTTATTATCAATGCCATTTGAATATTTTCAGTCCGACTGAAAAAAACACCAAACCAATTAGCATTAAAACCATAAACGGAATAGCGACTTCATGATATCCCGCGCCTTCAATGAATATGCTGCGGATACCATCGGCTAACATGGTTAAAGGTAATTTCTGAATCACCGGAATGACCCATTCGGGAAAATTATGATAACTGAAAAATATACCGGAAAGAACCATCATAGGCATAACGATAATGTTGATCAATCCATTGCCAATCTCCGTTTTGGCGGTATGACAGGAAACAAAAACCGATATTCCGGCGAAAGCAAAATTCCCGGCGATAAAAATCAGTATAAGCGCAGAAACATCCCCCTGAATACGAATATCAAAAACCAGATAGGCGAAAAGAAACAGCAGAAACGATTCAATGAAATTCATCATGGTGCGCACCGAAATAAGAGCAATCAGAAAATGTGATTTTTTCATCGGGGTGGCCACCATCCGCCGCAGAAGCTTTTGTGACCTCATTTCAATCAACCGGTAGCTGATGCCCCACATGGTGGACATCATGATGCCCATGGCAATCATTCCCGGAATAAAAAAGTCGATGTAACGTGAACCGGTTACCGTCAATGGTTCGATATTTTCCCGGCTTTCCGTTCCTATAATGACGCCCTCTTTTAAAATACCGCTTAATTTAAGATAGGTAAGCTGGGCATCCGGATTGCGCGGATCAAAGTGATAATATATCTGTCCGTTTTTCTCGTCGACTAAAATACTGATCTTTCCTCTTTTCAGATCAATCATTCCCTGTTCCCAATCCATTTTATGGAAGGAATATATGGTGTTGCCGAGTTTTTCATTTTCAGTTACTATCCTGAAGCTGACCGCCGAATCCTTAGGTGAAATTATTTTCTCGCCATTCACAGTAAGAAACGAACCAATCAGAGTAGTATTGGAATTTTCAGATAGCCGCGGCTCAATCACGGCGATATTAACGGTCATATCCGCCTTTTTGGTGAAGGCAATTCCCAGACCCAGCGCCATAAGAATAGGAAAGATGATGCCCCAGAATAATACGCCCGGTTCCCGCATCAGTTCTTTGGCATGGGCAGATATCAACAGCCCAAGTTGGCGCGGCTTTATAATACTATTCATCAAGCCTTCTTCCCGTCATGGTAACAAACAGATCGTCCAGAGTTTTTCTGCGGCATTCCATATTTTTGAGATGCAGATCGTTTTTTTTCAAAAACTCCAGAAACGCCGGCAGTTCCTTTTCTATTTCGTTTAAATATAACCATCCCTTTCCGCGGTCCATGTCCAAATGAATGGAAAAGGAAGACTGATTATTGAAAATACTCTTCGCAGATTTTAATTCTTCGATAGAAAAATCAACTATTTTACTGTCATTTTCCTCATCCAGCAGTTGATCTATGGTGCCTTCCTTTAGAATTATTCCTTTGTCAATTATAATGATATAATCACAAAGCTGTTCGGCCTCTTCCATATAATGGGTAGTCAGAATCATTGATGTGTGCGCTTCTTTTTTCAGCTTATGAAGAATGGACCAGACTTCACGACGGGCATTGGGATCCAGTCCCGTGGTCGGTTCATCCAGAATCAGGATTTTCGGATTGTTAAGCAGCGCAATGCCCAGGGCCAGCCTTTGCCGTTGTCCGCCGGAAAGATTAACCACATAGGATTTTTTTTATCTTCCAACCCAACCAGACGGATAATCTCATCAACCCTTTCCTGACCCAGTTCATAAAACCCGGCAAACAGTTTTAAGGTTTCGTTTACATTCAGTTTATCTATGTACCGGGTTTCCTGAAGGGATAAACCGATGATGCGATGTAGTTCTTCCGCATGGTTTTTCCAGTGTTTTTCCTCTATCCATATTTCTCCGTCATCCGGTTTTTGAATTCCTTCTATCATTTCCACCAGAGTCGTTTTTCCTGCGCCGTTGGGCCCGAGCAGGGCAACAAACTGTCCTTCATGGATATCGATACTGATATTGTTAACGGCCCGGACTGTCTTAAAGGACTTGGAAACGTTTTTTATCCGAATTACAGGATTAGTTTCTGCAATCATAAATAATGATATATCTCTGAATTATAAATACTCTCTTTTCAATCAGGGGCTAAGTTTAATGCCAAATTAAATTTATAACAAAAAAATGTACTATGTATTTTATTTTTTTTAAAACAAATTCTCATATTAATCTAATAAATGCGCACTATAATTGTCTGACCGGTAAATATAAAAAAAATAATATAAAAAATGGTTGCGTTCCGAATAATTTTTATTATATTGCATATGAGTTCCCGGCAGTCGAAAAAGCAGACAGATAGTCTTTAAAGATTTATTTATACAATTAATTTAAGGAAGAGGAACAATTACCGAAGATAAGGACATGAACGCGGGTTTAATAAAGAATTAAAATATGTAATAATTAATAGTCACCTTTCATACATTGGAGCAGGTATGAATACAAGAAATAATTTGATACTGCGGAAAAACGTACGTTATCAAACTAATATTCATGCATTATGCTCCTGTTCCCAATCCAGAATCAATCAACATGAGCGCCTGCGCGATATCAGCGTCGACGGTTTATCATTTCGTTCCCATGTGGCCTACGAAAAAGGAATGATATTAACCATTAAAATCCCGGTTAATCCTCATTTCCAGGTAAAAGCAAGAGTGGTATGGTGTCGTCAACAGCATCAACATTACTATGTCGGCGTTAAATTTCTGCAGATTGAAAATGGATTCCGGATTAACACGGTTGAGCAAATCAATTATATGGAGCAAAGCGGGCAGAACTTCCATTACGATGAAATGAGATTTGTTTAGGGGAACAGGTCAATTCAATTTTTGTTTCCGAACGGCCGGTTGTATCTTCGGACGCCGGCATCTATATATTTTTATATTTTCAGTCATTCATATTAAATTGCTTATATAAATAGTTTTTTTATTGACAATATTAATCTAAATTCATCATCCTGAGTACGAAATATTAATCTAAAAGGAATCGTTTTTCCCGAAAACAAAAGGTTTTCGAATACATGGAGAGTATTTCAAATGATCGGTGAATTAGCCGCTTTAGCCACGGCCTTATTATGGTCATGGACCGCTTTATTTTTTACCAGCGCCGGCCGGCTGGTAGGATCATTTCCCGTTAATCAGAACCGACTGCTATTTGGCGCCGTTCTGCTTTTTTTAACCCACTTCATTTTAATAGGCGATTATGCCGTAACGGACCGGGGTTTATATTCTCTTATGGCCAGCGGGATCATCGGCCTGGTTGCAGGTGATCTTGCCTTATTAAAGGCTTTTATAATTCTCGGCGCTCAGCGCAGTATGTTGATTATGGCCTTAGCTCCCGCCTTCACAAGTATACTGGCTTATTTTTTTCTCGGTGAAGTAATTGAAGAAATTGCCATAGTGGGAATTATCATCACTTTAGCCGGAATTTACTGGGTCCTGTCGGAACCGAGAGAAAAACAGGCTGAAATTCATGGTTCCATGGGAAAGGGCATTTTTCTGGCTTTATTGGGCGCTATATTTCAGGCTGTCGGATTGGTGATCGCGAAATATGGTCTTAATGATCAGATGCTGGACCCTCTTTTCGCCACTTTAATTCGCATGAGCGCCGCTCTGTTTGCCAGCCTCATCCTGATGCTTGCCCGCCA
The DNA here is from genome assembly GCA_003854985.1 of Calditrichota bacterium. Lineage (GTDB taxonomy): Bacteria > Calditrichota > Calditrichia > Calditrichales > Calditrichaceae > Zgenome-0002. Next base: position 8,928 of record RQOG01000019.1, read on the forward strand.
TCAGACCAGAGAAGTGCTCCGATCGTTTCAGCATAAAATAGCTTTAAAATACATTATGCTCGGATCTATAGTAGGACCGTTTTTAGGTGTATGGTTTTCCATGATTTCAATTAAACATACACAAACCGGCATCGGCGCCACAATCATGTCCACCACGCCGATCCTGATTATTCCTTTCAGTATCATTTTTCATAAGGAAAAACCCAGCTGGCGTTCCATAACGGGTACTTTAATTACAGTGCTCGGTGTGGCAATCCTTTTCTGGAAATAGCGCGGCCGGACGTAAATTGCCGATTAAAGGAATATCGCTTAAATTACCGCATACATTTGGAATTAAAAACCGGTTTAAAATAAACCGGCCGTCTGATGTAAAATAGTTTAAGGAAATATGCCGGCATCCGCTAAAAAAAATGAAGACCATTACCGTCTGCTCTTTAACAGCCTGAATGACGCTGTATTTGTCAACTATATCACCCGGGATAATACGTTCAGTAATTTCATCGAAGTAAATGAAGTAGCCTGTAATGCATTGGCTTATTCAAGAGACGAACTTTTTAAAAGAAATCTTTATATGTCCCTGCCCCGCCGCGATTTAAATTTAATCGGCTCGGTTATAGTGGAATTGAACCAGACCGGTCAGGCTGTTTTCGAATCCTTCCTGCTGAACCGGCACCGAAAACCCATACCGGTGGAAATCAGCGCGCATCGTTTCATATTTAATGGAAAAGAAGCCATTTTATCCATAGCCCGTGATATTACCGAGCGTAAGAATACCGAAGACAAATTAAGAGCATCAGAAACCCGGCTGCGCGACCTGGCTTCCCGCCTGCAGATTATTCGCGAAGAAGAACGGACAATGATCGCCCGCGAAATACATGATGAATTGGGACAGGCTCTCAGTGTGCTTAAAATCCGGGTTTCCCTGCTGGCTAAAAAACTGAAAGCCAAAGACAAAGAGATTTCTTCCCAGCTTGATAACCTGTGCGGTATGATTGATCAAACGGTGGAATCGGTGCAGAAAATATCTTCCAAACTTCGACCGGGATTACTCGATGAATTAGGGCTCACGGCGGCTCTGCAATGGCAGGCCCAGGAATTTGAGAAAGAAACCGGAATCCAATGCCGCTATTCCCTGCCTCAGAACGATCTTTCTCTGGACAAAGATCAGATAACCGCCATATTCAGAATTTTTCAGGAAGCTTTGACTAATGTGGCCAGGCACGCCAACGCTCAAAAAGTATCGGTTTATATGAAAACAGAAAATAATTATCTATCCCTGGAAGTTACCGATAACGGAAACGGAATTACACAGCAGCAAATAGATAATCCGAAATCTTTGGGGCTGCTGGGTATGCGGGAGCGGGCCATGATTTTGGGCGGAGAATTGTCCATATACGGTGTTCGCGGGGAAGGAACCAACGTTAAATTGCTGATACCATACCAATAAACTGAAGAAAATTCATGTCTAAAAAAATCTTAATCGCCGATGATCACGCCATTGTTCGTGAAGGAATCAAGCAGGTGTTAGCCGAAGATAAGAACCTCAAAGTATCGGGTGAAGCGGCAACCATTAAAGAACTTTTTACTTTACTTGACAAAGACAAATGGGATATTGTTATCCTTGATATTAATATGCCGGATAAGAGCGGCCTGGAAGCTTTAAAAGAAATTAAAAACCAATATCCGCATTTACCGGTTTTGATTTTAAGTATGTACGGCGAAGAGCAATACGGCATCAGAGCTTTAAAAGCGGGTGCGTCCGGATATTTAAAGAAAGTAAGCGCACCGGAAGAATTGGTTAAAGCGGTCGATAAAATCCTAAACGGCGGCAAATATGTCAGTCCAGCGTTGGGAGAAAAACTGGTGGAAATTCTCGTTGCCGAACAGGACCATGTGCCTCATGAAAAACTTTCGGACCGGGAATTGCAGATTTTATGCATGATTGCATCGGGAAAATCCGCAGACAAAATAGCCGAAGAACTATTCCTGAGCGTTCACACCATATACTCTTATCGTAATCGCATCCTGGAAAAAATGAAAATGAAATCAAACGTCGAATTAACTCAATATGCCATTAGGAACAACCTGATCAGTATTTAATTTCATACTGGTTTTTATAAATCTTTTTAATGATAAAATTATCTGTCTATTTTCTCTATAAACGCTTTGCTTAATTTGTATACATATAAAAAGTCTTCCCATTCCAGGGTATCATAAATATCCCGAAAACTATGATAGGGCTGGGTTCCTTTATCCGTATAAAGGAAGAAACCTTTAACGCCTTTTTCCAGGATGGGAAAATGGTCGCCGTTGGGCACATTTTTTCTCTTCCTCAGGGTCCCGATGTTAAGCGAATCGTTTACGGTGTTTAACATATTAAAATAGTCGGGAAAATCTTCTCCTCCCACGGCCATAACCGCTTCCTTCCCCGAAGCCACCATATCAAAGTTGATTAAAAATCTGGCTTTTCCTATATCCAGGACAGGGTGTTCAGCAAAAAATTTTGATCCGACCAAACCGGTTTCTTCGCCGGAAAAAGCGATAAACAGTATCGAATGCCGGAGCGGGTTTTGTTTAAAATACCGGGCCATGCTGAGAATCATGCCCACGCCGCTGGCATTGTCATTGGCGCCGGGAAAATACAAACTGTCGCCAAGCGCGCTTAAATGATCATAATGCGCGCATAAAATAAAAAAAGAATCCGCTTTGCTTGTACCGGGCAGAAGGCCAAGCACATTATTTGTTTGCACTTCCTCAAATGATGATTCCACCCGGTATGAAACAGACTCTGCTTTTTCCGGCCAAGAAGTTTTTTTAACATCAAAAACAGGCAGGCTTTCCTGCCTACGGGGTGAAGAAAACACAAGATTGTTGACAAGGAAAATAACCGCCCGGGCCTTATATTCTTTGGCCAGCGCTATTCTTACGTCTTTGGAATAAACCTGCCGGTCGATAGTTTTATCGCTTTTAATATCAGGCGGAACTTCATCCTCGATAACCAGAACGGCATTTTCCCGATCTATGGCCGCATAATCGTTTATATTTTTTTCGGGAATATACAAGCCGGCGTTTATATAAAGTATATTTGTTTCCTGTTCCCTTTTGCCTGATCCTGAAACCGCATTCGGGAAAAAGTCAGCGCCGGGTTTCAATCGCACATCATTAATAAACAGCGCCGGAACCGGTTCAAATAAATTTACATCCATTTCAAATTCCTGAAAATAATCCCCGCCAACCGGTTCCAGACCGATGGATTTGAATTGCTGTGCCAGGAATTCCGCGGCCTTTATATGCCCGTTAAAAGTATATCCCCGGCCCATCAGCTCCTGTGACGTAAGATAGGCAATATCTGCTTTAGCCTGCTCCTGAAAATCCTGGGCAAACGCCGTGATCCATAAAAATAATAAACCGCATAATATCCTTCTCATCATTAACATATCGCAACCCATTTTTAAATGATAGTCTAATTTAGATTCTTAACATTTTTACATACGTTATAATTTTTATTCATTGTTTGTCATAGTTTCAGCTCATAGCTTAAATCATCAAACCTGGCTAAAAGTATAACCAATAAACAAAAAAAACAACACCGGCGGCGTGTAATAAAAATTACTACAAAAAAATAGTAATAACTATGATTTTATCCAATCCATTTATCGTTTACATTGCACAGGTGTATTGATAAATAGAAACAGTTTTCCCTGCTAAATATTTATCAAATCGAAAAACGACAGTTAAACGGATTTTTAAAAACATACGGGAGTATATGAATGAGCGACTATGTAAAATCGTTGATGGCCGAGGTGAAGGCCAAAAATCCTGCTGAACCTGAATTCCATCAGGCGGTGGAGGAAGTGGTTGAATCGCTGGATCTGGTTTTGGAGCGGCATCCGGAATACAGGGCGGCTAAAATTATCGAACGCATTGTGGAACCGGAACGCGTAATACTATTCAGGGTACCCTGGATTGACGACCAGGGTGAAGTACAGGTTAACCGTGGATTTCGTATTGAAATGAACAGCGCCATCGGCCCCTATAAAGGCGGCCTGCGTTTTCACCCTTCGGTAAATCTTGGCATTCTTAAATTCCTGGCATTTGAACAGGTTTTCAAAAACAGTCTCACCACCCTGCCGATGGGCGGCGGTAAAGGCGGCTCCGACTTTGATCCCAAGGGAAAAAGCGATAACGAAGTGATGAGTTCTTGCCAGAGTTTTATGACGGAATTAATCCGGCACATAGGCGCAGACACCGATGTGCCCGCCGGGGATATCGGCGTTGGCGGCCGTGAGATCGGTTTTCTGTTCGGCCAGTATAAAAGAATCCGTAATGAATTTACCGGGGTTTTGACAGGCAAAGGTTTAAACTGGGGCGGATCGCTTATCCGGCCGGAAGCGACAGGCTACGGAGCGGTTTATTTCGCTTCGGAAATGCTAAGCACCCGTAATGAGACTTTAGAAGATAAAATTTGTCTGGTTTCCGGAAGCGGTAATGTGGCTCAGTACACCGTCGAAAAAATCATTGAATTTGGCGGCAAAGTGGTTACGCTGTCGGATTCTAACGGTTATATCTACGACGAAGAAGGCATCAACACAGAGAAACTGGAGTTTGTAAAAGAATTAAAAAACATCAGGCGGGGCCGTATCCGGGAATATGCGGATGAATACAAGAGCGCTGTGTTTACGCCTGTGGATGCTAATTTAAAATATAACCCGCTTTGGAATCACAAGGGATGCTGCGCTTTTCCGAGCGCCACGCAAAACGAGATTAACGAATCGGACGCCAATAATTTAATAAAGAATGGCATTTGTGTGGTCAGCGAGGGCGCCAATATGCCTACTACAGCCGAAGGCGTTAAAGTATTTTTAGATAAAGGTATTCTTTATGGACCGGGCAAAGCGGCCAATGCCGGCGGCGTTGCCGTTTCGGGTCTGGAAATGACCCAGAACAGTATGCGCATGCCGTGGACGCGCGAAGAAGTAGACGCCCGTTTGCATCATATTATGAAGAGCATTCACCAGACCTGCGTGGACAATGCCGACAGATTCGGAACGCCGGGCAATTATGTCAACGGCGCAAATATCGGCGGATTCCTTAAGGTCGCCGACGCCATGTTAGATCAGGGCGTTGTCTGATCCGGACTTATTCTACAATTATTTTAAAGCCCGCTCCGCCGGGCTTTTTTTATTTTATTTTGTGAATAATTTTTTTTTATGATAATTTATTAAGAGCTGTAACAAAACGGATTAGCATATTGGATCAAAAACACATTACCAATACCGCGGATTTATTAGAGAAACCATCCGAAGCGCTGATGGTGGAACATGGTTACGGAACCAGGTTTTTAGGCTTCCAGAACCTGATGCGCCACAGGATCAGAAACATCCTGCTGGTATGCAGTTTATATGATTTATATATCTTTGAGGAAGACGGACGTCTTTATGAACTGATCCGCAACGAATACCAGACGCTTCGTTTAAGCCATTCACCGGAAATTACCAGGGTTTCCAATGGTAAGGAAGCGCTCAATATCCTGCGGGAAGAAAATATTTTTGATCTTGTTATAACCACCCAGCACGTTGAGGATATGCCGGTAACGCGTCTGGCCGAAACAATCCGGGAAATGAAACTGGAAGTGCCGATTATTTTACTTGCCTTCGATAACCGGGAACTGGTCGAGTTAATATCCGGCCGTAATGTTAATTTGTTCGAGCGTATTTTTGTATGGATGGGCGATTTCCGGATATTTTTGGGAATTCTCAAATATCTTGAAGACCATTTGAATGTAGACCATGATACGCGCATCGTCGGCGTGCAGTCCATCATTCTCATTGAAGATGATATTAAGTTCTATTCCAAGTTCCTGCCTGTTTTATACCAGGAAATCCTTTATCAGTCCAGAAATCTGATTTCCGAAGGTATAAATTTATCCCATAAATACCTGCGCATGCGGGCCAGACCTAAAATTCTGCATTGTATCGATTATGAGGAAGCCTGGAATTATTATGATAAATATGAAGAAAATATCCTGGGTATCATTGCGGATATCAACTTTTCCTATCACCATAAACTGGATACAGCCGCAGGCATCAAATTCGCCAAAGCCGTCAGAAAAAGAAATCAGGATATATCCATATTACTGCAATCCAATGATCCCGAAAATGAAAAGGCGGCCAAGAATTTAGGCTGTGCATTTCTTTTAAAAGATTCGCCCAATATGCAACAAAAACTCAGGCAATTTACGATAAACCATTTTGGCTTTGGCGAATTTATTTTCCGGACACTGGAATTGCCGGATGTAGGCCGGGCAACCGATCTTGAATCGCTTGAGGAACAGATAAAAATTGTGCCGGATGAAAGCATTGTATATCATGCGGAAAGAAACCATTTTTCAAACTGGCTGAAGGCGCGCACGGAATTCTGGCTGGCCCATAAACTGAGACCGAGAAAAGTAACGGACTTCAATTCCGTGGCCGAACTCCGCCAGGATTTACTTTCATCGCTGCGCGAATACCGCAAGTTCAGAAAACAGGGTATTATCTGGGAATTTAAAAAAGAATCCTACGATCCCGAAACCGACCTGGCCCGGATCGGAGGCGGTTCTCTGGGAGGAAAAGCCAGAGGTTTGAGCTTTGTTAATATTTTAATCCATAATTACCAGATACAAAACCAGTTCGAAAATATCCGTATCCATGTTCCGCCGGGCGTGATACTAGGAACCGATGTCTTCGATGATTTTCTGAAGGAAAATGATTTGTTGGATTTTGCCTATGGCGCCAATGATGACGCGGTTATAACCAATAAATTTCTTGAAGCCAAAAGGTTCCCCGAAGAAATACTGGCGGATTTGGCCGCCTTTCTCGATCTGGTCACCGTGCCCTTAGCCGTTCGTTCATCGAGTCTGCTGGAAGATTCGCAGTATCATCCCTTTGCCGGGGTTTACCAGACTTATATGATCGCTAACGATCATGAAAACCCGCTGATCAGGCTGAATGAACTTTTGAATGCCATCAAACGCGTCTATGCGTCCGCTTTTTATCATAATGCCAAAGAATATATCAAAATGACTACCTACCGGATTCAGGATGAGAAAATGGCGGTTATCATTCAGAAACTTGTAGGCACTAAATTTGACAACCGTTTTTATCCTACTTTTTCCGGCGTCGCCAAGTCCTATAACTACTATCCGGTTGCTCCCCAGAAATCCACGGACGGGATTGTTTCTATGGCTTTAGGCTTAGGGAAAATGGTCGTCGAAGGAGGAAACGCGGTAAAATTCTCTCCTAAATATCCCAACCATCTGTTACAGTTTTCTTCGATAAAAGATACCCTGCGGAATAATCAGACTCATTTTTACGCCCTGGATTTTGAAGAGAAAAGAGAAGAAACGTTTGAAGTCCGGGATATACGGGTAAAAACCTACAAGACAGACGTAGCGGAAAAAGACGGCGCGTTAACTTATATAAGTTCAACCTACTCAGCGGAAAACAATATCATCACCGACGGTTTGTCCCGCCAGGGGGCCAGAATCATCACCTTCGCTCCCATTCTAAAATATAAAACTTTTTCCATGCCCCAGATTTTAGAGCTTTTGCTGGAAATGGGCAGTTGGGGCATGGGCACGCCTGTGGAAATAGAATTTGCCGTTAATTTAAACGTTCCTAAAGGACAGGATAAGGAATTTGGCTTTCTGCAAATGCGGCCGTTGGTGATTAACAAGGAACTTGACGTTCTGAAACTGGAAGTTAAGGATAAAAATACCCTGCTCTGTGAAAGCTCCTGCGTATTAGGCCATGGGATTACGGACAGTATTTATGATATTGTTTATGTCGATCATCAGAATTTTGACCGGTCCAAAAGCAAAGAGGTGGCCAGGGAAATCCATGAGTTTAACGAAAAGCTCATCAGGGAAAATAAGCCATATCTTTTGGTGGGCGTGGGACGCTGGGGAACTGCAGATCCCTGGCTCGGGATTCCTGTGGAATGGAACCAGATTTCGGGAGCAAAAACGATAGTGGAAACCAATTTTAAAAACTTTATGGTTACGCCTTCGCAGGGATCGCACTTTTTCCAGAATATAACAACCTTTATGATTTCTTATTTTACGGTTAATGAATTTAAAGATGAAGGTTTTTTTGACTGGAAATGGCTAACGGCACTACCATGTGAGCAAAAAAAGCAGTATACTATGCATGTCCGTCTTGAAAAGCCCATTATCATAAAAGTAAACGGACAGGAGAATAAAGGCATTATCATTAAACCGGGGGTTTAAATTGCCAAAAGAAAAAAAAGAACCGCCTTCAACTTCCGCCAAACCGACTATAATTGATAGATGTCCCCATTGCGGCGTACCGCTGACTCAGTGGGAGCAGGTAATTTTAAGCGTTGACAAGGTGCTTATGTGTAAAAAATGCTGGTATCGAATTGTCCTGGATGTATATGATACGGATAAGAAAAGCGATAAGCATAAAAAGCCAGGAGAAAAAAAATGAGTGAAGTTTATAATCCTTTTAAGATTATGCAGGGACAGGTTGAGGAAGCCGGACGTCTTTTATATTTGGATGAAAACATCATAGAACATCTTAAATGGCCGCAAAGAGAATATAAATTTACCCTGCCTGTTAAAATGGATGACGGTAAGGTTAAAATATTCCACGCTTACCGGGTTCAGCATAATTTTGCCCGCGGCCCGGCCAAAGGCGGCATCCGGTTCAGCCCCGATGAAAATCTGGATACGCTGCGTGCGCTGGCGGCCTTAATGACCTGGAAAACCGCCGTGGCGGATATTCCTTTGGGCGGCGGCAAAGGCGGGGTTTGTTGCAATCCGAGAGAAATGTCCGACAGGGAATTGGAAAACCTGGCCCGCGCTTATGTACGCGCAGTGTGTGATTTTATCGGTATTGATAAGGATGTGCCTTCACCGGATATTTCCACCAATCCGCAGACAATGGCCTGGATGATGGACGAATACGAAACCATTATCCGCCGGCATCAACCGGGTGTTTTAACCGATAAACCCCAGCCTTTGGGAGGTACGGAAGGCCGCAGAGACGCGACAGCCCGGGGTGGATTAATTGCGGTAAGGGAAGCCTGCCGGCTGTATAACATTGATCCGACCGGAACCTTTGCAGTACAGGGCTTCGGAAGCGCCGGTCAAAGGATTGCTTTATCTCATGCGGAATTTTTCGGCGGCGGTAAACTGATCGCCGTAAGCGATTCCAAAGGCGGGATTTATAATAAAAACGGACTGGATGCCAGGGAACTGCTGATGCATAAATTAAAGACCGGCACCGTGGTGGATTTTCCCGGGGCCCAGCCGGTTCACCGCGAATCGGTATTGGAAATGGATGTAGATATTCTCTACCCATCGGCCAGGGAAAATGCAATCTCGCAGGCTAACGCCCCGAATATAAAAGCGCGAATCGTCTGCGAACTGGCTAACGGTCCGACCACGCCGGAAGCGGATGAAATTCTGTTTAAAAAAAATATTCATGTTTTGCCGGATGTTGTCGCCAATGCCGGCGGCGTTACCGTATCGCTGTTTGAAATGGTACAGGACAGTTATTCCTATTTTTGGGATGAAGAAACCGTTAATCGCAGGCTGGACAGAATTCTGACCAAAGCCTTCCATACCGTGGAAAATACCATCCGGGAAAGGAATGTACATCCAAGACTGGCGGCAATGATCGTTGGCGTGGCCCGTATCGCGGAAGCCGCCCGGCTGCGCGGATGGATCTAACCCAGGTCATACGATAAAAACCGGATTGTAATGATTAAACGATCTGTGAATAATCAATTGTAATAAACTGTTTGTTTGGATATATTAAGGCATATTTAAAATATCTCCGGAGATAACAATGATAAAACGTATTCTTGTTCCTTTAGATGCATCGCCTTATGCAAAAAATGCTTTGAATTTTGCCTGTAAAATAGCTCAACAACTGGATTCGGAAATAACAGGCCTGGTTATTCTCGATCTGCCGGGCATTGAAAAATCGATCGGTCCCATTCCGGCGGGCGGCCTTTACTATGCCGAACAACTGGAAAAAACCAAAACCGAAGAAGCCAAAAAGCAGATAGACCGGATTATGGATGATTTTGAAAAAAAATGCAGGGACGAAGGCGTTCGATTTGCAAAATCCCAACAGCAGGGATGTCCAAGTGAAAATATAGTCAGGGAAGCTGTTTATTATGACGCCGTTATCATCGGCATGAGAACTTATTTTCAGTTTGGAGCAAAGGATGATTCCGGCGACTCGCTGGAAGAAATACTCGACAGTTGTATCACCCCGATCTATGCCGTTCCGAAATCCTTTGAAATCGTTAATTTCCCCGCGATGAGCATGAATGTCTGTATCGCCTTTGACGGAAGCCTGCCGGCGGCCAGGGCGATGCAACGATTTACCCATCTGCGGCTGCCGGATCATCTGCAGGTCACTGTTTTAAATTCCAATAAAAATAAAGACGAAGCCCAATATTTGCTGGACCGGGCCGAATCTTTTTTGATGGGACACGGATTCAGAAATATCAAAAAAGACTGGACTAATGAATCCATCATAAAGGCCGTGGAGAATCAATATCTGGATAAAATGGATTTATTCGTGGTTGGCGCAAATTCTAAAAATGATCTGTTGGATTTTTTCCTGGGCAGCCTGACCAAAACGCTGATTAAAAAAGATAAAAAGCCCGTTTTGATAGGACAATGAATTTTATTTATCAGAGCCGCCTGCGGGCGGTTTTTTTATTTCTTCTATCGTTTCGCGGATAACCTGTTCTGTTCCCAAACCCGTTTTGCAACTGGTAATTTTACCGCTCATGCCATAGCCGGAACGCAGCTGCATTAATTTATCAACCTGCTCTTCGTTTAACGTTTGCACATTGCCCAGATTCATGGAAAGATACATTATTTTGGCGGAATGTTCCGCGGTCTCAAGTTTAAAATAAGCGTCTTGCAAAGATTTACCGACGCAAAGCAAGCCATGATTTTGCAGAAGAATAACATCCGAGTTCTGTATGTGCGGACGAATCGACAACGGTATTTCTTCGGTTGAAGGCGTGGCATACTCGGCCACCGGAATGGCGCCCAGACTAACCACCGCCTCCGGCAGCACACAGTGGTCAAGCGCAATTCCGGCCACGGAAAAGGCCGTGCAATAAGGAGGATGCGCGTGCACAACAGCCATTACATCCTTACGTTGATTATACACTTCCAGATGCATCTTAAATTCCGATGAAATCCTGTAGGGATTATTTTTTCTTACCGGAAGGCCTTCCCTGTTCACCAGCAGTAACATTTCCGGCTGCATAAATCCCTTGCTTACGCCGGTCGGCGTGGTAATAATTTTTCCGCCGGCTGTAAGCGCCGAAATATTGCCGTCATTAGCCGCAATAAATCCGCGCAGCCACATCCGGTAGCCAATCTCGATAATTTCCTTTTTTAATTTTTGATCAGTCTGCATTCTCTGCATCGGTTATTATTTTTGGCAATAATTTACGGGTTATCATCTTAAAATAAAAGAGAAGATAAAATACGCATAACTTTTAATAGAATCTGACCAACGGCAGAAGTAATTTCATCTGTTCTTATGGATGAAAAATATTACCGTCATTATAAACGTCTATCTGAACCTTAATAAAGAATATAGTGATCCGTTCGATAATAAATTCCTATAAACGGATAAGTTTAACGATTTTCGGAACATCATGAGCGACAACTATAATCACTTAGGGTTGAATAAAAAGGATATTGAATTACTCAGCCAATATAATTTGACTTACATGCTGGATAAAATAAAAAACCAGCAGGAAGTGTATGAACTGCAGGCCATGAGGCTGGAAAGCGCGCTTAAGCGTATGGAAAAGAATCTGCTGGCCGCCCGCGAAGCCCAGATGAACTTGTTGCCGGCAGAAATCAGGGGCGTTCCGGAACTTAAATTCTCCGCCAGGTTTGTCCCTTCTCAGTATGTTTCAGGTGATATTTATAATATTTTTCGCCTGGATGAAAACAATGTGGGCTTGTATCATATTGACATTGCCGGTCATGGCGTAGCCGCCGCATTGTTCAGCATCAGCCTTTCCCATCTTTTAACAACGGAAGCTTCCAAACGCAGCCTGATTAAAGTACACACGGATACACCGCCCTATTACAAAATCGTGGAACCAAAGGAAGTGATAACCGCTCTGGATGAAGATCATTATTACGAACAATTCGGCATCTATTTTACCATGGTGTACATGATTATCAATATCCGCAAGCGATTGGTGAAGTTTTGCCGGGCCGGACACAATCCCCCGATTGTCATCCGCAGAAACGGCGATATTGACGTTTTTACGGAAGGCAGTTTTCCCATCGGCTGGGGATTTTCCCGTAGCGATATGACTATAAAATTTAAATACGAACCCGGGGATATTCTTTTTCTGCACTCGGACGGCATTTCGGATGCGGAAAATAAAGCCGGCAAACCCTTTACAAAAAAGCGCCTTTATCGTCACCTGGGCGTAAATCATAAAAAACCGGTAAATGAAAATCTCGATCTGTTGTTTGAAAAACTAAAGACGTTTTGCGGCCGGGATAGTTACGAAGACGATCTTTCCATAATCGGGCTGGAGTTTTTGAAATAAGCTCAGAACGATTTTAGAAGCAATATACTTCTTAATAAAAAATTATTCTTTATAGGCTGTTAATATGCCGGGCAGTCCGGCAAGATATTTAATACAGGCTTATCTTGTGGCATAGGGTTAAATCTGGTAACGGCGTAACACTTGATACTTTTTTTTGTTAGATGTAAACAATTTTTAAATTACCACTTTGTCGTAATGCTATCTACCAAACCTTCTTTTGTAAAGGTTATTATTATCCGATTCAATTCTAAATCACCTCCATCATAATAGGGATTACGATTTATCAGAGAATCCATGTCCGATTTATATAGTTTCCCCTCAATAGCCTTCGATATTTGCATTAAATCTGATTCTGTATCCTTATAGCCTTCTCTCATATATGTAATTGAAACAGCTTGATCAATAATATTATATAGAAGGAATAAAACGAGAAAGAAAAAAATTAAAGCTTGAATCCAAAATGCAATTTTCCATTTATTTTTCATGTTATCTCTTTAATTTAATCTAAAATTATAATTAAAAGCTCAACGCTATCTTTATTATATTTCTATCCTCTTATCTAAATCATGGACCTATTGAAATATTGGTCAATTCTTTTTGCACCTAAAAGATGAATTCACATGACAAAAAACTAGCGGCCAATAATCCATAGCAAACAATAAACCTAATGAATCATAATCTGAACAAAAACGAGCAACGTTTTTTGTCTAGGTGTAATGATTTGTTATACATATTGCTACTACACTAAAAAATTTAATACTTCTTCAAGTTCAAGAGTTCTTTCACGTACCTTATACATAAATCCCTGAGATGAGATAGCTATACCACCAGTTCCAATTTTTGAATTAAGATCTTCAAACGAATATAAAAATTTTTTCTCTAATTCCAATTGTCTACGCCAATTATCTTGAGTTTCTTTTAATTTTTCTTTCTGAGGAGATTGAAGTTTTTTAAATAAAGATTTATAAATCTTATTTAGTTCTTTGTTCCAAAGTTCTGTATGTGTTTTTATACAATCATGCCATTCTATAGTTGTATCCTTTTTACATTGATTAAAAGATGCATCGATCCAATGTTCATCCTTTTCGTCGGGACTTACTGTAATTCTTCCACTTCGAATTTTTAATTTCTCGTCCAAACTTTGTAATATTTTAGGTCCATTCTCAATTACCCAAGAAGCTGCTCTTTGGTCATATTCCAATCCATGAACAGCCTGATTTAGTGTTTGAATCATGTCCCTCAAAGTAGTTTTTTCTGATAATGATAAAATATCATTTTGGGATAGAGCTTCAATTAATTTTACTATGGAATATTTGATACTTTCGATGCTATATTTCTCAGCTAATTTTCGAAGTCTCTTTTCAATTTCTATTCTAAAACTTACTAATGCCAGTTCTTGGTTTTTTTCAGCAATTTCAACAAATGAATACGTATCATTATTTATCTGATTTTTATTGGAAGCAGAAAATTCAACATTTTCTTGAATTAGTCCAGCTTCCTTCGCTTTTTGTTCAATTTTTTCAAAATCTTTGAATTCAACTTTAAGACCACCAGGCAACTCTACTGATTTAAATAATGGTTCAAGCCATGGAATAATTGCAATAATAATTAGTGTAAGTATTATTGCGTCAATCTTAATATCAGGAAATATTAAATGGACTAGACCAATCAAAATAGCCGAAAAAGTTATAAAGAATTGCGTCTTTTTTTTTGTTTGCATAACGATCTATTCAATATATTTAAAACAATTTAGCGCTAAATATTTTTATTTCAACTACTTTATTACAGGTATAACGCTCGGGTATAACGCGCCCGAACACAAAGATTTAGCAACCCGATGTGTAGGTCATCGTCCGCGTTACGGGTCAAGTAATACCATTGTTAGCTGTTTACACATTTATAAAAAGATTAGTTTTAACCCAATCAAGTTTATCATTATTGGAATTCTTATATAATGAATACCCTTTTTTATTTAGCCAATATAAAACACTTCTTAATGCATCTAATGCAAATTCTCGTTTTACAGAGACTAATTCATATTCGTCATTCAAATTTTCATTCTCAAAATAAAGGTTATCATTTTTATTATAGATTTGTTTTAGTTCATATATCGTTGATGAGGAAAAAAGAGCAAATATTTCCTTTAAATCTTTGTCAGAAAACTTAAGCAAAGTTGACTCCTTAATTTTGAAATTACGAGTTTACTGTTATTGTTCTATTCATAAAATCCAATTTATTAGAAGTTTTATCTTTCATGACATTAAAAATGATACTAATTCCATTTTTCTCTATATAGGTTTTTTTATTCATAATTATCTTTAAAAGCTAATATATAATAGTAAGGATTTAATCTCAATATAATAAAACACAAAACCGCTAACAATTACCTGTATAAAATATACTTAGAATTCCCGGATTATTATATTAAGTCAATTTATTGAGAATATATTCTTAATATTCATCAAACGTTTAAATTCTAAAAAGAAAAATACTCCTTGCCTGGCAGTCCGGCAAGATATTAAATACGGGTTTGTTTTGCCGAAAAATCCGAACTATCCTATCGGCTGCTTTATCCTGTTAAACGTGAATTATTGTATTCATATTTAATAATGATATCTTGCCTGAAGAAAATCAATCCGCTCATCTCCAACAAGATAAACAATTCTATGCTCCTGTGTAAGCCGTCTTGACCAGGTACCGGGAGCCAGGTATCTCAGAGGTTCAGGTTTACCAATCCCGTGAAAGGGATTTCTCGTTATATCTTCTATGATTTTAAATGCCCGCAAGGCAATTTTCCGATCCGTTTTAATCCAGTATTCCAAATCTTCCCTGAATTCAGGTTGAAAAACAGCATCCCTGATAATTTTCTTTTTACTCAAATCCAAGTTCTTTCTTCAGCTTATCTAAAGATGAAACAGGTTCAGATTCGGAAAGCGCACGATTTAATGCGGTTAATAATCGCTGGGCATTTTTAGGGGATCGCAACAAATGAGCCGTCTCCATTAAACCTGATAACTCCGTAAAAGAAATCAATGCAACATCTTCTTTATTACGACGGTTTATCAGTATGACTTCTTTGTCGTCTGATGCGGCTGCCAGAAGATTTGCCAAATTTGCGCGAGCTTGTGAATATGTTGTATATATTGCCATTTTATACACCTTTTATTTGTACAGGAATAATGTACAATACAGATTAAGAATTATCAACTTAAAATTTATTGGGAATAATGTACATTATTTTTATTGCAGGCAGACCGGGCTAAAATGACCGCCCGGCGGGCAAAGCAAAGGCTGGACTACCTTATTAGCGCAGTATTGAATACCTTATTTTTTGGGCTGAAATAGCAAATGACAATTCAGTATAATTCCCTTATTTTAATACTTTTGCAATTCGGATGTTATTCCTGATCAGATCATTTACTACTTTGCTAAGATCAGATTTTTTCCTTGATGCAATTGATTTGATAAATTCCTGATTCTCCGAATCTAAATATATTGGAAGATTTATTTTAATATTTTCTCTATAGAATTTACCACGTTCTGCATCTGAAAAATCATATTCTTTTTTCATAATCCTTCACCCTGATATTGTTGAATTTCTCTTTTTGTTGCCTTTCGGGCAGAGATAATTCTTATTATTGTATTGTTTTCGTTTATTTCTTTAAAAGTGTGTATGACAACAAGAATATTTCCGTTACCGGAAATACCCATCGTAATCCATCTATCTTCGAATTTACTATGATCATTATCAAAGAGCGTTAAGGCCAGTGGATCCGTGAAAATTGTCGCTGCATTTTCAAATGAAACTTTATGCTTTCTTAGATTTCCTTTCTCTTTGTCCGGATCCCATTCAAAATTATAATTCAAATCGATTCCTTTTTTATCAGAAAATAAGGAAAATAATTTGAATTTAAAATATAAAATTAAAACTGAATGTATTTATGCCCAATATGTATAAGTAAGAATTCCTTTCAATATATCAAAATATATTTTTGTTATCAATCCGAGACATGGTTACTTAACCTGTTTTCTTTGTAATATATTATTGCTTTACGGAAAAATACAGGCCAAACAACAAGGGGTGGAATATTCATTTGATTCAAAATCCGATTCTGCCCGAAGTTTATTGGCTGCGTTCCAGATATCTTCACCCGGCTTTTTTAATTCCTTATTCATCATACAGATTAAATTCCTTTTACAAGTTTGTATGTTTTATACCAATAGAAAAATGCCTGTGGATTCGACTTCTTCAATTTGTTCAGGCGTGTATAAAAAGGCTGTTGGATATCCCAATCCGCTATTTGCATTGCATTTTCAAAACGCTCTATTTTGTTATTTTTAGTTTCGACTAATTTAGACAAATACGCTGCTTTTGCGGCATGTATAATCGCTTTTTCTATTTGATAAGATTCAGAAAATATAAATGCTCTGACTCTTGAAATACCATCTTGCAAAGCTGCAAAATCCCCATTACCTTCTGCGCCGCGAGTAGAAATACATAAAGAGGTTTCAAAAATATCATTCAATATAACCCCGGGCTTTTGTTTTAGTTTACGGTAAGCTAATTCCGTTAAGGCAAAATTGCTGAACGTGTCCCTAACAGTTTTTAAATCCTTTGCAACATCAAATAAATTCCCAATATCATACAGCTGTTTAATTATTTCCATCGCTTTGCTATGTCCGTTCTTTTCATAAGGAATACCGCTGGTATTAGGCGCAAATGCTGTTAGTTTATCGCCAAGCATATCCTCGAAACTCGGTACATTTATTTTAAGCGCTGGTCCATCCTGCTGAACAAAGGATGAATCAATATTGATAGATTCTATTTTTTTATATTGAGATTCCTCGAAAAGAATATCAAGGAGCACCTGTTCTTCTGTCTGAGCAGTATTGTAAACGGGTTTATAAAAAAATTTATAGTGCGCCTTTTCTATTGACGAGTTTTTCTCTCTATCCTGAAATTCGAATCTGATAAAGTTTTTATTTTTGATAAATTTCTTAAAATACGGTTCCGGGTCAATCTTGTCCGTAACAAGGATGTCAATATCTATAGATAAACGCTTGATTAACCCCTGAAGAAGCATCAACGCGGTACCGCCTTTAAAAATAAAATCCAGTCCGCTTTCAGTTAAACCTTCTAATAGCAATAAGGCGCGAATTACCTTTTCGATTAAAATTTTATCCGTATTTCGGTTTTTCCTGGATACGGAATTTATCCAGTCAAGATGTAATGTTTTATCTGAAATCATATTTTAAATTATTGGCAATAATTTGGTTTTAGCGCCGAATTATAGTTTTAATAAATGCTTCAATCTGCTTTTTTTTCCGTCGTCTGTCTGCGTATCTTAAAAGCCTGCTCTGATTAACTGTATATTTATCAAAGGCATTTTTATAGATGTTAAACAGCTCGTTTCCCTTAAGGAAATACAATAAGTTCTGATCACAATATATATCCACCAATAATTTTTCCAGTGTTGATGTGGGAATTTCTTTGATATTTTGTACCGGCGCTTCGGAAATAAAAGTATTGACAATAATACTATCGGGCCGGTTGCTGATGAAGTCTTCAACTATTTCCCTGGCAGGTTTTTTAAAAGTCGAATTATAATTATCTTTTAACATAAAGTACACGGGTTCGAGTGTATCCTTTTCAACTTCAACGACGATGAACTGAAATGCGGACAAGTGCCGGGTGAATTCGTTCAGAACGGCTGTAGACCATAGGCAGTATTTGATAAACGGAAACTCTTTTTTCAGCAGATTAGAAATTTTAATCTCTTTGGATGAAATATCAGGAATATATTTATTCTCTTTGCCAATAATATACTTTCCCCTGCCGATGCGTTGAATTTTACCACTCTGGACTAATTTATAAATTCGCCAGTTTACAGTAGTTTTCTTTACGGCAGGATCTATCGATTTATAGAAATTAAACAAATCATTTGATGTAATGATATTAAAATCTTCGAAGGCCTTTTTGATCTTAGTAAATTTAAGTTTCATGTTGATACAAACGTAACCAATTATTGGCAGCAAATCAAGATAAGTGCCAATAATTTGAAAAAAGTATTAATATAGAAAATATTAACTCAAATATAAAAGCCACTAATAATATTATAAACTTTAGCTTATTCGACAGCCATGATACGGACTTCACCAATAGTCTTCCCTGATTGCCAATACCTTCGAATTAATGCATAGTTGAAGCCATCAGTTTAATACAGTGTAAGCAGTAATTTTTTGATTAAAACAAGATGTATACAATTTAATATATTTACTAATATAAAAAATACACTTTCAAAGTATTTCCAGGCTCATATTTTACAAGATATTCAAGATTATAATAAACACCACATATTTGAATAAATGGACTTTCAACTTTATATCCATTACAACTGCTCCCGTTATTATCGTTAATCCAGTCATTTTGTTCATAATCAAATCTATAAGCAGCAGCCAACTCTGGATGATTATCATCAATATATGCTTGAAGTTTTTTTGCATTAATTTCTGCTTGAGTTAAAGTAGGATTTAAAATAGTTTCGTTATCATCATTTTTACAATCGAATAAAATTAAACATAAAAAAACAATAAAAAATAAATAGAATTTTTTCATCATTAATCCTCAATAATATAATAGTATCTTTTTTTGTTTTCTACTGCTAACCTATATTAGTAAGAATTTGTTTTTAATATAATTAAATAATACACCGCGATCAATTACCTGTATAAATTATTCTTAGATTACAAGGATTACTCTATTATATCTCTATATTAAGAATAAATTCTTCATATTCATCAAATATTTAAATTCTATAAAGAAAAATTTCAGGTCCGGCAGAATCATCGGCTGGCCTTCTGTAAAAAAACGGGTCCTCCAAAATCCTGCTATACGCAGGGTTATCTTCCACTTAACCTCATCATCAGCTTACGAAACTTAACCAACGGAATTACAATCCGCGGGGCGGTATAACGAACGGGCTTTTTCTTCATACAGATCTGAATATGGTCAACGGCCTTTTCCACGCTCATCAAGAATGGTTTAATATCTGCTTTTGCCATTTTTGTGTCGACAAACCCGAACCGGATATTCGTAACAAAGACCCCTTTTGACTTTAAAGCCAATGCCAGGCCGCCAAGATAATTTGTAAAACCGGCTTTTGAAGCATGATAAGAAGGCGCTTCCGCGGAAAGTAAATCATCGGCGACGCTCGACAAACCGATAAAATGACCTTTCCCCTTCTCCACCATCGTGGGAATTATGGCTGCCGCCGTTTTGACCATAGCGGTCAGATTTACATCGATAATTTTTGGTTCATCCCGCATATTCTGAAGATTCAGTAACTCTCCTATACCGACAAAGTAGATGCACAGATCAAAAGAATACTTTAACAGCAGTTTATCTAATAACTCTGCGTAGCTGCCGTCCCCGACATCCGCCATATAATGCGTATAGCGGGGATGCCTTACCGCCGATTCGCTTCTGGATATTCCGACAACATTCCATTCACCGGTCAGCAACCTTTTGGTTGCCGCCAGGCCTATTCCATCCGAATTACCTATCATTAAGGCTTGCTGCATAAGTATCGCTCCGGCCTGTGTCTGTTATTTCTTTGGCTGATGTTTCTGGTAGAAGATGTCGGCCCGTCTGTCTTGCTTGTTTAACGGATCTATTATAAAACGATCCATTAGGCTGCCAATCTTATCAATTTTAATTTAAATATAGACCAAACCTTGACCATCGAATTTTTTTAAATATCGAATCCTTTGAGCTATCCCACGAAAAATATATATAAAGCCCCTTTCCGTATATTTTTTCTCCTGGAATTAATCCGAAAAATCGACTATCCAGACTATTGTCTCTATTATCGCCAAGCACAAAATAATGATTTGGAGGTATTGTCAATGGACCAAAATTATCTCTTGTTCCTAATTTCATATATGTTTGATTCATCATAAAATGATTATTTCTTTTGAATATATTAGGATCGATATATTTCACCTTTGAAGTCTCAGTATATTTAGACCCATTGATATACACAGTTTTATCTTTTATCTCTACCGTTTGCCCGCCAGTAACTATACATCTTTTAATATAGGATAAGGATGGATCATCAGGATAATAGAACACAACTAAATCACCTGGTTTAGGATCATGTGTCTTATAATACTTTAAATCAACAATTATATAATCACCATACAACACTGTTGGTTCCATTGAAGATGTCGGTATTGAATAAGATTTGACTCCTATGAACGAATCACTATCCACAATAAACGACATGCTTAACGTTACAATAATTATCAGTACATAAAAATACCAACGATTATACTTCTGCAATATATATTCTTTTTGTTTGATAGAATATACTATAGCGTCAATAATTGAATACATATAAACAAAAAGGGTCAAAAAAAATAAAAATAAAATTCCATTAAAACTATATTGTAAGTTAAATATGAACATGATTATATCAATACCCAAAAACCAAATAAAAAATAATGCAAATCCTTTTATCAAATGTCCATTATAAAACTGCCCTAAACCAGGAACAATAATAGAGAGCAAAGCAGAGATAATTGAGTTTCTTTTCTTGATAATAGCGTTCATATCATACCTTTCCGATGAAAACAGACGATTAATTTAACGACTTTTAAAATATAAAATTTATTATAAAATTAAAAATATACATTAACCCGTTGTGCGAATTAATAAAAGAGATTGTACATAGTCCTTATTTTCGCTAAATTAGCGATAAGTCATATATAAACAAGGAA
>RQOG01000122.1 GCA_003854985.1 Calditrichota bacterium
AACTGTCTGAACGAGCTAACAGCGAGTGAGTTTTTTTATTTTAGTGAAGCGGAGTCTGTTTCCGCCTGGTTTTTAATCAGCCTTGATTTCTTTGGTACTTTTCCCCTGGGGATCCCTTGGGGCTTCATCAAGGAAGAAAGTACAGATAAGTAATGACATTAGCTTTCATCTCCCTTTTTATTCCCAAATCAGTTTATTTCCATCTCCATGCAATCTCTTGTTGATTAGAAAAAGTAAAATCGTTAAAACGATTAGAATTAATATACCTGCTCATTCAGCCCCATGATTAAAATCATGGGTTACCATATCGTTGAACGTTTATCGTCATCTTTAACGTGATCGATATCGTAATCGTATCCTCCCGTCCATCACCATAAAACAAAGCCTTCGCTAATCGGCGTTCGGCATTCGACATTGGACATCCCTCCGAAAGGCCAGTCTGGCCACTGTACAGAAGTCCCGTTGGGACAAAATTCTCATTCTGAATTCGGGCAAATCCCAATTCCGCAATCAGGCGGAAGTTTCCTGTAATACGTATTTTATGCTATGTAGAATTCAGACTCTCAGCAAGCCGCGGAAGCCTCTGAATGCATAATAAGATTCCGCGCCATTGTGATAAATAAACACTTTATTATACCGCCTGTCGCCAAAGATTGCGCCCCCAAGTTCTCTGATGCTTTTTGGCGTAACAATCTAACTTGATGTTTTTGTATCGAAATTTCCGGACTGCTGTAATTTAAAATACTGTTCTTCGGTTAAAAGCTCTATACCCATTTCCATGGCCATACCTATAGCGCTGTGTTTAGGTTTATGTTCTTTCCTGGCCTCAAGCGCCTCCGGATCGTAACAAAGGCTTCTGCGCCCTTTTGGACTTTCCTCTGAACAATCATAAAAAATGAATTCGTCTGTCTCTTTATCGTAAGCCATCACATCCGGTTCACCGCCTGTTTTTTCCATTTCATTAACAGACCATAATTTTCCGGGATTTTTCTCAAGTCTGGTTTGTATCTCAGACCATTCATGATCCTCATGCCGGTGCCTATGTTTCTCAAAGCGCGTTTTCAGGATGTTAAGCAGCTCTTCGCAGCGTTCCGGCGATAGTTCATTTCTATTTTTCATTATTTTTATCCCCCGTTTAGTTGTTAGGTCCCGATCGTATTTATATAAAATACAGCCATGCAGTCATTCAACTGTACTGACTATAACCGTATTTTTCCGGCGCAAAATATAAATACCATCCAATCAACCGCTGAAACGAAATACACAGGCGTTTTATTCAATCTTTTGTTTTTTTGCCGGTTATATTTTTTAAAAAACATAAACGTTTTCGCCTTAATCTTTTTTGGATAATGATAATAACGGTGGATTCCGCTTTCTTTTTTGGAGAGACTAGATCGTAAAGCTCTTAACCTGAATTTTTCAGTTTGCCGCCGAAGATCGCAAAGGCGCAGTCAGCCAATGATCCGATCGCTGACGTTTTAGCAGTTATTGCCGCTCATTAACGGTCCAGCCAGTCCAACAAGCCGCACATAAAGGTCAGTGGGTTGGGCGGACAGCCGGGAATGTAAAGATCTATCTTATTATCGTTTAAGAATTTCCTGTCAATCTGTTCCGAATCTTTAAATATGCCGCCGCTGATAGCGCAGGTTCCGAAAAGAATAATAATTTTTGGATGAGGAACAGCCTCATAACAAAGAGAGAGGGCGGCAGTCATATTTTTTGTAATAGGTCCGGTAATTACGATGCCGTCGGCATGGCGCGGAGAGGCTGTGAATTCTATGCCATATCGGCCCAGATCAAAATTCACATTGCTTAAGGCCGTCAGCTCTAGTTCGCAGCCGTTGCATCCGCCGGCCGAAACCTGGCGCAGTTTAAGCGATTTACCAAAATATTTCCTGATTTTTTCGGAAGCGGCTTCGGGTTTAATACTTTTGGTATTTCTTCCGACAATCAGCCGTTCACGGGGATAAGCCGCCACATGGTAATCGTCCGTAAAACGGATTATCTTTTCCGGGCAGGTTTCCTGACAGAGCGGACAAAATACACACAGGCCAAGATCGATTTTTAAAGGATTAAGGCTGATGGCTCCGGTAGGACAAACTTCCACGCATTTATTGCATCCCGGCGGGCATTCTTTATCGGCAAAAACAGGCAGGCCCCTGTAACGTGAAGGAAAACTAGCGTTCCGCACATCGTGCACAATGGGATCGCCCTGAAGAATTCTTATTTTTATAGCGTCATTCATATTTTCGGTTATTTCTGTTTTTTAACTGGCGTAAATTTTATTATGCTTTTCAATCAGGTTAAAAAAACCTTTCATCATAAATCATGCCCGGCATAAGACAGATCAAAGCTCTTATTGCACAACGGGAAATCCGAGATAGCGGTTTGGCGCAGGGCCAGACTCAATCCATACCAGTTATTAAAAGACGGATCCTTAATTTTATAATTGGTTAATTCTCCGTTAACGTCTGTGAAGGCCAGGTGCGCTATTTCCCCGCGCCAGCCTTCCACCATGGAAACCACGCCGGAATCGGCAGCCGGAGCGGCCGGTTCTATTCTTAATTCTCCTGCCGGAAGATGATCAGCCTGATCCAGCACAAAGCACAAGGCTTCCACCATTTCAAGATCGCGCAGACGGGCCCGCGCAAACACATCACCGCTGGACAAGGTAATCATGGACACCGGGTTATAGCGGTATGCGCCGTAAGGAAAATGAATCCGCACATCCTCCTCCAGCCCGCAGGAACGCGCCGCCTGGCCGACCAGTCCCATGCTTTGGGCAAGTTTTTTGTCCACCGCGCCGGTATCTTCGAACCGCGATACGGCGCCGATTGACGAGAACAGATATTCATTAATCTGCCGGACATCATTTAAAACGACGTTCAGGTTTTCCTTATACTGTGAAATAATTTCTTCATTTACATCAAAGCGGACGCCTCCGCAAACAAAAAGTCCCCTGCCGTATCTCGAACCGCAAATCAGCGCCAGGCTGTTGATGACAAGAGTGCGCAGCCGGCCGTAGGATGAAGAAGCCAGCGCAAAACCGATGTCGTTGGACACGCCGCCAAGCCCGGTCAGATGCATGGCCGTTCTTTCCATTTCCGCCGCCATCATGCGGATGGTTTCCGCACGCAGGCTTAAGTTTGTATGCGATAAACTTTCCATTGCTCTGCAATAAGCAAAAGTATGACCGATGGTTGTGTCTCCCGCGGTTGATTCGGCAAGAATAATCCGCTGAGCCGGATTGGACTTTAAAAAGAGCGCTTCGACGCCCCTGTGCTGGTAGCCCAAATTGATTTCCAGGTTATATACCAATTCTCCGTGGCATTGAAAACGGAAATGTCCGGGCTCAATCACTCCGGCGTGGATTGGTCCGACGGCCACCTCATGAACTTCATCGCCTTCAATGTTATAAAACGGATATGGTTTACCGCCTAATATGATGTTTTGTTTTCTTACCGGTCTCAGCCAGGGATGATTAACGGGCAGATAACCATAATTCTCGGAGAGCTCGCATTCAAAATAATTGGTCTGCGGAAATTCTTTGGCCCAGCTCTCAAACTCATACTTGCCGTTTTCGAATTTCCCGCCGATAATATGGATCATGGAAGATGCGTTATGAGCGATGACGGCCACAATCTTTTCCGGATTCGATTTATCAACCGGGGTCAAGGCAATCATCCGGCCGCCTCCGGCTAATTCATCGGCGACGGTTTGTTGAAATACATTCCTTTTCAAAAAAGAAATGGCGCTTTTATCAAAAATCTGGCTGTTTTGAACTTCGAGCGTTTTCATAAACGGATACCAAAATCTTTTGTAATATCGATAATATTCTGATATAAAACATCCGGCGAAAAAACAGCTATCGCCGTCAGGATAATCAGTAAAATAATAGCCACCGCATGATTGGATTCCCAGCGCTCCGGTTCAGGAAGTGCGGGTTCATCCGAGCCTTTTTTATACAGCATGGAAAAAATAATCCGCCCCATATTGATAAAGATAAACAGCAGAAAAAACATCAGCAAAACCAGCAGCGCCGGTACATCCGAAAACAGCATGCCTTCAAAGATTTTAAGTTCGCTGAAAAATATCCCGAACGGCGGTATCCCGGAAATCGCCAGAAAAGCCAGCATGAATAGCCAGCTGGTTTTCGGCATGGACGTCAGCGCCGATTTTACATGATCGACCTGCCGTGATTTATAACGGCGGTGAATATTTCCAGCGGTCAGGAATAATACCACTTTGGCAATCGAATTATAAACGGCGTGGAACAGCGCGCCTGCAAAAGCCAGACCGCCGACTCCGAGACCAAGCGTTATGATTCCCAAATGCTCTACGCTGGAATAGGCCAGCATTCTTTTGTAATTATTAATCCTGAACATGGAAACAAACGCCGCAAAAATGGATAATAACGCCCCTGTGATAAGAATTACCCTGGCAAATTCATAGCACGAGGTTCCGCTGATAATCTGCAAAATTCTCATCACTCCGAGGAGGGCGGTAATGCGCAGCGATCCGGACATTAAAGCGGCAATAGGCGCCGGCGCGTTGCTGGTAGCGTCAACATCGCCGGAATGCATCGGCGCAATTCCGATCTTGGTGCTTAGTCCGACAAAAATAAAAATGAAACTGGCCTTCAGCCAGATGGGATTCAAAACGCCGGCATTTTTAACAAAATCCGCAAAGAATAACTGCCTTCCTTCCAGCGGGGTGCCTTCGGCGGAAAGCGTTAATAACAAAATGCCTATAAAAGCGAATGCAATACCGACCGAAACCAGGAACAGATATTTCCACATTGCTTCCAGGGCTTCTTCATTGCGGTAAAAATAGATAAGCGGGGCTACGCTTAAAGTAGTCGCTTCAGCGGCTACCCAATACATTCCGAAATGGCTGCTTAGAATCGCGGCCGAGTTTGAAGCCAGATAAAAATTAAGAAGCATAAAATAAAATTTTTTACCCTCTTCCGCTTTGGGCATCACCGGCTTTTTTAAATATGAATACGAAACCAGCGTCACCCAGAAATAAACATTTGAAAGAATCAGCAGAAATAACTTGCTTAAAGCGTCAAGTCCGAAAAACACCGGCAGATTCGCCTCATAAAAACCAAAAAATACAAGCGCAGATAAACAGATATGCGAGAAAGCGGCCAGCAAGGTTAAACCAAATTGCACAATCATATCCTGCATAAAATAACAGAAAACCGCCAGCAACAAAGGCAGGCCGATAAAAACCAGGAATTCGATCATCAGTCTTTCAGCCTCCCTAACTGGGTTACTTCAATTCCTTCGAAAGAACTCCGGATTTTATTCAGGGCAATCCCCATTAAAAAGACCACTACAAAAACGTCAAGCAACACGCCTAATTCGATCATCATCGGCAACTCGGACGCCACCGCGGTGCCGAACAAAAATATGCCGTTCTCCATAATCAGAAAGCCCACCACATGAACAATCAGTTTTTTTCTGAAGATCATGATATAGATGCCGACGACGATCGCCGAAAATCCACTGGCAAAGGGAATGACGTCTATTTTTGTAATCAGTGAAATAATATGGGTAGCCAGAAAAATCAAGATCATAGAAGCAATAACCAGCGGCAGAAAAGTCATTTGCTGAATGGTTGGCTCAACCTGTCTTTTAATATCCAAATCAAGAATAATTTTATTGATATACCTTGGAATAAAGAAAACTTTAATAATCAGAATAGTTAACGGAATAATAACGCCGTAAACTGAAAAATCATAAATAAACGGATACAGCAGCAGAATAGCCAGAATGATACCCTGCGAACGTAAAACCGCTATATATCCTTTAACCCGCAGGGTAAGCGAAACATAAAACAACGACAAACAGAATAATATACTTAAAACATTTTCCATAAGCGGCTCATTGGGTAAATGTAAAAATCAGTAAATTTAAAATGCCGATTGCCGTGGCAAACAACAGGTACTGCGGAATGTTTTTCATCCTGTAACGCGAAGTAATCGTTTCGGCCATCCCTAATAAAAAAGCAAGCGCAAAAGCGATCACGATAAAAATACCGGCATACACCAGATAACTTTCCTTTCCAAACGGATTAAAAAAAGATATTTCGAGAACCGTATAGATAAACAGCTTTATGTAGCCCGAATATTGATACAGGAATAAATCGAATCCCGAGTTGTCAAGAATCATCACTTCGTGAATCATGGTCAGCTCAAGATGTGTATTCGGGTCGTCCACCGGCATGCGCGAGCATTCCGTAACCGCCAGCATAAATATGGAGATGGAACAGATAACGACGAACACCATATAGGAGATGTTATCCAGGTGAATTGAATGATAGATTTCATAAAGCGATGCGGCTCCGCTAACAAAAGCTATACTGCCGATGGTGAAGAAGAATATCGGCTCTGCAAAAAGGGCGAATGTCACTTCGCGCGCGGCGCCCATGCCTTCGAATGAGCTGCCAATATCCATCGCGGCCAGAATTTGAAAAAATCTTGCCAGTCCCAGGATATAAGCGAATAAAATAATATCGCCGTTAAAACTGATCAGAGGTTTCCAGAAACCTACCGGCAGCATGGCCGCGGCAATAATAACAGCCACAAAATTTAAGATGGGAGAGAACCGGCTGATAAATGATGAATTTGAGGCATTAATGGTTTCTTTTCTGAAAAGCCTTTTCAATTCATAATAGGGCTGAAGAACCGGCGCTCCGATTCTGCCCGTCATTTTCGCTTTAAGCTTGTTTACCACGCCGGAGAACAACGGCGCAAGCAAAATAAGCAACAAAAGAGAAATAATTCCCTGAATAATTTCTATGTCCATAAAAATGCTATCAAACTGTAAATGGTTATAATAATTAAAATAAACGCTATATAATACCGGATGTCGGTCTGATTAAAAATGCCGATTTTTGAGATAAAAGATTTAAGAAATCCGTATGCCGGCATAGCCAGTTTGCGGTCTACAAAATCCCTGGAATGACTTTCAAATTTTAAAGGCGTCGGGAAAGGTTTTTCGGATTTGTCAATTTCCTTGTTATACAGCAATATCGATCCGGATATGGTATTGATTTCATCGGCAAACGACGATGCCGTATACTGCATCCGGGGCGAAAGATTTTCATAACCGCAGGCCCAGGCTCCGGAAACCCGCGACCCGTATTTTTTATGGTGCCATAATTTTACCAGCAATAACGCCGCGATGCCTAAAACGATTGAACCGAAAATTGCGGAAAGATAAAACCAGTCCATATTGATCAATGTAGAGGAAGGTTGAATATTAAAACTGGCGGCGATAACTCTTTGAACGATTTCTACAAAAGGCGCAGGATAGAATCCGATGGCAATACACAGCGCCGCAAAAATACCCAGAGAAAGATAATCATAAATCGTCGTATGGAAATGCTTGACTTCTTTCCTTTCGCTGCCCAGAAAAATGATCGCGTTGACTTTCGTAAAACAGGCCACCGCCAGTCCGCCGACAAAGGCCAGACCGACAACCATGATCAGCATCAGGATGGGATAGTAATTTTTCAGTTCACCGGCAATGCTGAAAAATCCTGTAAAAATAACAAACTCGGAAATGAAACCATTGAGCGGCGGTATACCGCTGATGGCCACCGAACCGATCAGAAAAAACAGGGCAATATACCCGGCGCGGTGAACCAGTCCGCCCATGAGTTCAATATTGCGCGTATCCAGATTCTGGCAGACAATTCCGCTGCCGATAAAGAGAAGACTTTTAAATATGGCATGGTTAAGCGTATGCAGAAGCGCGCCGCCGAATCCCAAAAATTCAACCGCCGGCAGATTATTTGCCGAGCCGATAAACCCGATGCCGATTCCGATGCCGATGATACCGATATTTTCCACTGAGTGATAAGCAAGCAGTTTTTTAATATCATGCTGGGCCAGCGCATACCAAACGCCGAAGACGGCGCTGATCATACTGACTATCAGCACCAGCCATCCGCTCCATTCCGGCACCGGTTTGATAAATAAAAATGTTCTTATAATGCCATAGATACCGGTTTTTATGATCACCCCGGACAAAAAAGCGCTCATCACGGTCGGCGCCACCGGGTGGGCCTGCGGCAGCCAGAAATGGAAAGGCATAAAACCTGCCTTAATCCCAAAACCGATGAATGATAAAATAAAAATAGTTGAGATCACCGCGCCGTCTTCAAAGGAAAGATGATAATCGCTTAAAAACCAGCTCCCGGTCTGATGATGCAGCAGGAAGAAAAAGATATACAGAATAAAAACGACGACATGCGAAGCGGCAAAGTAATAAAAGCTTCCTTTCTGCACTTCCTCTTTTTCTTTCTCCAGAATCATACAAAAATAGGCGGAAATACTCATTACTTCCCAGCAGACCAAAAAGAAAACGGCTTGATTGGCTATAACAATAACCTGGGTGGAAATAATGGTTAAAATATAAAATAATATAAAGTTTTTAATTCCTATCTTCTTTTCCATGTAATGCCGGAGGTAGGAAAAATTATACAATGTGGTCGGAATAGCGGCCAATTGAATGACAAACAAAAAATAGAAACTCAGCCCGTCAAGCCGTATCCAGTTATTCAATAAACTGTTTTGAGGTCCGGTCGGAAGCGCGAAAAAAAGTTTTGAGGACAAGGTTACAAAAAGGCCCGATACCAAACCGATGAGTAAAACAAAGTTGGAATAATACAAAGCCCGGCGATCATTTTTTAATCCTGTAAAAACTATAGCTAAAAATTGAATTGCAAATACAGCGGCAAAAAGGATATTCCCGGTATTAGAAAAAAAGCCATTCATACTTTGTTTCTGGTTTCCTCTATCTTCTTAATAATATCAAGAATTTTATTCGATTCGAGCCGGTTCTCCAGGGTGAATCTGAAGGTTTCCCCGGACAGCAAAAAACTGAGATGCGCCAGCAGGCTTAAATGCTGTTTGATGGTTTGGGAAATCAGTAAAATTAGAGTATGAACCGGTTTACCGTCAATGGATTTCAGGTTTAGCGGTTTTTCCGGAAAGAAAAAATGAATCAGAGGTTTGTTTCTGCCGACCATCAGCGGCACCCTGGGATGCGGCAGGCTTATACCGTTGCCGATGGCTGTGCTCATCATGTCTTCTCTCATTTTTAAAAGCTGAATAATGATATCCCGGTCAACGTTTTTATCAAAATCTATGGCGGTAACCATTTGCTCAATATAGGAAGATTCGCTGAGTTTACAGTTGTAATGAAATGAATCTTTACCAAGCAGAGTTCCCAGGGTTTCAATATGATATTCGGTTAATTTCTTATGACCGGAAATATTAATAGGCAGACCGCGTCCTAATGCCCATTCGATAATCTGCTGTTTGTTAAACCCGGTCTTATCGTGAAGAATTTGAAACGGGATAGCTTTTTTTCTGATTAACTGCTGAATTTCCTTTTCGGAAAGCATCAGCAATAAGGAAACATCTTTTATATCTAAATCCATACCCGAAACCGTAACTCTAATCAACCGGTTTTAAATACATTTTTATTCTGAATAACCTAACCGGATTTTTTGCCGTGAAAATAACAGCAGAATAACAACTTAGCAATAGTCCGGTGATAATTTTTTTTCAGGATTTTACAAATATTAAAAAACCATTTAAGCGACACTGAAATATAAGATTCAGGAATCTTTTTACTCAACAGCTAACAATATCAAGAATATAAGGCTTAATCACTGATTTAATATAGTCATGAAGATTTATTCGGAAAGGAATATTAGATGCTATTTTGCCTCATTCAGCGTTTTTCTTACTTTCCTGAGCAGATCTATCGGGGAATACGGTTTTTGAATAAGATTGATCTTTTCATCAAGCATACCATGATTACCGATAACGCTTTCCGTATATCCGGACATATACAGAATCTTAATCTCGGGATGAATGCTGTTAACTTCTTTAGCCAGTTCATGACCATTTTTACCGGGTAGAACGATATCGGTTAACAATAAATGAATCGGTTCTTTTGATTTATTGATCATTTCCAGAGCGGCTTCAGCCGTAGAGGCTTCAAGTACATTATATCCGTAATCCTTTAATACTTCAATGGCTAATTCCAAAACCGCTTCTTCATCCTCAACAACGAGTATTGTCTCTGTCCCGTCAAGTTTTTCAGGAGTTTTCTTAAATTCCGGTATGATTTCAATCTCTTCATCAATAGACTTCAGGAATATCTTAAATGTGGTGCCTTTATTCAGCTCGCTGTATACATAGATACTGCCGCCGCTCTGCTTTACAATGCCGTAAACCATCGAAAGGCCAAGTCCTGTGCCTTTGCCTTTTTCTTTGGTAGTAAAAAAAGGTTCGAAAATTTTGGATTTTGTATCATTATCCATACCGGATCCGGTATCTGTAATGACCAGCATAACATGTTTTCCGGGAAAGGAACCATGGTGTTCTTCGGCATAGCGTTTATCCAGTATAACATTCTCGGTTTCTATAATGATTTTACCGCCCTGCGGCATTGAATCTCTGGAATTAATAACCAGGTTTAAAATAACCTGCTCCATCTGCCCCGGAGCGGCTTTGATGTAATCCAGGTTTTTATCCAGCGCGATGATCAGATCAATATCTTCCCCTATTAACCTGCGCAATAAATCTTCCATATTCAGAATAAGATCATTTAAATCAAGCACTACAGGTTTCAAAGCCTGTTTGCGGCTAAAAGCCAATAACTGGCGGGTCAGATTCTCCGCGCGGCGGCCGGCCTGGCGTATTTTTTGAATGTTTTCAAAATTCGGATCATTCTTTTTTAGATTCGACAGAATCAAATCACTATATCCGTTAATTACGGTAAGCAGGTTATTGAAATCATGGGCCACACCACCGGTTAACCGGCCGATGGCTTCCATTTTCTGCGCCTGAAATAACTGTTCTTCTATTTTGGTTTTTTCTTCCTGAGCTGCCTGACGCTGGCGCCGTACTTCGGTTTCGCGCAGTTCACGTTCTACCGCAGGCACCAGCCGTGAAAGATTGTTTTTATTGATAAAATCCTGAGCGCCGGCGCGCAGGGCAGAAACGGCTATTTCTTCGCCGATAGCGCCGGATACAATGATAATTGGTATTTCCAGTTCTTTTTGTTTAACGATTTCTATGGCGGCGGGCGCGCTGAATCTTGGCATTGAATAATCGGTAATTACAATATCCCATTCTTCATTTTCGAGAGCCTTTACCAGGTCGGTGGCCGTATCCACTCGCTCGTAATGAGAATTATATCCTCCGGATTTTAAGGCGCGTACTAATAATAAGGTATCGTCTTCAGAATCATCGACAATCAGTACGCGTAAAGATTTGGCCATCCTTAGCTCCCTGCTGATTTAGGCACTTCATTTAAAAGAACCCAGTAAAGAGCGAGTTGCTTCACGGAACTCTGAAAATCATTAAAATCGACCGGTTTCCGGACATAGCTGTTCGCGCCTAATTTATAACTCTCTACCAGGTCGCGGTCTTCATCGGAAGAAGTAAGAATAACCACAGGAATCATCGATGTTTTTTTATCCGATTTTATTTTCTTCAGAACATCCAATCCGTTTAATTTCGGCAGTTTAATATCCAGCATAATCAAAACCGGACTGATGGAGATATCACGGGATTTATATTTGCCAGTACAAAACAGATAATCCAGGGCTTCAACCCCATCACGCACCACGATAATTTCATTTTTAATATGGTTTTTTTTAAGCGTGCGTATGGTCAGTTCTTCATCATCTGCATTGTCTTCGACCAATAATATGATTTTTTCGCTCATCAGGCGTTCTCTCCTTTTATACTTTCCAAATATACTAAAATATTCGGCCGATAAAAACCTACCATTAGTTTGCAATACCTATTGTGAAATAAAACGTAGCACCACGGTTTACCCTGCCTTCGGCCCATACTTCGCCGTTATGCCTGCCCAGAATCCTTTTTACGGTCGCCAGCCCGATGCCTGTACCTTCATAATCCAGATGCTGCCGGTGAAAGGGCTCAAATAGTTTATCCATATATTTCATATCAAAGCCCACACCATTATCCTTAATATAATAAACCGGTCCGTTATCTTTTATCATTTTGCCAAATTCTATTTTTGCCACTTTTTTTGATGATGAAAATTTCCAGGCATTATATAACAGATTCTCCAGAGCAACATAAATCAGGTTGTAATCTCCGACAACTTCCAGGTTTTTTTCGATATCAACTGTTACTTTTCTTTCCGGTGATTCTGACTTTAGAGTTTCCATAATTCTTTCGGCCATCTGGCTTAAATTAATCGATTGTTTTTTGGTGACACTCCGCGTTACGCGAGACAGCTTTAACAGGTCGTCAATCAACTGGGCCATATGCCGGGTAGCCCGTATAATGCGTCGCAGATAATCCCGGCCTTTTTCATCCAATTTGGTGCTGTATTCTTCCAACAGGGTATAACTGAAACCCTGCATACCGCGTAACGGCGTTCTTAAATCATGCGAAATCGAATATGCAAACGATTCCAATTCCAGGTTTGAGTTCCTTAATTCCAGGGTTCTTTCCTGAACCCGTTGTTCCAGTTCTGTGTTTAGTTTTTTAACTTCCTGTTCTGCGCGGTGCCGTTCGTTTATTTCCTTGCTCAGACGCAGGTTAATATTCGCCAACTCACGATTGCGGAATGTTATCTTGCGGGTTCTTATTCTGATAGCGGCGATTATCATTAATAAAAGCGCTAATACAGAAAAAAGCCTGAACCACCATGTTCCCCAGAAAGGCGGTTTAATTGATATGGCCAGCGATATGCCCTCTGCATTCCAGATGCCATCATTATTTGAGGCTTTTGCGCGGAATATATATTCACCGGGATCCAGGTTTGTATAGGTGGCAACCCTTTGCCGGGCGTCCGTATAATTCCATTCCTGTTCAAATCCTTCCAATTTAAAGGCAAACTTATTATTTTCGGGCGAATTAAAATGAAGTGCCGTAAATTCGAAGGCGATAACATCATCCGTATAATCAAGATATAAATGATCTGTCGAGATAATGGATTCGGCTAAAATTTGTCTGCCGGCAACAGGCTGCCCGATAGGCACGGATTTATTGAATATTCTTAAATCGGTAATAACAATATCCGGAATAAACCGGTTGTAATAAATACTATCCGGATGAAAAACACAAAAACCATTCGTACCGCCAATATAAATTTCACCATTTGTTTTATCCTTAAATATGGCATTTACACTGAATTGCTCAATCTTCAGCTTATCAGAAACATGGTAGCCGCGTAACTGTCTGGTAACAGGATTAAAAAAGGTTAAATATTCGCCGTTTATAAGCCATAAATTTCCTTGATCATCTTCGACAATGCCCTGAACGGTATTGTTGTATAACCCGTCTTCTGTGTTGTAGCATTTGAATCTGACCGGCAAATCAGGATTGCCCCCGCCAATCATGCGGTTCAAACCGGTTGTAGTTCCGGCCCAAATGGTGCCGTCCCTGCTTTGAAACAAAGATATTACCTTATTATCACTCAGGCTTGTGCTGTCTTTGCTGTTATGCGTGTAATGAAAGAAACAGTCATTGGTTCTGTCATACTTATTTAATCCGCCCTGATCCGTGCCTATCCACAACTGGTTATACTGATCTTCCAGCATACACCAGATGATATTGTTATTAATACTCAGCAGATTGTCTGCTTCCGGCTCATAGGTGATAAATTTCCCCGTATTCGGATCAAATCTGGATAGTCCTCCTCCCCAGTTGCCGATCCATAAAAAACCTGCTTTATCTTCCAGAATACTAAATACGTTTGTCATGGTTGGGTCAGCGGGCTGGTTATAATAACGATAAAATTTTTTACTCGTCCGGTTAAACAGATTCAATCCGACTTCGGTGCCAATCCACAATCTTCCGGATCTGTCTTCATAAATAGAGCGAATGGCATTATTACTGATACTATTTGGATTATCTGCCTCATATAAATAATGCGCATATTGTCCGGATTTCGGGTTATAGGAGTTTAACCCTCCGCTGCGGGTTCCGAGCCATAGAACACCTTTGCGGTCCTTGTAAATGGTAAAAACGGTATTATCATTTACGGAAGGCTTATCTTCTTCCGATTGATAAAGCGTAAACTGGTTATTATCAGGATTAAATTTACTAAGTCCGTTCCAGTCCGTTCCAATCCACAGGACATTGGTCCGGTCTTCATAGATGCAATAAATTGAATTACCGCTTATGCTCTGCATTTCGTTTGGATAATGAAGATATCGGGTAAATGACGGTTTTCCGGAATTATGAGTTTTTTCCAGTTCTTTGGAATCAAGCCTGTACAGGCCGCCGCCCCAGGAGCCGATCCAAAGGTTACCTGACCGGTCTATAGAAAGACTGATAAGCATGTTATGACTTATACTCTGCGGATCATTCGGATTATACTGAAACCGGATAAACCGGTCTGAATCCAGATCATATTTATTTAATCCGCCGCCCCAGGTAGCGATCCAGATATCGCCGTGACTATCAAGTTCCAGCGCGGATACATTATCATGACTTAAACTATTTGGATTTTCAGGATCATGTCTATAATGACGAACAAACAATTCTTTTTCAGGGTCAAAAATACTTATACCATATCTGGTGCCGATCCACAGCAATCCGTTTCTATCCTGGATCAATGAAGATACTTTATCAGTAATCAGACTCTGCGGATCGGAAGGATTATTCTGAAAACGGATAAATTGAAGCCGGTTTTCAGCAAATAACGATGTGTCCTTATTTTCGGGATTAAAAACAACTTTATTTAATCCGCCGCCCCAGGTGGCAATCCAGATTGTTCCGGACCGGTCTTCTACAATTCTATATATTTCATTATTACTTATACTGTTTTTGTCCAGTTCGGAATGCATATAGGTAATAAAATGCTCATGATCAGCGTCATATAAGCTGATTCCCCCACCTAAAGTACCAATCCATAATTGTCCTTTTCTGTCCAGCAGCATTGTCCTGATAAAATTATGACTCAGGCTATGGGGCTGGTTAGCCTCTTTTCTGAAAACCTTAAAAGTATATCCGTCGTAACGGCTAAGACCATCATAAGTGCCGAACCAGATAAAACCTGTTCTGTCCTGAATAATGGAAGTTACCGAGTTCTGCGACAAGCCCTGCTTAGCGGTAATATTCTCAAAATAGAGTTTTTGCGCAACAAGTACATCGCCGGTAAACCATACCGACACAAAAAGCAAAGAATAAATCTTAAACTTATTCCTGCCGATGGTCTTTAGTATTTCTCTCCACAACTAATGCTTCCCCCAAAGTAAAGTAAAATACCGCACCCTGATCCGGTTTGCCTTCCGCCCATATTTGCCCTCCATGACGGTCAATTATTCGTTTGACTACGGCCAGACCGATCCCGGTGCCTTCAAACTCTATATTATGACGTTGAAAAATATCAAATAATTTATCCGCATACGTCTCTTCAAATCCAATACCGTTATCTTTGATAAAAAAAGCCTCCCGGCCGTTATATATGGCTTTCCCGACTTCAATTTTTGCATCTGTTCTTTTCGAAGTGAACTTTAAGGCATTATTTATCAGATTTGCGATTGCTATTTTAATTAAACCTTCATCGGCCTTTGATTTCAGATTGGGCTCAATTTCTATGTTGAATTGAAGGTTCGGATTATGCTGTTTTATTTCATCGATAATAGACGCCGTCAGAGCGCTTAAATCGATGTGTTTCAGATGCATCCGTCCGTGTGATAACCTGGTAAAGTTCAGCAGGTCGTCTATCAGTTTTCCCATTCTTTGGGCCGCAGATTGTATGCGTTTAAGATAAGATTTGATCTCGTTGTTAATCTGACTACCGTAATCTTCCAGGATCACTTCGCTAAAACCACTCATGCCGCGTAAAGGAGCGCGCAAATCGTGTGAGATTGAATACGTAAAGGCTTCCAGTTCTTTGTTCAACTGTTCCAACTCAAATGTCCGGGCGGAAACACGTTTTTCGAGCTCTTTATTCTGGCTTCTTATCAACCGCGTTCTGAAATTAATAACGAAAATGATCAGACCGACAATAAATATCAATACGGTAATCCTGAACCACCAGGTCTGCCAGAAAGGTGGAGAAATTATAATTGTTAGTGATTTTTCTTCGTTATTCCAAATACGGTCATTGTTGGCGGCTCGCATCCGAAAGACATATTTACCGGGATCAAGATTGGTATAGGTAGCCATTCTCTGCCGGGCATCGACATAATTCCAACTGTCTTCAAAGCCTTCCAATCGATACGAGTATAGATTATTATCCGGTGAAATAAAATGCAGAGCGGAAAATTCTATGGTAAAAATACCTTCGGCATATAATAGATTTATCTTTGAAGCATAAGTTATGCTTTCATCCAGTAAAACCCGTCCGTTAATTTCTTCGCCAACGGCCACTTTTTTATTAAATATTTTAAGACCGGTCAACACAACTTCCGGCAATATGGTATTCTTCCTGATGCTGTCGGGATGAAATACATTAAATCCGTTGATACCGCCAAAATAAAATTCTCCGCTAACCGTATCCTTATAACAGGAATTAACGCTGAATTCTTTATCCTGGAGTCCATCGGTTTCATCAAAATTAACAAATATCTCTTCCTGCGGATCGAATTTTGAAAGACCGTTATTAGTGCTGATCCATAAATTACCATGATCATCTTCCAGCATCCCGTGAATGGTATTGGTAGGCAGTCCGTCGCGCGTCGTGTAATGAGCAGAGGTCGGTTCACCATTCTGCTTGCCGCTGTATTTCATTTTATTTAACCCGGCTGTTGTGCCAAGCCAAATCTGTCCGCTGGAATCCTCGAATATCGTCAGCACTTTATTACTGCTGAGACTGTTCGGATTTTCAGGATTTTTCTTATACCTAACAAACCGGTCATTTTCATAGTCGTATAAATTCAGTCCGCCGTTGTCGGTCGCTATCCAGAGATTTCCTTTCCGGTCTTCATAAACCCGCCAGATAATATTATCACCGATGCTGAATGGATTTTTCGCATCATATACGTAGTTCTTTATACTTCTACTTTTTAAATCATATTTATATAACCCTAATCCGTACGTACCAATCCAAAGATTCCCAAACCGGTCATCGCTGATACAAAAGACATTGATCCCATAAGGATTCTCCGTATCCAGTATGTGATGTATAAATCTTTTACGTGCCCGGTCATATTGGTCAAGGCCGATTTCAGTGCCGATCCACAGGTTGTCTTTTCGGTCGTTGAAAATGACTCTGACCTTGTTATGGTTTACCGTATTCGGATCATTTGGATTGTTCATCAGGTATTGATAGCGGTTATTCTTTCTGTCAAATAAATTGACGCCCCCATGGCGTGTGCCGATCCACAGAATTCCATCACGATCCTTGAATAAATGAAATACATTTTTCTGATTCAGCGTATTCGGATCGTTAGGTTCATTGCTGTAAAGTTTAAAATCGTAATAACCCGTCGTATATTTGTACAAACCATTCCAGTCCGATCCGATCCATATAACGCCGGACCGGTCTTCAAATATTGAATAGATTGAAAGATCGGCTATGGAAAAGATATCCCTGGGATTATCCTTATAGTGTATAAACTGATCCGGTTTGTTTCTACCGGCTAAATGTTGTTTTGCGCGATCATCCGTTTCAAGCTTATTTATTCCGCCGCCCCAAGTGCCGATCCAAAGGTCCTGATGTTTGTCTTTGAACAAATACATGATCATCTCATAACTCGGGCCGCTGTTATTTCTGTTTTGAAAAGGATAGCGGATAAATTTTCCGGATTTAGGTAAATATTTATTTAAACCGTTATCCCAGGTGCCTATCCACAGATTCCCGTATTTGTCTTCGTTAATACAATTGATGTCATTGGTGTTCAGGCTATGTGGATTATACGGTTGATGAAAATAATTATTAAATGTCCGGTCTGTAGGATTATACCGGCTTAATCCGTTTCTCGTGCCAATCCATATGTATCCATTTTGGTCTTCGTAAAAGCTTGTTATCCGGTTCCAGCCGGATTCGGGAACGCCAGCCTCCTTATGGGTGATTTTTTTAAACCGGATGATGGTATCATTATCCCGCAGCTTTTCTTCCGCATCCGACAACTTTAGTACATTTATACCTTCTTCCGAAGTGCCTATCCAGAGGTTGCCGGATTTATCCGTTAATAACGCGGTAATCGAATTCTGGCTCAGGCTGTTGGAATCGTTTTTATCATATTGAAAAGATAAAAACTTTTCCGTGCGGGGATCATACAGGTTTAAACCGCCTCCGGCGGTGCCGATCCACAATCGGCCTTTTTTATCAACTGTGAGCACCCGGACAAAATCGTGAGTCAGAGAGTTTTTATTAAACGGGTCGTGTTTAAAAATTTCAAACGTATAGCCGTCATAGCGATTTAGGCCGTTATAACTGCCAAACCACAAAAAGCCGCAACTGTCCTGGCAAATGGAAGTAATCGTACTCTGGGATAAGCCCTGTTTGGTGGATATTCTTTCCAATTCAAGCTGATCGGCGGATAAAGTTGAACCCAATCCGGTGAAACGAAGGGCAATAATTACCCAAAGAACCTTCATAAAAACATGATTTTTAAAATACAATTTATTTTTCTCCAAATCTGAAATAGAAAGTAGCGCTGCGGTTTAGTTTTCCTCTGGCCCATATTTCGCCGCTATGCCGATTAACAACGCGTTTAACAATAGCCAGCCCGAGTCCGGTGCCTTCATATTCCGGTTGCTGGCGCTGAAAAACTTCAAACAGCTTTTCGGCATAGCGGGTTTCAAGCCCTACTCCATTATCTTTTATAAAACAATATTTTTTTGAATTTATCATCCTCTCACCGAATTCAATTTCCGTAATCTCCTTTTTTGAAGTGAATTTCCAGGCATTGTCCAATAAATTCTGCAACATTATTTCGGTTAAGCCTTTGTCGGCAAATGTGAGAATAGAGGGCGCTACCTTGAAAACCACACTTCGATCAGGATTATTCTGCTTATATGTATTAAGTATGGTCTGTACAATATCGCTCAAATTGACGTTTTCATATTTAAGTTCAGCCCTAGACAGCCTGGATAATTTCAATAATTCATCTATCAGACTTCCCATTTGATGACTGGCATTCCGTATTCTGTTCAAATACTCTTTGCCTTTTTCATCAAGTTTACCGGAATAGTCTTCCAGTAACGCTTCGCTGAAACCATTCATTCCCCGAAGCGGTGTGCGGAGGTCATGCGATACGGAATAGGTGAAAGCTTCCAACTCATTATTTATTACAGCCATCTCTTTTGTCCTTTCGGCAACCCTTTGCTCCAGTTCACGATTTCGTTTCAGAATTAACCGGGTGCGGTACCGGATTATAAAAACGATTACAAGCGCAATCAGTATAATCAAAAGAATCCTGAACCACCAGGTTGCCCAAAAGGGCGGAATAATGTTAAGTGTTAATTTTGCACCCTCTTCATTCCATACACCTGCATTGTTTGATGCATTAACATGAAAAACATACCGGCCCGGATCGAGGTTTGTATAGGTCGCTGTCCTTTGCTCCCAGTTAACAAAATGCCAGTTATCTTCGAATCCTTCCAGTTTATAAGCATACTGATTATTCTCAGGAGCGATAAAATGAAGCGCCGAAAATTCAATGGTAAAATTATCAAAGAAATAGGAAATCCAAAGCTCATCGGTTAATGTAATAGATTTTTTTAAGGGTATTTCACCATTTATTTCCTGTCCGATGTCAATATTCTGATTAAAGATTCTTAAATTTGTCAATACAACTTTTGGTTTAATTTTGTTCAAACTGATGCTATCGGGATGAAATACGTTATAGCCGTTAATACCCCCAAAATAGAATTCACCGGATACGATGTCCTTATAACAGGCATTAACGCTGAATTCCTTATCCTGCAGACCATCGCCTTCATTAAAATTAATAAAAGTCTTCCGGTCAGGATCAAATTTTGATAATCCGTTATTTGTGCTGATCCATAAATTTCCATGATCGTCTTCCAAAATACCATGAATTGTGTTCGTAGGCAGTCCGTCTTCAACCGTATAATGAATAAATTCAGGCGACGTCTCCCTGCCGCCGAATGATACCATTTTGGTTAAACCGGAAGTAGTCCCCAGCCATATCCGGCCTTTGGAATCTTCAAAGATGGTTAAAATTTTATTGCCTCTTAAACCGCTGGGATTATCCAGGTTCATTGTATATTTGATAAACCGATCGTTCTCATAATCATATAGATTTAGGCCACCGTTATCCGTAGCTATCCATAGATGGCCTTTCCTATCTTCAAGAATTTTCCAGATGGTATGATGGCCAATTGCATCAGGATCATTGAGATCAGGCAGATAACGTTTAATAGAATTATTCTTTTTTTCAAATCTGTATAAGCCGTGTCCATAGGTGCCAATCCAAAGATTCTTATACCGGTCTTCGGTAAGACAAAAAATATTCGTCAAATAAGGATTTTCCCTGTCTATAAAATAGTGAATGAATTTTTTATTACGGCGATCATAGCATTCCAAACCGATTTCCGTACCGATCCAAAGCAGTCCATCGCTGTCTTCGATAATAACCCGGACAATGTTGTGGCTTATACTTGCCGGATTTTCTGTTTTATTCATCATATATTGAGAAGTATTATTTTTACAATCAAATAAATTGATTCCGCCATTTCTCGTGCCGATCCATAAAAGATCATCTTTATCTTTGTAGATATCAAAAACATTATTCTGATTCAAAGAATACGGCGCAGGAGATCCCTGATGAATATGTTTGAAACCGTAACCCGGTCTGTATTTGAATAATCCGTTCCACTCCGAACCAAACCAGATGATACCGGAATGATCTTCGTAGATGGAAAAGATCAGAAGATCGTGAATGCTGAAAATATCTTTTGGATTATTATCATAATGGATAAATTCGCAAACGGTATTCTTTTTGCCGGAAGAATTTCTTCTGCTGATAATCTTATTGATGCCGCCGCCCCAGGTACCCACCCATATATCGCCTCTCATATCTCTTAATAAAGTCATATTCACCTGATGAGATGGCCCACCCGGAGAGCCGTTCATAAACGGATAACGGATAAACCTGTTTTCTTCGGGAATATATTGATTCAGACCATTTTCCCATGTAGCTATCCATAAATGACCGTTTTTATCTTCGGCAACAGAAGTAATATTGCTGGAATTCAGGGTATTCGGATTTCCGGGATCACTAAGATAATTTATAAATACTTCTTTTTCAGGATCTAACTTGGTCAATCCATGTCGCGTGCATATCCAGATATTACCCGACCGGTCTTCATATATATCGGTAATCCGGTTCCAGATTTCGTTTTTAATTCCGGCATCGGTGTTTTTAAAATTTCTGAATAAATATTTCCTGTTTTCCGGCCGCTGTTGTTCCTGTGCATAGACCGATGGCAAATTCAGCATACTTAATCCGCCGGTCGATGTCCCTATCCATAACCGGCCCCGGCTGTCTGCGAATAGTGTCGAAATCAGGTTATGACCAAGCGTCGTTGAATCCTGCGGGTTATTCCGGAATACTATAAAATGCTCCGTTACCGGATCAAATACATTCAGACCATCGGTGGTGCCGATCCATAAATTGCCCTCTTTATCCGTGCATAGCGACCGGATATAATTCTGGCTAAGACTGTTTGGATTAAGCGGATCGTGCTTGAACACTTTAAACTTATAGCCATCATAGCGGTTTAATCCGTCATAAGTTCCAAACCATAAAAAACCGCTGCTGTCCTGGCAAATGGATGTAATTGTGCTCTGTGATAAGCCTTGTTTAGTGGAGACACGTATCAGCTCCAGTTCGTCGGCTAAAAGCAAACCTGTACCATTGAAAAACAGGATAGCCGCAGAAAAAAAATAAAAAATATTCTTTTGATATTTTTTCATTGACTATATTTCCTGCCTAAGCTTTGTTTTATCTGCCTGCTTTTTTCACTCAATAATCGTCTACCTGTATTCGAATTGTTATTGGCCGCTTTATCAGGTAGTGTGAAAAAGAAAGCACTGCCGGCCCCTTCCTGAGATTCGACCCAGATTCTTCCGCCATGCCTGTTTATAATCCTTTTGACGGTGGCTAAGCCGATACCCAGCCCTTCAAACTGGGTATGATATCTCTGAAAGGCGTCAAATAGTTTTTCCGCGAAATCCATTGGAAAACCGGCGCCGTTATCGCGGACATATATAATTGTTTCACTGTTTTCAAGTTGTTTTCCTATCTCAATTTTGATGACCGGTTTACCGGAAGAAAACTTCCAGGCATTATCGATCAGATTTTGCATCATGATTTTAATCAAACCGCTGTCCGCCCAAATCCAGAGCGGCTTCTCAATAACAATCTCCGCGTTCCGTTCCGGATTGTTCCGGATATATTCATCGGCAATAGTCTGACAAATCTGCCCCAGATC
Source organism: Calditrichota bacterium (assembly GCA_003854985.1). Taxonomy (GTDB): domain Bacteria; phylum Calditrichota; class Calditrichia; order Calditrichales; family Calditrichaceae; genus Zgenome-0002. The sequence goes on from RQOG01000122.1 coordinate 22,430, forward strand.
GATTTTATCAACATTCATTTCATTGCGGGATAACCTGGATAATTTCAGCAATTCTTCGATTAAAGCGCTCATATGTTTACTGGCATGGTTGATTCGCCGCAGGTAGTCTTTTCCCTCATCATCCAGCATTTTGGTATAATCCTGCATCAGGATATCGCTGAAACCGTTCAATCCTCTGAGCGGAGCGCGCAGATCATGTGAGACCGAATAAGTGAATGCTTCAAGTTCTTTATTAATTTCCTCAAGCTGCGTCGTGCGCTGCGCAACCCGTTTTTCCAGATCACGGTTAATTTTTTTAATCCTGTTTACCCTGATTTTATAACCCGATAAAATGACTCCGAAAACTATAACCGCGCCTATAATTTTAAACCACAAAGTGCCCCAGAACGGGGGCGTTATTTTTATATTTAATCCTATTCCTCCCTCATTCCAGATACCATCATTATTAGACGCCTTCACTCTGAAGGTATAGTCTCCGCTGGACAAATTTGTATAGGCGGCGAAATTCCTGTTTCCGATAAAATTCCATTTGGGATCAAATCCTTCCATCATACAGGCATATTGATTGTCTTTGGGAGAGCTATAATCAAGCGCGGCAAATTCAAAGGAAAACGTGTTTTCACGGTAAGCCAGGGTAATTGATTCAGTTTCTGTTATTGATTTTTCCAATGTATACGTTCCCGCCGAATCCCCGTCTATTGGTATATCCCTGTTAAATAAGCGGAATTCTGTAATCACTATTTCAGGAATATGCGTATTTATTTTTATACTGTCCGGATGAAAAATATTAAACCCGTTAATACCCCCGAAAAGCATCATGCCGTCTTTGGCCTTATAACCGGAATGCACCGCAAATTCATTACTTTGCAGACCGTTACTCTTATTAAAATTCTGGAATGTTTTTTTGTCCGGGTCAAATTTCGTAATGCCGTTATTCGAGCTGATCCACAGATTTCCGTGATCATCTTCCAAAATACATTGAACCGAATTGGAAGGAAGTCCGTCTTTTTCCTTATACTTTATAAAAATTCTTTTTCCATAATCGAATCGATTTAAACCGGCTGTTGTGCCTATCCATAATCTTCCGGATTTATCTTCATAGATTGTAATCGCTTTATTATCGCTGATACTGTGAGGATTATCGGGATCGTTTTTAAAACGGGTAAATTTCCCCGTATTTCTGTCAAACAGGTTCAATCCGCCATTATCGGTTCCTATCCAGAAATTGCCTTTTGTATCTTCATATATATTCCAGATATAATTATCACTGATGCTTGTGGGATCGGCCGGATCGTGCCGGTAATTGATAAACTGATCCGTCTTACTGTTGTATTTGTTTAATCCGCCGGAATAAGTGCCTACCCATAAATCGCCTTTGCGGTCAACATAAAGGCAGTAGATATTATGAAAACTCAGGCTGTTGGGATCATCGGGATTGGGAAAATACCGTTTTATGTCACCCGTTTCGGGATTAAGACGGTTCAGTCCTAATTCCGTGGCCACCCAGATATTTCCCCCGGTATCTTCGCAAAGCGCTTTAATAACATTATTTGTAATCGTGATAGGATTCTGAGGCTCATGCACAAAAAAACTAAAACTTGCATTATCATAATTAAAACGGTTTAGCCCCCCGCCCGCGGTGCCCAGCCAAAAAATACCCCGGCTGTCCTCTAAAATGGCGGTTACACTGTTATTATTCAACCCATTGGGATTGAGCGGATCATATTTATAGTGAATAAAACTACTACGCAGCTGGTTGTATTTATTTACACCCATAAAATCCGTGCCAATCCACATAATATCGGTCTTATCAGTGAAAATGGAGTAAATAAAATCGCCGCTGATGCTGTTGGGATTAATCGGATCGCTGACAATCTTCCGGAAAGTTTCTGTCTTTTTATTAAAAATATTTAATCCGCCGCCCCAGGTGCCGACCAAAACCTTATCCGGTCCCACCGAATTAATGGTCCTGATTATATTGTGATTGATTCCTGTTTCCCGGTCAACCGATTTTATATATCTGGTAATTTTACCCGTTTGATTATTTAACCGATTCAAACCATAACCCCAGGCACCTATCCAGACATCATCGCCCGGATCGACATGAATAGCCGCGATGTCATTATGGCTAATGCTGTTTGGATTATCCGGATCATGTGTGTAGTTGGTAAAACTATGATTCCGGTAATCAAACCGGCTTACGCCTCCAGCTGTCGCGATCCAGAGGCATCCGGATTTATCCTGTGAAATACAGGAAATGCGATTATCGACCAGAGAATTAGGGTTATCCGGATCGTGTCTGAAAGGTTTAAAGCGCATGATTTCCCGATCCAGCAAACCAAGTCCTCCGTCCCAACTCCCCACCCATAAATTATGATCCTGATCTTCAAATATATGCCTCACAATATCGCTGCCTAAAGAATTTATGTCTGAAGGATCCGCTTTAAATCTTCTAAAAGATTCTTTCTCCCTGTTATAAAGATTTAATCCGCCCCCATATGTGCCGACCCATAGATTGCCTTTATGATCTTCGAATATGGATATGATACCGTTATGACTGATTGATGTTGAATCATCCGGTTGAAATTTAAAGACTTTAAAGGTTATACCGTCATACCGGTTCAATCCGTCATAGGTTCCGAACCACATAAACCCCCGGCTATCCTGACAGATACTGGTAACCGAGCTTTGGGAAAGTCCCTGTTCAATGGAAATATGTTCAAAAGAGAACTGTTCGTTTTGGGCTGTAACTGCACAAAAAGTAACAATCAACCAGATTAATACGGATATTTTATGATTTACCATTATTAAACCTGAATTTACTTGCAGGCCTGGCATCCTATATTTTGTCCGGTAAGAATAGGATTTCCTGTATATTTAAAATTTATTACAAAGCAGGCAAACCGGCATTCACCAGAAAAATCCATTTATTGACGCCATCCTTTATCAGTTTATATTTTAAACTGACGTATTAAAAGCCAAAACTTCACCCTAATTTATATTAAATTATTTCTAAAATATCAACTATTTTATCGACTTTTTTTATAAAATATTGAATACATCCGGGAAAAACCCATGATCAGGATAGATGCGGTTAACTTTAATTTGACTGCTACGCGATAATTTTTAACTTTTTTATAGCTGGTAATTTATGGATGTAATAAATGGTTCTAATTGACTGGATCATTCTGCTCGGTTATCTGGCCGGTATGATACTGCTTAGTGTTTTCGTCGGCCGGGGCCATAAAGACATTGACGATTATTATGTAAGCGGACGAAAATTACCCTGGTGGGCCATTGCTATTTCCACCATGGCCACGCAGACTTCTGCAGTTAGTTTTATTTCCCTGCCTGCTTTCGTCGCCGTAAAAAAGGGCGGAGGACTGACCTGGCTTCAATACGAATTAGCCGTACCGCTGGCCATCATTTTGGTGATTTCGCTATTAATTCCTCATTTCAGAAAACTCCGGTTAATCAGCGTCTACGAATATCTTGAACTGCGATTTAATTCTGCCGTAAAGTACCTGGTTAGTTTTGTTTTTTTAATCAGCCGGGGCCTGGCCACCGGAGTCGGGATATATGCGGTGGCGCTGGTATTGTCCGTATGCCTGAATCTGCCGGTCTGGAGCACAATTCTGATTATTGGAGCTGTCACCATTATTTATGATACCATTGGTGGGATGACTGCGGTTGTATATTCAGATGTCATCCAGACCATTATTTTGGTGGTCGGAATCATCATCAGCATCCTATTTGCTATTGATCTTACAGGAGGTATTGATGATATATTGGCACTTTTTCCTGCCGATCGTCTTAATGCAATTGATTTATCTCTTGGCCTGGATGGAAAATCGGATATGTCTTTCTGGGCCTTTCTGTTTGGTGGAATATTTATTTATACCTCTTATTATGGAACCGATCAGAGCCAGGTTCAGCGGGAACTTTCTTCCAGAACCGTTGAAGAAACAAAAAAATCGCTCATATTCAATGGTATCGTGCGATTCCCCTTGACATTGCTTTATACAGCTTTTGGGATTTCACTATTTGCGGTTTATTATCATACGCCGGAACTTCAGCAAATGGTTACATCGGAAAATCCTGACTATCTGGTGCCCAATTTTATTTTAATGCTGCCGGCCGGTGTGAAAGGACTGTTGTTTGCTTCTCTTTTGGCCGCGGCCATGTCCAGCCTGGATTCGGCTCTAAATTCGATTTCTGCGGTTACGATGCAGGATTTGATTCGTCCTGTATTTAAACTTAAAGCAAATGAAGTAGTGCTGAGCCGGGTCGTAACTTTAATCTGGGGAAGCCTGATTACGTTTTTTGCTTTCTACGTAGGCCAAATCGCCGACACGGTTTTAGAAGGTATAAATAAAATCGGATCCGCCTTTTATGGGCCGGTTGTTGCCGCTTTTATCATAGGAATGGTCTTTAAAAAAATACAGCCTAAACCTGTTTTTATTGGCATCCTTTCCGGCGTTCTGTTTAATCTGGGACTCTGGATTTTATTACCCCAGGTAAGCTGGGTATGGTGGAATTTCACAGGATTCATAGTTACGGTTTGCATAGCGGCTGCACTAAGCCTGAATTATGTCCCGGAAATAGTAAATCGAAAACATCTGTTTATTCCGAAATGGGAAAAATCTTTCTACTACTTAACCGCTTATTTTATACTAATGCTATTGATATTAACAGCTATTACCCTCTTAAGCAGCAGGTGGTAATCCGGTGATATAATTTACCTACCTATTACTGCCGGTTCTCAGATTTCGCAAAAAAACAAATAGAAATACAGCGCTGATTACAGCCAGAACCGCAAATATCCAAGCGATCGAGGCGTCTTCAGCGACGCCTTTTATATCGAGCATGATAACCATGCCAATTAGGGCAACCGCCAAAATTAAAATAAATACCAGCGCGGTTGGCGTCAGGATTAATCCGATTTTATGTTTCTTCCATAATAAAACCGCCGTAATAACCAGTCCGGGAAGAACAATCGATAAATCCAGCACATGAACGGGATTTACCAGCAGTTTATAATCAGCCACCTCAGCGGGAACCGTATTGCTCAGAATAGCGGGCAAAACAGATTTCAGCCATAACACATAAAACATAGCTGAAACAATCAACATGAATATGCCGATGGAACGCACCGGCATTGTATCCTTAAACCAGTTTTTTACTTCCATTCCATTCAACCGGATCAGGATTAGTATAAAGGCATAGAGCGATAATCCCAAAATAGCGCAGTAAAAAAGAAAAAGACGATTGAAATGTACGCCGAAGGCATAGATAAAAAATGAATACAACAGGTAAAATATTGTTCCTGCATAAACAAAATATCCTGGTTTAGAATCTCGATTCACAAATACCAATGCCAGGATAAGCAAGGGAATTACGATAAAAAGATTAACCGCATCCTGCCCCGCGCCCTGTGCGGCCATTGATGCGGCGTCCCTCTCATAAGTGGTTTCATCAAATACGCCGAGAAAGGAAACAACGGTAAGCATTACCGCCAGCAAAATCGTTATAATAGTGATCGACTTCATGGAATGGCTTTGCATAGTACCTCTTGTATCTATTGTTTATACATTATTTTATTCTATAAAATATTCCATCGCCAGGTATAATTCATATACGCCAAATAGAAATAATGCGGCTGCGGATATGCCGATTAATACACGGCTGATTTTAGGGCCGAAACGCCTGGCGGCGGAAAAAAGTATAATGATACCCATCATCGTGATGATGATGGTGCAATAAAACCCAAAAATCAAGGCCAGACCTTTTACAGAAGATTCATTCCAGCCTGTCAGAAAGAGCGGCCCCATAACCAGACTCCAGCCGATATAGGGATTCGGATTTAAAATATTAACCATAGCCGCGTTGATTATTGTCTGTCGGCCCGATTGTTTATCGATGATTTTATCGGGATTGTATAATTGCCAGGCTTTATAGGCTTTATACGCCAGGTAAAGCAAAAACAGACCTCCGGCAAACTGAATGACATGAATAAAACCGGCCGATACATTGCTTAGCACAAAAATTACCAGTAGAAAAATCGGGCCGTCGCTTAAAAGAGGGGCAAAGGCTGCGGGCAGCGTGGATTTCCAGCCGTGGCTCAACGCCTTTGATACAATAAATGTAAACAGCGGACCGGGCTGTACAGCTGCCGCAAAGGCAAAGGTGATACCCATGAGCAGATATGCAATCATTTCCGTCCCGACTTATTTGTTGAACAGATAAAAACCAATATTACAAATCCCGCCGATTAAATTTTAACAATGAGATAATAAAAAATATTACCGTAATCAATAAAGATATTAATACTGAGTTTCCAATATTTATCTCTTCCATGACATATTTTACCGGCTGATAAAGCTGGAAATAGCTGTAAGAAACCAGATATTCCAGGGAAGACGCCGCCCTTATTATCGTATCATAAAAATAAAGTACCACCATTATGGAAATGATATAGGTTAGCGTTTTCCCGCGTTCACGGTTAAAAACGGCAACCGCCAGGGAAATAGCCGCCATACTCAGATAGAAACAAAACCCTGCCAGGCAGATTTCAACAAAAACAGATAACTGTAACGATACATTAAAAATCCAACTACCCAAAAAAGTGCCTGAAAAAAAGCCTACAAAAAGTAACAGGAAGCATAAGACTAAAAATAGAAATAATTGAACAACAATTAACCCGCGGTCTATTGGTTTAGTGAGTAGAATATCAAACGTTTTATTTTCAATTTCTCCGGCTATATATCTGGCCGGAATGCTGACAGGCAGAAAAGCCAGAGCCATTAACACAAGAGGATGCGCGTATCCGAAGGCTGTCATTTGTGCAAAGAACATTTCCGATCCCGTTTTTACGCCGATCATGTTCATAATGAAAGGCGGCAGCAACTCGGCATAGGCTCCGATAAAAGTTCCGATATCGGATTCGAACAGCAGAGATACCCATAGGAACTGAAAAGACAGTCCGAACAGAAACAAGAACAGAATAATATATTTTTGGTCATAAAACAGCTTTTTAAAATAATCCGGTTGCAAATAATCGATCATAAGAACTATGCTTTTTAATTCCTGTAAAACTTCATAAAGGTTTCTTCCAGGGAAGGCTCCGGAAAAACCAGGTTGTTCAGCTTATATTTTGACAGTTTTTTAATAATGGGATTAATGTCACCGCTTATATTTAATATCAGTCTGCCGGGTTGCCGGTCAACCATGGCAACATTGTCCATAGTAAAATCTTCCGCCTTATAATCTCCGTCAAAAGTTATTTCCATCCGTCTGACCATTTTTTTCTTCAGGTTTTCTATGCCTTCCAAAGCAATTAACTGCCCGGCGCGAACCAGCCCGACACGATCGCAGATTTTTTCCACTTCGGCAAGATTGTGCGATGAAAAAAAGATGGTTTTACCACGACTCTTCAGGAACATTAAAAAATCATATAAAACGGTTTTATTAAGCGGATCAAGACCTTCCGTCGGTTCATCCATCACAATCAGATCGGGATCATTCTGCAGAGCCTGAATAATGCCGAGTTTCTGTTTCATGCCATGGGAATAATATTTGATTTTCCTGCCTAAATCTGCCGGACTGAATTTGAAGGCCGACAACAGATCATTTCGCCAGCGGGGCTCATTTCGTAAAAAACCGCTCATAAAATCCAGATAATGGATACCGCTCAGATGTTCATACAATTTCAATTCACCCGGCAGATTTCCGATTTGTTTGAAAATTTGCCGATAATATTGACTCACATTTTTACCGAAAACAAGAATCCGCCCTGAAGACGGTTTTAACAAATGCAGCATCAGCCTTATGGTCGTCGTTTTACCGGCTCCGTTCGGACCTAAAAATCCGAAAACCTCTCCCGGATAAATTTCCAGATTTAATGCCGCTATACCAGGCTGTTTCCCGTAATATTTGGAGATATTCAGAAAATTAATAACGGATTCCATACTTCTATTCTTTATATCGTTTTGCACAAAATACGAGTTTTAAATAAACGGTCAAAATGATTTATATACCCGAACAGAAAAGGGATCTTAGAAATAATTAAAAATGTTTAAAAAAAACAACTTTTCCTCTTGTGAATATGATTTTACCCTCTTATATTATATCCATCTTTTAAGCGCTCGTTGAATATGGGTTGATACTATTAATTTAATCTTCCAACTTCTTTGGTCGGTTTTCATGCGGCCATAGCGACCTGCCGGAAAATTTGTAAGACGAACGCTTTCAAAAAAAGTAAATGTAAAAACCTGTTGTGATGTTTGTCTTTTGACTTAGTGAGGATAACAGGTATAATAACAACTAAATTCGGGACAAACTCTGACAATTTCATTTCATTAGCGAGGTTTTTTATGGCAAACAGAAATATTCAATTCACAGCCAATACCGGGACCAGAGAATTTATTTCTTTTCATAAGGAGATGGATTTGGAGGAGATCAAAAAGACAATAGGTGAAGAATATCCGAATTTGAGCGAAGACGTAATTAACGGCGCTATTTTATCCTGTTTCAGCAGTATACCGCCACCCCGTCCCCGGGAATTATTTATGGATTGTCTTAGAAGAAGATTAAGTTTCTGATTTAAAAACTCTCCGGGTTTATTTCATCTGAATAATTTCGCAGTGAGTCCAATTTTGGCAGTCCTTCCAATTCTATACTTTGCCAGACAAAATTGATCTGGTTAAACTCTATATCCAGGGATAGTTCTTTAATCATTGTTTTCAGTTGTGACTCCAGCGCATTTTTAACCTGATCCCGGTATTCCAATGAAATTGCCTTACGCCTCGCCGCTTCCCGCATGCTGTTAACCGCATTTTCCCGATCCTGTTCTTTAAAACTGTTCCACCAGCCTTCGCGGTCTCGTATCACCCGATAGTTTTCCGTCTCGAAGGTCAATAAAAGAGGCTCCGGTATCATAAAGGTTAACTGGTAGAATTTACCTCCATTATTATCGGATTCGGAAATATTAATGGAAAAATCCTGTTTCTTTAAATTAAATCCGTATTTAGCCAGATAAAATCCTCTCAGATGCATTTCCTTGGTACTGCCCAGCCAGGTATCGCTGTACTCATAATCATAGATCACCCGCTGGGAATATACGGCCACTTCCAGGATGGCGGCTTTTTCTTCATAGACTACGGTATTTTTAATCGAAATTCTGGGAGAAAAATCAAATGCGGCAGCCACGCCATCCGCAATTTTTTTACCGGCATTAACGACCACTTCGGACGGTTTAACAATAAAATAATAAAAAATACCGGTTCCGAAAGCGGCCGCAAAAAGAACAACGGTTAAATACAGAACGGCTTTTGTTTTGAATTTCATTTTACAGGACCTCGCAGAAGTTCGACGTGTAATTTAAGAATTCATTCTCGTTTTAGACAAATAAAATTCAATAAACAATATTTTACCAATATAACGCCTGGACCTGATACACATATTTAAATTTGAATTAACCCTTATTAAATGACATGATATTTTATCGGCAAGTCAGTCCCTTTTAATGAATATCGGATTTTGAAATATGATCATTTACCGTTAATTTTGTCTTCGATATTAAACTTAAACGCTTCCCGGAATCAGAACGATGCAGACAAAACCTGTTGATTATAGTCATTTATTAAGAACAAATATTCTATCGGCGGATGGCCGCGAAGGCGCTCTGGTTGATCTGTGCCAAGCCTTATTAAAACCAGACGGGGTACAGAAAAATATAAACGAACGGCCGGAAGATAAAATTACCAATGAAGCTTTAAAATCAATTTTCAGATTGATCATTATTCTTTATGCGGGCGAAAACGGAATCCTGCCCGGAAATCAGAAAAAAAAACTAAAAGAAATTATCCAATCAGCAATTTCCAAAGCCGAAACATCGGTTTCAGGAATTTCATTAAAACTGCTGGAAATCTTTCGGGAATTTTATTCTATCTGCCCGAGCAAATTGTTCAATTGCCGCGACGATGATCTTTTAGACGATATACTGATATCGGAAATCATTAGAAAACTAACCCATTACCGCGGCAGATCGGGTGAAATTCTGTCCATTGTTTACGATCGGATTGATATCCGGCAGGTTGGCGCCATCTATGAAGATTTGCTCGATTATCATTGGCATATCAACGAAAATAACGGGCAGGTATATTTTTCAGGGAACAGAGCAAAGCGCAGATCATCGGGATCATTTTTCACCCCGGAAATAATTATATCGGATATGATCGGTTCCAGCGTGGGCAGGAAACTGGATGAAATACGGACAAAGGCCGACAGCGTTGATTCCAACCGGGTTGCGGGAAAAAAGGCTCTGGAACTGAAAATCCTGGATCCGGCTATGGGCAGCGGGCATTTTTTAATCGAAACCGCAGGGTATTTTTCGAAGCGGCTGATGGAAAGTACTGAACAGACAAAGCATTCGAAAGATGTCCCGATTGATCCATGGGGCTGGCAGCGTATAATCGCGGA
>RQOG01000123.1 GCA_003854985.1 Calditrichota bacterium
GATTTGTGGACATAAAAGAGATTAAAACGATTGGCAACAGAAGTATTATAATAGGACAAAAGAAATAAACTACTGCTGCCAACACACTATATAAAAAATTGCCTGTTCAGTAGGTTATTTCCCGATAGTCATCGGGATAGCTCGCTTCAATCCCGCCTGAGGCGGGATGTACTTTAACATGAAATCGCCGGCGCCGAAGGCCTTACTTTCGGGACAATCCCTTAACGGCCGCACCGCCAACGTTGCCAATAAAAAAGCCGGGCTTCCATACCCGGCTTATGCTTTCCCATGATTTTGCCGTCACAAATGCCTCCAAGTACATAGACCGACAGCAAAATAATTCAACCAGATTTACATTCCTTTGATTACAGTCGCCAGTGCAAGTAAAACAAAACCAATTAAAAGAAGCCAAAAAGACCATACGGTTAATACGGGCAAAACAATAAATTTTCCCAGAATACCCAGCACGCCAATAATTACCGCGATAATCCATACAATGGATTTTGGTGCATTTGTCTGCATTGTTCCCTCCCAGGTTAAGTTTCGCAAATATAACAAACTAAATCATTGTTTACAATAAGAAAAACGGTTCTTAGCCATTAAGCGGCGGCATGATAACAAATTCGTATATCAATTTTTTATCCGATATCCGGTTAAAGTTTATAAACCGATATTTGTCCGCTTATCCATTAATACCTATATTGCCAGCCGGACAACAATCATTTAACCTTTTATTAAGAAAGCTGAGCAAAGATTATGATCAAAAAAAAAGATAAAACCAGCGAACATCTGCAAACGATTCCCGGCATCGGTAAAAGCATGGCCGAAGATTTAAAAGCGCTCGGCATTTATAAGGTATCCGATCTGGTTCAAAAAAATCCGCAGGATATGTATGACGAGCTCTGCCGCCAGCGCAAAACCAAAATGGATCGCTGTGTGTTATACGTTTTTCGCTGCGCCGTCTATTATGCCGAAAATGATCAACACGATCCCGAATTGCTAAAATGGTGGAACTGGAAAAATTCAAACTAACTAAAAAAATAACGAACCGGTGTGACTATTTTCGAAATATTACGTCTAATCAAATAAATCAATGAACATGGAGAAAATTCAGATGATTATAAAGGTAATATTATTGTTTGCACTGTTCACTTTTTTGTGCTGCACCAATACGGGAAACCAGACAAAACAAAATGTTATTATCCCCAAAGACAATGGTAATATAATTCTGGCTTATAAGGGATTTGAAAATTTTCTAAATTCCGGTAAAAACTGGAATGATTACGAAGAGTATGTATTGAAAGCTTTTCCCGCTCTGATGGCAATGCACCGGCGATATATTAGTGTGGGTTTAACAGATACCGTTCTCTTTAAAAAGGAAGTTTACGGTTATCGTATCGACGACTTCAGGCCCTATTTAACAACTATAAATGAAGAAAAAATAATAAAACTTTATAATTCTGTTATTCAGCAAATGGATAGTATTCTCAACCCGCTCAAAAAAGTTGATTTCTGTTTTTACTTGTCAAATGGAAGAGATGTTTTTGTACAGGACGTTTCCGGAAGACAGACAATATATGTCTCAATCAAATATGATATGAAAGATATGTATTTAGCCTTAGCGCATGAGTATGCACATTGTTTGCATCACCAGAGAAGACCGGAAGAACCGTCGGTTTTAAAAAAATGGATCGTATCGGAAGGCATCGCCAGCTATTTCCCGGTTCTTTTATCAGAAGAGTATTCAATTTATGACGGGTTATGGATGATGCCTGAAGAGAATGTCGACTGGTGCAAAAAAAATGAAAAAATGATAATTGATAGTATAATAGTAGACTTAGACAAAAATGGTTTGGCTATACAAAAAAAATATATTTGCGGAGGTGAAGGATTTGCCAAGCCGCCAAAAGGATTCCCGGAAAAAACAGCTTACTATATAGGATACAAAATCACTGAAAAATGTCTGGAAAATGGAATTCACATAACGGATTTATGTACAATGGATTCAAAAACAGTTATTGATAAGAGTAATATATTTCCAACTCAGGATGATTAGTTCTGACAGAAAAACTGGGAGTAAAAACTTATGAGCAGGAATTTAATATTTACGGTTGCGTTGTTGGCTTTTTTGTGCTGCACCAATTCGAAAGTTCAGGACAATGAAAGAGTTATCATCGCCAAAGATAACGGCAGCATCATTCTGGCGTATAAAGCCTTTTATGATTTCCTTGATTCGGACAGAAGCTGGCAAAGCTATCAATCCATTTTATTTGACACTTATCCTGAAGTCCGGGAAGTGCACAACAGCCAGGTTAAATGGGGCGTCATCGATACCATGACCTTTCCGGATATCATTAAAGATTACAAAAGAGAAGATTATGAGAGGTTTCTGACCCAGTATGATGACCGGATGTTTAATTTTCTATACGATTCGATCATCGTCTTATCTCATAAAATACTACCGCCCGTCAAAAAGCAACAGACGGACATCTGTTTTTTCCTGCCTTACGGCAGTTGTTTTGTAATCCCCGGGGAAGACCGAAATGTCATCTATATTTCCATGCATATCAATCCCGGCCAGGTTAAAAAGATCATGGCGCACGAATACGCACACATCCTGCACCATCAGAGATGGCCGGACGAACCGCTTACGTTAAAGCGGGAGCTTATATCCGAAGGCATGGCTGTCTATCTCACCACACAAATATTGAAGGATATCGAAATTTCAAACGCGGTACCTTTTATGCTGGAAAGTTCGTTTAAATGGTGCATGCAAAATGAACCGTTGATCAAAGATTCAATCCGTTCGGAACTAAACGATACAACCATGCAATTATTCATAAGGTATATTTCGGACGGAAGTTTCGCTAAACCGCCGAAAGGCTTTGTTCAGAAAACCGGCTATTTTATCGGTTACCGGATTATTGAGGCATGCATTAATAAAGGTATGACTTTAGAAGAAATCTGCGGACTGAAATCGGAAATGGTGATCCGGAAAAGCGGCTATTTTAATTAAACCAGGCTATGAATGATATTAATATTTTACCCTGAACAAATGCCGGTTCCGGTTTCTCTGCAATATTTTTTTTGAAGCACGGATAATAATAAGCCTGAAATATTGCATATTTCATTTATAACCTCTAATCCCAAGTATTTAAAAACTCCATTTAAATTATTCGGCATTTCACCTGACGGCTGCGCTACTAGCACCTGTTCCAGACCTTGCCTGCAGGGCAAACACTTGCTAATTCGCATCTGCCGGAGGCATTTTTCCCAAGCAGACAAGTATCCTGTGCTTTACCAGACTCCGATCCAGGGGGATCACACCATCCTTCACGAGCTGGCCATCCAGCTCTATCCGGGTGACACCCCGTAAGCAATGTTCTGGGTTGTCGATCTGAATCTCGTAAATTGCTTCACCGTGTCGATAAATCATTTGAAAACCATCCCACCAGCTGGGAATTACCGGTTCGAGCCGTAATGTTTCTCCTTGTACTTTAAGACCCAGAACCTCTTCAACCCAGGCGCGGTACATCCATGCTGCGGAACCTGTGTACCAGGACCAGCCGCCACTACCGATACGCCCTGATAGATTGCTTACATCGGCCGCAACTACATAAGGCTCGACACCGTAACGCCAGACCGTTTCCGGATCCCGGCTGTGTTCAATGGGATTAAGTATGCGCAGCATTCTCGCCGCCCGGTCACCATCGCCGCTGCGTGCCATGGCCATCGCCAGCCACAGAGCGGCATGTGTGTATTGACCTCCGTTCTCCCTCACTCCTGGCGGGTAGCCCTTTATATATCCCGGTGATGGCTCTGTCTGGTCAAACGGAGGTTCAAAAAGCAGCACCAGTTTATCATCTTCACAAACCAGGTGACTCCATGCCGATTCAAGGGCCTTGCCAGCACGATCCGGATCAGCGGCGCCGCTCAGCCAGGCCCAGGATTGAGGCAGGGAAAAAATCCTTGCTTCTTTATTCGTTGCGGAACCCAGAGGTGTTCCATTGTCAAAAGTAGCCCGCTGATACCATTCCCCATCCCACGAAGACTTTTCAATACATTGGATCAGGGTTTTTCTTTTTTGTTGATAGGTCTTGCTCAGTTCGGATTGACCCAGACATTCTGACATCTCTGCCATACCCTTCAGCACATCCGCCATGAACCACCCCAGCCAGACGCTCTCGCCTTTGCCCCCGGCGCCAACAAGATTCATACCATCGTTCCAGTCTCCGGTTCCTATCAGGGGCAATCCGTGTGATCCAAAGATTTGGCTGTGCGCGATTGCGCGCTGGCAGTGCTCAAAAAGCGAGCTGCGTTCCGACGAGATTTCCGGTGATTGAAAACTCTCATGCTGATCGTCTTTCAGAGCAGGTGAATCGATATAGGGTACCATCTCGTGCAGGATACTCACATCTTCGGTGGTTTTGATGTATTGAGCAACAACATAGGGCAGCCAGAGAAGGTCATCGGAGATACGTGAACGGATTCCTGCACCACCTGGCGGATGCCACCAATGCTGGACATCACCCTCTTTGAATTGACGACTGGCTGCGAGCAGGATATGCTCACGCGCCAGCCCGGGAAGTGTGTGAAACAAAACCATTACATCCTGAAGTTGATCACGAAAACCAAAGGCGCCACCGGACTGATAAAAGGCTGAACGGCCCCAGATTCGACAGACAAGGCTTTGATAGAGCAGCCAGCGGTTGATCATGAAGTCAGCGGCGAGTTCAGGTGTATGAACCTGGATAGTACTGAGCCGATTATCCCACCATGCCTGGGTTTGCCGTAATATGACTTCTACGGCCTGATTTCCGCGGTTGGCCAATACCATTGCATGTACCTTATCCAACGATGTAGCCTGGCCAAGCATGCAGGTAATTTCGTTGCGTTCACCGGGAGCCAGTTTCAGGGTTATCTGTAAGCCGGCGCAAGGGTCCAGGCCCGCGCCGATCCGTCGGGAAAGCCCGGTTCGCTCCATTGCCAAAGGATTCTCCATCGAGCGGTTACGCCCCATGAAAGTGGTGCGGTCACCTGTGTAAGACTCTGCGGGTATGCTCATAGCTGTAAATGCTATATGATCTGCATAATCAGGATTATAGTAATTGCGGGCAATCATGGCATGGACTTCGTCATCCCAGTTGGTGATCACATGCATCTGGGAAGACTCAGGGGATTCACCCAAAGTCCACTCAACATAATATGTAATCGAAAGCTTTCGGACTCTGGTGGTATCGTTCCTGAGTAAAAGCCTTTGCAACTTGATTGGTTCACCCCCCTTGTCATCTACGGGAACGAATACTATCAACTCCTGCTCAATACCATGACTGTTATGCTCGAAGACTGTATATCCCGCCCCATGCCTGGCCCGGTATGCAGTATCTTCGCGTATCGGCGATGCGGTCGGCGTCCAATAGACCCCGGTTTCCTCGTCCCGAATATATAATGCTTCGGAAGGCGGGTCCGTCACAGCGTCGTTCGACCATTGCGTCAGGCGGTTCCGCTGGCTATTGCCCTGCCAGGTAAAACCAGCTCCGGTTTCACTGAGGAGCGTGCCGAAAGTCGGGTTTGCAATGACGTTAGTCCAGGGCGCGGGTGTATTTATGCCCGGACCGAGATAGATCACATATTCACGGCCATCCGGAGTAAAGCCGCCCAGGCTGTTAAAAAAGGGAAGCTCCATAAAACGGAGCACCGCCGAAGCATCCCGGAGATCACGCTTTAAATTCATTTTTGCCGGCAAATCGGGAGATTCCAGTTGCACACCCAATTGTTGGAGTAAAGTACCACGGGCTGCCACCAACACAATGCTTGCCACTGCCCGCAGGAGTGTCAGGTCTTCTGCAAAGATAAGATCCGCATTGCGTAAATAGATGCCACCCGGTTCATCCACCCCCGTATTTACTGAATGAGACTGGATTAGTTGTTCGAGTTGTTCACGTAATGGCTGCGTATAGCCACCGGTCTCTTCGTTCAGGATCACCAGGTCGGCCACGAGGCCGTGCATACGCCAATAGGTATGCGCCTGGACTATTTGACGAACCAAAGCCACGTCCATCACCTCACCAATAGCGACCAGGACAATGGGTAAATCACCCGAAATGCCATGAGCCCACAAGCCGGCCTGACCTTTACGGTTTTCGGCAATACGTTTCGCACCGGCACGCAGGAGAAGATTGGGATACAGTAAATATCCGGCCAATTGCTGGAAGCGCCGTGCATCGTCGGGTTGAATGCGAAGCAGGCGCAACTCAAGTTGTGCCGATGACCAGGCAAAGTCCATCGCCTGATCTATTGCATGGAGATTACTATATTTGCTCATCAGACTGAGCGCCTGTTCCCGTGTTTCACCTGCAGCTAAAACAAGAGATATTTGCACTCGCTGACCCGGATTAAGGTTTACGCTTTGACGAAGGCTTAGAATCGGATCCAGGACAAATCCCTGGCTTGAGCCGGGCTCCTGTACGGCGCCCATAGGCCTGGCAAGTGTCCGTCCGCGACCAATGAAGCGGCGTCGATCGGTCTCAAAACTTAAAATTTGATCTTCATTCTGCTCTGAGGTAAAGCGATGTGCTACAAAAATAGCCGGATCATTATCACTCCGGGCCCGACGATAGGCCAGGATCACTTTTTGCTCAGGCAGCGCCTCGGTCTGTATAAATAGTTTATTAAATGCCGGATGCTGACGATCCACATTGTGTGGTGCCAGCGAGAGTTCGATGTAACTTGTCAGATCAAGCCGGCGACTTTGTGGAGAACGATTGATCAGCGTCATACGCCGGATCTCAACGTCATCTTCCGGTGTGACAACAACTTCGGTTTCACTTTCAATGCTATTATCGATGCGCCGGAATACGGCACGATCGAGCGTAAAATTAACACAATATCCCTCAACCTTTCCTCCGGTTGGCTGATAGGTATTACACCATAAACGGTTAGAATCGATATCATGTATGTAACAGAAGGTTCCCCATGAATCCCGGGTCTTGTCCGATCGCCAACGTGTGATCTCAAAGTTACCCCAGCGACTGTAACCGCCACCGGCATTTGTGAGCATCAGGCCATAGCGGCCATTGCATAGCAGTTGGGTTTTAGGTGTGGAGGTATGGGGTGTTTCAAATTGACTTACTGAAGGTGTGGCTTCGCCAACGCTTGCCACAGAAGACACTCGTACACGTGGCGATATGTGGTGTAACGACGGCAGGTGCGGGATGCGTTCATGAAGCAGGGGCTCAACCATGCGTATGCGCGGATCGGTGTGGAAATGGCGTTGGAGGCAATTGTTATTGAGGAAATTGTTCAGTGCCAGTAAACTCATTCCCTGGTGATGTGCCATATAAGTTCGTACGATCACCCCGCTTTCGCCCTCACGGCTTGATTGATGGCTGTAGTCCAGCGCTTCGTAAAAACCATAATTGTTCAACATACCTAATCCGGTTAATCGTTTTAAGTTTTTCACGCTTTCCCTGGGCGCGATACTCACCGCCAGCAGGGTAGCATACGGCGCGACAACAATCTTTTCCACCAAACCACGCTTGAGTCCAAGTTCCGGCACACCAAAAGCATGATATTGATAGGTTTTTTGAATATCAACATCTCCGAAAGCACACTCTGATATCCCCCACGGTACCCGGTGTCTGAGACCGTATTTAATTTGTATTGCCACAGCATCCCGGGCAGATTTATCCAACAATGAACTCCCAAAGGAACGCTGGTAAAGCAGCGGCATGAGGTATTCGAACATAGTTCCGGTCCAGCTGAGCAACACCCGGCGTCGGCCGATAGCGCCGTATGGCCGATTCATGGCAAACCAATGCTCAACCGGAATATCGCCCCTGGCAATGGCAACGAAACTTCCCAGGCGCGCTTCGCTCGCTAATAAATCGTAAAAGGCGTGGTCCAGGCGTCCTTCAGATACATTATAACCAATTGAAAACAAACGTGATTGATGATTATAAAGGAAGTGCATGTTGATCGATCCGGAGAGTTCGTTTCCCCGTTGAATGAGTTGTTCACCTGAAGCCAGCATCTCACCAGCCATCCATTTTGATCTTTCAAAAGCCTCAATAACGCGGTCAATCCAGTTGAGAAGGGCATACTCTTCCACCGGTGTTTTCTGTCGGAGTGACTGAAGGAGTGCTATAAAGGGGACATCTCCGCGGGCCAGTGACTTAAGCGATGGCGCTTGGTTGATGGTCTGGCGAAAAGACATCAGGGCATCCGGATCCAGGCCGATAATCTCATCCTCTGTCTTCTCAGCCACGATTGTGATCCAGGTCAGGTAACGATCCGCAATACTTAGCAGAGCTGTTAACTGGTTCTTCATCTGCCCGGCCCAATATATCGTATTCCCCTGAGCTGTAGTTGATTCACAGGCTTTTTCGTAAATATCCTTTGCCCTTTCCTCCGATTGCCGCAGAAGATTAAGTATTTCAGTGATATGATCTGGCAGGGATTTCCACATGCGCATCAGTTCATCCAAAGATTGAACATTCAAACCAAAGACCTTCTCTTCCCGGATAACCTGCCGCAAAACTTCACCGGTGTCATACAATCCGGTAAAGACTTTCATATCTAAAAGCGGCGCCTGTAAATTTGCATCAAGCCACTGGTCCAGAACCCATAAGGCTCCGAGAAGATTACCACTATCGACGGTGGAAACATACTGCGGTCTGAGAGGCTCTAAGGTCTGAAGATCGTACCAATTGAGCAGATGACCCTCATAGCGTTCCAGTTTACTAATCGTCTTCATTGTCTGCGTTAGTTTAAATATAACTTCATCCAGGGTTAAATATCTGAAATCACAGGCGCTTATTACACTAACCATATAAAGGCCAATATTTGTCGGACTGGTCCGCAGAGCCAATTTATTCTGATGGGAAATCTGGTAATTGTCGGGAGGCAGCCATGAGGTTTCTTTATTCACAAAGTCCGAGAAATAGCGCCATGTCAGCCTGGAAATATTTCTCAATAATTGCCTGTCCTCTGCCGGAAGCAGGAATTTCGGCTGTTTAACAACCGGTCGCCGGTTAAGAAGCCAACCGATCACCGGAGACAAAAACCAGAGCAATAGCCATGGGCTAATCATCCAGATATTTGCTGGTCTCCAATACTGCACCGTCCATCCAACAATCACGCTGAACAGGCTCATCAAACTCATTAAAAGCAGAAACACAGGTACTTTAGCCTGCGCTCCTTTATGCGTTACCTGAGCCGAAGTCCATTCTAATAACCGCCGATGAGAAATATATCGGCGATAGAAAACCCGTGTCATGGCATCCAGAGCCAGCCAGGCCTGGAATGGAAGCAGCGCTGCTTCAACCAGCAGTCGCAGAATATCATTTGCTATTTTAGCCAGTGATATACTCTTAAGACTCTGACGGGTTGCCACCCATGTAAACGGCTGCACCAGGGAATGGAAGAACAGTTGAGTGGCGACCACAACAGTAGCTATCCACCCGATTTGAGAAGAAATTAACCAGGATACTATCAGCAAAGCCAGATTAGTTAAGGGCAACAGGCTGCGGCGCAGGTTGTCGATTATCTTCCAGCGTTCAAACCAGGGAAGCGGATTGGATGTTCGTCTACCACCGCCATGTCGGGGAACAAACGGCATGATCCAATCTACAATCTGCCAATCTCCGCGTATCCAGCGGTGCTGCCGATTGATGTAACTTAGGTAATCCTGTGGAAATTCGTCATAAAGCTCAATGTCACTTGCCAGACCGACCCGGACGTGAGCGCCTTCTATCAAATCATGGCTTAAAAGCAGCGCTTCGGGAAATCTGCCGGAAAGAATTCTATTGAAAGCGCGCACATCATAAATTCCCTTGCCGTGATAGGAACCTTCTCCCGCAAGATCCTGGTATACATCAGAAACCGCATTAGTATAAGGATCGATGCCAACCGGGTACGAAAATAGCCGGCTAAAAGGTGAACCACTCATACTCGGCAGGGAGGGGCTAACGCGCGGTTGGATTATGGTGTAACCGGATTGGATATTACCTGCGCTGTCGAAACGCGCCTGGTTTAGCGGATGTGCCAAAGTTTCGATCATCCTGCGGGCGGTATCATTTGGCAGTTGCGTGTCGCTGTCCAGAGTAATAATGAATCTTATATCGGATAATTGGTCCTGGTTGCCGATATAAACCAGGCGATCAGCATCATTAGGCCGCATGTCACTAATAAAAGCATTGAGTTCTTCCAGTTTCCCGCGTTTACGTTCCCAGCCGATGAATTTTTGTTCGGATTCTGACCATTTCCGCTGTCGGTGGAACAGGAAGAAGCGTTCGCCGCCATAGCGTTGATTGAGAGATTTGATGCCTTGCACCACGGCGTCGAGCAAGGGCTTGTCATCTTCACAATGGGCCTGCAGCGCATCTTTGTAATCCGAGAATAGACCAAAAAGCAGATTGGCTTCTTTATTAGCAAGATAGCGTATCTCAAGTTTTTCCGTTTCCGCCTTGATCGTTTCCTGATCCGTCAGCATCATAGGCACAATGACCAGTGTCGGGCAGGAATCAGGAATCCCCGATTCCCTGAAATCCATCTTCGGCAGAATGCGTGGGGGAAACAGCTGCGTTACCAGGTAATTCATCACTTCAAGTGAGAGCTGGCTTACAGGAATTAATAAGAGAGCCGTGATAATAATCTGAATCCCTGTGGTATATGCGTGCAGACCAGGCAAAAAGGCCAGCAGAATGAATACAGCGGAGAAGAAAGCAAGCCCAAGAAAGTACACCGTTGAATGATGACAGGAAGCCCATTGCAGAGCGCGAAAACGCAAGGTCTCATGGCAGCCAATAAGCCGGGACATATCCTTGCTTTTTTCGCCAACTAAATATGTTCCAATGTGAATAGAACGTTCATCCCGGTTTGACTCTCCGGCAGCCTGGATTGCCATATCTATGGCAGATTGAGCGACCTGGTTCTCGGCCAGTCCGGATCCCTGGTGAAGCCGCTCAACCACCCGGCGGTACTGATCGCGTGTGGCAAAATCCATCCGGGGATAGATACCGGCGGGATCCTGTCGTAATATCTGTTCCACTATGCTGAGTTTTTCAAAGCATTCTTACCAATCGATTAAAGCAAGCTGACGCAAACTGAAAAAAGCATTCCCTATGGATATTTGATCCTTTGCCTGGCGGTTTTTTTCACGCAGTCTAAGTTCGTTAAGAGATTTGTGGAATATATTCTCAAGCCAGCTCTGTACCGGGGCCAGAGCGGTCCTATCGTCATAGAGGTAATCAATCAGTTGAGCGGCGAAATATGAGCTGGGATTGGGTTGCGTCTCGGTCATTTCCGCCATAATCGAAAAAAGCTGGTGGGGATATCGCCGGTCGACCGTTATAAGGCGGTTGGCCCAGAAATTAGCGATTTCACCTTCACGCAGGTCCGAAAGAGCCCGGCCGGCAAGTTTTTGGATACCCTCAATAAGGGCAGTACGCAGTATTTGAGGAACTGCCCAGAGCTCGCCAATCGAAAGCGGTTCCACTGATTGATATGCCTCAATAAAGGCCAGAATATTCTCCTGATCCAGGGAAAGATCAGCATGAGCAGCAAGTTCACGCGCCAGACCATAGATTCGTGGCAGCCCATAATCTTTTTCGCTGGCAAGCGCCGGCAGCTGCCGGTAAAATTGCCGGGGTAAATTTAGCCGGACGTCATTAGCGTTGCTCTCAAGAATATATTCATTATCAAGAAGCCAATCAGTGGTAGGTGGTATGCTTTGCTGAAGACGACTTGCTTCGGATAGATCCAGACATATATCCTGGACCCACCTGCGACCCTGCTCGAGCCGTTTGAGCAGATTAGTATTCCGGATTGGCTTGGGATCTAGCTGATGTTCCGTGGCCAGATATCGGGCATGGTCCTGAAACTGCACCAGATTGAATGAAGCTCCATCAGAGCTCCAGTCCTCTCCAATCGGTCCAACACGCCGGGGATGCAGAACAAATACGGCAGGCGGAGTATCGCCGCTTTCTATTAAAATGGTGAAAGGAAGTCGCAATGTTTCGATTGATCCCTGGAGAATAATGACGGTCTCCCCGGAAACAAGCCATCGTGCATGATTCGCAAGTAAATCTCTGTCGATGCCGAACTTCGACCGCCGTATCCAGGCAAAGCTGAGCACGATTCCGATGAATCCACCCATAAGAATGTAGATTAGATTAGAAGGATATCGGTCAGGTGTTAATCCCGAGTGCTGAAAACTCATCTGGAGTATTCCCGTAAGCGCTCCTAACAGAATAAACGCCGCGACCGCCCCAAAAATCAGACGCCAGCGGAAGGGGTCTTTCGTCCGGACTATCCCCTCCAAACTCTTGTTCACCCATGCAATACGGCGGTGACCCTTTTTTTGCAATTTAGCGAAGGCTTCACACGCCTCATCATGTTTGACGAAATAAGCAATGAGGATGCCTGGTTTCATTTATACTCCCCGACAAAAAATATTAATACCGCTATTCCAGGGAACAAACCAATTTTTTTATAAGATACGGTAATACAAATCAAAGAAAAACTTCTTTCTGCTCTTAGAGTTATAGATAAGAAAGTCCGTGCCGCCGGTTGTTTAGCAGAAGACGTATTCATATCAGCAGGCCAACAAATTGTAGTAATGATGGTTAAGTTTTAGCATTTGATAATTTTTGATAATATAGTCTATGCAATAACCTAAACCAAATTGTTTGATAGAAATTGAATTATAACTTTTTCCTAAAATGTTCTTTTATATCAAAAATATGTTTCTAATATCTATTTTTCGCCTTTATCAGGAATTAACCGGCTGAAAATTGATATCCCTCGGTGTGCGCCTGTCATTATTGTTTTTATGCCGTCCAGGATATTAAATATTTCGTAGTGAATAACAGACCTTTTATTTTCAGCTATTCAGAATTAACGCGTTATTTACCCGCGATGGAAGGCTGCCAGAAATTTCCGGTTATGGGCAACAAATATAGTGAACGGAGACTCATCGGAAACCAATGATCATCGCCCAGGCGGCTGCTGGTCATCTCCGCTCCGAACACATCGGCTATTTCCTGACTGTTGCACATGGCGGCCACGGCAAATCCGCCGACAAAGGCGCTGTTATGATAGCCGTCGTTATTATCGGTGCCGTCAAGATTATATCCGTCCTTAATATTGGCCGGACCGATACCGTATGCCCACCGGGATACTTTGGCACACCACGCTCCGGCCTGTTCATTGCCGTTCCAGATATAATCCAAAGCAATGCGCCAGGGAACGCGGCAGGCATCATACCAGAAATAAGGCACGCGGTCGGAATTACCGCCCGGGATTCCGCTTACCGATTGCCAGTCGGGCACCAGACCCGTTTCCGGATGGGCGGCGGCATTTAAAATCGTATAGGTATCATCCGCCAGTTTATTCCAGTCCTCATCGCCGCTTGCCTGCGCAAAGAGTCGGAAAAAGGCCGGCGTATAATACTGAATATCCGTTAAGTCGCATCCTCCCCATGCGGATCCTTTGGGCGATGCTTTCGAATAGCCCGGGGCAAGCGCGAGCAGGCTGTCGCATTTAACGACAACACTGTTTTTAATAACCTGTATCACCTGTTTCGCTTCATCCAGATAATTGCCTCCCCATTGATTATAAGCGGCAATCAGGCTGAAAGCCACGTCGATATCGCCGTCCGTCGCGCTTCCCGGATCATTAATGCCTTCGCAGCTTACATTCCAGGCCATCATCATATTGGCGTTTTCCGTTCGTTTTGATTTATAAAAATTATATAACCCGTCAAATTCTTTTTTATCCCCGAAATAGGCGGTTAAAATCATACCAAAGCCGACGGCCTCAACCCGGGTTTCATCCGGGCCTTCGCAAACCACGCGGTAGTTGTCCTTACATTTAACCAGATATAATTCTTTCCATTTGCTGTACGCGTCCAGAGCCGCCTTATTAGTGATCGTACCCGGTTTATAGCCAAACGGATAATCCGCATTCTGAGGGAAAGGCCTGGATGCTTGTCCGCATCCTGTAAAAAAAACAAGCGCCATCAGAAACGTTAACAGATAAATTTGTTCTCCCATAGTAAGCATAATTCCTTTTTGTTCGTTGATCTTATTGTGTTTTACTAAAAAAAGCGCCCTTATCATGTCCGCTAATGCCCGGCTGAGAATCCTTTTCGATCAGAGTCAAGACATATTTTATAACCTTTCCCAATAGACAGGTTTGTCATACCTGCCTGTTCATACTGTTATTGCAGAATATAAATATTAAAAATTATACGGACAAGGAATAATTCAAGTGTCAGATAATACTTGAAAGCACGAAAATTCAAATGTTATTTATTAATTCTTTTTACTGATTATGATGTTTATATCATACTGTGTGTTTATTTCAAAACATATACCGATCATATTCGTTTAAGGACAGTCAATTAAAACCAGTCAATGTTTTTAATGTAGTTATTATCATTTGTCCGGTATTTCTTTTATCGATAAATTACCCTAAAAAAAAGAAGCCGGTTCAGAGCCCAGTATGGAATTTGCCCCAACAGGGACTCTTTCGGAGGAATCTGTAGAATCATATAGTATCTGGAGGTTTAATTATGAATAGATTACTCATTTTGTTTTTTATTATTATTCCGGTGATTGGCCTTAACGCACAGGAGAAAGAAAAAATGGTCTGGAATAATCATCAATGCGCCGTAGCCCTGACCTATGACGACGGGCTGAATGTGCATTTAGACAAGGTGATCCCGGTCCTGGATTCACTGGAATTCAGGGGCACGTTTTACCTTCCCGGGAATTCAGCTGCGCTTGATAAACGATTGGACGAATGGCGGGCCGCCGCAAACAGAGGACATGAACTGGGCAATCACACCCTCTTCCATCCCTGCGCCGGTAAATCCATGGGCAGAGAATGGGTGCCGCCGGATTATGATCTGGATGATTACACCATAGGCCGGATGGTGGATGAAATCCGCATGGCTAATCTTCTGCTGAAAGCCGTTGACGGAAAAACCAGGCGGACATTCGCCTATACCTGCGGAGAAAACGCTATCGGCGACTCTGTTTTTACAGGATTAATCCGGGATGATTTTGTCGGCGCCAGAGGCGTCTTTCCGCGATTGGAAAATATTGCTTCCGTTGATATTTTCGACATCGGTTCTTTTATGATACAGGACAAAACCGGTGAAGATTTAATTAAGCTGGTAACCCAGGCCAAAGAAACCGGTCGTCTGCTTGTTTTTTTATTTCACGGCGTAGGCGGCGAACATAACATCAATATCGATTTGGAAGAACATAACAAGCTGCTGTTTTACTTAAAAGAAAATGAACGGGATATCTGGATCGCACCTTTGGCGGAAATCGCGGAATATATCCGAAATCATGAAATTCCGGCGCAGCAATAATTTCAGGAAAGCCAGCCGTTTGAGCAGTACAAATCGCGAGTAGTAAATGTATAAAACCGAAAGGCGTGAAAATGAAAAATAAAATTTTATTAACAGCGCTGTTTAGTCTTTTATGCCTGGCCTGTCAAACAGAGAACATAACGGAGATCGACCTTGAAAATACACCTGCGGAGGTTGAGCTGTTCGCAGAAGGCATTATATCCACAAAGCTGTATGAAAGAGATCTGGCCATATCGCCAAGGGGGAACGAAATTATTTTTACTCTGAGCGATTACAGGCAGTCCGTCCGCTGCCTGGCAACTATCAAAAAAATCAATGGAAAATGGACAGAAAAACAAATCCTGGATTTCTCGGGTAATTATCAGGATATCGAACCCTGTTTTTCCGCAGATGGAAATCAACTGTTTTTTGCCTCAAACAGGCCTGTTGACCGGGATTCGACGCGCAGCGATTTTAATATCTGGGTTTCTAACCTATTAAATTCCGGCTGGAGCGAACCGGAGCCCCTGAACCCGAACATCAATACAGACGGCAATGAATTTTATCCGTCGGTCAGTAAGAACGGTAATTTGTATTTTACGGCCGAAAGAGAAAACGGCATCGGCAGCGAAGATATTTTCTTAAGCAGGTATGCCGACGGTCAATACCTCATTCCCGAACATTTGGACGCCAATATCAATTCACCGGTTTATGAATTTAACGCTTATATCAGCCCGGATGAAGATTTGATCCTGTTCAGCTCTTACGGCCGGGAAGACGACCTGGGCGGCGGCGATTTATATTACAGCAAAAAAGACGCGTCCGGCCGCTGGACGCCGGCCAAGAACATGGGACCGCCGATTAACTCCGATAAGCTGGATTACTGCCCTTTTATCGATATGGCCAGAGGCAATTTCTATTTTACAAGCGAGAGATTTACGCCGGTAGATAAAAGAATAGAAACGGTCGATGAACTGGAAAACCGGGCCAATAGCATCCTGAACGGCATGGGAAATATTTACCGGATCAGTATGAAGAGTCTTTTGCTGGAGTAGACCTGCGATACAGGATAAAAAATCAGAATTTTGCAAAAGTAATAATAATTTTTGATGGGTAGTGTTTGATGGTTAAATTCTGGTTTAAAGGATAAAAAAAAATAACTTATTAATAACGATAAACCAGTCTGGCAAGGCTAAGCGGGTCAGGTTAATCTGGCTGGCAACGGCCAGACAGACGAATATTTGTTTACTGGGACATTAAAGGTACTTCAGCAAAAATAAACATGAGAATAAGGAAATAAACCGATGAAAGCTGAGCAAATGATTAATAAAATAGTTAGTAGATTAAAAGGAACATCGAAAACAAAGCATAAAAAAGGTAAGTATAAGATTGGAAAGTATGAGATAGAAATTCCACCTGATTTTGCATTACCTGTTTTTCAACAGTCTTTCAAATTATACGATCGTTTTCTGCCGGTTTTGGCTAAAAATCTTAATGGAGAAAAAGTAATTATAGATGTCGGGGCAAATATTGGGGATACGGCAATAGCAATGATACAAAATTGTAAAAATCCTGTGATATGTATAGAGCCATCAGATACGTTTTTTTCATATTTAGAAAAAAATTTACTGCGTATTGAATCTGAATATCCTTCCCGGGTCAAAACTTTTAAAACTCTGGTGGGAACCGGTTTAATCACGGGTTTTTTAGATCATACTAAGGGCGGTACTGCCAGTTTAAAGGTTACTAAAGATTCTGATTCAATTACCCATGTTGCTTTAGACAAGATAATAGATGATGTTTCTAATATACTATTGCTCAAGGTTGATACAGACGGTTATGATTTTGATGTGATTAGATCCGCAGAAGAAATATTGTCACATTCTGAACCGATTCTATTTTGGGAAAATGAAATATCAGAAGATTTTCAACATACCGGTTTTAATGATTTATATGATTTGTTAGAAAAAAAGGGTTATAAATATATTTATATCTTTGATAATTTCGGAAATTTAATGACTGAGGAAGCAACTTTTGCGACATTGAGAAATATTAACTCCTATGTGTATAGCATGAAAAAATACAATTGTACAAGAACTATTTATTATACCGATATACTTGCTTCAACCGAAAAAAACTCAATTTTTGTTAAAAAAGCAATAGATGAATACAAATCGGAGTGGATTAATAAATAAAGATATAACGGACAGCAAACAACAACGGCTATACAAAATACCTGCTGCTGGCGCAACACAGACACCCCGCATATATGAAACCGTTAAGCGTCATTGGTTTGAAAACACTTTTTTACTGGAGGTACATTTATGAGAATCCTTGTACTTTTAATGATATTCTTCCTGACATCCAGTTCCCTTTACGGGCAAAGAAATCAAACGCACAGGGTGATCATTCTTACCGATATTGAAGCGGACCCTGACGATACCCAATCTTTGGTCAGATTGCTCTTATATACCAACGAAATCGATATTAAAGGAATAATCGCTACGACCTCCTGCTGGCATAAATCGATGGTCAATCCGGAATCCATAGAAAAAATAATTCAGGCCTACGATAAAGTGCAGCCTAATCTTATAAAGCATGATAAAGCTTTTCCAAAAGCCGAAACATTATTTGCTTTAATAAAAAAAGGCTTACCTGAATATGGAATGTCGGGCGTTGGCAACAACAAAGATTCAGAAGGTTCTGACTGGATAATCACGGAACTTGAAAAAAATGATGAGCGGCCATTGTGGATTTCGGTATGGGGAGGAGCCAATACCTTAGCGCAGGCGTTATTTAAAATCAAAAACACAAAAACCGGGCAGGAGCAAAAAGAGCTGATTTCAAAACTCAGGGTGTATACCATTTCCGACCAGGATGACAGCGGCATCTGGATCAGGAATAATTTCCCGGAGCTGTTTTATATAGTCAGTCCGGGAGATGATTATGGCAGTGCGACATGGAGTAGTATAAATAGTTTTATACCCGGCATAGACAATAGTAAAATCAGCAATTCCTGGATCGCGCAAAATATTCAACAGGGACACGGACCTCTTGGCGCCGCTTATCCCGATGTGGCATGGGGTATGGAAGGAGACACGCCGGCTTTTTTATCCCTGATACAAAATGGTTTAAACGATGCCGAACATCCTGAATGGGGAGGCTGGGGCGGCAGATATGAACTATATAAGCCGGACTTTTCTACACAAACGAAGGGTGGTTCCGGCGTGCCCTCTGAACCCGAAACAAGAAAAATATGGACAAATGCGGCAGATACCTATACGCCGTATATTCCAAATGAGTATGGCAGAACGGTAAAAATGGATACCGTCACATTTAAGAATAATAAAGTTTCATTATGGCGCTGGAGAGATGATTTTCAAAATGATTTTGCGGCAAGAATGGATTGGTGTATAAAGCCCTATGAAGAAGCTAATCACCATCCGGTTATCGTTTTAAGCCATCCTGAACAAATTACGGTTAAATCGGGACAGGGATTCGGATTGGATGCTTTTAATACAACCGACCCCGACGGCGATAGTTTTAGTTTCCTGTGGTTTAACTATCCAGAAGCCGGAACCTGTAAAGACTTTATAAAAGTTGAAGGGACGGAAAATGCACATGGCGCCTATATCATTGCTCCCAGGGTTGACAAGGAGGAAACCGCCCATTTTATTTTAAAAGTAACCGATAGAGGCGAACCTCAATTGACCAGCTATAAAAGGGTGATCGTGACGGTTAAACCGGAATAACCGCAGCCCGCACTCCCCTGCTTTTTACGTTGCTGGGAAGATTAACGGCTGACCATTAAGACTTAGAAAAAGTTAGGATAATTTTTGATTGTGTACAGTCTGCTGATTAAATTCCGGGTTAAACAAATGAAAGTTAACTTATAAGCCCGATAAACGAAATATGTTTATTCGTTTATTAAGACATTGATTGAAAGGAAATACAAATGCAATGTCCGAATTGTAATGTACCGTTAAGAAAAAAAGTTGTCCATGGAATTGAAATTAATGAATGCAAAAAATGTAAAGGCATTTGGTTCGATAAAGATGAATTAAGGAAAATCAAAGATATCAGGGATTCTGATTTGAACTGGCTGGATTTTGATATCCTAAAACATCGCGACAAATTCAAGGTAAATGTACCAAAGAAAATTTGTCCTAAATGTAATATAAAAATGGAAGTTCTGAATTATGACGATTCCAGGGTTGAGATAGATTTTTGTACAAAGTGCAATGGTATATGGCTTGACAAAAAAGAATTAGAATCCATCATAAAATACCTGGAAAATGCCATTCTTACCAAATCATTAGGCGATTATGTTAAAGCCACGATTGAAGAGGCAAAGGAGATATTAATTGGCCCGGAATCATTTATTTCCGAATGGAAAGATTTTTCAACAATTTTAAGATTTCTTCAGTACCGGATTTTAGTCGCCAATCCAAAAATCCATAACGGTTTGGTAAAATTACAGCAAAACCCTTTTAATATATAAATCAATCAGCAAAGTCATGATATTCATGGGTTCAATAAAATTGCGCCTTATTTCCGAATCTTAACATTTGTGCCTTGTCCGTTTTTGTTATAATAGCTATATTTCTTTGCAAAAAATATGATAGAAATTTTTACCTGTACAGTTTAATGATAATAAGGCTGCATGATTTAAAATAAATAAATTTTTAAAGCTTCAAAGCAACGCGATATCGGTAAATACCCCGTTTAAAGTTTGCTTTGATCTAATCACTTTATAACCCGGAAAATATTTTGACGGCAAAACTAACCCAATCAAATGTGAAGTCTACCCTTTTCCGCATGGCCTATCCCATGCTGGCCGGAACTATTGCCATTAACGCCTACAATTTTGCCGACACCTGGTTTGTTGCTCAACTGGGAATTATTCCTCTGGCCGCAATGGGGCTGACGTTCCCTGTAATAATGATTATTTCCTTCGTCGCCGGAGGTATAGGAAACGGTATTACCGCCCTGATGTCGCATGCCATTGGCAGAAAGGATCAGGCTGCCGCCTCCCGGATTGTTACGCACGGTATTATTTTAGTCATATTTCTATCGGTAATTCTCTCCATAGCCGGTTACCTGACCATGGAATGGCTGTTCATGCGGATTGGCGCCGACAACCAAACCCTGCCTTATGTGCGCAGTTATATGCAGATGTGGTATATAGGCGTTATTTTTACCGCCTTTCCTATGATGGGCAACGGAATTCTTATTTCATTGGGAGATTCAAAACATGCCAGTTTATTTATGCTTTCGGGAGCGGCGCTTAATTTTATTCTGGACCCGGTTTTTATTTTTGGCTGGCTGGGATTCCCGGCTCTCGGCATTTTCGGCGCGGCTCTGGCTACAGTCATTGCCCTGGCCTTTTCTTCTTGCTGGCTTATATATCTGCTGACGGTAAAATACCGCCTTTTAACCATTGAAAAATTGCATCTGGATGACTTCTTAAATTCCTGCAGAAGAATAATGATCTTCGCTATTCCGGGCAGTCTCAGCATGATTCTTATTCCATTATCATTAGGCGTTATCACCGCGCTTGTAAGCAGTCATGGTAATGAAGCTCTTGCCGCTTTCAGCGCCGCAGGGCGCGTCGAAATGGTCGCCTTCGTAATCCCTATGGCGCTGGGAATGTCCTTGATGCCATTTGTAAGCCAGAACTTTGGAGCCGGCCGTATTGATCGGATTTACGAAGCAAAAAGATATTCTACCCGATTCGCATTTTTATATGGGATACTCGTAGCGGTTCTTTTCTATTTTATCTCGCCAATTCTCGCCCGGATTTTTACAAACGATCCCCGCGTAACGGAATTGTTCTCGCTTTATATACGAATTGTCGCCTTCGGTTATGGAATGATGGAAGTGCATCGCTATTGCGGATTCATACTCACAGGAATACACCGGCCGTTTCTGGCGACGGCCATTAATATAATCAGGATATTGTTTTTTCTCATACCTTTTTCTTTTCTCGGTAACGCTATAAGCGGATTGCAGGGAATTTTCATTGGCAGGCTTATAACGGATTTAACGGCCGGAACTATCTCGTTTATATGGGTATCAAGGCTTTTAAAACGGCAGAACTTAAATAATCCGGCCTAATAATACCATCGAAAAACGATAAAAAAATTAGACTTAATAAAGTATATATTTAGTTATATCAATAAAATTGTTAAATTACATTCGAATACTGTTGAACATAAGTTATTAATTAAGCAAATGACCTGTAAAAAATAAACGGGTTTTAAAAAATGATTATTAAGTTTCTATATGAATTACGTTGAATAAGGGGAACGATAATGAAGCCATGGTACGAAGCGCTTTTTGAAAACTACGCCAAAACCTATGATAACGAAAGCTTTACCAAAGGTACCATTGGCGAATGCGATTTTATCGAAAAGGAAATCAGTTTTAATAAATCGCTCCGGATTATCGATATCGGCTGCGGCACAGGCAGACACGCCATCGAATTAGCTAAAAGGGGTTATAACATTACCGGTATTGATTTTTCGGAATCTCAACTTGCCCGGGCCAGGGAAAAGGCCAAAGATCAGAACCTGAAAATTACATTTTTACAACACGACGCCAGAAATCTGCCCTTTGAAAATGAATTCGACCTGGCCATCATGCTTTGCGAAGGCGGATTTCCCCTGATGGAAACCGATGAGATGAATTTCGAAATCTTAAAAAATGCGGCCAAAACGTTAAGGTCTCCGGGAAAAATCATTTTTACCACATTGAACGGTTTATTTCCGCTGTATCATTCCGTGGAAGAATTCTGCGCCTCCACCACGGACCCGGGAAACGCCACTTACAGAAGCAATACTTTCGACCTGATGACCTTCCGCGATCATAATATCACCGAGGTGGTCGACGACCTGGGCAATAAAAAGGAACTGGTCTGCAACGAAAGATACTATGTGCCGTGTGAAATCACCTGGCTGCTAAAATCACTGGGATTTAAAACCATCGATATTTTCGGGGCCAGATTAGGCGCCTTTTCCAGGGAGGATGCGCTTACCACGGAAGATTTTGAGATGCTGGTAATCGCGGAGAAATAAAACCGTCAAGTATAATCCATCTATTGATTTATCCGGCTCGGTATTGCATTAATAAACCAGTGCTTGATAAAGTTACTTCTGGTGCCGGTTTAAAATTTTTCTTTGAATTAAAATTGTATATCATTAAATTTTGAGTTGTTTAATCAATATAGGAGAGTTGATCGTGAAGAAATCAAACGCAGCAATAACGTTAATTATGTTTGTTTTGCTGTTTTCATGCGGCGGGAACAGCGAAAAAAATGAATCGGAAGCGCCAGCTAAAAAGCCGCTTTCGCTCAGCACCCAGGAAGGCATGATGGAAGCTCTGAAAGAGTGTAATATCGAAATTCCTGAAAAGCTGAAATTTGTTGAGATTACAAAAAGTGGCGACGAATACTCTGCGCTGTTCCAGGCTGACAATGTAGATGAAACTGCAAAGAATGAATTTGATAACTGGTTCAAAACACAATTGGAAACGCTGATCTCCGCCGGATGGCGACCATTTGAAATCAGAAAAGATGAGACCATGGCCGGTATTTTATTCAACGAGAAAATAATGCTTAAACCGGCGGGTATAAAAAGCCGCATCGATAAAGGCATCACCTTCACAACCGCTTACGATGCCGACAAAGCGACTTATAAAATCTATATCAGAACTTCTTAGTTATAAAAAATGTGCTATTGCTATGACTAAATATACAGTTTTAATTCTGATTGCCGGTTTTGCTTTCCTTATTTCCTCCTGTCATTCAGAGTATGTCTGCCTGAACTACGAGACGCACCATGGGGCGCAATGGAATCCGGATCATTCCAAAATAGCTTTTGTAGCGTCAAAATACGCTTACAGAGCGGCGGAAGGCATAGCTAAATTCCCAGATGGAGGTATTCCCGATTATTTAATCAGCAATACTGCCCTTTATATCTTTGATCCCCGAATCCGGCAATTGTCTGAAATAGCAGAATTCAATGATTTAGCGGATAGAATCGGTGCAAATCGCTCCACATGGAACGCAAAGATTGCTTTTACCGATTCTGTGCTTTTTTACAATGTTATTCCGGTATCACCATGGAATTTATATTTAAATCAGGCAGCAAATAAAGCTGATTCCCTATCGGTTCATCGGTTAAAAGAAAAATACAGCCCGTATTATTGTTATAACCTTAACAGTAACAGCACAAGCATCGTTGATTCCATCGTATTTTTTTCTGTTTACAATGATTTAAAAGACGCCAATAAAGCAGGCTTAACGGATTTAAACAGACAATTATCAGAAATCCCTTTGAAAGACTGGGGATTAGTGATTCAGGAGATTTATCCCAAGCCGGATAAGGACTATATCGAGGAAACTATTTATCTGAATAATAACTCTGCCACGTCCCGGCGGGCTGTGATCGAGCAGATTATTTCAAAATTACCCAAACAGGAAATTCAAAATATCTTAAATAAAATGGACGTTTATAAAAATTCACTTGAAGGATTAAAAAGGAAGGAATATGAATTGTATTCAAAAGATACTTATGACCGGATTAAAGCTCTGCTTTAATTGTATTACGGGCTTCTCTATTCTCTTCTTATGCTTTATCTCTACCATAACAGCCCAGCAAAGCATTGAATTCACGGAAGTCGAACTGATTGACAGCCTGATTTATGCCAGGATTTCAGCCGCTGATATCCATGATAGTAAATATCCTCCGGAGAAGGCTTTCGACGCCGACTTAAAAACATGCTGGGTCTATGCTTCCGGGAAGAGCGGGCGCAGGCCTGCTATTTATCTCCGGTTTGATGAAAAGAAAACTAACGTACTTAATATCTTTTCCGGCTTTGGAAAAAACAATAAGCTCTTTCTGGAAAATGCCCGGCCTAAAAAGCTAAGCGTATCGCTCATGTTCGGTATTAATCCGGAAGGGTATGTATCGGAGATAGGCGCAATATATAAAGTTGTAGAATTCCCGCAGAAAAAAACAGTAATGCTCATCGATAGTTTTGGCGTCCAATCCATACCGCTAGATTTTTCTATGGAAGAGATCGCTGATTTCAGAAAAACCGTTCATCAATACTATATGGCCCATATGAAACCTGCCAGCGCCGACTCCTGTATGCTACTTAAAATAACCGTATTGGAAACCTATCCGGGCACAAAATATGACGATATTTGCATCTCCGAAATTTTCTATAACGATCGTTTTATTTCCTACCCGGCTGCCGGGTCTGGCAATATAGAAAAGATTTATCTGAACGATAAAGAAAACATCTTATTAGTTGACGAAACGGATAAAAAGCGGCTTACGGTTTACAGTGATTCGTCTTCTGTATTGCAGATTATAGAAATCTCGGATGACAATAAATGGGCTATCCTGATCTCTATGCCGGCGGAAATCGAAGGACGGGTAGAAACAATATATCTCCTGACAGATCTTGTAAATAAGCGTATTGTCAATACACAGCTTGAACAGTACACCGGTAATTATATTTCCGGGAACGATATGCATTTTTCAAGCGGGGATAACGGACGCATTTATTTGATTTATACCGGTAGTGATTTTGAGGATCACAGCATCGAGTTGAAATAAACCCTTTAAGAAGGTAATGATTATCATTTTTATCAAAAAAGGGATTTTCATAATATATAAATGATTGCCCGGGTTATATTCAGGCTTCTGATCCCAACGCAGGCATTCGGTTAAAAAAGTAAAAAACAGGATTGTAAAACCGGAAAATATTCCTGATATTTATCCCATTCGCGACGGCCAGATTTACAGCGCTAAATCTGGGATGGAAACTCAATTTAAAATATTCAACAGAACAAACAGAGACTTATTTATGATATCGAGCGATGCAAACCGGATAGGGCAAACGTCAGGTACAATTAAATTTGTTTTTTACTTGGATTGTCTTCGTTTTTAGATTAATATCAATGTCGTGATGATAGGGAAATTTATAAAAAGATCAGATTACTCCAATTAGGATAATTTGCTTATTTTAGTAAGAAAAACCGCTATGAAATTCTTAAAAAATTTATCAATTAATGCAAAACTAATCATCATCATATTGTCAATTTCCTTAACGGTTTTAGCGGTTGGATTTTTTGTAATCGCCTTTCAGGATATTAAAACGTTTCGCAATGAGACAAGAAAACAGCAGGAAATCATTGCCCGGGTGATTGCCGAGTATACTTCCATAGATTTAATATTCATGGATAAAAAAGCCGCCGAGCACACACTGAGTCGTCTCCAGCCGTTTTCGGAAATAAGATATGCCTGCGTGCTGGACAGCGCTGGAAAAAAATTTGCCGAATTCGGAAGGCTCCCGGAGGGCGCGGATTTAATAAAATCAACCGAGGTTTTAACTAGCCGTTATAAGGATGATTATATTTATGTATCACAGCCCGTCTTTGAAAATAATAAAAAAATCGGCTCTGTCTACTTATTTACTTCAACCAGGGCGGCCAATGAGAAAATCTCCCGTCATTTATATACGCTCATCATCATATTTGTTTTTCTGTCTGTTATTGCCATCTATCTGGCCAGTCGATTTCAAAGATATATAACCGTTCCCATACTTAAACTGGCTGAATTTACCCAAACCATTTCTAAAAAAGAGAACTTGTCTATTCCTTCAACAAAAGAATGCGGAGATGAGATAAGTTTTCTTTATGACAATTTCAATGAAATGTTAAAACAATTGCACCAACGGGAAAAGCAAAGAAATGACGCCCTGATCGCCTTGCAGAACAGTGAAAGCCGTTATCGGCTACTCGTTGATTTATCGCCAAGCGGTATCGTAGTTCACGATAAAGGGAAAATAGTATTTGCCAATAAAAAAGTCCTGGAAATGTCCGGCGGAATCGACCATGATGCGTTTATTGGCACGAATATTATGGATTACGTTCATCCGGATTCAAGAGAAGCTATATTAGCGCGCACGAAATTGATGATGAATAAAAATGTTATTGTCCCGACTCTGGAAGAAAAATACATTCGTAAAGACGGATCGATTCTAACGGCAGAAGTAACCGCCGTGCCCATTAATTATGAAAATACAAATATGATTCTGGTTGTTTTGAATGACATTACCAGCCGTGTAAAAGCTTTGGAAGCGCTTAAGCAAAGCGAGGAACGTTTCCGCCACATCTTTGAAGAATCCAATGACGCCATGTATGTAATTCAGAACAGTCGTTTCGCCATGGTCAATCCAAAATTTGTGCAGATGTTCGGCTATTCTGAAATGGAATTGAGATCTGAATCTTTTGATATTCTGGATATGGTGGCCGATGAGAGCAAATCCTTTATTCTTAAGCGAAAAGAAAAAACGGAGAAGGGACAATTTATTCCGGCGCAATATTCATTTAAAGCAAAATCAAAGTCCGGCGAATTTTACGATCTGCAGGTAAACCTGTCTAAGATATCCTGGGATGATCAACCCGCAACATTTGGCATCATACGCGATGTTACCTTGCAGAAAGAGCTTGAAAACCAGCTTCGTCAGTCGCAAAAAATGGAAGCGGTCGGCACACTGGCCGGAGGCGTCGCCCATGATTTTAACAATTTATTAACGGTGATATCCGGCCATCTTGAATTGCTACAGCTAAAATACGATGATAAAAAATCCTCACTGCATCATATCACCGAAATCAAAAAAGCTGGTCAGAGGGCGCAAAATCTTACCAGACAATTACTGGCATTCAGCAGAAAACAGATTATCGAAATTAAGCCGGTCAATCTGAACATGATTATCCGGGACATCAGGAAAATGCTTCAGCGGCTGATCGGTAAAGATATCAAGATAGAATTCAATCTTGAACGGCGAAAACTGATGCTGAACGGGGACAGCGTTCAACTGGAACAGATTCTGATGAATCTTGTGGTTAACGCCCGCGACGCGATTTATGAACTTGATTCCCGGAAAAACGAGAAAAAAATTGTTGTCAGCACAAATCTAATAGAGCGAAAAAATCTGGAACCCAGGTATACGCCGGCCGCTTCAGTCGATCAGTTTATATGTCTTTGCGTATCGGATACGGGAATCGGTATGGATGAGGATATAAAAAATAAAATGTTCGAACCGTTCTTTACGACCAAAGAATTAGGTAAAGGCACCGGCCTGGGTCTGGCCACGACTTATGCCATTGTACAGCAGCATGATGGGTTTATTAATGTTGAAAGCACCCGTAATAATGGGACAACAATCGAGATATTCTGGCCGGCGTTAAAAGATTACAAAGAAACCGTCAAAACGCCAAAGACAAAAAGCCACGTGCCGCCTAAAGGAAATGAAAAATTACTGGTCGTAGAGGACGAACCTGCCATACGCGATTTTATTTGTGCCGCTTTAAAAACTTTAGGCTACTCGGTTATCGAAGCGGCTGATGCGGAAAAAGCGCTGGAATTAATCGATAAAAATGGCATGGATATTGACCTTCCGATAACAGATGTCGTAATGCCCGGTAAAAACGGCAAAGAATTAGCCGATATTTTCATAAAAAAAAGGCCATCCATCGATGTGCTGTATACTTCAGGTTATACGGAAGATAATATCGCAGAAAATGGCATTATCGCCGATGATGTTCACTTTCTGCACAAGCCCTATACCATTGAAAAACTGGCGATAAAGGTACGCACGGTTTTAGATCAGAATAAATAAAAACAGCTCTAGGAGCGGGCTTTAATCATGTTCTCCGGCAGAAGCAGATTATCCAGTTCTTTTCGGCTTAATAATTTTTTTTCCAAAACCAATTCGTAAATACCGCGTCCTTCTTTAAGCGCTTCACGCGCCAGGTCGGTACATGTTTCATATCCTAAAACCGGATTAAGCGCTGTTACCAGACCGATGCTTTGCTCGACCATATTTCTCATTATTTCTTTATTGGCCGTAATGCCGTCTATACAGCGATGCATAAAAGTCGTCATCCCGTTTTTCAAAATTTCGATGGATGAAAACAGACTTTGCGCGATAACCGGTTCCATTACATTTAATTCCAGTTGCCCCGCTTCGGCAGCCATTGTAACAGAAAGATCATTACCTATTACCCGATACGCAATCTGGTTAACGACTTCGGGAATAACCGGATTGACTTTTCCTGGCATAATAGAAGAACCGGGCTGCATAGGCGGTAGATTGATTTCATTTAACCCGGCCCTCGGACCGGAAGATAACAGCCGTAGATCGTTAGCAATTTTGGACAGTTTAATAGCCAGTCGTTTCAGCGCGGAGGAATACATAACAAAAGCGCCCGTATCCTGAGTGGCTTCAACAAGGTTTGCCGCAGAAACAATCTCTAATCCCGTTAAATCACGCAGATGGCGGATGACGCTCCGGGTATATCCTTCAGGAGCATTGATACCGGTTCCTATAGCCGTGCCGCCCATATTAACTTCTAAAAATAAGGCGGCATTCTGTTTAAGCCGGTCAATTTCTTCGCCAAGGGTTTCCGCATAGGCGTTAAATTCCTGGCCTAAAGTCATCGGCACCGCATCCTGCAGCTGAGTCCGCCCCATTTTTATTAAATCGGCAAACTCTTCCGCCTTTGATTTGAAAGAAGCTATCAGTTCGCTTAAAACTTCAATCAGCTTGGTATTACTGTTTATTAAGGCGATTTTTAATGCGGTCGGATAGGCATCGTTCGTCGATTGCGACAAATTAACATGATTATTGGGATGACAGTATTTATACTCGCCTTTTTCATGGCCAAGAATTTCAAGAGCCCTGTTGGCTATTACTTCGTTGGCATTCATATTTGTTGATGTTCCCGCTCCTCCCTGAATGACATCGACCACAAAATGAACATGAAGTCTGCCATTTAGAATATCTTTACAGGCTTCTATAATCGCATCGGTAATTTTTTTATCAAGCAGGCCTACATCGTAATTGGCTTTAGCCGCCGCCATTTTAACAAGTGCCAGCGCGTCAATTAAGCTTGGATAATGAGCGATAGGCACACCGGAAATATTAAAGTTTTCAAGCGCTCTGAGAGTTTGGATGCCATAATAAAATTCATAAGGCACTTCCCTGTCGCCTAACAGATCATGTTCGGACCTTGTTCTACCCGAAATATATTGGGCGGCGGCATCTACCACTCTGGTGGTTGTTTGTCTCATGCGCCGCGAGATGACCCGCGATACGCTGGATAATATTTTTCTGGCAATATCAGGGTATTGTTCCAAAAATTTTAAAAAGTCTTCCGTTGATATTTTTAGAATTACTGACTTATCAACCGTACGCGCGTTAGTGGAATGGGGATAATCATCCAAGAGGGCTCCTTCGGAGAAAAAATCATATTCACGAAAATAAGCCAGTCTTTTTTCTTCCCCGTAAGTAGTTTTCTTAAATAACTCTACTTCCCCTTTATAAATCAGATAAAGCGCTTTTCGGGGCATATTTTCCTTAAACAAAATAAAATTTGAATCATAATTCTGAATGGTTGGGAAAATGCTGATCTTTTTTACCTCTTCTTCGGAAAGACCTCTGAAAAGCTCAATTCTTTTTAAAAAACGAATGATTTCTGTTTTTTGCATGATTTACCCCTAAAAATAGAACAGGGTAAATTTAAGCTAAGTTTAAGAAATAAAAAACCCCCAATTTCGGGGGTTCAGAACATAAAAAGTATTTCTAGTATTTTTACAGTGGAAAGACTATTCTACCACAGGAGCTGCTGCTGCGGTGTCTGCAACAACAGTAGTATCAGCCTGAGCAGGAGCTTCAACTTCCGCTTCAACCTTAACTTCTTCTTCTTTCTGGCCACCGCATGCCAATAAAGAAAGTGAAACCAAAACTGCAGTTAAAAACAAGAATACTTTTTTCATACCCAATCCTCCATTAAATTATGGTCGTTTGGCAAATATAGATGTTGTAGTGATTTATGTCAACTATTTTATTTAATAATTCACAGAAATGTATAAAAATGGAAAGTATTTTTCTATGATTTTAAGCGAAAAAATAGAAATAATCCTGTTTGATGCGGACGATACGCTCTGGGCAAATAATATCTACTATCTGAAAGCGATCGATGAATTTATAAATCTGATAACTGCGGCAGGTTTTCAACGCGATATGGTAGAAAACACTTTTGATGAACTTGAAATAAAAGTTGTCAAAGAAAGAGGATACGGCAGTCAGAATTTTGTATTTATCCTGGAAAGCCTGTTTGCGGAATTTTCAGGTAAAAGTAAAAAATTAATTGATCGGGCGAATTTGGAAAAAATTATCACCCAGTTTAATCTGCATCCCATTCAACCGCCGGTTTTATTCGCTGGCGTGATAGAAACCCTGGAATATCTTAGCAAAAAATATCGCCTCTACCTGTTAACCAAGGGCGATTATACCGAACAACAAGGCAAAATTCAACGTGCCGGCGTCCTGCCATATTTTACGGACTACTTCATTCCGGATGAAAAAGACGATACCACCTACAAAAATTTATTGAAAGAAATGAAATGGAAAGCAGAGAGCACCTGTATGGTCGGAAACAGCCCGAAATCCGATATAAATCCCGCCTTACGCA
Organism: Calditrichota bacterium; assembly: GCA_003854985.1. Taxonomy (GTDB): domain Bacteria; phylum Calditrichota; class Calditrichia; order Calditrichales; family Calditrichaceae; genus Zgenome-0002. Next base: position 30,915 of record RQOG01000123.1, read on the forward strand.
ACGGCATGTATGCGGTGTTTATACCTTATAAAGAAACGTGGAAATTGGATAAAGAGCCTGTCCAGTCGATTGATGGCAGATTGGTTATATTAGAGAATTTTTCGGATCTTAAAAAAATATTTTAATATATGATTATGGTTTATCCGCTATAAAAACAGCCCTGACCGGAGCCGGCCATCCTTCAACCGTTTTTGTAGTATCCGCCGGATCAAGAAAATCGGATAGCGATTCCCATGTCATCCACTCGGTTTGTCTTTGTTCATTGGTTTTTATACGCGTTATATCAACACAGCGTATGTTTCTAAATCCCGCTTTTTGCAGCCACAATTCCAGCGTACCCGGACTCGGAATAAACCAGACATTCCGCATTTTTGCATATCGACCATCCGGACAGAATACCTCGCCTTTTTTGCCTTTAATAATCAGTGTTTCCAGCACCAACTGCCCGCCGCTATTTAAAAAGGAAAACAATTCCGATAAGTGATCAAACGCCGAGCGGCGATGATAAATTACGCCCATCGAAAAAACCGCGTCGAAAAATTCCAGTTTTCCGGGCAGCTCCTCAGCGCCGACGGGAACTATATAAAATGGCGTGTCCGGAATATATTTCTTAACCGCCTGAAATTGGATTACATTCAAAAGATAAGGTTCTATACCAATAACAAAGGCTGCTTTTCCCCCTAACATTCTCCAGCCATAGTATCCATTGCCACAGCCTACATCTAATACTTTTCTGCCTTCCAAACTATCTAAATGAGGTACCAAACGTTTCCATTTTAAGTCGGAACGCCATTCCGCATCGATACGAATGCCAAATAAATCAAAGGGTCCTTTTCTCCAGGGCTGTAATTGCAGAAGAAGCTCCCGAAGCTGAGTCGCCTTATTTGCGGAGATGTCTTCTTTTAAACCAATTTGAACCTTATCCTGATTAAAATTCACCAGCGATGGTTTTACATCCGGTAACTGCTGTAACAGGCTTTGCCAGATCTTATAATCGCCATGATTTCTGATTATATCTTTTTTACCTTCCACTATTGGAATAAAAGAACGGCAATCGCTTTTTTCCAGAAATGTATACAGATCGGTAGAAAATATCATTTGACAGCCACAATGGAAAAGAAATTAAAGCATTGCAGCCAGTTAACAGCTTGCCTGAATCCGCATTTTTTTAAGCGAATTAAATGATCTTCCAGGGTTTCCGGAATTAAAACATTTTCCAGCGCTGTTCTTTTCTGGCTTATTTCGAGCTTTGAATACCCCTTTGCTTTTTTGAAGGCATGATACATATCGATCAGAAAACCGGAATCCTGCTGATTACTGTTTTTTAGTTTTTCAGAGAGAATTAAAACGCCTCCTGGTAACAATCCGTTATAAATTTTCTGAATGACCTGATCTCTTAAGTCTTTTTTTATAAACTGGAGGGTATAATTCATCAGAACAATGGAAGCACTTTCAATTTTCACATCCTGCAAATCAGCACAAATCAGATTGATTTCTGATTCAGCATTTTTTTGTTTTAACAGTGCTTTGCACTTGCGGATCATCTGCGGCGAATTGTCAATGGCAATAATACTATGATTTTTTCTGCCTGCCCCACGAAAAATAGCTAAGGCGCCATCACCCAAAGAACATCCTAAATCATAGCTTCGGGTATTCTGTCTGCAAAAAACAGCCGCGAACAATTCAATGTATTGGATTAAAGACGCGTAGCCAGGCACCGATCGGGATATCATATCTGCAAATACATCCGCTACCTGTTCGTTAAACTTAAAATCACCAATTTGATCCAAAGGCTCTGAAAAAATTGTATCCCGGTTGAATTTCATAGAGGTAAAAGAATGATTTTGGAATTAAGAAGATTATTGATAAATAATTTCCACTTCGTCGATATCGCCCAAAACTTTGCCCTCTCCGCTTATATAAAGCCGGACATCGACATTATTATTTTCGACATGTATTCCACCGTTTACAACAGACTTGCTTTTCAGCCGAATATCCACACGGCGCTTCTCATTATCATCCCCGCTTTTAATAATGATATTGCCTTTTACAATTGCACTGTCTGTTAAGCTGATATCGCCGTTTACAATAAAGACATCACCTGTAACAATTGTGCCAATCATATCAATATTCCCGTTAACCGTGCTGATTTCGCCGGTCCCGGATCGTTGTTTTATATTCACGGAGCCATTTACGCAGGTTATTTCGTCGTCTATCCTGCAATCTGAGCCGATATCCGCGCCGCCATTGATTGCAGTGATGCTATATGCCGTACTATTATTCCCCATAGTTACCGATCCGTTTACCACCCGGCAATTTCCTTTGATCAGGCAGTTATTGCCGATGACGATCTGGCCGTTCACAACATTAATATTACCGTCGCGGGTTTGTCCGTCAGCAACATGCACGCTTTCATTGATCGATGTATCGCAGGCTAAAACAACAAATAGACCTACCGATAAACTTAGAATACTGTTAATCATTTTAATTACTTTTTCCATAAAACCGCTTCCTTCTTCCCGGTCATTAATACACATATTAAGAAACGAACATTCATGATTATAGTTGCACATAGTTTTCCTGAAAAAATTTTTAAAATTATTTTAAAAATAAGAAAATAAGAAATTATTGTAAAGTTTGATTCTTTATTTATTAGACCACAGACGCTTATGATTGTTGTAATCAAAATATACCATTTACACTTAACCAAATGGACACAAATACCTTCGGGAAAAATACCTGAAAATATATCGTCTGCTGATTAAACTATTTCCGGAAATTGATCGCTCTACATGCCGGTAATAAAAAAAAGGCGGCCCTTCCCGGACCGCCTTTTTGAAGAATTATTATTAATATTATACAGCGTCTTTTAAACCTTTTCCAGCTTTAAAGGTAGGTACAGTACGGGCTGGAATATTGATAACAGCGCCGGTCTGCGGATTGCGGCCTTTGCGGGCGCTTCTTTTTGATACGCCAAAAGTACCAAAGCCGATAAGGGAAACGCTTTCGCCTTTACCTAAACTTTTCTTAACGCCAGTTACAAATGAATTTAAGGCGTCTTCTGCAGCCTTCTTGGAAATATTTGCATCTGCTGCCATTTTTGCAACCAAATCTTGCTTCGTCATTTAGTACATCCTCCTAGGTTAGATTTAGTGATGATTACTAATAATTATAGCTCCAATTTTTATCTTTCAGGAATTTCACCATATCAAAAGATAAAATCAAGTTGTTTTTATTTATTTCGTCCAAATTATCCATATTTATCAGGCTTTTTAGCACTTTCGACGGTGAAATGTACAAAGCAATAAATAGATTATCAAATTAATCTTCACTTTTTTGTAAATTCCTTTTTTTTACAACGACTCGAAATTAACTATAATATTACACAAAAATTAGAAAATTTCTTTTACATCTCTTAAATTTAATCCTTTATGATTAATCGGGTAAATATAAAGTTAAACATAAATAAACAGCATTTTAATTTTTTGAATTTAAAACAGAGTCATGTAAAACGGACACCGGATTAATGATAAAACCGTTCAAAGCAGAGCAAATGCTGTGACAAAAATAATCTTTACTGAAAGGAATTAAATGATGAAATCATTCAGAAAAGAATTATGGTTCAATACGCCAAACCGCAGAGATTATATAAATATTACTTCTCAGGTCGAAGAATGCCTGAAAGAATCCGGAGTTAAAGAGGGCTTGTGTCTTGTTAACGCGATGCATATTACCGCCAGCGTATACATTAATGACGCAGAAAGCGGCTTGATTCAGGATTATGATGACTGGCTGGAAAAACTGGCGCCCCATGCGCCTGTATCGCAGTATAGGCACAATCGTACCGGTGAAGATAACGGAGATGCGCATATAAAACGACAAATAATGGGCCGTGAAGTAGTTGTTGCCATCACCGAAGGTCACTTTGATTTTGGGCCCTGGGAACAAATATATTACGCAGAATTTGACGGAAGACGCAGAAAACGTGTGCTGGTAAAAATTATTGGAGAATAAACCATTTGTATATGAGAATCCGGAATTTACCGGCTGTTATACATTTTTAATTCGGAGCCGTTGCGGTGATAATATTTTCCCTTAGAAGTAGTTAAATTCCCTATTGACGGACGCCTGATCCTGGTAACTGTTACAGCTTCTGCTTTTCTTCCCGGAAAATAGAAATTACCATTTAAACATTGCATTTTTTCATCTATATCACCTTCAAACGGTATATTCATACTATCAATAAAAAACGATAGCCGGTCATTAATCAACGAAATATTTTTTAATGAATTAAATTGTATCTGCCTGCTATTCTGAAAAAGAAACATATGACCTGACTTTTGATTGTTCTGTTCATAGAAGTGAATCATTATCGTATAGTTGCTGCCGCAAATGAAACGACCTTCCCAGAACCCGGTAATTTTACTAAACGCATTATAATCGGTTGAATGAGTGTTAGAACAATTAATAATGATCGACATAATCATTAAAACGAACGCCAGACGGATATAGATTATATTCATATAATTTCACCGTTTGATTATCATATTCGCGGTTGAAGTTATAATAGAGTACGATAAAATATTATTTATGTTTCTAAAAGGTTTATGAAGTTTTTTATATGGCTATAATCTTTTTAAGGACCATACTTCGTGTCGTGTATTGTAACGAAGCAGAATGATTACACCATTTTCCAGTTCAACTTTAAAATAATTAAATACGGGTTTTCCGGCAGTTTCACTGCCCTCATACCAGCGATCAATAATTTTTTTTACTTCATGTACAGTGCCACCGATTTCCACGGATTTAGGAATTTCTTCTGGTTTCATTCCACAATAACAATGTACATTCGCTATTTCAAAAACAATTTTTTTATTCATTCCCGGATCACCGGCTAAAAAGAAAGATAGTTTAAAACCGCTTTCATAAACTTTATTCTTTCTAAACCTGAAATAATAGTCTCAAACGGAAATCCTGTTACAATTAATCCATATTTACCTTTATAGCCAATCCCGGCGCTGAAATTATTTTCCAAATAGCGGAGGAGCGTTCTGGAACCATGGATGGGATTTATGGCATCGGGAGCTTCCACCGTGTATACCGAAGGATGATAACCCGTATTAAACACCATTTTACAATTTACGGGCAAAAAGGATGAATCCGCTGAAAACACTTCGCCCTGCCTTACGGCATGATTGGTTACCCAGTCCATTTTTAGAACCTTTTTAGAGAAAAGAACATCGGGATCAACGGGTAATTTGTTTTCATTCAGATCGGTTCCGACATACGCTCCGGAAATAAACATTTTACCGCCATCATTCAAATATCCGGCTATTATAGTCCGTAAAACAAGCGTGATTGTTTTATACTGATCCGTTTTACCAATTACCTGCATCGAATCCGCATTCGGCATATACCTTTCTTCCCCGAGAATCCAGTCCACCATGTCATAATTTTCAAGCGCAATCAATCCTTTTTCAACGGCTTCGTCTGAACATGAAGCAAACGACCATCCGGACTCCTTGACGGCTTCGCCATGAACATAGATAAAATCAGAAGTATTGCCGGGAATGATTTTCGTTTCAAAATCCGCATAACTGGCGCCATGTCCCGGAGCGTCGTTATCCCGGTAGGATGATTTTTTATTAAAATCAAACTGCATCCCCGTAAAATTGATATCGTAGTGGTCCGGCACACCCTGGTCTTCCGGAAAATTATATCCCTGATAAGCATCAAAATCATGGACAGCCGGCGCGGAAACCCGGTCAAATCCGTTGACAACCAATACAACGCCTCTTGATCCGCTCTTGATGCAGGCTGATACAATTTCGGACGGCAAACTCAAACCGCCTTCGTTTTCCGC
>RQOG01000020.1 GCA_003854985.1 Calditrichota bacterium
CAAACCAGGAAATTGTATTGCTTCAACATGATTCTTGGTTATTCGAGAATGAGATATATCGAATTCACGTTAAGCATTGATGTCACTACATTCATAAGGTGTCATATGAATGCATTTCGATATTTCGGTGGCTGCACAGATGAAATACTCTACGATAATATGAAGCAAGTAGTGATACATAGAGCCTTAAAATCCTCTGATTCAACATGGCATAGTAAATATGAGGATTTTTACAAGTACTGTGGATTCATACCTCGGTTATGCCGACCTTATCGTCCTCAGACCAAAGGTAAGATTGAAAATACAATCGGATATGTCAGAAGAGACTTCTTTCTTGGCAGGGATTTTAGTTCTCTTACTGATTTGAATAACCAGGCAATGGAATGGTTAAAACGAGTTAATTCAAATGTTCATGGTACCACTCATGAAATTCCAATTGAACGACATAAATTGGAAAAACTAAAATCAGTAGATACAATTCCCGAACATTTCATGATCCGTAAGGAAACAAGGAAGATCTCCAGAGATTGTTACATTTCGTATCTTGGAAACAAATACTCAGTACCGTATCAGCTTGCAGGCAGAGAAGCAACACTTCAGATATTAGACGAAAAAATCAGAGTTATTGTAGGTGGCAAGCAGGTTTGTGAACACGACCTGTTGGCCGGAAGTAATAGGATTTCAAGGAATAGAGAACATTTTAGGGGTTTATTGGGAGAGATCCTGAAAGAAAATATTACTGCAATGACTAAAACACAGTCGACGTTGAAGTTCTCAGAACTTCAAGTGGAGAAACGTTCTCTCTCAGTCTATGAGGCATTTGTGGAGGGTTGATTTATGAGTAATTTTGCTTATGAGAGACTTCATTCGAATTTGCAACATTTGAAGATGGATACGATTGAGAATATTGTGGATAATTATCTTGAGATTGCTGCAAAGGATGGAAAAACAACCCTTGAAGTACTTGATTATCTCGTTGAACAGGAAAGGCAGACTAAGGAAAATACCGTAAGGGAAAGAAGAATGAGGTTGGCAATGTTTCCTGTTTACAAGAGACTTGATGATTTCGATTTTAAGTTCCAGCCTTCAATCGATCAGACGGTTATTTCAGATCTTTCTTCGTTGAGGTTCGTACGTAATTCAGAAAACGTTATTTTACTGGGCCCTCCTGGTGTGGGGAAGTCACATCTTGCAATTGCTATGGGAATAGAGGCTGTGAATGCTGGATTTAAGGTATATTTTGTTAATTCTGGAACTCTTGTAGAGGGTTTGAAAAATGCAAATATGAAAGGAATATTGGAAAAGAAACTGAAGTCTCTGGGAAAATACGATGTCTTGATAATTGACGAGATTGGATATCTCCCGTTTGATGGTGAAGATGCTCATTGTTTCTTCCAGTTGGTTTCAAGAAGATATGAGAAGAGTTCTATGATTTTTACTTCCAATAAGTCCTATGGTGAATGGGGAGAGATATTCAATGACCATGTTATTGCTGCAGCTATTCTGGATAGAATATTGCATCATTGCACGACTATTAATATTAAAGGGGAAAGTTACAGGCTTAAAGAACGTATGAAGCATGGTTTGAAGACTATGCAAAAGTAGAGATTATTTTGGAAATTTGGAGGATACACGAAGAGTAACTATATATATGGTGGTGTATTTTTTAACCGCCATAAGTGGGGATTTTTAAACCGCCGTTGACA
>RQOG01000124.1 GCA_003854985.1 Calditrichota bacterium
CACAACTCCTCTTTTCAAAGAACATCGCCTGTCTCAGGCGCGTCTTATAATATAAAAACCTTTATACTTCTTATGCAAATGTTTTTTGATGGTAATTTTGAAAAAATCAACTTTTTTTTCACATCTGTCCTAAATAAATATTCTAACTTGCCACAATCTTTAGATCGTGAATTAGGACAGTTCCAATAAAATGGGCTTTAGTCCCAGATGGAAGTTAATTTTAGGGCTTAAGCCCCATATTCCGGTTATTTTTATACCGCTATCTGAAGATAGCGGCAAGTTATTTTTGATAACTTTTTTTGGGGTTGTTTTCCAGATCATTTAAAACAGCAGACTGAAATCAATAAAAACAACAAATCTTTTTTAAAATCTAATTATTTAGGACAGCTCAGCAACTTTTTTTTAACTAATTAAAAACAACATACAACTCATCATTTTAGAACGGATATGAGAGCCCTATTAAAAATACTGCATATATGAAATGCGAATTTCTCTGCTTGAATTAGTATCAAAACTATTGTTTTTTAATATATTTTTCCATAGAAAATCAATGAATAACTGACCTTCGAATGACCATTTTATACCCGCATTCAGATATCCTTTTCCATCGCCGACACCATTGGTAGTATTGTCATTCACAGCTAAATCATATTCTGCAAATAACGCCAGTTCTTCATTCAGGCTTTTTTCCATGCCGACAAATCCTGATAAATCCTTATCTCCGTCGCCATGTTCAAAACTATAATTTATACCACCATGAATAGCAAATGTCCCTAAAAAATTATAACTCTTGCTAATGGATAAAAATGCACCTTTAGATTTTTCCGTATAACGGCTTAATGAATCTATGTAGGCGCCCCTGCCCTGATTAGTAAAGCCAATACTTACGGCAGGAAAAGTCAGTTGTTCATTAAATAACCTGTATCTCACATCGACGCCAATCATGGGATTCCAATCTACCGCTCCCGTTCCGATTAAATTAGTCCCCCCGTATGAGATGCCGAACATTATTCGCTCCGAAATTCCAACATCCACACGGGTAAGAATTCCTCCATAGGCATAGGCATCGATACCAACCATAAAACTACCACGTTCAAGCGTTGCGGCGGATGGACAATCAATTACCCAAATTGATTGTATTTCATCAGTCTGAGCCCTGAGATTAAAGCAGAAAACAATCAATAATAACAGCAGTACATTTTTCATAGCCTTTTCTCCAGATTTTTTCATTGCAATTGAAACAATTCAAAATAACATTCATTAAAGATTAATGTCAAGAATAATAATTAAAGATCGATAATTTAATTAGAAGGAATTTGTTATGACTGTGAATCGTTATACCTTGACAGCTATATAGGTTTATCCTATATTTTGCATGAAACAGAGCAGAAATAAAGTACAAAGAGAAAGATAAATAAATTCAGGATTTTATTAAAATATGAAAAATAATTTTACCAGTCGGGTGCAGAAGGTTATCAGATATTCAAAAGAAGAAGCCATGCGTCTGGGACATGATTATATAGGAACCGAGCATTTATTGCTTGGTATTATTAAAGAAGGAGAAGGAATTGCCATTAAAATCCTGCAAAATTTAGGCAGTGATTTATTAAAACTTAAAAAAGCAATTGAAGACTCCACAGCTCCTTCCGGCGGCACTATGACAATTGGAAATCTTCCTTTATCCAAAAGAGCAGAAAAAGCTTTAAAAATGACTTACATCGAAGCGAAGAATTTTAAGAATGATGTTATCGGGACCGAACATCTTTTGCTTTCTATTTTAAAGGAAAAAGACAGCCTGGCTGCACAGATTTTGCTCACTTTTAATATTGATTATACAAACTGTTACACAGAACTGGAAAACATACTAGCTGGTAAACCGAGTATTCCTACGACCAGATCTGCTGCCAAGAAAACAAAAACCCCCGCCCTGGATCATTTTGGACGTGATCTGACTCAATTGGCTATCGAGGGTAAGTTAGATCCGATTATCGGAAGAGAAAATGAAATTCAGCGCGTTGCCCAAATTCTCAGCCGCAGAAAAAAGAATAATCCTGTCTTAATCGGCGAACCAGGCGTAGGAAAAACAGCAATCGCAGAAGGATTGGCTTTAAGAATAAATCAAAAAAAAGTATCCAGAGTTTTACATAATAAGCGTATTGTTGCTCTGGATATGGGCTCTATTGTTGCGGGCACCAAATATCGCGGTCAGTTCGAAGAGCGGATGAAAGCAATTATGACCGAACTCGAAAAAGCGGAAGATGTAATATTATTTATCGATGAATTACATACTATCGTTGGAGCCGGCGGCGCCTCCGGATCGCTGGACGCTTCTAACATGTTTAAACCGGCGCTGGCCAGAGGTGAATTACAGTGCATCGGAGCAACAACCTTAGATGAATACAGAATGTATATAGAAAAAGACGGCGCTCTGGAAAGAAGATTCCAAAAAGTAATGATCGAACCAACCACTATCGATGAAACTTTTAAAATACTCCAATCCATAAAAGATCGTTACGAGGCGCATCATCACGTTGTATATTCTGATGAAGCCATACAATCCGTTGTTACTCTTTCGGAACGATACATTACCGATAAAAACTTTCCTGATAAAGCCATCGATGTTCTGGATGAAGCCGGATCCCGGGTTCACCTGGCAAATATTGTTGTTCCCCAGGAAATTCTTGATTTAGAAGCTGAAACAGAAAAGATTCGCAGTGAAAAAGAATCATTGGCTAAAATTCAGGATTTTGAAAAAGCCGCAAAATTACGGGATGAAGAACGTAATCTGGTTAATAAACTTGAAATTGCGAGAGAAAGATGGGAAGAATCTGAAGACAGTAATATCGCCGTTGTGGAACAACAGGACATCGCCGATGTGGTCTCTATGATGACCGGAATTCCTACCCGCAAATTAGCGCTAAGCGAATCTCAGAAATTAGTGCATATGGCCGACATCATAAAGAAAGACGTGATTGGCCAGGATGATGCTGTTGAAACAATTAGCAAGGCTATTCGAAGAGCCAGAGCCGGCTTAAAAGACCCTAACCGGCCAATTGGTTCCTTCATCTTTTTAGGTCCCACAGGCGTAGGCAAAACATATCTGGCAAAAAAACTAGCCGAATATCTTTTTGAAAGCACAAATGCTTTAATCAGAGTGGATATGAGTGAATATATGGAAAAATTTACCGTATCCAGATTGTTAGGTTCTCCCCCGGGATATGTCGGATATGAAGAAGGCGGTATTTTAACAGAGAAAGTAAGAAGACACCCCTATTCAGTTATATTATTAGATGAAATTGAAAAAGCTCATCCGGATATTTTTAATCTTCTATTACAGGTATTGGATGAAGGTCATTTAACGGATTCTCTTGGGCATAAAGTCGATTTCAAGAATACTGTGCTTATAATGACGTCGAATATTGGTGTTCGTGATTTACGTAATATATCTTCTTTCGGATTCACAAATTCCGAGAATGAAGATATTTATGAAAATATTAAAAAGCGCATTTCCGAAGAATTAAAACGGACCTTTAATCCTGAATTCCTTAACCGCGTTGATGATATCATATATTTCAGGCAATTAACTAATGATCAGGCTATCAGAATCGTAGAATTAGCCCTTGATGAATTAGTACTTAAATTAAATGAAAGAAATATTTCCTTTACCCTTTCGGACGGCGCTAAAAAATATATTGCGGAACAAGGTTTCGATCCTCTTTATGGAGCAAGACCATTAAAAAGGGCTATACAGAAATTTATTGAAGATCCTATTGCCGATGATTTATTGAAAGGTAATTTTTCCGAAGGCAGTGTAATTCAGATCAAGATGAAAAACAAAACTGAACTTGCTTTCACCGAAATTGAAAGAAGAGAAGACAGCCCTTCAGATATTGAAATTAAATGATAGCCAAAATTTCTCATCACATTTATTAATTTTACATTTTTGTTTTTTTTGAGATATTTTCTTAGCTTAAGTTCGTAGTTATACCATTCTATAGGAGTAATAATGTCATTAATGCTTGATTTCTCTAATGTTATGGAAGAGAATTTGGGACATGAACAAGGAATTAAACTGGCTGACTTTGAAAGGATTTTGGAACGTGGTGGTAAAATTCAGAATGATTTACGCCAAAGAGCCGAGAATGGAGAAATTGGTTTTTATAAATTACCCTATTCCGAGGACCTTGCAGAAGAAATTGAAACATACGCTGCACTGGTGAGAGAAAGATATGATTATTATATTCATAATGGCATTGGAGGCTCTGCGCTGGGCCCCATAGCGTTGCACACATCGCTCCGCTCTGCGCATTATAATATGAAATCATCTCCCAAAATGTTTTTCCCTGATAATATCGATCCTGACTGGATCAATGAATTACTAGACCAGATTGATGTATCTAAAACATTGTTTCATATTGTCTCTAAATCCGGTGAAACTGCTGAAACTGCGGCGACTACTTTATTTTTTATGAAATATCTCAAGGAAAAACTCGGTGATAATTTTTATAAAAATATATTATTTACTACAGATCCGGTCAAAGGATTATTAAATCAAATAGCCAGAGAATATCCCATTAAATGCTTTAGAATTCCGCCTGATGTGGGAGGTCGTTTTTCTGTTCTTAGTCCTGTTGGCTTGGTTTCTGCGGCAATTTCCGGTATTAATATCAAAGAGTTATTGGCCGGAGCCAGAGAGATGTCTGTTATTTGTGATAATTCCGATCTGATGAAAAATCCAGCCTTTATATTTGCTGCCATACACTATATGTACATGAAACGTGGTAAAAATATCAGCGTTATGATGCCTTATAGCAACAAACTCCGCGATATGGCGGACTGGTATTGCCAGCTATGGGCAGAAAGCTTAGGTAAACGATTCGATGTAAGCGGCGAACTGGTTGAAGTGGGACAAACGCCTGTAAAAGCCCTTGGCGCCACCGATCAGCATTCTCAAATTCAGCTTTATGTGGAAGGGCCGAATGATAAGATCATTACTTTCCTGGAAGTTGAATCATTTTCAAATAATATTCCACTAAACAATTATTTCACTTACATCAATGAGTTCGATTATTTTAAAAATAGATCCCTTGGCGAGTTATTAAATAATGAAAAAAAAGCAACGGAACTAGCCCTTACCAATAATCACCGTCCGAATCTTACTATCAAATTTCCGGAGGTTAATGAAAAGAGTATTGGTGCTTTTTTCTTTCTATTGGAAGCGGCCACAGCCTTCGCCGGCGGACTATTAAATATTAATGCCTTTGACCAGCCCGGAGTAGAGGAAGGTAAAATAGCCACCTATGCTCTGATGGGCAGAAGCGGTTATGAAACCAAACGCAAAGAAATTGAAACGCTTCTTTCCAGAAAAAAATCCTATAAAATTTGAATTAATTCGATTAATCAGAAGATTAAGCCGTGTAGAAACTTCTATACGGCTTTTTTTGTGATCTGTGTCTGCCCGATCCGGTGATAGCTGTCACGATTCTAATACTCACGTGACAGCAGTCAACTCAATCCCAGCCATATTTTATGATTTTGTTCTCGAAAAGTGAAAATAAACAGGCAGGTGTACCATGACAAACTATATTTCGAGTTTTAATTCAGAGCGGAGTTTGAAAAACTATCTCAATGATATCCGTTCTATCCCGTTAATTGAAATTGAAGATGAGATTACTCTTGCCAGACAGATACGAGAAGGCGATCAAATAGCTATGCAAAAACTGGTAAGGGCTAATCTGAGATTTGTAATAACCATCGCAAAGCAGTATCAAAATTACGGTTTGCCCTTAAATGATCTTATAAATGAAGGAAACGTGGGCTTAATCCAGGCCGCATTGCGCTTTGATGAAACAAAAGGAAATAAGTTTATTTCTTATGCCGTATGGTGGATACGCCAATGCATTCTTCAGGCTATACAGGACCAATGCCGCACAATCAGATTACCACAAAATAAAATAGCCACATTGGTGCGTATACAAAAGGCAAGAAATGAGTTGACCCAGGAACTGGAAAGAACACCTACAAACGAAGAATTAGCCAGTCATCTTGAGATGGATATTGATGAAATTTCTGCTATGGACAACTATGCTCTAAATACCGTGTCTTTAGATCGGCCAATTAATTACAAGGATGAAAGTTTATTAATTGATATCGTGCATGACCAGGAATCTGACGAACCGGATCAGGATATCAATGATGAAGAATGGAAAAATGAATTGTACTCTGTTATTGACAGTCTTTCTGCTCGAGAGGCCAAGGTATTGAAAATGTATTATGGTATTCATTATTTAAAGCCGCATACATTAGACGAGATCGCCCAGGAATTTAAAGTAACCAGAGAAAGAATTCGCCAAATTAAAGAGAAGGCTCTGCTGAAACTTCGATATAAATCGCGCTGCAGACACTTAAAATATAACATGGATTAATCATCATATAAGACATTGTGTTTCTCATTTATTTTTATCTCCCAACCTCAAATAATAGAGCCGGGAATTTATGGTTGACTTTGAAGGTTTAAGCAAGCAAATTGAATGCATCTAATTAAGATTTTACAGAAAGGGTATTGTTTTGAGCATTCTTAAACCTGATAAAACCAAGGATTATGCAATAATTTTAGGCGCCGCCAGCGGCTTTGGAGAAGCGGTTTCCCTTGAATTGGCTTCTGCCGGTTTTAACATCATCGGCATTCATATGGACCGCGGAACGAATCTTAAAAAAGCGGATCAGATTAAAAAACAGATAATGGAAAAAGGCGTTAATGCCATATTTTTTAACATGAACGCTGCATCAGAAAAAAACAGGCTGGAAGTTATCGAATATCTTAAAACTGAATTTAATAAAGATAAAGAAGAAAAAAAGATCAAGGTATTTCTTCATTCACTTGCCTTTGGTTCGCTGGCGCCTTATATACATACCGATGCAAAAGAACGTTTAACGCAAAAACAAATGGAAATGACTTTAAGCGTTATGGCGCATAGCCTGGTATACTGGGTTCAGGATTTATTTCATAATGATCTATTCACAAAAGGCGCAAAGATATTTTCGATGACAAGTTCCGGTTCAGTTCGGGTCGTCCCATACTATGGCGCAGTATCCGCCGCAAAATCGGCTTTGGAATCACATACCCGTCAATTAGCGCTTGAATTAGCGCCTTATGGCATAACTGTTAATGCGATAAGAGCTGGCGTAACCTATACGCCTGCTTTGCGCAAAATACCGGGTCATGCCACAATGATTGATCTGGCTTTGAGCCAGATACCCGCCAGAAGGCTTACACAACCAGCCGATGTGGCCAGGTTTATTTCCGCTTTGGCAACTTCCGATGAAGCCTGGGCCACAGGAAACATCTTTAATGTAGATGGGGGCGAAATGATTGCCGCCTATCATTCACCGTTTAAGAAATAAAAAAACAGGCAGCCCGCAGATTGAGCTGCCCACTCCTTTTTGTCCGGACAAAAATAATCTTTTTATTTTAACACAATAAGCTTTTTAGTCTGAGAGAATCCATTATTGGTTTTTAGCTTATAGAAATAAACGCCGCTGGCATAGCCTGAAGCATTCCATTCCACTTTATATTTTCCCATTTTTTGATGTTCTGATACTAAAGTACATATTTTCTGACCAAGAGTATTATATATTGTAAGAATCACTTCGCTTGCTTCCGGCAATTGATATTTGATCGTGGTTTTTGGATTAAAAGGATTCGGATAATTTTGCGACAGGTTAAAGGAATTTGGTAAACCTGAAACTTCAGATTTTCCATCAATAGCGGTGCCATTATTCTTATAGGGATCAAAAGCAAACAGGTAACCCTTTGATGTCATCATTAATGCCGTACTACCGCCGGTGTTTTTAAACGACACTATACCTTGCGCTTCAGTGGGTTCGAAGATGATAAAAGCGCCTGATAAGGAATTATAGGTCAGAACGCTCTTATTATTTAATCTTTTGGCGGTACAAATGTTTTGCTCACCAGTATAAACTGAATGTCTGTCAGTTTCAATTTCGCTGCTGGTGCCGGTGATCGC